>NZ_JAJAQC010000018.1 GCF_027604915.1 Streptomonospora mangrovi
ACGGGTTGTTCGCGCGAAGGCAGGACGTGGTCGTCCAGATGGACGTAGAGTGCGGTCAGAAGGGCGTCAAGGTTGGTCGTCACACACCGATCCTCGACGCCCTTCGCCATGTCCGCAGGAGATTCAGAAAACCCCATCAACGATCTAGGGCACGCCGGGTACGGCGGTGCCGCGGTGCTCGGCCTTGCGGCGGCGCCGGCGGCGCCAGGCCCACACGCCGATGAGCGCCAGCAGCGGCACGACCACCAGGATGAGCAGGGGCACCACCACGGCCAGCACGGAGGTGGCCACGCTGGCGATGTCCTCGAAGGTGCTGACCACGGGGCCGCCCGCGCCGAAGGTCACGGCGTTGAGGACGGGGCGGGCGGCGGACTTGAGCAGGTGGAAGACGAGCGCGATGAGCACGCCGGCGATGACCGGCCACCACGACCCGCCGCCCTCGCCGGCGGCCGCGAGGTCGCCGGCGGTCACGGCCGAGGCGCCGGCGCCGAAGGTGATGCCGCCCGAGGTGGGGCGCACGAAGGTCTGGACGATGTCGTTGACGCTGTCGACGGCCGGGATCTTGTCGGCGGTGACCTCCAGGGCCAGCAGCACGCCCAAAACGACCAGGACGGCCGGGTGCTCCAGCCACTGCCATCCCGGCCCCAGCGGCAGCAGGTCGGTGTAGCGGGCGATCAGGCCCACGGTCAGCAGCGGCACGTAGGCGTTGAGCCCGGCCGCCGAGGCGAGTCCGGTACCGGTGAGTACTTCCAGCATCGAGGGGCGACCCGATCGTCTCGTGCTCCGGCCGCCGCCCTCGGCGGGCGCTGCCCGCGCGCGGCGGCGGCATGCGTTTGGGGAGTGAGACGCGCCCGACCGCGCGAAGGTTCCGGGTTTGCACCTCCGTGATTGCGGCCGCGCCGGGCGCGGCCGCGCGCACCGCGCGGCGCGCGACCCGTCGTGGGGCGCCGCGCCCCGCCCCGGGGACTCCGCTACTGGCGGTAGCCCTCGACCTCGCCCTTGGGCCGGACGCTGGCCTCGTCGGGGTTCTCGCCGAACTCCTCGCGGGCACGGCGCTGGCGCAGTAGGTCCCAGCACTGGTCGAGTTCCTGCTCCAGCGCGCGCATGCGCTGGCGCTCCTCGGGCGTGAGGCGGTGCTCGCTCTGCTCGCGGAGGTCGCGTTCCTCGGTGACCAGATCCTTGATCCGGGTGAGGATGGTGTTCTCCTGGCTCTTGGAGTCGCTCATGTGATCAATCGTGGGCGGGCGCGGCCCCGATCGCAAGCACGGCCCGCGGGCGCGCACCGCGCGAGGCCGCCGCTCGCGGGGCGTCCCGTGGCAGGATTTCGCCGCGGCGAGGTCTAAGCGCCGCCGTGCTGGGGACTGCATGGGCGGGGAGACGCCGGACTCCCCCCGGTTCACCCCCGATGCTCCGGATGCCCCCTATTCCCCGGCTGGAGACGCCATGACCATCTACGCCGACCGCCCGCTGCGCTTCCTCCTCCAACTGTGCGCCGACACGGCCACCGCGGCCTGGATCGCCGCCTGGGTGTGGGCGGGCCTGGCCCTGCACGACATGCTGAGCGCGCTGGCGGTGCCGGGCGAGTTGATGGAGTCGGCGGGCCAGGGGTTCGCGGACAACATGGCCGACGCGGCCGAGCGGGTGCGCGAGGTCCCCCTGGCCGGGGACAGCCTGGCCGCGCCGTTCACCAGCGTGGGCGAGGCGGGGACCTCGCTCAGCGAGGCGGGGCAGGGCTTCCAGGAGACCATGGGCCTGGTCGCGCTGGTGCTGCCGCTGCTGACGGCGGCCATGCCGGTCCTGTTCGCGCTGCTGGTGTGGCTGCTGACGCGGGCCCGCTGGATGCGCCGCGCCGGCGGGGCGGCGGCGCTGCGGGCGCTGCCGGAGGAGGCGGGCGCCTCCCTGCTGGCGCTGCGGGCGATGGCCTCGGCCCAGCCCCGGCGGCTGACCGCCGTGCACCCCGACCCGGTGGGCGCCTGGCGGGCGGGCGACCGCGCCGTCATCGCCCAACTCGCCGACCTGGAGTTGAAGCGGGTGGGGCTGCGCTCCCGGCGCCGGTGACGCCGGCGCGACCCCGGCGGGACGCAGGCCCGCGCCCGCCCCGCCACCAGGCACGCCGCCCGGCCCGGCTTGTCCGGAAGATCACCGGTTGGTCCGCCGGGGCGGCCATACTGGAGGCAGCGCTTCCCGGTGCCGTGGCCGGACGGTGCGCCGTTCCTCGGGAATGCCGCAGGGGCATACGACGCTTCTATACCCGAAGGGGGTATATTCTCATGGCTGGAGAGCGGGAAACCCAGGGGAGCACCCAGATGGCCACCTACGGGTACCACGACAACAAGCAGAGCCACCTCAACCGGCTCCGCCGGATCGAGGGCCAGGTGCGTGGGCTCCAGCGGATGGTCGAGGACGACGCCTACTGCATCGACATCCTCACCCAGACCGCCGCGGTCAACAAGGCGCTGCGGTCGTTCGCGCTGTCGATGCTGGACGAGCACCTCAAGCACTGCGTGGGCCACGCCGTCGCCAACGGCGGCGAGGAGGCCGACGAGAAGGTGCGCGAGGCCTCCGAGGCGATCGCCCGGCTGGTGCGGTCCTGACCCCGCCCCCACTCCGCCACGTCCGCTAGGAAGGGGCCGATCATGGCCGGCACCACTGTCACCGTCAAGGGCATGACCTGCGAGCACTGCGTCAAGGCCGTCACCGAGGAGGTCTCGGCGCTGCCCGGTGTGACCACCGTCGACGTCGACCTGGCCAGCGGGCGGGTGCACGTCGAGAGCGAGGCCCCGCTGAGCGACGCCCAACTCGACGCCGCCGTCGACGAGGCCGGCTACGAGATCGTCCGCTGAGGTCCCGCCCGCCGGGCGGTGTCCGGCGCAACGGGGGCGGGGCGCACCGCGCGGTGCGCCCCGCCCCCGTTCTCGTTCCCGTTCCGGCTCGGGGCTAGGCCCCCGAGCGGGCGGCGGCGTTGTCCAGCAGCCGGGCGCTCTCCCGGCGGGAGTCCTCGGGGTCGAGGTAGTGGGCCGCCTCAAGGTCCACGAACGTCGAGGGCTTGCCCTGGTGGAAGCCCAGCCGCGAGACCTCGCCGCCGGTCAGCGCGCGGATCAGCCAGTTGGCCGCAACTCGGGCGCGCGCCGGGTTGGACGGCAGCGAGTACAGGTGGTAGCCGCGGGTCACGGCGAAGGCGGGCAGGCCGGAGAGGTCGTAGCCCAGCGGCCGCGCCACCGCGTCGTTGCCGCCGAGGTCCACCACCAGGCCGAGGTCCTTGTGCTCGAAGGGGCGCAGCGCCCGCCGGGTGAGCGAGGCGATGACGTTGTCGGCGGCCACCACGCCCTGGCGCTCGGCGTACTGGGCGGTGGGCGGGCAGATGGCGCCGGTGTCCTCCTTGCTGAGGTCGGGCACGGCCGCGGCGTCGCCGATGGCGAAGACGTCGGGGTGGTCGGGCACCGCGAGGTCGGAGCCCACCACCAGCTTGCCGCGGCTGGTCTCGGTGCCCACCGACTCCATGAGCGGGCTGGGCGAGGTCCCGGCCGTCCAGATCAGGGTGCGGCAGGGCAGCACCCGGCCGTCGGTGAGGGCGACCTTGTGCTCGGTGACCTCCTTGACCGACACCTCCAGGCTGACCTCCACCCCCATGCGGCGCAGCAGGTCCAGCGCGTTCTCACCGAGCTTGGTGCCCAGTTCGGGCAGCAGCCGGGGCGCGATGTCGACCAGGTGCCAGGAGATCGCCGATCCCAGGGAGGGGTAGAGCCGCGCGGCCTCGTCGGTGAGGCGGCGCAGCGACGCGGCGGTCTCGACCCCGGTGTAGCCGCCGCCCACCACGATGAACCGGCAGCGCTCCTCGCGCTCGACGGGGTCGGAGGTGGCGTTGGCCAGCTCCAACTGGGCCAGCACGTGGTCGCGCAGCACGGTCGCCTCGGCGAGGTTCTTGTTGCCGTAGGCGTACTCGGTGAGCCCAGGGATGTCGAAGACGCGGGTGAGGCTGCCCGGCGCGAGGATGAGCCGGTCGTAGCGCTCCACGGTCAGCTCGTCGGAGATCTTGCGCACCAGCACGGCCTTGGCGTCGGTGTCGATGCCGATGGCCGAGCCGGGCACCATGCGGGTGCGGCGCAGGCAGCGGTGCAGGGACACCGCCACCGACTGGGGGGTGAGCAGGCCCGAGGCCACCTGCGGCAGCAGGGGGCTGTAGAGCATGTAGTCGTTGGGGGCGATGAGCACGAGGTCGGCCGCCTGCTTGGGAACGCGCTTCTCCAGTCGGCGCAGCGCGTGCAGGCCCGCGAAGCCCGCGCCGATCACCACAATGCGAGGCCGTGCCATCGTCGCTCCACTCCTTGTCGACGCCTACGGCGGCCCGCCCCGCCCCGCTGGTGCGGGGCGCCGGCGGGCGCAACTGTCCGTCTGGTGCAGGGCTGCCCGAGGCCGGTGCGGTCAAACGTCGGCGCCGGTGCGCCCGGACCTGCGGCGGCGCGGGATCAGCGGGCGCCCCGGGGCCGGCCGGGCTCAGCTCTCGGCGAGCAGGGCTGCGGTGGCCATCTCCAGCAGCAGCGCGCCCATGCGCTCGGGCGGCAGTTCCCCGGCGCTGTGCGGGGTGGAGTTGAGCAGGCCGAACGCGGCGTGCACGGCCGCGCGCAGGACGGGCGCGCCGGCGCCGGGGCGCAGCCGCGCCAGCACCGCCACCCACTGCTCGACGTAGCCGCGCTGGAGGCGGCGCACGCGGCGGCGCTCGGGCTCGGGGACGTTGCCGAGTTCGCGGTCGTGCACGGTGATCAGCGCGGGTTCGGTGAGGGCGAAGTCGATGTGGCCGCGCAGCATGGCGCGCAGCGCCTCGCGGGGGTCGGGCTCGGCGGCGGCGCGGGCGCGGGCGTCGGCGGCCAGGCGCTCGCTGACGTCGATCAGCACGGCCGCCAGCAGCGCCTCCTTGCCGGGGAAGTGCCGGTAGAGGGCGGGGCCGCTGGTGCCCACCGCGCGGCCGAGGTCGTCGATGGTGACCCCGTGGAACCCGCGCTCGGCGAACAGGACGGCGGCGGCGCGCAGGATCTCGGCGCGGCGGGCGCCCGCGGGGCGCTGGGCCATGGCGGCGCCTCCCTTCGCGAACCGGCGCGGCGTGACGCTGGACACCCACGTTAACGGTCACTAACATCGCCGATGTTAACGGTCATTAACAGCGGAGGCGAACCATGCGCGCGGCACCGGTGCTCACCTCGTCCGTCGACACCGACGGCCCCGCCTTCGCCCGCAACGCCGAGGCCAACCGGGCGCTGGCCGCCGAACTGCGCGCGCGGTTGGAGACCGCGGCCCTGGGCGGCCCCGAGAAGACCCGCGTCCGCCACACCGAGCGCGGCAAGCTGCTGCCGCGCGACCGGGTGGACGCGCTGCTGGACCCCGGCTCCCCGTTCCTGGAGCTGTCGCCGCTGGCCGCATACGGCCTCTACGGCGACGACGGCCAGGACGCCCCCGCCGCCGGGATCATCACCGGCATCGGGCGGGTGAGCGGGCGCGAGGTCGTGGTGGTCGCCAACGACGCCACCGTCAAGGGCGGCAGCTACTACCCCATGACGGTGAAGAAGCACCTGCGCGCCCAGGAGGTCGCGCTGCACAACCGGCTGCCGTGCGTCTACCTCGCCGACTCCGGCGGCGCGTTCCTGCCGATGCAGGACGAGGTGTTCCCCGACCGCGAGCACTTCGGGCGGATCTTCTACAACCAGGCGACGATGTCGCGGCTGGGCATCCCCCAGATCGCGGCGGTGCTGGGCTCCTGCACCGCCGGCGGCGCCTACGTCCCGGCCATGAGCGACGAGGCGGTGATCGTGCGGGAGCAGGGCACGATCTTCCTCGGCGGGCCGCCGCTGGTGAAGGCCGCCACCGGCGAGGTCGTCACGGCCGAGGAGCTGGGCGGCGGCGAGGTCCACGCCCGGGTGTCGGGGGTGGCCGACCACCTCGCCGACGACGACGCCCACGCGCTGGCCCTCGTGCGCCAGATCGCGTCGACCTTCGGCCCGCGCGGCGAACCCGCCTGGGAGCGCGCCGAGCCCCGGCCCCCGGCCTACGACCCCGCCGAGCTGTACGGGGTGGTGCCCACCGACACCCGCACCCCCTACGACGTGCGCGAGGTCATCGCCCGCATCGTCGACGCCGGGGAGTTCGCCGAGTTCAAGGCCGAGTACGGCACCACCCTGGTCACCGGGTTCGCCCGCCTGCACGGCCACCCGGTGGGGATCGTGGCCAACAACGGGATCCTGTTCGGGGAGTCGGCGCTGAAGGGCGCCCACTTCATCGAACTGTGCGACCGGCGCAGCACCCCGCTGGTGTTCCTCCAGAACATCTCGGGGTTCATGGTGGGCCGCGACTACGAGGCCGGCGGTATCGCCAAGCACGGCGCGAAGATGGTCACGGCGGTGGCGTGCGCGCGGGTGCCCAAGTTCACCGTGGTGATCGGCGGGTCCTTCGGGGCCGGCAACTACAGCATGTGCGGCCGGGCCTACTCCCCCCGGTTTCTGTGGATGTGGCCCAACGCGCGGATCTCGGTGATGGGCGGCGAGCAGGCGGCGTCGGTGCTGGCCACGGTGCGGCGCGACCAGAAGGCGGCGCGCGGCGAGGACTGGCCCGCCCAGGCCGACGAGGAGTTCAAGGCGCCCATCCGCGACCAGTACGAACGCCAGGGGGACCCCTACTACTCCACGGCCCGGCTCTGGGACGACGGCGTGATCGACCCCGCCGACACCCGCACCGTGCTGGCCCTGGGCCTGGAGGCTGCCCGATACGCCCCGCTGGAGCCCGTGGGCTACGGCGTCTTCCGGATGTGAGGTGCGACCATGACCACCGCTGAATCCGCCGCAACCACCGAGGCGGCGGTGCCGCCGGTGCCCGCCGCCACGGGCGCCGACGCGGCCGCCGCCGGCTCCGGGACCGGCGCGCCCGCCGGCGCCGCGACCGTGCTCGTGGCCAACCGCGGCGAGATCGCGGTGCGGATCATCCGCACGCTGCGCCGTATGGGCCTGCGCACGGTCGCCGTCCACAGCACCGCCGACGCCGGCGCCCGGCACGTGCGCGCCGCCGACACCGCCGTGTGCGTCGGGGGTGCCGCGCTCGCCGACAGCTACCTCAACGCCGCCGCCATCGTGGCCGCCGCCCGCGACGCGGGAGCGCAGATGGTGCACCCGGGCTACGGGTTCCTCGCCGAGAACGCCGCGTTCGCCCGGCTCTGCGCGGAGGCCGGCCTGGTGTTCATCGGCCCCCCGCCCGCCGCGATCGAGGCCATGGGCGACAAGATCCGCGCCAAGCGGGAGGTCGCCGCCGCCGGGGTGCCGCTGCTGCCCGGGTTCTCCGAAAAACCCGGGCAGCCGATGGACGACGCCGCGCTGGCGCGCGCCGCCGCCGAGGTGGGTTACCCGCTGCTGATCAAGCCCTCGGCGGGCGGCGGCGGCAAGGGCATGCGCGTCGTGGAGTCCCCCGGCGAACTCGCGGCGGCCGCGGCGGCCGCCCGGCGCGAGGCCCGCGCCGCGTTCGGCGACTCCACCCTGCTGGTGGAGCGGCTGGTGCGGCGGCCCCGGCACATCGAGGTGCAGGTGCTGGCCGACGCGCACGGCAACGTGGTGCACCTGGGCGAGCGGGAGTGCAGCCTCCAGCGGCGCCACCAGAAGATCGTGGAGGAGGCGCCCTCGCCGCTGCTCACCCCCGCGCAGCGCGCCGCGATGGGCCGCGCCGCGGTGGCGGCCGCCCGCGCGTGCGGGTATGTGGGCGCGGGGACGGTGGAGTTCATCGTGCAGCCGCCCGAGGAGGCGGGGGGCGAGGGTGAGGCGGCGCCGGGCGGCGGGCACGCCGCGGCCGAGGCCCCGGGGGAACCCCTTGTCTCAAGTCAACCCCAGGCCGAACCCGCCGCGCCAACCGGATCCGCCCGCCTGTGGACGGGCGCGCCCGAGGGTTCCGACGGCGGCGGCCCGGCCGGCTCCGGGCACGGCGAGGCCGAGGCCCCGGGGGAACCCCTTACTTCAAGTCAACAGGAGCCGCGCTCCCCCGCGCCACACCACTCCCGCCCCCTGGGGACAACCCCGGCCGACACTCCCGGCGACGCCCCCGACGCCGCCCCCGGCGGCTCCCCCACCACGGCACCCGATCTCTCCTACGCGTTCCTGGAGATGAACACCCGCCTCCAGGTCGAGCACCCGGTCACCGAGGCCGTCGTGACCGTCAACGGGCGGCGCGGCATCGACCTGGTCGAACTCCAGGTCCGCGTCGCGCGCGGCGAACCCCTCCCCTTCACCCAGGACGACCTCGCCATGTCCGGCCACGCCGTGGAGTCCCGCGTCTACGCCGAGGACCCCGCCCAGGGCTTCCTGCCCACCGGCGGCCGCGTCCTGCTGCTGGAGGAGCCCGAGGGCCCCGGCGTCCGCGTCGACTCCGGCCTGGACGAGGGCACCGAGATCACCTCCGCCTACGACCCCATGCTCGCCAAGGTCGTCACCTGGGCGCCCGACCGCGCCGCCGCCCTGGACCGCATGGACACCGCCCTCGCCGGCTACACCCTCCTTGGCTGCGACACCAACGTCGCGTTCCTGCGCCGCCTCCTGCGCGCCCCCCAGGTCCGCGCCGGCGACCTCAGCACCGACCTCACCCCCCACCTGGCCCCCGCCCTGGTGCCGGCCGACGGAGCCGACGTCGACGACGGCCTGCTCGCCGCCGCTGCCGCCGACCACCAACTCGGCCTGGAACCCGACCCCCGCACCGCCGACCGGTTCGCCGTCCCCGACGGATGGCGCCTGGGCGCGCCCGCCTGGACCACCTGGCGGCTGCGCGCACCCCGGCGCGGCCCCGCCGTCGTCCGGCTGCGCCGCCGCACCCCCTCCCCCGGCACCGCCGCCGCGCCGGACGCGCCGTTCGCCTACGAGGCCAGCGTCGACGGCGCACCGCCCTTCCCCGTCGACGCCGCCCGCACCCCCGACGGCCGCACCCTCGTCGTCACCGTCCACGGTCGCACCCTGCGCTACGCCCGCGCCGCCGACCCCGCCGGCCTGTGGCTGGGCCGCGACGGCGCCGCCTGGCGGTTCACCGACGACCCCCGCCTGGCCCCCGTCCGCGGCGCCGGCGCCGCAGCCGACGGCACCGTGCGCAGCCCCATGCCCGGCACCGTGCTGTCGGTGGCCGTGGCCCCCGGCGACCGCGTCAGCGCGGGCAGCCCGCTCGCCGTGGTCGAGGCGATGAAGATGGAGCACACCGTCACCGCGCCGGTGGCGGGCACGGTCGCCGAACTGCACGCCCGCCCGGGCCGCCCCGTGGCCATGGACGAGGTCGTGGCCGCCATCACCCCCGAGGACGCCAAGACCCCGCAGCCCGGGAACGCACCGCCCCTCGCACCCACCACCGTCAAGGAGCCGAAGCCATGACCCACGGGCTGTCCGCGGAGCACGAGGAGCTGCGCCGCACCGTCGAGGAGTTCGCGCGCACCGAGGTGGCGCCGGTCATCGGCGACTACTACGAGCGCGGCGCGTTCCCCTACCCCATCGTCGCCAAGATGGGCCGCATGGGCCTGTTCGGCCTGCCCTTCCCCGAGGAGTACGGCGGCATGGGCGGCGACTACTTCGCGCTGTGCCTGGCCCTGGAGGAGCTGGCCCGCGCCGACTCCTCCGTGGCCATCACCCTGGAGGCCGGCGTCTCGCTGGGCGCCATGCCGATCCACCGGTTCGGCAGCGAGGAGCAGAAGAGCACCTGGCTGCCGCGCCTGTGCTCGGGCGAGGCGCTGGGGGCGTTCGGGCTGACCGAGCCCGGCGGCGGCTCCGACGCCGGCGCCACCCGCACCACCGCCGACCTGGCCGAGGGCCGGTGGACGGTCAACGGCACCAAGTGCTTCATCACCAACTCCGGCACCGACATCACCGCGCTGGTCACCGTCACCGCCGTCACCGGCACCCGCCCCGACGGCCGCCCCGAGATCTCGGCCATCCTCATCCCCTCGGGCACTCCGGGCATGGCGGTGGGCCAGCACTACTCCAAGGTCGGCTGGAACGCCTCCGACACCAACGAACTCGTCTTCACCGACTGCCGGGTGCCGGCCGGCAACCTCGTGGGCGAGCGCGGGCGCGGCTACGCCCAGTTCCTGCGGATCCTGGACGAGGGCCGCATCGCCATCGCCGCGCTGGCGGTCGGCCTGGCCCAGGGGTGCGTGGATGAAAGCGTCCGCTACGCCGGGCAGCGCGAGGCGTTCGGCCACAGCATCGGCCGCTACCAGGCGATCCAGTTCGCCATCGCCGACATGGAGGCCCGCGCCCACACCGCCCGCCTGGCCTACTACGACGCCGCCGCGCGCATGCTGGCCGGCGAGCCGTTCAAGAAGGAGGCCGCCATCGCCAAACTGGTCGCCTCCAACGCCGCCATGGACAACGCGCGCGCCGCCACCCAGGTCTTCGGCGGCTACGGGTTCATGAACGAGACTCCGGTCGGCCGGTTCTACCGCGACGCCAAGATCCTGGAGATCGGCGAGGGCACCTCGGAGATCCAGCGCATGCTCATCGCCCGGGAGCTGGGCCTGCCGGCGTGACCCGGCCCGCCCGCGTGCGGTCGTCGGGGCGCCGCGCAGGGGCGGGCAGCGAGCGCTTCAGGAACCGCTCCGCCGAGGGGCCGGGGCCAAGGGCGCCCCGGTGGGCGGCCTCGGCGGCGCTTTTCACCGCCCGGCCGATCCCCGGCACCCGGGCCGCCTCCCGCACCTTCTGCTCCGATGCGGCCCGCTCGCCCCGGTCGGCGCGCGCGGGGGGATTCGGGATGGCGGCCGCGCGGGCGACCCCGTGGCGCTCCAGCACCTGGCGGATGTAGTCGCCCGGCACCGCGATCCGGACCGGCCGCACGCGACGCCGCGGCACGTCGCGCATCACGTCGAGCACGAGTTCCGCCAGTGCGCCGCGCATCTCCGGCTGCGCGAGGGCTCCCTCCACGGCGCGGAAGACGGCCGACCGGTCGACGCCGTGCTCCCTTTCCAGCATGGCGATGAACCCGGTGTCGTGGGCCGTGGCCTCGGCCGTGTCGCGGAAGACGAAGCGGCGTGCGTCGTCGCCTCCTCCGCGCAACTGCGCCCACAGATCCTGCGCGAGCACTCCCCCCGCCAATCCCATCGCCGCTTCGAACGGACCGGCCCCGTCCCGCCGGATACGGGCGTGCCCGGCCGGGTAGGCGACACTGCCGTCGTGGGCCGCGAACTCCAGGCTGAAACCCAGGGTGGTCATACCGGCCACCTCACCGAGGAGCGCGTGGCCGAGTTCGTGCGCCACCACCAGTTCGTCCTTGAGCCGCTGGACGGCCTCTGAGCCCGGAGCGCTCCACCGCTCCACCTGAGCGGAGGACCCGCTCGTCCGTTCCGACACGGCGTTCTCCTCGCGTCGATGCTGCTGGGCGCCAGGATGCTAGCAACCCCGCGCACAACATCCCCGCCTCACCCGGGGAGCTCGTCCCCATCTCACACCGCCTTGGCGAAAACCCCTCCACGCGGTCACCTTCCGTAGTTGAATGGCCTCGTTCCGGCAGAGGCTCCCGCTCAGCCTCCCCCGCACGGCCACCGCTGAACGGAGTCCTCCGCATGCCCCGACCCCTCCTCGCGCCGGTCGCGGCCGCCGCCGGCGCGGTCGTGCTCGCGCTCTGCGCCGCCCCCGCCCCGGCCGCCGCCTCCGGCACCGCCGCCGCGCCGGCGTCCTCCACCGGGCAGTGGCCCGGGTGCACGGTGACGGTGCCCCCGCCCACCCCCCAGGAGCGCGACCTCTACCTGTGCGGCGACCCGCGCCTGGGCCCGGCCGAACTCCCGCGCGGGGGCGTGGTCGGCGAACTCCTGACCGAGTACGACCGCCTGGGCGCGCTGACCCCCGTCGCGTTCGTCGCCCGCCACCGCGAGACCGGCGTCGACAACGCCACCGGCGAGGTCACCGAGAGCTGGCGCTACCCCGCCCACGACGGGTTCGCCGTGGAGAACGGCGAGGTCCAGCGGGCGGTGGAGACCGTGCGCGAGGGCACCCTGCTGGACCGGTTCGGCTCGGCCCGCGGCTCCTTCCTCGCCCCCGCCGACACCCCGTTCCCCGAGCGCGCCCTGCCGCCGGACTCCCTGAACACCTGGCCGGGCGGCCCCGAGCACAACTACCGCTGCTACGCGGTCACCGAGGACTTCGCCGCCGAGGTCGGCCCGATCGCCCCGGCCTTCGAGCAGCCCGGCGGCGGCGAGCAGGTCCTGCTCGGCCCCGACCTGGTGCCCGAGGCGGGCGGCCTGGACCGCCTGGGCGCCGACTCCATGGTCGAGTGGGGCTACCTGGACGTCCGCCCGGCCCGCGAGTGCGACGTGGACGGCGCGGCGCCTGCCCGCTAGTCGGGCGCCCGACCCGCGGGGCCGCACGCGTCAGCTCCCCCGGTCCACGACGCCCCGCCGGCGCGCCGGCCGTCCCACGGGGGCGGCCGGTGCGCCTCCGGGCGCGCGGCCGCACTCCGGCGGGCGGCGAACAGGGGACAGTGGACAGCCCGCGGAGTGACGCCGACCACATCCGCCCCACGCCCGGCCGACGGCGTGGCTCACCGCACACCGCGTCTTGGCCCCGCCGTCGCCGCAGGACGCGCCGCACGCGCCCCTCCCGCCGCACGGGCCACGCGGGCCACGGCGCGGGCGGCGGCGAGGTAACGCACCCGCGAATCGGGTACATCTGGTGTTCATGGAGACGTCGCACATCGTCTACGACCGCCGGGGAAACGGCTCCCCCGTGCTGCTGCTGCACGGGCTGGGCCACCACCGCCGCGGCTGGCAGCGCGTGGCCCCCGTCCTCGCCCGTCACCACGACGTCATCGTGCCCGACCTGCCCGGGTTCGGTGACTCCGCCGCACCCGGCGCCGACTGCGCCTACGACATCTCCTGGCTGGCCGACACCGTGGCCGCGTTCTGCGAGCGCATCGGGGTGGAGCGCCCGCACGTGGCGGGCAACTCCCTGGGCGGGGCGGTGGCGCTGGAACTGGGCGTCCGGGGCCGCGCCGCCTCGGTGACCGCGCTTTCGCCCATCGGGTTCGGCACCGGCCCGCGGATCGCGGGCGCCCGGTGCCTATCGCGCGGCGCCCGCTGGGCCGCGCGCATCCCCGCGCCGGTGCTGCGGGCGGCGGTGGAGACCCCGGCCGCACGGGCGCTGGCCCGGCGGTTCCTGCGCGGCGACCCCGCCTCCGACGCCGCCCGCGCGGTCACCTTCGACGTCTCGGTGCTCTTTCCCGGGTCCCCGTTCCTGCGGCTGACCCCGCACGTGGCCGGGTACGTGTTCGAGGGCAGCGTGGCGGCCGACGTCCCGGTCACCGTGGCCTGGGGCGACCGCGACCGGCTGCTGCCGCCCGCCGGGGCGCGCCGGGCGCTGCGCCGCATCCCGCACGCCCGCCAGGTGGCGCTGCTGGGCTGCGGGCACATCCCCATGGCCGACAACCCGCGCGCGGTGGCCGCCGAGATCCTCCAGACGTGCCGCCGGGCCGGCGCCGCGCGGCCGGCGCGGGTGCCGGCGGGGGCGGGCGCCGCCCTCTGACCCCCCGGCGGCCGCACCGGGTGCGGTGGGCGGCCGGGGTTGCGGCCCGGGCGGCGCCGTTCGGCCCGCGACGCGCCGCGCCCCCGCACCGCGGAGGGCGCGGGGGCGCGTGCGCCGCGGCGGGGGCCGCTACCGGCGCTCGCGCACCGCGGTGACGATCTCGGCGACCGCGTCGTCCAGCGGCACCCCGTTGTTCTGGGAGCCGTCGCGGTAGCGGAAGGACACCGCGCCCTTGCTGATGTCGTCGTCGCCGGCCAGCAGCATGAAGGGGACCTTCTGCTTCTGGGCGTTGCGGATCTTCTTCTGCATCCGGTCGTCGCTGGAGTCGACCTCGACCCGGATGCCCTCGGCGCGCAGCCGCGCCGCCAACTCCTCCAGGTAGCCGACGTGCTCGTCGGCGATGGGGATGCCCACGGCCTGCACCGGGGCCAGCCACGCCGGGAACGCGCCCGCGTAGTGCTCCAGCAGCACCCCGAAGAACCGCTCGATGGAGCCGAACAGCGCCCGGTGGATCATGATGGGCCGCTGCCGGGAGCCGTCGGCGGCGGTGTACTCCAACTCGAACCGCTTGGGCTGCTGGAGGTCGACCTGGAGGGTGGACATCTGCCAGGTACGCCCGATGGCGTCCTTGGCCTGCACCGAGATCTTGGGGCCGTAGTAGGCGGCGCCGCCGGGGTCCATGACCAGGTCCAGCCCCTGCTTCTGCGCGGCCTGGCGCAGCAGCTCGGTGGCCTCCTCCCACTCCTCGGGCTCGCCGATGAACTTCGGTGACTCGCCCCGGGTGGACAACTCCAGGTAAAAATCGCTGAGCCCGTAGTCGCGCAGCAGGTCCAGCACGAAGCGGAGCAGGCTGTCCAGCTCCTCGGGGGCCTGCTCGCGGGTGCAGTAGATGTGGGAGTCGTCCTGGGTGAACCCCCGGGCCCGGGTGAGGCCGTGCACGACACCGGACTTCTCGTAGCGGTAGACGGTGCCGAACTCGAACAGCCGGAGCGGCAGCTCGCGGTAGGAGCGCCCGCGCGAGCGGTAGATGAGGTTGTGCATGGGGCAGTTCATGGCCTTGAGGTAGTAGTCCTGGCCGTCGAACCGCATGGGGGGGAACATGCCCTCGTCGTAGTTGGGCAGGTGCCCCGAGGTCTCGAACAGGTTCGCCTTGGAGATGTGGGGGGTGTTGACGAACTCGTAGCCGGCCTCCTCGTGGCGGCGGCGGGAGTACTGCTCCATCTCCTTGCGGATCACCCCGCCCTTGGGGTGGAACACCGCCAGGCCCGAGCCGAGTTCGTCGGGGAAGGAGAACAGGTCGAGTTCGGCGCCCAGCCGGCGGTGGTCGCGCTTCTCGGCCTCCTCCAGGAAGGCGAGGTACTCCTTGAGCGCGTCGCGGGACTCCCAGGCGGTGCCGTAGATGCGCTGGAGCTGGGGGTTCTTCTCGCTGCCGCGCCAATAGGCGGCGGCCGAGCGCATCAGCTTGAAGGCGGGGATGGACTTGGTGGTGGGCAGGTGCGGCCCCCGGCACAGGTCCTTCCAGCACAGCTCGCCGGTGCGCGGGTGGACGTTGTCGTAGATGGTCAGCCCGCCGGCGCCGACCTCGACGCCGGCGCCTTCGGCGGCCTCGCCGGCGGCGCCCTTGAGGCCGATCAGCTCCAGCTTGTAGGGCTCGCCGGCGAGTTCGGCGCGGGCGTCGTCGTCGCTGACGGCGCGGCGGACGAACCGCTGGCCCTGCTTGACGATCTCCTGCATGCGCTTCTCGATGCGCTTGAGGTCGTCGGGGGTGAAGGGCTCGGCGACGTCGAAGTCGTAGTAGAACCCGTTGTCGATGGGCGGGCCGATGCCCAGCTTGGCCTCGGGGAACAGCTCCTGCACCGCCTGGGCCATGACGTGGGCGGCGGAGTGGCGCAGGATGGCGCGGCCGTCGGCGGAGCCGGCCTCGACGGCTTCGACGGCGTCGCCGTCGGCGAGTTCGTGGGCGAGGTCGCGCAGCTCGCCGTTGACGCGGGCGGCGACCACGGTCCTGCCGTCGGCCTCCAGCGCCTGGCCGGCGGTCGTCCCGGCCGCCACCGCACGCTCGGTTCCGGCGAGGGTGATGCGCAGCTCAGGGACGACGGACACGGTGGCACTCCTTAGACGGGTGGCGACTTGGGCGAAGCGGCGCGGGGACGGTGCCGGCGGCCGCGCTGGACGCGGGCCGGTGCGGGCGCGCCCCGCGCTTCGATGCTATCGGCTCCGCTCCCCACGCTCACCCTGGTTATCGGGCGCGCGCGGTCGGGCGGCCGACACCGCCCCGAAGCGGCGGAACGGGCCGTGTCGGGCGGAGGCGGACGGATTAGGATCCGGAGGCGGGCGGCGGCGGCCGCCCCGGGTAGGCCGCCGAGTCGAGGCGCGGGGGTGCGCGTGCGCGTTGTGGTGGTAGGTGCCGGCATCGCCGGAACGGCCCTGGCGGCGGCCATGGCCGGCTCGCGCCACGAGGTCGTGGTGCTGGAGCAGGCGCCCGACCCCTCCCCCGTGGGCGCGGGCGTGGTGCTCACCCCCAACGCGGTACGGCCGCTGCGCCGCCTGGGCCTGGGGCCGGCGCTGGAGCGGGTCGCGGTGGCGGTGGCGGCCCGCGACGTCCTGCGCTACGACGACGACCTGCTGCTGGGCAGCACCCCCCAGGACGGCGTGCACGCCCAGCGCCACGGCGCGCCCAACCTCGCCCTGCTGCGGGCCGATCTGCACGCGGCGCTGCTGGCGGCGGCGGGCCCGGGTGCGGTGCGCGGCGGCCACTACGTCACCGACCTGCTGGAGAGCAGCGACGGCGTGTCGGTGCGCTGCGCCGACGGGCGGTCGGTGCACGGCGACGTCGCCATCGGCGCCGACGGCGCCAACTCCCTGATCCGCAGCCTGGTGAACACCGACCGCTACCGGCCGGCCCGGCGGGTGCTCTACCGGGGGCTGGCGCCGGCCGAGCGCGCGCCGGCGCTGCTGCGGGAGCCGCGCGTGCGGGTGTGGTCGGGCAGCGACCGCTACATCGCCGCCTACCCGGTGGCGGCCGGGCGGCGGGTGGCGTTCACGGCGACCGTGCCGGCGGGGGCGCGCGATCCGGGCTCCTGGACGGCGCGGGGCCGGGTGGCCGACCTGCTGTCGGCGTTTCAGGGCTGGAGCGCCACCGCCCGGGAGCTGTTCTCGGCGGCGGAGTGGGTGGGCATGTGGGGTGTGCACGACCACGGGCCGGTGCCGGTGTGGAGCCGGGGCCGGGTGGCGCTGCTGGGCGACGCGGCCCACCCCACGCTGCCGTTCTTCGCCCAGCCCGCCAACCAGGCGGTGGAGGACGCGGTGGCGCTGGCGGCGCACCTGCGGGGGGCCACGTCGCTGGAGGCGGGGGCGGCGCTGGAGCGCTACGCGCTGCGGCGGCGGGAACGCACCGAGCGGCTGCGGAAGGTCAACGAGGAGATCCTGGCGGCGGTGCGGGCGGGCGGCGACCACTCCCCCGAGGCGTGGACGCGCATGGCGGCCGAGGCCGAGAACGCCCACGGCGACTGGATCTACGGCCACGACCCCGAGGACGAGGGGCCGGGCGGCGCGGACGGGGCGCGGCGCTGAGGCGGCGCGCCGGCGGCGACGCGGCAGTGCCGGTGCGGCGCTCCGGCGCGAGGCCGGCGGGAAGCCGGCGGCGCCTGGGAGAGGCGCGGACCCCGGAGCGGGCGGCGCACTGAGAGCGCCCTGGGGCCCCTGGGAGCCGATCGTGCGGCCAAGGAGCCGGGCGGGGGACGTGGGGCGCGCAGGCGCCGCCTCAGCGCCCGGAGGACGGGGCGAGAAATCGTTCTGGATTTTCACGGCTTGGCCCGTTACCTCGTCTTGATCCGGCCGATATTGTGACTGCATGTCTCCGAGCCCCATGACCGACCGTCCGGACCCGGCGGCATCCCCCACCGCGAACCCGCGCACCCACCGGCCGTCGCGGCGGTGGCGCCGGTTCCGCACCCGCCTGCGGGTGTGGCGCCGGCGCATGCACGCCCACCCGGTGCTGAGCTGGACCTGGCGCGGTGTCGTGGCCACCGTCGGCCTCTTCTTCCTGCTGGCCGGCGTGGTCATGTGCGTGACCCCCGGCCCGGGCGCCGCCGCCATCGTCCTGGGCCTGGCCGTGCTGGCCACGGAGTTCGCGTGGGCCAAGCACCTGCTGCGCCACGCGCGGCGCTGGGCGCACGCCGCCAAGGAGAAGGCCAAGGACCGGGCGGTGCGCTCCAACCCCGACTCCCGGCTGGCGCGGCTGCTGGGCGCCCGCCCGGCCCCCGGCGCGGGCGACCGGCCCCGCCGCCGGTTCTCGCTGCGCCGCCGCGCCCGCTCGCTGGGCTGACCCGAGGCGGGCTCCCCAGGTTCCGGCGTATCGGACAGCAGGTTTCCACCGAAGCGGACCTGCCCCTCAACCATGGCGTCGGCCACACGCTCCGGCTGGTGCCGTCGGCGCGCCGCCGCCCTTGCCTGGGCGCTGACCTGCGATAAAGCCGTCTGCGGCCGGTGGCCGCGCGCGGGGCGCGGCGAGGTGGGCGCGGCGGTCGGATGAAACAAACAAGGCCGGCTCCTGGTGATCGGAGCCGACCTTGATCGGGGTGGGCGATACTGGACTCGAACCAGTGACCTCGTCGGTGTGAACGACGCGCTCTAGCCAACTGAGCTAATCGCCCGGGGTGTCCGGCGCCTCTCGGCGGGGCGAACACTGAAGACTCTAGCGCATCCGACGGGGTGGATTGTGCCGTCGTCCCCACCAGGTCGGCGGTACTGTGACCGACGTCTCACCAAACAGGGTCCCAGCGGTGTTCAAGAGCGCGCAAAACGCGAAACGCCCTCATGGGCGGGCATTCGGACACCCATGAACATCCGGGGCATACCCGCCCCTCCCCCGCGCGTGACGTGGCACACAGATCATCCGGAAATTCCTGGTTTCCGCAGCTCATTACAGTGACCGGAGGACCAGGAGGCGGCATAGGGAAACCCAGCCGCACTCCAAGAGGCATCCACCAGGCAAAGTCTTCCGGTTGCGCGTCATAGACCGCACCCGGCCGCGTTGGAGCGGGCGAGACGGTTAACCTACCCGCGCTTTACGCGGGGCCGGACGAGAAAAGGTTTGGCGAACATGAACAGTAGCGGCACCACTGCCACCGCCGAGCTGGGCCTTCGGCTCGTGGTCCCCGACCGCACGGCGGTCCCCCTGGTCGCACGGCTCGACTACACCGCCGACGACCCCTACGCCATCAAGGTGGCGTTCCACACCGGCGAGGACGAGCCCGTCGAGTGGATTTTCGCCCGCGAACTGCTGACGGTGGGCATCGTGCGCGCCGCCGGCGAGGGCGACGTCCGCGTGTGGCCCGAGGCCGGCAACGGCGAGCGCACCGTGAACATCGCGCTGTCGTCGCCGTTCGGCCAGGCGCAGTTCGACGCCCCGGTCTCGCCGCTGGCGGAGTTCCTGCACCGCACCTACGAGATCGTGCCGGCCGGGCACGAGGGCGAGTTCGTCAACCTCGACGCCGAGATCGAGCAGCACCTCCTGGCCTGACCCGCGTCCGGCGACTCGCGCCGCCCATCGGGCCGGTCCCCTCAGCACGCGGTGGCCAGCACCCGCGAACCACGCAAACCCGGCGTCTGGTTTACCCCGCGGCCAACCCCGCAAACCGGACCGGCCCGCGGCCCCTTTGGGCCGCGACCGCATCCGCCGGCGGCCACCGGTTCCCGTCTCACCGCCGCATTCGGTCACGGCGCGTAGTGGCACCGCCACCGCGCCCGCCGCGGCGCCCTCCGCCTTCGCGGCCCGCTCGGGCGGCACATCGGCCGCACCGCACAGCGCGCCCCGGCAGCAGGCTCAGCCCGCCGCAGACACCGCGCGGCCCCGGCACCCGTCTCACACGACGCCGACGGCGCCCGTCCCCTCCCGGACGGGCGCCGTCGGCGGTTGGTCGCGATCGTCTTCGCCGTCAGGGGTCCATGTCGGCGGCGCCGCGCTCGGCGAAGACCTCCATCGCCCGCCGCGTCACCGGCCCCGGCGCGGCCGGCAGCGCGCGGCCGTCGATCGCGCGGATCGGCTGCACGTCGCGGCCCGAGGAGGTCAGGAACGCCTCGGAGACGCCCTCCAGCGCCGCCATCGGGATGTCGGCCTCCTGCCCGCCGGCCCACTCCAGCACCAGTTCGCGGGTGATCCCGGCCAGGGGGCCGGCCGACAGCGGCGGGGTGAGCAGGGCGCCGTCGAGGACCACGAACACGTTGCTGCCGGTGCCCTCGCACAGGTTGCCCGCCGTGTTGGCGAAGACCGCCTCGCCCGCCCCGCGCTGCTTGGCGTAGTCCAGGGCGACCACATTGTCGGCGTAGGAGGTGGTCTTGAGCCCGGTCAGGACGCCGTTCTCGTTGCGCGTCCAGGGCACCACGGCGACGTCGGCCACGGGGGCGATCGGCCCCAGCGGCCCCACGGCCACCACGCACGTCAGTTCGCCGCCCACCCGGTCGGAGCCCAGCGGGCCCACGCCGCCGGTGACGGTGATGCGCACCCGCGAGAGGGGGATGTCGGGGTTGGCGTCCAGCGCCTGGCGCACGCCCTCGGCGATGAGGCCGGTGTCGGGCTCGGGCAGGCCGATGCCCACGGCCGAGCGGGTCAAGCGGCGCAGGTGCCGGGTGAGCGCGAACGGCTCGCCGGCGACCCCCTTCACGGTCTCGAAGACGCCGTCGCCCACGGTGATGCCGTGGTCCAGCACGGGGATCCGGGCCTCGTCCGCATCCAGGACCTTGCCCCGTCCGAAACCCGCGCCGGCGATCCACACCCGCATACTCGCGTCCTCCCTTGGTTCTCAGGCTGTCGCGGCGCCGTGTGCCCGCGCGCCGGCGAACGCCCCGCCCGGGGTGGTGGGGCGCCGGCGCCCGCGTCCCGGGCGCACCACCGGTCACCTGCGTTCCCGCGGGGGGTGCCGGGGTCCTCGCCGCGGCGGGCCGCCGCCTGGTGCGATCCTGCCACCTCAGGGGTCCGCGCGGCAGCCCGAGCCCCGGCGCGCCGGGCCGTTCGCGCGGGGCGGCCGTCGCTGAAAACCCTTACGGCGCAAGCCTTCTGTCCAATCCCGGCCGATGCCGTATATGCGATGTAGGCCACGGGTAACGTAACCAACCACACCCGTACCCGCCTCATCGCCGCGAACCACCCACTACTCCGACACGCAGGCGCATATCGGACGCGTGGATCACGAATGGCTATCATCTGGGCAACGCTATGAGGACCCCTGCCCCGGGGCCCCGCGGACCGGCCCGCGACCCTGCCCCGGGGTCGCCCGGTCCGGCCGAGACGACGACGGATCAAGAGAGCTATGACCTCACAGAGCACCGCCCCAGGCGAGTTGAGCTGGCTGCTTGACGACCTCCTCACGCGCGCGCAGGGCACCCGCCACGCGATCGTCCTGTCCACCGACGGCCTGCTGATGGCCTCCTCCAGCCGCCTGGACCGCCCCGCCGCCGAACACCTCGCCGCCATCGCCTCCGGTCTGCACAGCCTGGCCTCGGGCGCCAGCAAGCAGTTCGGCGCCGGCGGCATCCGCCAGAGCATCATCGAGATGGACGACGCCTTCCTGTTCGTCGCCGCGGCCGGGGAGGGCGCGTGCATGGCGCTGCTGTCCGACACCGAGTGCGACGTCGGCCTGGTGGCCTACGAGATGAACAAGGTGATCCAGCGCGTCGGCCAGTACCTCTCCGCGCCGCCCCGCCCGGACATGCCCACCACACCCGCCCAAGTCGAGCGCTGAGCCGTCCCTGCCACTGCCTCAGCCCCCGTCCGGACGCCCCGACGGCGCCGCCGCGCTCCGCACCCTGCCCCGCGCACGGCGCCGCCCCGGGATTTCGATTTCGCCCAGGCGCCGCGATCCGCTAAAGTTCAGAGGCAGCGAGAGGGGCACCGGGCCGGCGCGAACCGGCCGGGACACCCCCACTCCGCGCGGACGTGGCTCAGCTGGTAGAGCATCACCTTGCCAAGGTGAGGGTCGCGGGTTCGAATCCCGTCGTCCGCTCGAAGCACCAAACCCCATGGGGCCTCCCATGGACACTGCGGACGTGGCTCAGCTGGTAGAGCATCACCTTGCCAAGGTGAGGGTCGCGGGTTCGAATCCCGTCGTCCGCTCGGAGAAGCCGTAAGGGACACCCACGCCCCTTGAGCACGGCTCGCGGCGGAGTGGCCGAGTGGCTTAGGCAAGGGACTGCAAATCCCTGTACACGGGTTCGATTCCCGTCTCCGCCTCCCCCGTTCGCACTTCGGTGCGACCCTTCGGGCGGTTAGCTCAGTTGGTTAGAGCGCTACCTTGACACGGTAGAGGTCACAGGTTCGAATCCTGTATCGCCCACCAGCATCATCGCAGGTCAGAGACCGTTCATCGGTTCTCTTCAGTTGTCAGCGGCTTCGGCGATGGAGAGAATCTGGAGACGATCTTGCTCCAGTTCGCTACGAAGCCTCTTTCCTGCGGTGCGCACGGTAGTGCTCACCGATCTGCGGAACCATCTCCATGAGCCTTTCCCGCTCCTGCGGATGCAGCGCGTCCAGACTCCGCAGCCAGCGCTCCTCGAGCGCACTGCGCACCTGATCCCTCATCGCCGGGGTCACGTGCTCATAGACGTGGCCCATCCCCCGCATCCGGTGCCCCAGCCGGGCCGCGCGGGCGACCTCGGGGACGCCGTCCTCGGCCAGCCACGTCCGGTGGGTGTGTCGGCCCTCGTTGAAGGTGAACCCGGGCAGGATCGGCGCGCGCAGCCACGCCTGGTCGCTGCCGGGGCACCCGTCCCAGGCCGGACGCCAGAACCGGGCGCGGAAGTTGCCCCGACGCAGATACCCGCCCCGACGGCCGGCGAAGACCGGCTGTCCCGGCTCGGCCTGTACCAACAGGTCGGTGTAGAGGGCGGCGAGGAAGTCGGGGAGCTGGATCCAGCGCTTGCCGGCGGGGGTCTTGGCCCTCTTGGCCTTGGCCACCCGCCCCGCGGTCTCCCGCAGCGGGGTGCGTACCGGGATCGCGCGGTTGACCTCGTCGTATTCGTGCGGTTCCAGGCCCGCCAGTTCCGACCAGCGAGCGCCGGTGTAGCCGTTGAGCAGGCACAGCACGAACCCGGCCCTGCCGCAGGTGTGGTGCAGGCGCATCGCCGCCCGCAGAACTTGGGCGGGGGTGGCCACTTGGCGTTCGGTTTCGTAGTCGCCTGAGGTCACCCGGATACCGTTGCAGGGATTGGCCGGGATGCGCCGGGCGCGCACCGCGCTGTTGCAGATCGTGGAGAACAGCGCGAACACCGAGGACACGCTGGGCTCGGCGAGGTCCTCGTGCAGTTGGCTGACCCAGCCCTGGATGTCGACATGGCTGTTGAAGATGCTGATCAGCGGCCATTTCCCCCATTTGGGAAGGATGTGGGCGTCCAGGTAGCACCGGTACTTGGCACGCGTGTTGTCGGCCAGACGCGCGCTGGCCATCCACTGCTCGGCGAAAATCTCGAAGGCGATCTCACGGTCCTCAGGCGCGATCCAGATGCGCGCCCGCACCTCGGCCTCTTGCTCCTCACCCCAGTTGAGCGCGGCTTCCTTGGTCGCGAACCCCGACTTGGAGCCCCAGGTGCCGTCAGGTTTCTTGAAGCGGGCCCTCCACGACGCCGGCAATCGCTCGGCATATGCCATTTGTACAGCCTCCTTTACTGCGTAGATTCATTCGTTGCCGTTCGCGGCACGGCCGGTGACCGGGCGACGCGCCCCCTGCTGCACGATCCGGACGAGGTCAGCGGCACTGAAGCGCAGGTGCTTGCCGATGAACGTGCAGGGGATCGCCTGCTGGGTCGCCTTCTTCCGCAGCCACGACTCAGGCACTTTGAGCACCTGGGCCGCCTCGGCAGGTGTGTAGACCTCGGGGAGGTGGGGACCGCTGCCGGGCTTGTCGGTGGCCGGTGCCGGAGCTGTAGGGTAAGGGCTCCTCTGGCGATTGTCATCGCGTTTGAGCTGGTCAGGGCACCTTTCTTTCCTCACCGACACGGCAACCTCACCTCAGGGATAGGAGCCTGCGCCGACAATGAGGGCCGCCCGGGCATGCCGACGCCGACGCATCCATACCGCGGCATGCCACCCCCGGGCCCGGTCGGTTCCGCGGCGGCCCTTCCGGGGCGGCGCACGCGGATCATGGCGCCTCCCACCGGGTGCGGGCCGGGCCTCGGGTGTGCAGTCCGTGGGGTGGGTGCCAGTCGGTTCTGGGCGGCATTGCCGCCACGGGGCGCCAGCCGGCCGCGCGAAGGGACGTACCGGGTTCCTCGGCGCGGGTGTAGGTGACCAGGCGCCGGTAGCCGAGGGCTTTTGCCGCGCGCCAAGCAGCGGCGAGAAGCATGGAGCAGGCGTTGGGGGTGCCGTCGGTCGCCAGGCGGGTGACCTCCAGGGTCCGGCCGTTGTCGAGGCCGCGCGCCACGGGGCGGCCGACGATCGCGACGGCGACGAGCACGCCGCTGTCGTCGGCGGCACCGAGGCTGAACTTGTGGCCGCGCGGCGGGCCGAGGTGGCGGTGCCATACCTCAATGAAGGCGCGTGCTTCGGCGAAGGGCACCGGGACCAGGTGAAGGCTCACTGGTCGCCTCCCGCGTCGTCAGCGGCGGCGATGTCGGCGAGCAGGTGGGTGAAGGCGGTGTGGGCCTGCTGGGGCACGACGCCGTTGCCCAGAGCGCGGAGCTGCGCGGTGCGGCTCAGCCCCAGGGCGGGGCCGGTGACCCAGCCGGTATGCAGGCCCATCATCCATTCGACGAAGACCGGGCTCAGCCGCGGTCGTCCGTGCCTTCCGGGTTCGCTGGGCGGCGGGGCTTCGCGTCCGAGGACCTGTTCCCATCGGTGGATGGCCTGAGCGTAGGTTCCCCACGCGGTTCGAGGGCTATCGGGACGTCCGGGTTCTGCCGGGTGTGGGCGCCGGGGCCGACCGTGCGGCTGCCGTCGGAGGGCGCAGCCGTGGGAGTGGACAGCATCGCGGCCACGGAGGACAGTGTGAGGTCGCCGCGCGAGCCTTTCTGGTTGGGGCTGCCCTTGGTGGCGTCGCTGGCCCGCGGTGTGGGGAGTAGCGGCGGGGATCCCACAGTGCGGGAGAAGGCCGCCGGGACGGGGCGTGCTCCCCCGGACGGGACCTCCATGTGGCAGATGACATCGGACAGGCGCACCTGTTTGCCGTGCGCACGCCGGTCCTGCGGTCGCGCGGGACCGCGCGAGGCGTCGCTCGCGCACGGGGTGGGCAGCAAGGAACAACCGTTCCCTGCGGTGGCAGGCGCCGATGTCGCTGGCGCGTAGGCTGCACCATCGCGCGTCATACCCTGCGCGGGCCAGGTCAGCGAGTACGCGGTCGAGTCCCCGTCCGCGCCATCGGAGGGCCGCCACGTTCTCGACGAGGAGGAGGCGGGGTCGTAGACGGCGAATGGCCTCCACCACCAGGTTCCAGACACTGGATCGTGCTCCGTTCTCGATCCCGCCGCCGGGGCCGGCGGCGGAGATGTCCTGGCAGGGGAAGCCGGCGGTGATCACGTCGACGGTGGGCACGGTGCGCCAGTCGACGTGGGCGAGGTCGCCGAGGTTGGGAGTTGCGGGGAAGCGGGCGGCGAGCAGGCGGCTGATGTCGGGATCGTGGTCGGCGACCCAGGTTAGGTGGGCCTCCCCCAGCGCGGCGGCGGCTCCCATGTCCAGGCCGCCGTATCCGGTGCACAGCGAACCGATCGACCATCCCGGTCCGGTCTGTGGGGGCGGCGCCTCCCCTCCGTTGACCGAGGGGCACGGGACCGCGGGTGCCGCTGATGCGGTGCCGGTGGCGGTCATGCGGCACCCCCGTTCCCGGGCGGCTCGGCCGGTTCACCGCTGCGGCACGCCCAGGGTGAGCAGCCCTCCGGCTCGGGGCCGGTGTCGATGCCGAGATCAACCTGCGCGAGCGGCACTCGGGCGGCGTGGAGGTAGTAGGTGCCGCGCAGCGGCGTGCCACGCGTTGCCGCGGCAGGGTGGCCGTGGCGGATGGCGGCATCGAATGCCACCGCGTCCTCCCAGGCGGCCGGGTCGGTGGCTTTCATCTCCGCCCAGGAGGCGTTGGAGCGGTAAGGGCAGCCCACACAGGCCGAGCGGGGCGTGTCCCCCAGGCCGTGGGCGGCGAGGTAGGCCCGGCAGTCACGGCGCGTCCAGCCGATCTCCAGCAGGGGGAAGCGGTTGCGCAGGTAGCGCACATCGGCGTCCTTGGCGCGGTGGACCTCGTCCACGCTGATGCCGATGGACTGCTCGGCGTAGACCCCGGTCGGCACCCGGTTGGGATGGGGGTAGCCGAGCAGTCGCCGCGCCTCGCGCTTGAGCGGCCGGATCTTGTACTCGGCCGTGCACTGGCGCCGCGCCATCTGCCGCTCCCCGTGAGGGCCGCGGATGAACAGCGGCATGGAGGCGAATCGATGGTCTTCATCGAGTGCGTCGCGTCGGATGTTGCCGGCGCTGATCCGCAGCAGCGGTATCCCGGCATCGGCGGCAACGGTTTCAAGCCGCGCCAAGTGCCGGTAGACGGCCGTTGGTTCCCATCCGGTGTCGGCGAAGAGTGCGTAGTCGAAGCGCGGAATCGCGCCTTGTGCCGCGAGAAGCAGCAGGGTGCTGGACTGCACGCCCGCGCCCAGCGACAGCAGCTTGAGCGCGGGCGGCGGGTGGCCGGGGGTGCGTGGGGCCATTGGCGGTGCCGGCGGCGGCCGGTGAACGTCCTCACCTAGGAAGGGCACCGGAAGAGCGGTTCGCGCTCACGCACGCTGTGCACAGTGGTGCTAAGGCAGGCCCCGGTGCCTCCGCAGCCGTTTTCGGCCCCCTTCGCATTTCTCCCGATCCGGGTTCGCCGGATGTTCGCCGGATTCTCGCTCCGGGGGATCTGCTTCTGCGCTCATATCCTGCTCACCCGCTTATGCCTTCATGGGCTCCCCGACGATTTAAGGGAGTTCGCCATGGACGGTTCCGCCTTTTCCACGCTGCGCCGCTCGTTTCGTCTCCTGGCCGATGGTCCTCGGCCGCCGGTTCTGGATCTGCGAGGTGTGGCCGGCACCGCGTCCCGCATGACCGCGGGCGACCTGGACGGCTGGCTTGTGCAGGCGCCGCAGGAGACGGCTGATGCGGTGTGGCGGCGCCTGCTTGTCCCGGTGAGGGGCGGCGATGCCACATGGACGGTCGTGGCCGCCGGATTGGCGCTGCCGGGGCTGTGCGCGGCGCGTACGCGGCTGCGCTGCGATGACGCCGACCGCGCTGATATCGAGGCGGAGATGCTGGCCGCGTTTGTGGCGGCCATGCGTTCGGCCGATCCCGCCCCTGAACGGGTGTGCGGGCGACTGGTGAGCGCCGCCCGTGCCGCCGGGCAGCGCCACCAGCGTGCTCTGCGCCGGCTCCGGAGCCGGGAGGTGCCCTGGGAGTGCGCCGGTCTACGGCACGCAGGCCAGTCGGGGGCGGGGCCGGTGACGCTGCTGGCGCGCGCTCTGCGCACCGGCGTGCTCAGTCCCATCGAGGCCGAACTGATCGCCCGTACCCACCTGGAGCGCCGTCCCCTAATCCGGGTGGCCGATGAGTTGGGCCTGGCCTACATCACCGCGCGGCGCTACCGCAGGAGCGCTCAGGGGAGGCTCCTGGCGGCCCTCGGCGGGGTGGAGACCACCTCCCGGGTGAGCGCGATCGGCACTTCGCGCGCCGTTTCTTGAGTGAGGGCGAAAGTCGCCTTTGCCTTTCGCGGGGCGGGGTGTGTCCGGTGGACGTCCTCGGTTTGGTTTTCCCATCAGAAAGGAGAGACCGGCGCTTCCCCGCCCCGTTTACCACCCCCGTTCGGATTCTTTTGAGGTGACGGCCATGCCGATCCCGAATAAACGATTTCGACGCGCCGCCGTCGGTGGTGCGGCGCTCGCTCTGCTCTTTCTCCTCGGGCCTGATCCGGCGCTGGCTCAGGGCGCTGAGCAGCCGGGGGTATCCAACCTGGGCGAGGTGATCACCAACATCCGCAACTGGATCGTGGGCCTGCTGGTCGCTCTGGCGACACTCCTGTTAACCATCGGCGGGCTGCGCTACCTCCTGGCCGGCGGTGATCCAGGCGAGGTGAACCGCGCCAAGGACACGCTGAAGTACGCCGCGCTGGGTTATGGGGTGGCGATCCTGGCCCCGATCCTGGTCGAGATCCTGCGCGGCTTCGTCGGGCTGGACTGACCCGTGCCGCCCCGATGCCGACTCCTCCTGACGGCGGGTGCCGCGGCACTGCTGCTGGGCGCTCCGGTTACCGCGGCAGTACCGGCGGCTGCCGCGGCGGCAGTGCCGGGCGACGCGGTGCCGCCCGCTCCTTCCTCCGATGCCGAACCGGAGCCGCCCCGGCCGTCCCCGTCCCCTTCGGAGAACCCGCGGCCGTCGCCCGATCCCTCCCCCGGGCCCGAGCCGGAACCGCCCGCGGAGGAGGGCGGCAGCGCCGAGGAGCCCGCCGACGGAGCGGACTGCGGGACCTTCGACTACGCCTGCCGGATGCGGGCCGCGTTCAACGGATGGCTCACCGGGCTCGTGGCCGACTTCATCGACGCCCACCTGGTCCTGTTCGCGATGGGCCTGCTGACCACCCCCGACCCCACAACGGGCGTGCGCCAGGCCCACACGGGTGCGCTGATGGTCGCCAACGCCTCCTTCGTGCTCGTGGTCACTCTGGCCGGGGTCTTGGTGATGGCCAATCCCACCGTGCAGTCCTCGGCCGGGGTGAAGGAGCTGGCACCGCGCGTGGTGCTCGCGTTCCTCGCCGCCAACGCCTCGTGGCTGGTGTGCTCGGTGCTGGCCGACATGGGCAACGCGCTGACGGTGGGGCTCTTGGAGGGCGCCGCCCAGCCCGAGGCGGTGGCCCAGGCGATCGAGCGCACGCTGCAGGACCCGCTGGGCGAGCTGGTGCTGGTGGTGCTGCTGACCGTGGTCGCGGCGCTGCTGGTGCTGTTCTTCGCTGTCGCGGTGATCGTCCGCGTGATGCTGTGGCTGCTGCTCACCGCAGCCGCGCCGTTGGCGCTGGTCTGCCATGCCCTGCCTCAGACCGAGGGGGTGGCCCGCCTGTGGTGGCGGGCCATGGGGGCGCTGCTGGTCATCCAGGTCGCCCAGGCACTGACGCTGCGGGTGCTGACCCAGGTGTTCCTGGTGCGCCGGGAGGCCGACTTCCTCACCGATCCGGCCGGTACGGCCGACTCCATGCTGGACGTGATCGTGCTGATCACGGCGATGTATGTGCTGGTGCGCATCCCGTTCTGGGCGTTCCGGCAGGTGTTCAACACGCGCGGCTCCCCGCTGGTGCGCGTAGTGCGGTTCGCCGTCGGTGCCCTCGTGCTGCGCAACGTCGGCCGGGCGCTGGCCACCGCCGCGGGCCGCACGACGCCGCGCCCGGGCGCCGGACGCGGCGGACGTCCCGGCCCGCCTCCGCCGCGCGGCGGACCCGGTCGGGGGCCCGCGCCGCGGCCGCCTCGACCTTCTGGTCCGGGACGCGGCCTGGCGCCCCGACCTCGGTGGGGTGGCGGCGGCGGGCGCCCCATGTGGAGCAGCAGCCCGCCACCCCGGCCGGAGAGCCCCACCGCGCCGGGCAAGGAGACCCCGCCCAACGACCGCTCCTCCACAGGACGCGGCCAAGGCCGCGGGCCCGTCCGCGCAGAACGGACGTCCTTCGCGGGTACGCCGCGCCACTATGCGGGCGGTGTCTGGGTGCAGCGCCCCCGGCCCCGCAGCGCTCCCCCTCCGCCCGATCCCCGCCGCTACCGCACGGTGCGGCCATCCGACATCCGCATCACCCCGCCCCGGCCGCCACGGCCCGAGCCGCCTGAATCCACGCATCCGCCGAACGCGGGCCAGCGGCGCCCGGTCCGTCCCCGGCCCCGCCACTACCGCCGCCGACCGAGAGGAGAGCAGGAGTGATGGCGCGTGTGCGCATGCCCGCCGACATCGAACGCGAGGACCGCATCCTGGCCGGGTTGAGCGCCCGACAACTGCTGATCATCGGCCTGCCCGGGATCGGAGTGTGGGCGGTGTGGACGGCACTGCGCGACGTGGTGCCGCTGCCGGTGCTGGCAGCCGTCGCGGTCCCGCTGATGGGCGCGGCGGTGGCCGCCGCGCTGGTCCGCCGCGACGGGCTCAACCTGAACCAGTTCCTGTTCGCCGCGCTGCGGTTCCACCGCTCCCCCAAACGCCGCGCCACCACCGCCGCCGAAGACGCCGCCGAAGTCCCCTCATGGGTCAGCGCCCGACCCGACCCGCTGCCCGCCCCGCTGGCACTGCCGCTGGAGTCCATCGGCGACAGCGGCGTCATCGACCTGGGCGAGCACGGCTGCGCGGTCGTCCTGTCCTGCTCCACCGTCAATTTCGCGCTGCGCACCCCCGAGGAGCAGGCCTCACTGGTGGCCGGCTTCGCCGCCTACCTCAACTCCCTCTCCGCCCCCGTTCAGGTCCTCATCCGCGCGGAGTCGGTGCGCCTGGATCCGCTGATCGCCGCCGTCGACGAGGCGGCACCCGCGCTGCCGCACCCGGCACTGGAGCGTGCCGCCCGCGACCACGCCGACTACCTGGCCGACCTGGGCCGCACCCGCGATCTCCTCTACCGCAGAGTGCTCGTGGTACTGCGCGAGCCCGGCGGCACCGGGCGACATGGGGCGGCAACGCTGCTTCGGCGCGCCGAGGACGCCACTCGCGCGCTGGCCGCCGCCGGCAGCACCGCCGCCGTCCTGCCCGGGGCCGACGCCGCGGCCGTGCTCGCCACCGCCGCCGATCCCGCCCGCGCCGCCGCCCCTCCAGAAGGGCTGGCGCCCCCCGACGCGATCATCACCGGCCCCCGCCCCGCTGAGGAGGACTGACCGTGCCTCTACTACGACGTGACAGGAGCCGGCGGCCCGCGCGGCCCTCGGCGGTGGCCGCGGAGGTCGACATCGCCCCTCGGCGGCTCCGGCTGGGTGGCGGCGTGGCCGCGTCCTTCGCCGTCACCGGCTACCCGGCCGAGGTCGGCGACGCGTGGCTGGAGCCGCTACTGACCTACCCCGGCCGCCTGGATGTGTCCCTCCACGTCGAGCCCGTCCCGCCCCACACGGCCGCCGACCGGCTGCGCCGGCAGATGGCCCGTCTGGAGGCCACGTCCCAGACCACCGCCGAGAAAGGGCGGCTGGAGGACTTCGAGGCCGAGATCGCCGCCGAGGACGCCCGCGACATGGCCGCGAGCCTGGCCCGAGGCGAGGTGAAGCTCTTCCGGGTCGGGCTCTATGCCACCGTCCACGCCGCCACTGAGGACGATCTGGAGGAGGAGGTCGGCCACGTCCAGTCGCTGCTGGCGTCGATGCTCATCGACGCCCGCCCCGCCTCCTACCGGCAACTTCAGGGCTGGATCTCCTGCCTGCCGCTGGGCGTGGACCTCCTCGGCCAACGCCGCACCATGGACACCGCCGCACTGGCCGCCGCCTACCCCTTCGCCAGCCCGGACGTGGCGGTGGAGGCGTCGCCCACCGCGGTCCTCTACGGCCTCAACGCCGACTCCTCGGGAGTGGTGGTGTGGGACCGGTGGGCGCTGGACTCCTACAACACGGTCGTGCTGGCGCGCTCGGGGGCGGGCAAGTCCTACTTCTGCAAGCTCGACCTGCTGCGATCGCTCTATGCCGGGATCACGGCCGCGGTCATCGATCCTGAGGACGAGTACGCCCGCCTGACCGAGGCCGTCGGCGGAACCGTCATGCGCCTGGGTGCGCCAGGTGTGCACCTCAATCCCTTGGACCTGGCACTGGACACCGCGGCCACGCGCGACGCGCTGAGCCGGCGCGCGCTGTTCCTGCACACCCTGATTCCGGTCATGACCGGCGCGCCGCTGGCGCCGCGCCAGCGCGCGGCCCTCGACAAAGCGCTGATCACGACGTACCGCAAGGCCGGGATCACCGCCGACGAGCGCACCTGGCCCCGGCCCGCGCCGATGCTCAGCGACCTGGCGGCCGTACTGAAAGCGCAGAAGGACGAGGACGCCCGCGACCTCGCCGTCCAACTCGCGCCTTACACCACCGGCTCCTACGCCGAGCTTTTTCGCGCCCCCACCACCCGGCGCCCGACCGGGCACCTGGTCACCTGGTCGCTGCGCGCCCTGCCCGACGAACTGAAGGCCGTGGGCACCCTCATGGCTCTGGACGCCATCTGGCGCGGGGTCGCCGAGGCCGCCCCCGACCACCCCCGCATGGTCGTAGTGGACGAGGGCTGGCAGCTCATGTCCCAGCCCGAGGGCGCGAGGTTCCTGTTCCGGCTGGCCAAGGCCGCCCGAAAGCGCTGGGTCGGGCTCACCGTCGCCACGCAGGACGCCGCCGACGTGCTGGGCTCCGAACTGGGCAGAGCCGTCGTCTCCAACGCCACCACGCAGATCCTCATGCGCCAGGCACCCCAGGCCATCGACCAGGTCGCCGAGGCGTTCGGGCTCTCCGACGGGGAGCGCCGGCACCTGCTCACCGCAGCACCCGGCCAGGCGCTGCTGTGCAGCGGGCAGCAGCGGGTTGCCTTCCAGGTCGTGGCCAGCGACGCCGAGCACCGCCTGGTCACCACCAACCCCGCTGAAGCCGCCGCCGCAGAAGAGTCCGGCCCGGCGGCGCCCGACCTCGACGGCCTCGATGCCGAGGAGGAGGACCTGCTGTGAGTTGGCTCCCCGCCGACCTGAGCGGTCTGCCCGCCGCCCTGGGTGAACTCGTCCTGGCCGCCGTGGCCGCCCACGGAAGCACCGCGCTGGCCGCCGCGCCCTGTGCCATCGCCGCCGCCGTGGCCCTGCGCACCGCCGTGGCTCTGCTTCGGCACCGCGCCTGGTCCCGGCACGCCCGCCTGGTGGAGATCCTGCCTCCGCCCGAGACCGATCTGGCCGGTGCCGAGGCTCTGTGGACCAACCTGCTCGGTCTGCTGCGGCCCGCGTGGAAGCGGGCGCTGCTCGGCCAGCCGCATGTGGTCTGGGAATACGCCGTAGACGGCTCGGGAGTGCGGGTGCGGCTGTGGGTGCCCGGTCCTGTCCCGCCCGGGATGGTGGAACGCGCCGTGCAGGCCGCCTGGCCCGGCGCGAGCACCACCACGCGCCCTGTTCCGCCCCCGGAGGCCGCGCCCCGCGCGCGCGGCGGCCACCTGCGCCTCGCCCGCCCCGACCACTACCCCATCGCCACCGGCCACGCCGAGGACCCGATCCGCCCGCTCCTGGGCGCCGCCGGCGGCCTGGCGCCCGGGGAACGGGTGCTGGTGCAGGTGGCGGTACGCCCGGTGACCGGGCGCCGACTGCGGCGAGCCGCCCAGGCCGCCGCCCGCCTGCGCCAAGGCGTCCGCCCGACCGGCGGGGTGTTCGACCTGGTCACTCCTGGGGGAGCACACCGAAAGGCCGCACAGGCCGCGCTGCGCCCTGATGTCCCCGGTGAGGTGCGCGCCATCCTCGCCAAGGCCATGGCGCCGCGGCTGGAGACCCACGTGCGCTACCTCGTCACCGGGCCCGGCGCCGACACCGCGGCGCGGCAGCGGCGCCGGGGCCGCTCCCATGCCGTCGCAGGGGCGTTCTCCGTGTTCACCGGCCTTAACCACTACCGGCGCCGCTGGACACCGATCGCCGCACGCCTGGCTGCGACACGATGGCTGGGCCACGGGGACATGCTCTCGGCCAAAGAACTGGCCGCGGTCGCCCATCTGCCCCTCGACACGGCGGTACCCGGCCTGGAGCGGGCGCCGGCCCGCCCCACACCGCCCCCGCCCGGTATCACCGGCGACGCCCCCGACACCCGGCTCCTCGGCACGGCCGACGGCCCGGCGGCCCGGCTGGTGGGCCTGCGCGTCGCCGACGCGCGCCACCACACCCACGTCATCGGCGGCACCGGAACCGGCAAGACCACCTTCCTGCTGAACATGATCCTGGACGACGCCGCCAAGGGCCGCGGCCTGGTGTTCATCGAGCCCAAGGGCGAATCTGAACTCCTGTTGTCGCGGCTTCCCATGGCGGCGGCCGAGCGGGTGGTGCTGATCGACCCCGACGACAACGCGCCTCCGCCCGCGCTCAACGTGCTCTCCGCCGACGCTCGGGGCCGGGAACGCGCAGCCGACATGGTCACCGGGATCTTCCGCCGGATCTTCGCCGACTCCTGGGGACCGCGCACCGAGGACATCCTGCGCTCGGCCTGCCTCACTCTGGCCGGAACCCCCCACGCCGGACTGGCCAACATCCCCCGCCTGCTCGACAACACCGCGTTTCGCCGCCGCGCCACCGCCCGTCTCGCCGACCCCGTCCTCAAGGGTTTCTGGAACTGGTACGAGGACCTGTCCGAGCCGGCCCGGGCCCACGCCACCGCTCCACTGGCCAACAAACTCCGCTCCGTGCTGCTGCGCGGATTCGCCCGCGACCTGCTCGCCACCACCGACCACGGCCTGGACCTCCGCCGCCTGCTCGACAACCAGGCGATCGTCATCGCCCGCCTGCCCAAGGGCGTCCTCGGGGAGGACACCGCCTCCCTGCTCGGATCCCTGCTGCTGGCCCAGGTGTGGAACGCCGTCCTCGCTCGCGCCCGCCAGGCCGAGAATCAGCGCGCCGACATCGCGATCTACCTCGACGAGTGCCAGAACTTCCTGACCCTGCCCTACGGCATCGACGACATGCTCGCCGAGGCCCGCGCCTACCGCGCCGGGCTTGTCCTGGCCCACCAGGACCTCTCCCAGCTTCCCCGCGATCTGCGCGAAGCCGTCTCCGCCAACGCCCGCAACAAGGTGTACTTCGACGTCTCCCCCGAGGACGCCCGCACCCTGGCGCGCCATGTGCACCCCAACCTCGGCGAACACGATCTGAGCCACCTGGCCGCCCACCAGGCCGCCGCCCGCCTGGTCTCCCACGGCGCCCTCTCCCCCGCCTTCACCCTGCGCACCCGGCCCCTGCCGCCACCCGTCAAGGGCCGCGCCACCGCCCTACGCAAAGCCGCCCGCACCCACCGCTGAACCAGGGAGAACACCCCCATGCGCACACCCACACGCCCCGACCGCTCGGCACCCGTGCGCCCGCGCACCACGGCCGAGGCCGTCCACCGGCTGGTCTCCCGCCTCACCCCGCGCGACCTGCGCGTCATGCGGCTGGTGTGGGACCACCGCGTCCTCACCACCGACCAGATCGCCCGGTGCGAGTTCTCCTCCTACGCCACCGCCAAGCGCCGACTGCCCATCCTGTACCGACTGCGGGCCTTGGAGCGGTTCCGCCCCTGGACTCCGGTGGGCACCGCCCCCTGGCACTACATCCTCGACGCCCCCGGCGCCGAGATCCTGGCCGCCGAACACGGTCAGACCGCGAAGGAACTTGGCTACCGGCGCGACCGCCTCCTGGCCGTCGCCTACCGCTCAAGCCTCGCCCACACCCTCGGAGTCAACGAGTTCTTCGTGGACCTGCACTCCCACACCCGCACCCACGACACCCACCTGACCTGGCGCACCGCCCGCGACTGCGAAGCCCTTTGGGGCGACATCGTCCGCCCCGACGCCGCCGGCCGCTGGACCCATGCCGACACGGCGGTCGACTTCTTCCTGGAGTACGACCGCGGCACCGAGCCCCTGCGCCGGCTCGAGGCCAAGCTCGACGGCTACCACGAGCTGGCGCGGCTTACCGGCCAGCAGGGCGTGGTGCTGTTCTACCTGCCCTCCCGGCGCCGGGAGGGCAACCTCCACGAACGCGTTCCCCGTCCGCCGGTCCCGGCCGCCACCGCCGTCCACGGCCAGCACCCCGCCGACTCGGTGTGGACTCCGCTGGGCGGCTCCTCGCCACGGCGCCTGGCCGCCCTTCCCGGGACCAGCCTGCCGCCGGAGGGGGGCGTGCGGGGCTGGGAGGCCGGTGATGGCTAGCCCCGGCTTCCTCGCCGGGCTGGTCGCGGCGCTCATGGCGGTGGGGGCGGTGTTCTCCGCCGCCACCGCCATACTGGAGAACCCCGCTCCCGCGCACGTGCCCGGAATGCCCGACACCCTGCTGGACGCCTACCTCCGCGCCGCTCACACCTTGCCCGAACTGCACCCGCAGTGCGAGGGGATGCGCTGGCAGATCCTCGCCGGCATCGGAAAGGTCGAGTCGTCGCTGCTGGCCGGCCGCGACATCGCCCCCAACGGCGACGTGTCCCCGCCGATGATCGGCCCCCGCCTCGACGGCTCCGGCGCCGACGGCAACCTCACCCCCCACTACGACACCGACAACGGTCGCTTCGACGGCGACACCGAATACGACCGGGCGGTCGGCCCCAACCAGCACCTGCCCTCCGGCTGGGCCGACCACTACGGCGCCGACGGCAACGCCGACGGCGTCAAGAACCCGCACAACGCCTATGACAGCGCGCTGGCCAGCGCGCGGGAACTCTGCCTCAGCGCCGGAGAGAGCGGGGTCGACTTCACCGACCGCGACCAGCTCGCCGACGCGCTGTACCGCTACAACCGGTCCGACCGCTACGTCGAAGACGTGCTGGCCGCCATCGAGGAGTTCGACGCCTACGCCCCCGCCGGGGGCGGAGGACGCGGCAGCGAGCAGGGACGGGCCGCCGTGGAGTGGGCCCTGCGCCAGGTCGGCAAACCCTACGTATGGGGCGGTACCGGCCCCTCGGGCTTCGACTGCTCCGGCCTCACCCAGCAGGCATGGGCCGCCGCCGGTGTCGACATCCCCCGCGTCACCACCGATCAGTACCGAGCGGGCCGCCGCGTCAGCTTGCACCAACTCCAGCCCGGCGACCTCCTCTTCTACGACACCACCGACCTCGGCTCCCCCGGCCCTGCCCCCAGCCACGTCACCATGTACATCGGCGAAGGCCGCATGATCAACGCCCCCAGCAGCGGTCAGACCGTCCGCACCGAACCTGTGGCCAGCGAGACCTACAGCCCGAGGTTCATGGGGGCGGTCCGCCCTCGTGAGCCCTAGACGGCGCCGGACAGAGCGCTAATGTGGTTGGTGGCCGTCCTGGTTGCTTTGCTTGGTCGCTTTGCACTCACGAACGGCCGGGGCGGTCGGGTCTCACCCGACCGCCCTCTCAAAGCCCGGTTCTCCCGAAGCTACGGCCGGGGGAAGCTCTAGGGGCAGCGGCGGGAATCGGCCCGACCGAGGACGGGCGAGCCGGTTGGTCCGCACATGCTGGGCCACACCTTCGGCACCAACCTCATCCGCGGCGGCATCGAACTGGCGCGCGATCCGGTCGACGTGGTCACCGTGGTCGAACTGATGGGCCGCGCCGATCTGACCACCCACGACGCTACGCCTTACCTACCAAAGCCGGTAAGGCCGCCTCCCTAGACCGGCTCACCGTTGACCGGTGAGCAGGCCGGCAGGGGCCTCGTTGCCGAAGTCTGCAACCTCCCCATGTTCCGGCCGCTGACAGGCGGCGCTAACAGCTCCTATGACCCAAAGTGAGATCGACACGCACATTGAACTGGGGTTATTCGAACCTGTGTACCAGGCGTCTCATCTGTAGTGCATCATGGACGCACGGACCACTACATGTAGGGGTTCGTGCAGTCTCCGAGGTGACGCTCCGCGACCCCGCAGCGGTCAGGAGCCGATCCCGGGGTTGGTGCGCTTGGAAGGAGTTTCACGCTTGGCCCGACTCCGTTCGACATCTGCAGCAGCAGAAGACCGGCGCCGCGTGCAGACGGCTGTCAAAGGCGCGACGGCCGACTCCGAGGACGCCGTCATCCTGCCCATCGAGCACGATGCCGCCATCGAGTTTCGCGAAGAGCACCGCGCCACCGGCACCGAATTCTGGTGCGGGAGCGTGAACGGGTGCGGGCGAAAGCTTTTTATCCGCATCGGTGACGACAAGATCCCGCACTTCTACCACCAAGGTGAGGCCGAAAGTTCGTGCCGCCTGGCGCAGAGGAGCCGCGGCCGGCACGACATCGAGCCCCCGATCGCCTGGGCCGAACTGCGGCGCTGGCGCGTGAGCCGAGGCCTTCCCGAGGGCAAGGTCGACTTCATCGATCCCCTCGAGAAACACGACGGCCGCTACCTGCACATCAGCGGGCCGCGTGGTACCCGGGATACCCGCATCGTGCTCGGCGACCTCACGATCGTCAAGGTCAAAGACGACGCCAGGTCCCCGCAGGGGCGCGAGTGGGACTGGTTCGTGCACCACAGCAACACCGAGTTGCGGGGCATCCTGGATGAGCAGGGAATCCCCTACGGGCCGATCAGGTTCAGCCAGACCAAGGACTCCGCGATCATGCAGGTCTTCTTGGCCGCTGCGGACAACGTCGGGGACTGGGGTCGGGTCTCCCGCTACGAGCCGGCACCCCATCGGCCGCCCCGGCCGCCCGCCCCCGCCATTCCGGCCCAGGCCGCCCCGCGACCGGCCCCGGCGCGGCCTTCCGCTTCATCTCGGGCCCCTGTCCCCGGCTCCACGCATGAACGGGCCGACTCCTTGGAGAGCCTGCGGGCACGAATCGCTCGAATGCGCGGCTCGGACGACGCTCCGACGCCCTCTCGCAAGCAGGCGCCGACCACGAAAACGCCCACACCCGGGTCCGATGGGCAGCTTCCCGCCGAACTCGCCGAGGCCATGGCGCAATTGAAGGAGGCGCTGGTCTTGGGAGACCGCAGAACCAGGGCCCGGTGCGTACGACGCCTGCGCGCACTCCGCAGGCGTCACCGGGCGCAACTGGCTTCCGAGGACAACCGGACGATCAAAGCCCTGATCAACCAAGCCAGCACCAGCATCTGACCGCTGACCTCCAGAGTCGGCCTGGCCAGTCGGGGAAGAAACCGGAGTCAGACACCAGCCCCCGCCCAACATGTCGTTGCGCGGGGGTCTTCGTTCTCGATGTGGTATCAGGGTCCGTGCCCGGTTCGGCTTAGGCCACGCTGGCACAAGACCAGCGAGGCGTATTCGCGGCTGCGGCGCACCCGCGTCGGCAACGCTTTCCTCAACCCCCACCGAGACGAGGAGGCCGACCGGCTTCGGCAGCCAGCAGCGGGCGTAGAACTCGTCATCAGTTTGGACTCGCAGGGGCCGAACCGCTTCCTAGACTTCCCGCGGTGGCTACCCTGAGACCGCCTGCTCCTTTCGGTTCTGTGAGGGACTGGGGATAGGCGCTCGCGGGGCCGGTCCTGTCCAGACCGGTCCCGCTCTCGTTGTCAGCGGGGAAGGCGCCGATCCGCCGGCAGGCTCAAGGTGTGCACTTGGTAGTCCGGGTGGTTCCGTGTGAGCCCTTCGATGTGCGCCAGCACGGTGATGTCTCCAACGCGCGCTCCCCCGGCCTTGGGCGGGAACGCGACGATCCAGCGGCGCCCGTACTCGGCGAACGAGTCGTTGACGCACAGTTCGTCCACGTAGACCTCGGTGATCTCGGTCCGGGTGAAGGCGGGTCGCTGTCCGCGGATACGCAACACCGCATCGTGCCCCGTGTCGGTGAGGCGGGCATGAGCGGTGTCGTTGCGGCCTTGGGTGGTGATGAAGCCTGCGGCCGCCAACCGCTTGAAGGTGGCGGCGTTGACGGCCCCGGCGGGGCCGACCCGGTCGGCGTCACGGCCGTCGGCCAGCGCGCACAGCACCGCGCGCAGGGTGGGGGTCAGCCGCTGCCAGGTCAGCGCTGCCGCCTCGTCCCCGGCCAGCGCGGCCCGCCCGGCCGGGGTGATGCGGTTGGGGTGGCCGTAGGCGGCGGGGCGGGCATACCCGAGGTCCACCAAGGAGTACAGCGTGGCGGGCCGGGTGGTGTCGGGGAACGTGGCGCCGGGCGTTTCCGCGGCCGCGGTGAGCGCGGCGTGCTGGCGGTCGGTGAGCCGGATTCGCATGGTCAGCCTCCGTGCTGGTGTGCCAGGGCGGGACACCGCCGCCGGTCGAAGCGGCGTCCCGCCGACGGTGGTCAGGCGTTGGCCGGGTGGGCGCGGACCTCGGTCACGGTGAAGAACCAGGCGGTAAACGCGGCCCAGCCGCCAGTGCCGTGGTGGCGCGCCTGGTCGATGACCCGGCTCAGTTCGGCGCGGGCCGCATCGGCGCGGGCGGCGGCGCATTCCACCGTGATCACCAGTCCGCGTGCGTGGGGGGCTATCTCCCATCGGGTGATGCGGACGGGATCGGTGAGCGGGATGGCTACCGCGGTGGCGTGCAACGCGAGGGCCATCAGATGCGCCACATAGGGGCTGGTCGTGTCCGTGAGGCGGTCATGGGTGCGAGGAGTCCGGGCGTCGACGGTGACGCTGTAGCGGTTCACGTCGGCTCCTCCCGGTCCCGGTTCCGCGCTTCCGGTGCGGCGGCGTCGGTGAGGCGCCGAAGTTGCGCGAGCGCGTTCCGCAGTTCCGCCAGTCGACGCACGTCAGCGGCCACGCCGAGGGTTTCGGTTCGCTGGGCGCAGGCTCCTTGCATCCAGTCGTCGGTGAGGGTGTCGCCGACGCCGATGAGCACACGCGGGCCCAGTTCCCACAGTTCGGCGTTGACGGCCAGACATGCCACCGCCACGGGGTCCACGTCGTTGGCGATCCAGGTGGCTGAGGCGGGATCGCGACCGTGGTCGCGCATGACCTGAGCGGCGGCGCGCAGCATCCCGCCGGTGCCCGCGGCCGGTTCGGCCACGCGCTCGCCTTCGGTCAAGCCGAGCAGGGCGGCCATGGCATAGGCCACCGGCGCCGGCGTGTAGTAGAGACCTCGGGCCTGCTTGGCGGTGCCGTGAGTGAGCACGGTCAGCACCACGCCGAGCAGGTCGACCTCCCATCGCGTCTTTCGATCCCCCGTCAGATCGAGTTGCCCACGATTCAGAGCGGCGCGAGCGGTGGCGTGGGCGCCGGTCAGCGCGGAGTCGGTGACCGGGTGATCCCCCAGCCAGCACCGCACGAGCGGCCACACGGGATTGGCCAGGTCGGGGCGGGCGCAGAGGAATTCCGCCCACAGGTGCCGCATGAATGCGGCCAAGCCGTTCTCCGACAGGTGAGTGATGTGGTGGGCGACGTGCTCGCGCCGCCCAGGGGGCGGGCCCAGCAGCGCGAGACCGGCGACCACCGACAAAGGGACCTCAATGCGGCCATGGCCGTGGACGCCGTGCCAGGCGGTGTCAACCGCGTTTGCCACAGCGTGGGCGTGCGCCTCGAGGCTCGAACGCCTTCGGCTTTCAGGCATGGTTGTGCCTCCATCCGGGTGTGAGGGACTGGGACGGCGGTCGTGGGGGGGGGGGGGGGGGCGCCCCCCCCCCCCCCCCCGGCGGGGGGGGGGGGGGGGGGGGGGGGGCCGGGGCGGCCCCCCCCGCCCCCCACCGCCGGTGCGGATCAGGGTGTGAGGATCGGCATCAGCAGCAGGCGGTAGGCCGTGGACTTGTCGGGGACACGGCCGCCGCCGGTCACTACGACAGTGTTGGCCGGCAAGTTCGGGTGCCCGGGGATGCGCCTGGGCGTGCTTTCTTGGCGCCAGCCGGGCGACAGCGCGCCCGAGTCAGTCACCGACGGGGCCGGAGCCGAGTAGGTAGGTCCCCGGGTGGACTTCGGTCAGTGCCACATGCGGGTACGGGTCGCCGGGCTGGGGGACGTGGAGGATGAGCCGCCCGGCCGCCGGGCCGTGTGCGTCGTCGGGCACACGCCGCACGGTGAAGGCGAAGGCGCCCCGGGGGTCACCCACCGACAGGGTGACGGTGACCGCGTCGTCGTCCTCGTCGGTGAGGATGGCGGCGGAGTTGCACCAGGCGAGCGGGGTCGGCTCCGGGTCGTGGTCGGCGTCATCGTTGCCGGGGCACCGGCTGTCGCCGTTGCTGTCGACCCATCCGGCGGTCTCGCGGGTGAGTCCCTCACCGCAGGAACGGCAGGTGTGGGACGGCCATGCCTGCTCGGGATTGAGGTCGACGTGGCAGGACTCGACACTTTCACCTGCGTCAACGAGTTCGCCGTTGACGGTCAAGATCGCAAACATAAGAGGCTCCGTTCAGTACGAGAGGGACCGGGTTGGAGCGGCGGGGCGGGCGCGGGCCCCCCCCCCCCCCCCGGGGGCGAGTTTTGGCTCAATAGCACCCGGGGTTTGCCAGGGGGACGGCGCCAGCCCTGGGAGACTGCCGGGGTGTCGCCCATGGCGGCCTCCAGACGGGCGGCGATCATGTCGACCGCCTCGATACCGGAGGCCGCGACGCAGGACAGGGTGATCATGGCCCCGCCCGCGTAGGGCTGCACGGTGAAGCCGAGGACCGGCAGCGGCCCATCCAGGGCGTCTTTCAGCGGGGCCAGCGCGCCACCGAGCCTTTGGACCATCCAGCGCTCCGCAAGGCACGGCGTCAGGTCATCGGGGGCGCAGGCGAAGATTTCAATGGTCAGCACAGCCATGCAGAACTCCCGTTCAGAGGGTGAGGGACCGGGGAGCGGGTGGGCTGGACGCTGTCCCGTTCCAGCCCACCCGGGGGTCACGTGCTGGCGTCGTCCTCGGCGGTCACGCCGACCAGGCGCACATGCCAGGCAGTGGTTGCGCTATGGCGGCGGCTCAGCAGTCCGACTGCGGTCACGATCGCGTCGGCGGCCAGGCACGGCCGGAACGCCTGGCAGGTGATTTCCAGGCGGACACCGTGGGGACCGGTGTGGACGGCGGCTCCCAGCAGCCGCACGGGGTTTCCCATTGGGAACTCCACAACGTGGATCTGAGCAAGGTGGTCCCCGAGCATGGCGGCGGCCGTCAGCGCCTCGGATTCCGCGAGAGGCGCGCGTTCGGAAGGGGGCGTCGCCAGCACGGCGACGATGTAGCGAGGCATCGGTCTACCTCCGAAGGGCGGATGTGGCGGCGGAGCCCAGCCGCTGTCGTGCTCCGGCTCCGCCGCTCTTGGTCAGGAACCGGAATTGGGTCCGGAGGCGCGGGGGCGGCGTTCGACCACCTTCCAGACGTAGGGTTTCCACCCGGTGAGCACGTCGGGTCCCAGCAGGTCCAGTGCCGCTCGCAGCACGCCCAGCGCCATGTGCTCGTCATCGGCTTCGCAGTCGTAGATGAGATAGACCCCGTACCTGCTTGGCCCCATGCCGACCGGTCGGGGGCGAATAGACCGGTCCGGTGAGACAGCGATGGTGCGGTGGACGTGGAAGAGGTCGGTGATGACCCGCATCGCGGCGTTGACCTCGCTGAGCGGGACAGGGGTGTATCCGCCCTTATGTGGCGTGACCACCGCAGACACCCGGTACAGCATTGTTCTTCTCCATCATCGGTGTGAGGGACCGGGAATGAAGGGGGCGGCGGGTCTGGTCGCTGTCCCGGCCAGACCGCGCCCTGGCGCCCTAAGCGGGGGTGAAGGCCACCCATCCGCGGTCGTCGCCCATCCAGATCTCGGCGCGGACCGCGCCGGCGGGGGCGGTTAGGCGCGGCGCCGCCTTCCAGGCCGCGTTGTAGTCGACGCGGCCTGAGCGCAGAGCGAACGTGCCCGAGGTCGGGATGTCCGCCGTGTCGAAGTAGCGGACGACGTGGCGTTTCCGGCGCTCCGCCGACGCGATCTGGCGGGCATACTCGTGTTCGTCGACAAGGTTGTCGAGTACGTGTTCTTCCGTGAGCGGGGCGCCGTGGCGGTCGCGGCACTGAGTGGCGAAGGCGCTGAAGGCGCCGTGCGCCTCGTGCGCGGCCCGGAGGTAAGTGGGACCGCCCTGGCCTTCGTTGACGATGGTCCCGACGACGGCGGCGCCCTCACACAGGAGCGCGGTGAAGGCGACGCCGCAGTCGAGGTCGACTTCGTTCAGGTTGGTGGCGCGCATGCGGTTGTGCGGCGCCTGCATACCGGTGTGCGGAAGCGTGATCATGGATGCTCCTTTTCTTCAGCCCCTTCAGCAGAGGAATTTGCACCTGAGACGCACAGGGAATGCGAATATTTTCAGGACGGATACCCCTTCAGAAAGGAAGGAGTTGCGTGGGGACGCGCCGCAGGCGCCCCCACGCCCACTTATTGTCCGATTCGGAAATCGGCGAGGTCACGCCGTTCCGTTCCATATTCGTCATAGGTGTACATGGCCAGATCCGCTGCGTATTGCTCGCACCACTCGCGCTGTTCAGGCGTGTATCCGGCGAAGTATTCGGGGTCGGTGTCGCCCGGTTCCAGCGTGAGGAAGATCAGCGCGTGCAGCGCTATTTCGTCCGCGGACCTGCCGGGCGGGCTTCCCAGGTCGGCGCCCTGGAAAATGAGTTGATCGCCCCGAAGGAGTTCGTAGGACCAGCGCTGGCGTCCGCCGTCCCACGGGCGGCGCTCCTCGTGCACCGGGGATATCTTCAGCGTGTGGACGTCATCGGGGCGCCGCACGGGGCGGTCACCGAGAACGTAAACAGGCATGACTCACCTCACGAACAGTCAGGCAGGATTACTCGAAACGCACTCCGCCGCGCGGACCGAAGACGACGCGTCGGTCTATGACCGACAGGTCGATAAGCGAGAGGTCCGCATCGGTCGGCCACCGGTACAGGTCGATATAGCTTTCGTGGTCGACACCGGGCGTAAGGACACACTCGGGGTCGCGAAACACGAAGTTGAACCGCTGGCGCCAACTGCCGCCGTTGTACCGCTCACGCAGAGCGTCGGCCGCATCGGAGAGAGAGCGGAAGCGCTCGAGATCAGTGGAAGCCGGGGGAGAATAACCGGACCCACCGTTCCACAGGCCGTACCAGGTTCCCATATCAGGTTCCCGATCTTGGTTGTGCTTTGCTTGGTCTATTTGAATAATACCCAAACCCGGCCGCTAATTAACCGCCATTCGATGATTTCATGGCGGCTTTTTGACAGCAGCCCAGCTCCCCCGAACAGGAACGCGCACCCATCAGGAGACACCGAGAACCCGCCCCAATCTGAGAACCAACTGAACAAGAAGAACGAGAATCAAAAAATGTCGACTAGAGCAGTCAAGGCAAATGCAGTCAGGAGAATTCGAACGCGCACGACGACCAACGCCGCACCAGAGACTCCTTCGCCCTACCCGCAGAGTTTGCATGGGTGCCGCGCACCTGTCGGGAGGCGCATGGGATCACCCTGCAGTTCGCTGACCTGGCGTTTTCGAGCCTCGAGGTGGAGCGCTCATAGCGACGCAGGGACGGGAACACGGATCGGAACCCCGTTGGCGCCACCCAGCAGGACACTCGAAGTGACGCATACGAATAAAGGGAGGAGGATTGGCGACAGGTGCGGAAAAACCAAAGCAGGGGAGAAGGCGCCCGTGCACCCTGAAGGCCATAGCCGAGTTCACAAGCAGATCCGCATTAGAGGTATCCGCCGTTCACCTTGGCCGAACCCTTTCGTATTCTATACACCCTGGAATCACGCATCCGTCAATTCTGCGGCGCGGAACTGAGCAAGGCTCGGATCTCCGGGTCCGGAGAAGCACCAATGTCAGCGAGGGCGCTCTCGTAGGCGCGGTAAGCGGTCGTGGCGGCGTCGCGGTCGCCGTTGTCGAGATGGCGGCGGATGAGCGCGCAATGGGCCTCGTCGTTGGTGGGGTCGACGGCGATGGCGCGGTCGAGCAGGGCGCTGGCGGTGTCGAAGGCAGCGTGCTCGGCCGCGCTCAGCGCTGCGCGGCGGACTCGGTCGCGGATGCGTACGCGGTGGTGTTCAGCCCAGAGGTAGTCCTCTTCGGCCGCGAAGTCGGCGAATCCGGTGAGAGTACGCAGGAGGCGCTGCTGGGTGGCCGAGTCCCCGGGCTCGGCTTCAGCGGCGCCCAGGGTGTCCTCCAGCGTCCACAGGTCCACGCTGAGGGCGTGGGGATTGAGGCGGTAGCGACCGTTGTGGTGGAGGACGGCGGTGCTGCCGTCGTCGGCGGTGTGGGGGCGCAGGGCGGTGCGCAGGGCGCTGGTGGCGTCGTGGAAGCGGCGGGTGGCGCGCTGCGGGCTCTCCTGGGGCCACAGGTCCTCGATGGCGCGGTCCAGGGTGACGCCGTCGCGGTGGAGGGTGAGGTAGGCGGCGACCTCGGCTGCTGAGCGACGACGCAGCACTGCGGGCTCGCCGTCGGCGGTGAGGAGCACGTGTCCGAGGACGTGCAGCCGCACCTGCGGTTTACCGCTGCGGTCGGGGCCCGGCGTTGCCCCTCCGGCCGCGCCGGTTCGCGGCGGCAGCGCGCTGATTAGGCGGTGCAGCACCTCGGGTGTGGTGGGGGCCCAGCGGGCTCCTGCCAGGTGCGCCAGGTACGGGGCCGCGGCGGTGACGGTGTGGTCGGGGCCGAGGGTGCAGGTGCCGGCGGGCCAGTGGCCGAGGGCCACCGCACTCGCGGCGCCGTCTGGATTGGTGCGCAGGAGCGCGTGCACCTCGTCGGCGGTGGAGCCGTCCAGCTCGGCGAGGAGAACGGTGGTGGGCGCGGGTTCGGCCGCGGGGCTACCGTCGTGACTCTCCTCGGCGCCGGCGAGGATGCGGGTGTGCAGCTCGGTGACGGCGTCGGGGAGGGTGGGGGCGATCGTGAGGGCGGGGGCGTGGCGCTGGGCGAGCAGTTCGACGGTGTCGGTGCCCAGCAGTCGGTCGGCGTCGGCGGCGGGGATTACCACGCGCAACGCCGGCTGGGCGGAAGCACGCAGCGCGGCGGCGATCAGGCTCCGGGCAGCTCCCGGGGCCCCGGGACCGACGAGGCCGATGCCGTCGCGCAGGCGTGCCACGTTGTGGACGTCGACGGGTGGCGGTTGGGTTCCGGTGCCACCGGCGGCGGCGGGGTCGGGCGGATCGTGCGCTGCCCCGTCCGCGTTGGGGCGGCGGCTTCGGCGGCCCAGGGCGAAGCCGCCGCCGACGCCTCCTGCGGCTGCGGCGGTGAGCAGGACGCCGGTGGGCAGTTCCAGCACGATGACCGCCTGGGATGGTGCTGTGGTGTCGGGGGAGGACTCGTCCTCGGGAGGCTCCGCAGGCGTGTCGATGGATGGTGAGGGTGCGGCCGGGGGCCGCGGCGTGAGGGTGTAGGAGATGTCGACGCGCCGCTGGGCGTCGTCCGATTGCCCGGGGAGAAGTTCGGTGGCCCCGGCTCCCTGCGGCTCGATCGGGGGTGCCCCCTCCCCCAGGTGCGTACGCAGGTGGTTCGCCACGGCTTCGGCGCGGCGCAGGGACAGGTCCTCGTTGTAGTCGGGGGCTCCGGCGGCGTCGGTGTGGCCGGTGACGACGACCGGGTGGTCGGGGTCGCCGTGGGCGCGCAGCATCGCCCCGACCCTGTCGAGGTCGGCCTTCATCTCGGGTGTCAGCTCGGCAGAGTCGAAGCCGAAGCCGTCGATCACGCGTTCCCGCGCGACGGGGCCGCCGCCGGTGGTGGGATCGGCGGGCGGGCGCGGTTCTGCGGTCGGCGCGACCGGGAGCGGTGAGGGCGGTGTCTGCGGCGAAACGGGTTCGGCCGCGGGCGGGGAGGGAGCGGTGGCGGCGTGGACGGCCGGATGGGTGAGGGTGGCGCCGAGGGCGGTGGCGGCCACGATCTGGAGGGGACCGAGCAGCCGGCGGCGCGGCGGTCGGCCGTGCAGGAGCGCGGCGGCCTCGGCGGCCAGCGCGGCCACGTAGAGTCCCCAGACCGCCCACAGCGCGCAGATGAGGAGCGCGGTGCCGATGCCGGGCGGTAGCGTACCGCCGCGCAGGTGGGCGGCCAGGCTGGTGGCGGAGAGGTCGAGGGCGGGCCAGTGCAGTCGGGCGGTGGCCAGGTAGGGCAGCCCCAGCAGCAGGGCGGCGGTGGCCAGGAGGGCGCCGGTGCGGCGGACCATGCTCAACCTCCGGTGTGTGGGCTGGCTGTGGCGCTGGCCGAGAGCGAGCGGGTGCCCAGGGGCAGCAGGGCGAAGGTGTGGTCGATGCGGGCGGTGACGGTGACCTGGTCTCCCTCGATGCGAGCGGTCCCCCCGGCCCCCGCCTCGCGCAGGAAGGCGGTGGCAGCCTGCCGGGCTGCGGGGGCGTCGAGGGCGGTTTCCTCACCGGCGCGGTAGGCGGCCAGGTCCAGGTGCTGGGCGCCGGCGCGGGCGGCTTCCTGGGCGAGCGTCAGGGCTCGGCTGCGGGCGGCCATCGCCCGCCCGCCTTCCCACACCAGCGCGAACAGCAGCACCAGGACGGCGGCGAGGGTGACGGTGAACGCGGTGGCCTGGCCTCGGTCGGCGCGGCCGCCCATCACGGTGTGCCCCGGTAGAGGTCGACCACGGCGCTGGAGTCGGCCCACACGGTGTGGGTGCCGGGCACGCCCAGCCCGCTGAGGTCGCCCAGGTCGACACGGCAGGTCAGGCGTACCCGGACCGTCGCGCCAGGTTCCAGGCCGCCGGTGTCCAGGCGGAGGCTGTGGGCGGCGCAGCTCAGATCGTGCGTGCGCAGGTTGTTCGCCGCGGCGCGTTGAGCGGCGGCCTCGGCCGCGGCGGGCGTGCGCTCGAGCGTGGCGGCGCGGGCGGCGGCGTGCGCGGTCGCGGTGACGGTGAGGTCGGCGGACGCCAGGCGTCCGGCCAGCACGATGAGCAGCACGAGGGCGATGAGCAGCGGGGTCAGCAGCGCCGCCTCCACCGCTGCCGCACCTTTGTCCCCGCCGGTCACGTCCCCTCCTCCGCAGGGGTGGTGCGTTCCACGGGGGCGGACCGCTGCTGGTGGACCGGCCAGGACAGGCCGGGAACAAGCGAGGGCACCTGGGCGCTGAGCGTCACGCGGGCGGTCTCGGGAGTGCGCTCCACGGTGATGGACAGGTCGGTCAGCACCTGGCCGGCGAACTGGTCGGCAGCCTGCTCGGCCGCGGCTTGACCGTCGGCTCCGGTGGCCTGGGCGGTGCGCGCGGCGGCCAGCGCGTGGTGGGTGATGGCCTGGGCGGTGTGGTGGGCATGGCCCCACAGCGCCGCCTGGACGACCAGCATCACCAGCAGGAGCAGCAGCGGCGCGGCCACGGCGAGTTCAGTGCTGCCCCGGTCGTCTCGGCGCGTTGGGTGTGGGCGGCGCACGGCTGCTACTCCAGGGTGATGGTCTGGGCGCGTTCCATCACGGCGTCGCTGATGAGGGCGACCGCGCCCAGAGCGAGTGCGGCCAGCAGCGCGATGACCACGACGGCTTCGGTGGAGTAGCCGGCCTCGCCGCGGCTGCGCGGTGGGCGCAGGCGAGCGGTGAGGGCGGCGGTGAGGCGGGCGAGCATGGCGTATCCCCTCTGCAAGGTCTTAGAGGGTGGTCAGGATCAGGTCGAGTGCCGGGTAGCCGATGAGGACGAGGAAGCCGGCGAACAGCAGCACGACGGGCAGGCTCATGCGTTCAGTGGCCGACTGTGCTTGGGCGTCGAGGGCGGCGAGGTGCTGGGTGCGCAGGGAGGTGGCTTTGGCCGCCAAGGAGGCGCGAACGCGGGCTCCGTCGGTTCCGGCCAACTGGAGGCTGGCCGCCAGTTCGGCCAACTCGCCCAGGTGGTACCGCTCCCCCAGCGCGCGCAGGGCCTCCCACGGCGGTTGGCGGCGCACGGCCGCTCCGCGCAGGGCGGTGCGGATGGTGGCCATCGCGGGGCCGGTGTGGGGTCGGGTGGCGTCGGTCAGGGCGCCGGTGACGCCGGCTCCCCCGGCCAGAGCGACCACGACCAGGTCGGCGAAAGCGGCCACGGTGTGGCGCATCTGCTCGCGGCGCCGCTCGGCTTCGTCGCGCAGCGCCAGGTCGGGGGCGAGCCATGCCACCGCGGCGAACAGCGCCCAGGCGGGCAGGCCCGCCAGGGAGAAGATGTCGACTCCGGCCGCCAGCAGCGCCGCGCCCAGCACCGGCGGAACACCCAATCCCAGCAGACCAGCCGTGGTCTTTTCTGCGAGGTAGGCGACAGTGTCCCGCTCGCATATCGCCAGGCTCCGGCGAGTACGCGCGGTGGGTAGCCCGAGAGCGGCCAAAGCAGGGGCACCGTGGGCGCCCAGGCGCGCCGCCCACCCGGCCCGCCGAGCGCGCGACGGCACGGGAGCGGGAGGGAGGGGATCGGCGAGCAGGTCGACCAGCCGCGGGCGCGACCAGCGCAGCGCCAGCAGCACCCACAGCCCGGCGGCGGCCACGGCGCCGCCCGCGGTACCCAGCAGCCACGGGCTCATGGCACCCTCACCGCCTCCCGGTCCGAAGCAGGCGGGATAAGGACGCGGGGGCCCACATCGGTCCGGGCGAGCCGCCCCAGCCACACCACTGCCGCGGCCCACAGGGTTCCGATGAAGGCCAGCACGAGTTGGCCGACGGCACTGCCGTAGGGCTCCAGGTAGACCGGGTTGAACAGCAGCAGCCCGACCGCAAGCGCCAGCGTGACGGTGGTGATGATGCGGGCGGCGGTGCGCACCCGCGCCCGTGCCGCGGCGACGCGCACCAGCATCGCCGCCTGCTCGCGTGCGGCCTGGGCCAGGCTGCTCAGCAGGGTGCCGAGGTCGGCGGCGTGGCGGCCGGCCGCGCTGGCCAGAGCAGCGGCGACCAGGTCGGAAGTGGGGGTGGCCACCGCGTGGGCGAAGTCGGCCAGCGCCGCCTCGGGGGCCCGGCCGCCGCGCAACTGGGCGGCCAGCCGCGCCACCTCGTCGCGGATCGGCTCGGGGGCGATGGGCTCGGTCGCGGCGATGGCGTGCTGCAACCCGGAGGCCGCGGCCATCAGGTCGCGGACCTGCTCGGTCCAGGAGGCCACCGCTTCAATCCGCGCCACCCGGGCGGCATGCGCCCGGTCGGGGCCCAGCAGTCCTGGCAGCCACCACACACCCGCCCCGGCCAGCACGGCGGCCACCGGCCACCCGGTGAGCGCCCCGGCGGCCACACCGCCTCCGACGGCACCGGCGAGCCGCCACAGTTTCGGCCGGTCAGCGTGCAGCCGTGCTCGGGCCCCGGGGCGGGCAATCAGCACCCGAAGGATCAGCCAGGCCCCGGCGCCCAGCGCCAGTCCGCCCAGGACGCCGGTGAGAAGAACGGTGGCGGTCATGGGGCCCACCCTCCTGCCTCGGCGCCGACCAGGCGGGTGATGTCGCAGCCGTGCGCGGCGAGCAGTTCGATCGTGTCGGGGCTGGGAGGAGCCGCCGGCAGGATCTGCCCGTCGAAGGAGCGCCGATAGATCTCGTTGGTGACCACGTGCTGGCCTTCGGCGCCCACGACCTCACGAACGCTGGTCACCACCCGGCGTCCCTGCGGGGTTGCCGAAATGTGCACCACCAGGTGCACTGCGGTGGCGATCAGCAGCGCGGTGGCCTCCAGCGGCAGCCGCTCGGCCGCCTGCGCCGCGTAGGCTCCCAGCTTCGCGGCGGCACCGGCCGACGAGGCGGCGTGCAGGGTGGTGAGGCTGCCGTCGTTGCCCTGGCTCATGGCGTTGAGCAGGGGTACCGTCTCGGCTCCGCGGGTCTCCCCCACGATCACCCGGTCCGGGCTCATGCGCAGCGCCGTGCGCACCAGCTCGGCCACCGTGATCTCGCCCGCGCCCTCCACGTTGGGCGGGCGGGCGTGCAGGGCGACCGCGTCGGGGTGGGCGGCGGTGTCGCGGTGCAGGCCGAGTTCGGCGACGTCCTCGATGGTGACGATGCGCTCCGATGATGGGATCTCGGCGGCCAGCGCACGCAGCAGCGTGGTCTTGCCGGCACCGGTGCCGCCGGTGATGACGATGTTGCGGCGGGCCCGGACGGCGGCGCGCAGCAGCCGCACCAGGTCGGTGTCCACCGTTCCCGCCTCGCGCAACTGGGCCAGGGCGATGGTGCGGTAGCGGTGGCGGCGGATGGAGACGACCGGGGTGTGGGCGACCTCCATGACGGCGTTGAGGCGGGACCCGTCGGGCAGGGGCATGTCCAGGATCGGGGCGGCCGGGTCGAAGCGGCGTTCCCCGGAGGGGGATTCGGCGGCGATGCGGCGCACCAGCGCCACCAACTCTTCCTCGCTGGCGACGATGGGCGCCCGGCGCTCACGGGTGCCGTCGGAGTGGCGCACCCAGACCTGGGTTCCGGTCAGGTTGATGTTCTCGATGTCGGGGTCTTCCAGCAGTTCTTGCAGCGGGCCCAGGCCGCAGACCTGCGCCAGCGCGCGCTGGGCCACCACACGCTCGGTCGATGCGTTCAGCACCGGACGGCCCTGATTCAAGGCGCGCTGGGCGGCTTCGTCCAGTACCTGGCGGATGGCGCGCTCGGCCCGGCGGCGGTAGTCCTCGCCGCCCAGCGGCCCCTCGTCGTCAGCCGCGGCCGCGCTGAGGCGGCGCATCGCCTCCCCGGCGGTGAACCGCGCCCACTGGGCCAGCAGGTCGTCGCGATCGAGAGTGGGGACGGGAGCGGTGTGCTCGGTGGTCATGCCGCCCCCGCTCGAAGCGGTGCCGAGGGCGGGGCGGGCACATGGTCGGGGTGGAGCGCGTCTGCCAGTGCCGCGGCGAGCGAGCGCGCGGCGCGCAGCAACGGGCGGCGGCCGGCGTGCGCGGCCGGTACTCCGCTGCGAACGAAGGCGGCCGCCTTGGGGTCGGTGGGAAGGTGCTCGAGGACGGAGAGGCCGAGGGCTTGGCCGATCTGGCCGCCGTCGGGGCGGTGCCCGGTGACGACCAGGCCTAGGCGCCGCACTCCCCCGCGCAGGGCCGGCAGCGCCTCCTTGGCGCGCTTGAGCTGCGCCAAGTCGTCAGCCACCACCAGCAGTGCCGCGTCGGATGCCGCCGCCAGGCGCGCGGCTGGCGAACGCGGCGCCAGGCGCCCCGCGTCCACCATCCACACCGCTTCGGTTGATGCCAGTGCCTGGGGATGCCGGGCGAGTATGGCCACAGCGCCGACGGCGCGGTCGGCGGTGGCCGGCGCCGGGCACACGAGTTGGCCGCCGGGCAGCGTCTGCGTGCAGTCCCGCAGCAGTCGGCCGCTCTGGTCCGGGCCGGGGAGGTCATCGGCGCGGATGGCGGCCGCCAACTCGACCACCCCGGGTGATGTGGGCATGTGCCGCCAGGCGGCCACAGCGCCGCCGGAGGCGTCGGCTTCCACCATCACCGTGGGCATCTCCTGAGGCCAGGAGGCGGCCAGCGCCAGAGCCAGGGTGGTGACCCCCGGCGCGCCGCCCAGCGAGAACAGCGTGATCACCGGCATCAGCCCGCTCCCCCGTCGACCTCGACCACGGTCAGCGCGTCAGCCGAGGCCGCCCGCGCCACCGCCTCGGCGTCATCCGCCGCCAGCACCAGCTCCACCCTCATCGCGCCGTCCTCAGTGGCCTCCACTGACTGGACCCGCGCGGGGACCGCCTCCTGCTCCTGCGGAACACCGGGTTCGCCCGGAGTCGGCGCCTCCTCCACGGACGGCGGCTCTCCCTGGGTGGTGGCGGTGATGACCACGGCCACGTCGGCCCCCTGCGCCAGTGACGCCGGGGCCTGGTTGTCGGCCAGCCGCGCGCCGACCACCGCTTCGTCGGGCTCGGGGTAGTCGTCGGTGCTCCCCAGCGCGTGCGGAGCGATCAGCGTGTCAGCGTGGAGCGGGCTCAGGAGCCGCTGCCCCACCAGGTCGTCCACCTGCCCGGCGGGGACGGCCGCCAGGTTCTCGGCCCCGGCGATCTCAACGACGTGGAGGTCCTCGGCCGTCAGCACGTGCCCGGCCGGCAGGTCGCGGGCGGCGGCCACCATGCCGCTGCGCTGGTCGACCTGCCCGAGCGCGGCGGCCACCGCCACCGCTCCCACCACCATCAACGCCGCGCCCAGGGCCAGCCAGCGCCAGCGGCGCGGCCCCGCGCTCAGCAGCCGCTCGGGTGTCGCTGGTGTACTACTGCGCTTGCTTGTCCGTTCGGCTACTCCTGCCATCAGCTCGCTCCGGTTCAGGGTTCAGGGAACTCCTCGTTCAGGGGACGCGGTCCACCAGGCCGTGGGACTCCACCACGTCGACCTCCGCGGCCGCGGTGGTCACCAGCGGCTCCAACGCACCGCCGCTCTCGGCGGAGGACCACTCCACCTCCCACACCACCGCGACCTCCAGGTCGTAGACCCCCTCGGGCTCGGGCGTGGAGGGACGGGTGAAGGTGTGGCCGCAGTCCGGGGAGGCCGCCGCCGGGTCATGCCGCCCCGCCACGAAGGGCGTGCCGGGGCCGTCGCAGGACACCGTGGTCCCGTCGCCCATGGACCAGCGCGCCGTGGTCGGCGTCGCGGTGACCTCCACCGAGCCGCCGGGCACGTCGGCCCGCGCCGACTCCGGCCGCCAGGTGTCCTCCTCCACCCACAACCAGACCGGTACGTGCACCAGCACCGGCTGACCGGTCGAGGGGGACGTGGTGATCTGCGGGGTGGGCGGCCGCAGTGCGTCACGGGCCGCATCAATGGCCGAGGCCGCCGTGATGACCGCCGTGTCGCCGAGATCCTCCTGGCCGACGAGCGTCTCGCATTCCTGCGTGCCCAGGCCGGTCTCCTCGCATGTAGGGGCGGCCTGCACGGCCCCGGTGCCCGGAGCGCTGGTCGCGCCCCCGCCCGCATCGGGGCGGGCGTTGGAGGGATGGGCGCCGGACTCGGCTTGGGCCTCGCACCCCAGCGCGTCGCACCGCGCGTTGCCGTCGAAGTAGTCGGGGTCGGCCCAGGCGAGGGACCCGCCGGCGGCCACGAAGCCGAGCGCGAGCCCGCCGACGACCACGGTGCGGTCGCGGGTCAGCATGACCCCGCCTGGCCCAGCAGCAACTCCGAGACCTTCCAGGTCTGGCCGTCGCGGCTGACGGTGGCCTCGGCCTGGCGCCGGATGGGCTCCCGCGGGCTCTCCTCCACGAGTTCGCCGCTTTCGGCGTCCTCCTGCAACCAGTCGGTGGTGTCGACGCAGTCGCGGATGACGACCGCGGCCGCCTCGGCATCGACATTGTCGGCCTCCGGCGAGTGGACGGGGGCGCCCCGCGCCACCACACCGTCCTGGGCCCGCGCCTTCAGGCTCTCGCTCGCGAAGTCCAGCGCCTGCCCGGTGGCGTAGGGCTCAAGCGCCGCGTAATCGGGGTCGGTGGTCCGCGACTGCTCGGCGATCACCGCCCACATGCCCTCGTAGACGGCCAGTGCCTCTTCCTCGGGCGCAGCGGCACTGGCCGAGGGCGACGGCGAGGCGCTCGTCTCAGTAGGAGGGTCGGCAGACGCGCCCGAACACGACACCAACACCGTGGTCAACAGCACCGATACGGCCGCCACCGCCGCACCCCGCCCACGAGTCATCGGCAACCCCGCTGCGCTCTCGTGCATCACTCTCTTCGGATTACCGAAAGTAATACGACGGTCACACAAATCCAAGGGGTTGGCATCGCCGAATTCGCGCGGGGGTCAAATGCGCCGTGTTGGGAGCATCGCCACTCCGCGGCCAGGCCGTCTCCTGCCCGCATCACCGGCGAACTTCTCTATCGAGATGCAAATGGACTGTATCCAGGAATACTATGGGTAACAGCACAGAAGATATTGCAATGCACGCATTTACCCGATCTTTCCTGTGCCATCCTTAATGCACCGACATATTCCTGGCAGCGCGGTTCGAGCGGCGACTTAGGCGTCTGGGGCATGGGCGCTCGGTCGTGGTGCCCCCTCACGGTGAGGACAGCCCCGAAACAGCATGCCCGCCGTTGGCAGCGTCAACGGCCAGCACGCCGCAGCCAGGATCCCAGCGATCCGGGACAGAGGGTCCTCCGCTTCCAAGCGCCGCCACTGCCTGTGCAGCCGACGCCGGCACCGGCAACAGAGACCGGCGCCGGTGTGAACACGCAACCGGTGCTGAAGAGCGCAGTCCACACGCACGCCCGCGGCGACGTAGGCGCCCAGCAGCACAGCGAAAACAGCAGAGAGCATGACAGTCCAGACCCGGTGGTTGGTCAATGTGGCCTGGTGGAGCCAGAGCCAGGTGGTGCCGCAGCCGGGAAAGGAAAGCGGCACCACCCTGCAATTGCTCCTCGGCGGTGCGGTCACATGCCGAGGACCAGGCGTTCCCTTTGCAGGCGGAGGCGCACCTGCGCCGACATCGCCGTGAACGAGGGCACGGCAGTGGGAGACAATGCGAACCACACCGCCTTTCCCATCGCTCCTCCCCGAGGCACAACTCCGCAGCACCCCCCGGCCAGGACCGTGACCAGGTGCAGGCCGCGCCCTCCCTCTTCGGGACTGCCCGCTGCCTCGATCGCCGGAAACGCGGGAAGGACTGGCGCCCGCACACCGCAGTCGTGCACTTCGATGAGGGCGCACCGGGGCAGCGGCGTCGATGCGCGCACGGTGACCGGGCTACGGCCATGCCGCCAGGCATTGGTCACCAGTTCGCTGACGATCACGTTCGCGTCCGCCCTCTTGACTTGGTCGAACCCGTGCTGCTCGAGCCAGCAGCCGATCAGCGCACGGGCTTGAGCGGCGCCTTCGACCGGCAACCTCGCCCAGTGCATCAGGACGTCCGTGGTGTCATTCACGATCTCCTCCAGGGATGACCCCGCGCGGCGGTCGACCAACCCCGCGGAACGTGAGGTTGCCGTCGCGCCCAGGAGTTCGATGATGCCTCTCAGGAATATTCCTGGCAAGTGCTCGAAACATTCTCGTCCGCTTTCTCGCACATGTCAGGATGGTGATCGGGACGTGAGCCGCCCAGCGCGCCACACTGGTGTCCTCCCTGACTAGAAAGGATCGACGTGCAGCAGCGCAGCCCTGTCGCAGCCCGCCGCAAGCTCGGTGCTCACCTGCGCGAACTCCGCGGCGCCGCCCGCCTTACCGGCACCAAGGTCGCCCAGCGCCTGGGCTGCGCGCCGTCCACGGTCAGCAAGATCGAGAGCGGCAACCTCGTCCCCGATTCAGCCCTGCTCGACCGCATGCTCGACCTCTACGGGCTGGAGCCGGCCGCCGAGCGCGCGGCCTTCCACCGACTACTCGACACGGCCTCGGGCGAGGGGTGGTGGGAGCAGTACGAAGACGTCCTGCCGCCGCGCTTCAACACCTACATCGGCCTCGAACTCGACGCCTTGTCGGTGACGGCCTATGAGACCACCCTCGTGCACGGCCTGCTGGAGACCCGGGCCTACGCCGGCTCGCTGATGCACGCGGCCGCCTTCGGCCAGCGCCCCGACGACATCGAGACGCTGGTCGAGGTCCGCATGCGCCGCAAGGAGAACTTCGACCGCGAGCCGCCGCTGCGGCTGTCGGTGGTGATGGAGGAAGCCGCCATCCGCCGCCCGGTGGGCGGCCCGGCCGTCATGCGCGAGCAACTGGCCTACCTGCTGGAGGCGCAGGAGAAGCCCTACATCAACATCCAGATTCTGCCGTTCTCGCTGGGCGCCCATATCGGCCTCACGGGCCCGGTCGCGCTGCTGGAGTTCCCCGACGACCCGCCCGTGGGCCACGCCGAGGGCACAACCGGCAACACCTTCCTCACCAAACCCCGCGATACCAGCCGCTGTAGGATCATCCTCGACAAACTGCACGAGCTGGCCCTGTCTCCTGCCGAGACCTCAGCCATGATCAGCGCCGCCCTGGAGGAGCTGCCGTGAGGCGTTGGCCTTCGGTCGACACCGAGGACGTCCCGTGGGTGAAGTCCTCCTACAGCACCAACCCCAACGGGTGCGTGCAGATCAAACGGCTGGGAGATCACGTCCTCGTCGGCGACTCCAAGCACCCCGACGGCCCGACCCTGACTGTCACAGCCGAGGAGTGGGACCGCTTCCTCGACGCGTTCATCGCAGAAGGCCCCGAATCCTCCGGTCGGCTCTGGGCCTCCTTCCACGCCGACGGCGGATTCACCCTGAGCACCACCGACCCCCGCGATCCAAAGCTGGTCTACACGCAACAGGAGCGCGAGGCCTTCGCCAACGGCGCCCGCGCGGGGGAACTACGAAGCCACATCCGGTCGTAGGTCCTCAGTTTCCGCGACACTGCCTCGCAAGGAGAAGCCATCACTGCCCCCGGGGAAGAAGGCCAGTGTCGGCGGCAGAGAGCACACAACGGCTTCGCAGGAGCCTGCACCTGCTCCTCTTGCACGCGCGTCTTACTCGGTGTCGTAAGCGCGGCTTCGGTGAGCCAGCGCTGCGTTGCCTTCGTCCGTGATGACAGTCACCCGCCTCCACATGCATGGAGAGCACCCGACCATCGGATTAGAAGTCCGCCATTTTCCTACCGCCAAGTGCTGAATTAGCCCCTGACGTGCCGTTCTATCCGCGAGAAGGCGCGCGCTAATACCGATCTGTCGCGCAGTGTGCCGCACAGGTGCCAAACCACCGAGCACCCACGGAGCACCATGGCCGCCACAGCGTCCGCCCTAGATTTCACCAGCCCCCTCGCACAACCACGCAAATATGAACATATGGACGCACGTCCTAGAAGCCACACACGCGCAGAGACAGCCACCGCCATAGGACTCGTCCGCAGTGCCCTCACGCCGGGAGACCGTGGCCTCGGCGATCAGGCGGTTCCGTACCAGTGCACCCTGCCGTTCTCCCACCGCGCCTTAGCGCTCAGACTCTTCCAAGTGGGCCTCGACGAGCCGCCGTCACTGCCATTGCCATCAACGGCAGTGACGATGGGCTCACTCCTATCTTGCGTGGAGAGCACCACGAGACCGGGGCCGCGAAGCCCTGGCTGCCGAATCATTTTCAGGTGCGTGGAGAGCACGCACGACGAAGGGCCCGACACCTCATGCTGACGAGATTTCCGCGGCTGACCAGGCGTTTGAGCTTGGAGCGCCTGTCGTGGGAAACTTAAGGCCGGTTCGTCAATCCCATCCGTTTTCAATGTCCTCTTGGTGACGTCGACGATCAGCATCGAGGGTGCCCTGCACCAGTTCTATGCCCCGCTCGTAATCGGAACGAAGGTCCGAATCTTGGACTTGGATTGCGGCCTGTCGAGCGCGATCAAGAGTATCATTCAATTCAGGGGAATCCCCGTCTAAGTCGCTCCAGTGGCCGGGGTGCATCGTTCCCAGGAGATTTTTTCGGACCTTTGCATGACAGCCTGTTATGCGAGCGCGCTTCATGATCTTCTCAGCAAGAACCCAGTGACGGAGCGGCCACGTATCGACGCTTCTCAGTACCTCGGTCAGTGCCAAGAGGTAGTCCGCGTCGAGTTCCGCGACGAGTTCGGCCAGGACTGTCCCCTGAGCCTGGGTCAGGCGGTCGTTGATGGCTGTGGCAACCACGCGACCGAGGCGGTCTTGGATGGCGGGGTCAAGAGAGAGATTCTGGCGGAGCCAGGACACGAGCGCGCTGGGGTGGTCGTCGTAGACGGCGCCGAGACCGGGCAGGTCGACGCGCAGCGCGATATCTGCGGCGTCTTTCTCAGCGAGATGGTTCAGTACAAGGTCAGGATGGGAGGACGCGATGCCCACGAGCACCTGCTGAACCTCATAGGACTCGTAGTCGGTGCGTCCGATGAGCCGGAGGACCGCAATGGCCTCCTCCTTGGTAAGTCCGGCTCCGTAGGCTGATCCGTCGAGGCCGCTGGCTCCCTCTAGAGCACAGGTGGCGGCAACATCAGTGATGCCTTTATCGAGCATGAACGGGACAGCTTCAAGAGGCTTCGCGCGAAGATAGGGGCCGCCTACACCGAGAAACGTATCCGCGACCTTTGGATCGGGATCACTGGTGCCAGTTACCCAGAGGACATGCAGGTCGTCGATGTTGTCCCAGGCATTGCGGTCAAATGCGTGAGCGATGGCCGTTTTGATGGATCCGCGCTCGTTGACGACAGCACCGTGAAGCCACATTACACCCTCGTCTGGGGTGAAATGCAACATAAGTCTGATGAGATGCCACACACTTCGGTCGAGTGGCCCGGGTTCTCGGCCAGCGATTTCGCGAACGATGTCAGGGAGGATTTCTGGCGCCCGATGTGCGATGCGCCGCCAGACAGACCATAGATTGCAGGATCGATCGTGGTGGAGGTTGATAACGTCGCGAGCAGTGCGGTCCAGGAGGTCGAGCATCTCGATGACCGTGCCGAAGTGGAGGAGGCGTCGCACGATGTCATCAACTATGGTTTCTTCGAGTTCGTGCCGGCCTTGACTTTTCTGTATTAACTGTTGAGCGTGTTCGGCCTGGATTTCACTCTTGGTCAGGCCTGCTGTACGCTCATTTTCGGTTGCTCGGGAGGCTTCGAGTTCTTCGAGTGTGGGCACGTCGCCCGGATGGACCCTAGTGGATACGAGCCATCTTTCAAAAAGGACGTCTGCAAGGTCATCTTCGAGGTGACCAACACCGTCGAGTGTGGCCAGAGTCGTGAGGGCGGCATGCATTACGCGCGACGACTTTGCGCGCTCTGCCGGCCAGGTGAGGATGTGGCGTACCCGGCGGCGGAGAGCGGGGATGGACGTTCGCCGCGCGATCTCGGTCAGCACGGCGATGGTCGCCAGATCATCATCCTCCCAAGAAAGAATGATGTCGGGATCGGCTCCCTGGCCAAAATGACCGCGCGGTTGACGCAGGGCGTGCTGCAACAGCGCGATGGCCTGAGAGACGCGGTGGTGATTCTGGGAGAGGGCCTGGTCGAGAAGGAGTGCCCGGATTTGGTCGCGTACCGCTCGCATCGCTGTTGCGTCGATAGGTACTCCTTGCATCGAGATCGTATGCGGAGCTATCTGGACCGTTGCAACTTCCTCCTTCACAAGTAGGGGTTTGAGGGCGAACAGCGGTGTAGCTTCGTTTTCACCCTGGCCAGGTTCGGTGAGCCATTCGGTGACTCTCGCGACGATGCGTTCCGGGAAGGAGGAATGGGGAAGTTTGATCAGATTTCCAAGATGCTGCTCAATTGCCCACCGTGCGTTCTCTGTATTTGAATGGGGCGGGTACGGGGTGTGCTGGTGTAGAGCCCATAGCGCGTCCAAGGCGGTCTCGAGGAGCTCGGGTGCATGGACGGCAGCGCTCGCGTACAGGCTAGGAAGTTTGCTGCGAACATCGTCTCGGCCCAGAGCTGGCCGACCACTAAGCTCGCGCCACGATCGTTCACCGCTGTCCTGAGGAACCGGCGTATTACACCCGTCCTCCTCGTCCAGCCGGATCCGTAGGCCCTCCAGCACGTCGAGCAGCGCTCGCGGCTGAGTCGCCGCGAGTTGCTGGAAGTGTCCCAACTCGTCATACAAGTCGTCATAGGACAACGTCTGCAGGCGATGACGGATCATCGCCCAGATCCGGTTCATGACACGAGGGCCGTTGCGCCTGCATAGGCGCCAGTCGAGTTCACCGAGGGACATCATCAGCCGGTGCTGATATTGCCCGTGACCAAAGGCTTCCCAGAGAGCGGCGACGAACCCGGTATCGAAGTTTCTGCAAGCTGCTTGGTCTTCAAGAATGCTGTCAGCCACGATGTCCGGCACGACCCGTAACATGTCCCCTTGTTTTATGAGGACACCGTGGTCAGTCAGCGAGGTGATGATCTGCATCAGATCGAGGGGTAGCAAGTCGCAGAAATCCGCGATCTGGCACATCAGTTCATGGTCCTCACAGGGCACTGCTCCGAGTGCTGCATAGGTGGCCAGAACCTTGCGTGTGGCTCTGCCGTCGAACCCATCGACCTCGGGCTCGCGCAAGCCGCGATACCGCGCAAGGACCGTCTCGCGCAGGTTGGCGTCGACGGCCAGCGCCGCGGTCAGCTCCCCGTGTCGGATTAGATTGGTGGTGATCACCGCGACGTGTGGACTGTGCTCTGCCTGACCAGCCAGGTAGGACCGTAGGTCAAAACTCAGTCCCATTCCGTCAGTAAGCTCCTTCACAAGACGCTGAGCCTGCGTTCTCGTGAGCTCACCAACTGGAACATTAGTCTTCTCCGATGGCCGAAAACCGGCCAGGATCACCTGTTGAGTGACGGCTTCCAGCGCGCTCGGTCGAGTCGCTAGAACGATCTGGATGTCCTCCCGGCTGCGAGCCAACCTTAACAGCGGCGCGAGCGCATCGGTGTCGACGTGAGCGTCATCGACTACGACTACCGAGGCGCCAATCCAAAGCTCACTCATCGCCTTCTCACTGAACACCCATCCGGACCTTAGACAGATGACAAGAAGGTGCGGTTGTCGCTCCCGTAGTTCGAGAAGCGATTCTGTCAAGAGGCGGGACTTCCCCCGGCCACCAGGGCCGGTCACCACCACAACCTGCCGAAAATCGCCCGAGGTACGATCGAGGGCACGCTTCATCCTGTCCATCTCAGCCGTCCGGCCAACGAGGGGAGCGATATCGTTCATCACGTCCTCGGGGCTCCGCCGTTCGCCTGCGAACGTCTCAATCGACACGAATGAATCGTCCGGACTTTCCAAAAACAGCCGCCTGACCTCCTGCCCCCAAAACTCGTCAAGAATTTCGCGCTGGATCTGAACCGGCAGCTCACGTAGCATCACGGTCAAATCCCGTCGATCCCACAGTTGCCAACTTGGATGCTTCTTGATCTCATTGCGTGCGCCGATCTTCGCGACATCGGAATACACGAGATACAGTTCCTTCGCTTCCTCAAACGTCAACTCGTGTACCGCCTGGATCACCCGTGCTGGTGACAAGGACTTTAGGTGCTTGCACTGCCAGGCGGCGGGCACACCGTCATTGAAGTGGCCGAACAAGTCGATGCCGCCCTGCGTGTCACCTGAAACACCCCAACGAACGATGTTCGCGACGTGTCGCTCGTTCATACCGAGAAACGTCTGAGCCTTCAACAGGCGCTCAACGAAGCTTTCAAAACGCATGGCTGAAAGCCATGGAGTGGGAAGCAGTTGAGGCTCTCTATCGCCGAGGAACCAGTCACGCGCTGATTGCGATTCCGACTTTTTGGCACGCTTCCCAGCCATTTGATCATCCAATTCCGTGAACTCGTTGAACCGCCCAACCCGCCGACTCGCGACTTGGTGTTTGTCGTGAGCCCTGACGACGTATACGACACATTCTTGCAGATGTCGCCGACATCCGGCTGGGGAGACATGGGGCCCGCAGGTGGCAGCCCGGCCAACGGGCCTGGTGTTCCAGTCCGTCATTCTCCTTCCGCCCAGTGCCGAATCATTCTCTGACGTGCCGTTTTACCCGCGAGGGCGCACCCACCAATACCGTTCGACCCCGCCGTGCACCGCGTAGGCCCGAAACCACCGAGCACCTACGGAGCACCATGACCGCGACGGCGTCCGTCCTAGACTTCGCCAGCATCCTCGAATAGCCAAGTGAATGTGAACATATGGGTACGCCTCGTAGGTTCAGTGGGTGCCCTCTGCACCACCACGTACCCGAGCGATCTTGAAGATGGCCACAGGACCCAAGAACGGTGATGGACCACTAGTAAGGGGATAGTCCTGACCCATACCGGCGTAGAGGACGAGCCCGTTCCCTGACAGCTCTTTCAAGATTTCAGTGATGCTCCGCTGCGCGTCCCGTACCTCAGAACGAGAGTACTCGATATCTGACGATATATCGCTCCAGTCACGGAAGGCTTGCACCGCACTATCAATGACATCCTGTTCCTCGTCTGAGCAGTCGTCTGGCTCGATGTGTTCTAACCACCCCAGGCAGCCAGAGAGGATAGGCCAAAGATCCCGCCCCGTCTTCACATGGTTGAGCGCCACGACATGAGGCTCTGGGTCGTCCACCGTAATGACATCGATAATTCGATCGACCTGATCCCTTTTCAGCTTGCTGATCACATCGGCAAGCGTCTTGATCCCCCACACTTCAATAATGACGCCCCTGTACAAGGGGCGAAGTTCGTTGTCGATGAATTGGTCAACTTCGCCTGGTGCCGTATCGTTTGTGAGGAAACGCCATACCCTCACGTCACGGTGCTCCTGGAGGCAGCCCTCCAAATCTCTGCGGATCTTTGCCTTGGTTCTATCAATCCGCTCGCCGCGCGTGGCGTGTGCCGCGAAGAACACCCGAGCTTTAGGGCAGTATCCGTCATTCTTGGTGTCCCCCTTCGGACCGGCGGCCCGCACGGGTTCATAGTCACCCGGGTACAACTCCATGCCGAGACGGTCCATGCAATCCTGGAAGGCGTTGCCCTCAAGCCGAAGCAACTGGCCTTCAACGAGTTTCCGCAGCGAGTTCTGATCCATAGGAGTCATTATTCCGATCATCCGCCCCACATCCGCTGGGGGCGGACTTACAGTGACGTGCTCGGCTGTGGAGCCGGGCCGGCGAGTGGCGAGGCAGCCGAGGACCCCGCGCAGCGTGTCGGCGTCCTCGGTGTCCTGCGCGGTCTCGGGGGCGGCGAACTGGTGCAGAAGCGCGTATGAGGCGGGGTGCGGCTGAACTGGGACGGTTGTGGATGCTGGTGCCGTGGCGGCGCCGGTCAATCAGTCACGCCTCGGTCAGGATGTTGAGGTCGTGGCTGACGCTGTGCGCGCTCGGGGTAACGCGGCGGCGAGGTCTCCGGCGCGCACGCCCTCGGAGGGGCGGCGCCACGTTCAAGGCGCGCGCCTTTGCGCGTTCCTCCATAACGAAAGCAATGGAAAGTGCCTTACAAAACCGGTCCAGTTATACGAGAATTGGACTCCACAACATTCTAAGTACGTGCGGATATTTCTCACGGCACATATTGACTGGTCCTGAAAAGGTGGGTGTAGATGTCGGTGCCCTACCGGGCGTGCCCTGCAACCAGCACAGGGAGGGAATCCGCATGCAGCCCCACCGGCCCACACCCGCCAATCCGCCTCCGAACACCCTCTGCCGCATCCTCGCCACGTCCGATCCCTCCCAGGTCGGCGCCGTGCGCGCGTGGAACGCCGAGGCCACCGTCGAGGAGGCGCGCAGCCACGACATCCAGCTCGTGGCCGGTGAACTCGTCGCCAATGCTCTAACCCACTCGAGTTTCCCGGCGCCGCCCGGCCCGGTCGGGATGATCGCTCTGCGTCAGAGCGCCCACCACGTCGAAGTTCGGGTCACCAACCACGCCCCACGGCCCGGGTCGGTACCGCTGCCCCGTCCAGCCGACCCCGACGCGGAGTCCGGGCGAGGACTGCTCCTCGTGGCGGCCCTCGCCGACATATGGGGCTGGCACCGTGAAGACACCCGGATCACCGTGTGGGCACGCTTCCACCGCTGCGGCGGTGCCCAGTGATGGGCCTGCGCGGTCGGGGCCGCACGTCCGTGCGCACTCCGCGCCACGCCCGCGTCTCCCCCGCCGTCAAACCCCGCACATCGGCCGCTGCCCAACCGGTGTTCGACGCCGCCGCCAGCGCCCGCGCCTTGGCGCAAGCCCTTCGAGCGCGCGGCCAGCAGCGGGTCTACGGTGTGGCCGATCCCCGCGTCTCGGTGGTCTCCATCCCGCAGGCCACCGTGTGGTGTCGCGGCGGCATGTTGGTCTGGCGCGACGCCTTGGGCAGGCGTGTGCAGATCTTCGCCGAGGAGATCGACCACGCCGTAGCGCTCCTGCTCGCCGCCCCCTGAGACCTTCACCCGCCAGGCGCGGCAGTCTGTCGAGAACGCCGCAGGGCCCGCAGCCAGCCCGGGCTCTATCGATGGCTGCCCGCCACGCCGCCGGGGACTGAACCACCGTCCCGAGCAGCGTCCGCCTCCGCCCGGGACACCCACAGAGACCTCTGAACTGGCCTGTCAGCAATGTGTCGGCGGCCGGTCACCGTTTTGATGAGACCGCCCGGCGCGGTGAGGGGCGCCGCTTCGCACGGCCCAGTCCAGCCTTCGCACCCGGGCGGGAATGACCGCCTCACCTGGCCTGTCAGCGACAGGTCCTCGGTAAGTCCCCGCGCGCCGGCGTAGGCGGCCGGGGCCGGCCCGCTCCGGAGGCCGGCGCGCGAAGAACACATGCAGCCGGCTGCCGTTCTCCGCGCTGTGCATCACGTCGTCCGGTTCGAGGTCGGCTGCTTCGACGGTGATGCCCAGCTCCTCACGGAACTCGCGCACCGCTGCGTCAATGATTGCGCTTTTATCCTCGGCTTCCAAGTCGCTGAGAACACCTCACTGCGTTCGCAGGGATGGATCAATGACTGGCAGGATGCGCTGATCTGGGCGGAGTCAGAGCTGTCGAGCGCGGGAGTACTGTCTTGCCATGGCAGACCGACCTCCCATCCCCACCGAGATGCGCCGGCAAGTTCTCGTCGAATCTGGCCACCGCTGCGCTATCCCGACGTGCCGGCAGCACCCTGTTGACATCGACCACATAGACGACTGGGCGAAGGTGCGCGAGCACAGGTTCGAGAACCTGATCGCCCTCTGCCCGACCTGCCACCGCCGGAAGTCGGCGGGAGAGATCGACCGGAAGTCGGTCCGCCAGTACAAGGAGAACCTCGGTGTCCTGAACAGTCGTTATACGGCAATGGAGATGCAGCTTCTGCGCTGGTTCGTGAAATACCGAGCCCAGAGAGGATATCCGATGCTCCCTTATGGGATGGTATGGCTGATCGGGAATCTCGTTGAAGACAACCTGGTGTCCCTTTCGAATGACCGGGGCGGATTACGGCTAATGAGAGAACAAGCGGAGATCCGTCGTGCTCATTATGTCGTCCTTACTGAAGACGGCAAGGACTTCATCGCCCGTTGGATCGATGCTCGTCCCCTCAGCCCTACGCTTTAGCAAAGCGCGTCGCTCAACGACGTCGAACGGCCCCCAGGCCCGGTCGTTCTCGGCTTCGGTGGTGCGCTGGCGACGGTAGTTGATGACCAGCAGGGCCACCGCGTCCAGGTCGCGCGGGCGCAGCACCTCGGGCGGCTCCCAGGCGGGCGTGTCCAGCAGCAGCCATACCCCGGCGGTCAGCAGCGCCACCACCCCGGCGGCCACCACCCAGGCCAGGGCGATCAGCCACGCCAGCGGAAGCGGCGCGGTGTGCCGCCGCGCCAGCCCCGCCGTCCCTGCAGCCGCCAGCGACGAGGACGAGGGGTGAGCGGCCGCCCGGTGGTCGTGTGCGCCCAAGTCGAGGACCGCAGCGCTGATGCGGTGATCACCGAACTGAACCGGCGCGGCGTGCCGATGGCCCGGTTCGACCCGGTCACCGACTTTCCCGGGCGAGGTGACCCTCGCTGCGGAAGCGGGCGGCGGGAAGGGCTTGCACGGCCGCACCACCACCCCTCGCGGGTCGTTGACCTCGCCTTGGTGCGCGCCGTCTACCACCGCCGCACCTCCGGGTACGGGGCCGCCTTCGCCCACCTGGCCGAGCCAGACGCGCGGTTCGCCGCCGCCCAGGCCCGCCGTTGCCCGAATCCGGGGCGTCGGCGCCCCGTTGAGACGGGAGTATCGCCGGGCCGCTCTGGCCCGGCGCGCCCCTCCTGGCGTTCGCCTCCTGCGGCCACGGTCGAGGCAAAGGCACCGCTTTGTGGCTGCCACGGCATCTGCCCAGACGCCTTGGGGCCTCACCGCCATCTCACGCGCTGGGCCGATCACGGCCGCACGATCCAGCTCGACCGCGACGCCCCGCCGACGAGGCTCTCGCCCGTGCGGCCGGGACAATGGACACACTCCCGTGCCGTCGGCCAGCGCATCTTCATCCACGAGGGGATCACATGGACTTCCGCCCGATCGAGCGCACGGCGCAGGCGTTTCAGCAGCCGGTGACCGCCGAGGAGGTCCAGAGGGTTTGCCGCCGCGTCTTCGGCTCCGATGCCCGAGTGGTGTCCGCGGTGGAGCTGGGATCGGGCATGTACAACAACGTCTATCGCGTGGCTCTGGCCGAGCGGGACCGCCGGGTGGTTCTTCGGGTGGCGCCGGCGAAGGCGCGGCAGTTCCGCAGCGAGCGGCACCTGATGAGGAACGAGCACGCCGGCTTTCCGTGGCTTGCTCCGATCGCGCACCTGATGCCGCACGTGATCGCCGCGGACTGGACGGGGCAGGTGATCGGCCGGGACTGGATGATCCAGACCTACCTGGAGGGTGTCCCGGCTCCAGAGCATCTGGGGTCGTACCCGCGGAGCACATGGCCGGCGTTCTTCCGGCAGATGGGTGCGATCACCCGTGCCGTGCACGATGTGCGGGGACCACATTTCGGGCCTGTGGCCGGGCCGGGATACGCCACGTGGAGCGAGGCTGTGATCGCCTCGCTGGAGGACATCGCCGCCGACCTGGACGGTGCGGGGCTGGAGGCGGCAGACGTGCGCAGGGTCGCCGCCGCGGCCGGCCACGACCGGGCGGTGCTGGACGAGGTCACCGAACCCCGCCTTCTGACCGGTGACCTGTGGACTGTGAATACTCTGCTCGACCGGGACGCCGACGTGCCGACCATAAGCGGCGTGCTGGACTTCGACCGCTGCCACTTCGGGGACCCGGACGCCGATTGGACGATCCGTATGGCGACGGCCAAGGCCGATGAGCGCGAAGCCTTCTGGGAGTCCTACGGGCCGCTGGACCGGTCGGAGGCCGCGGTGTGGAGGGCGCGGGTCTATGAGGCGCGGCATCTGGGTGCGGTACGCCTGGAGCGGTACCGGCTGGGCAAGGCGGAGGCGGTGAGCGAGAGCTATGGGGCGATGGCCGCCGTGCTCGCCCAACTGGCCTGACCCGCGTCGCCGGGCGGGACCACGCGGAGTTGGACCTGTCGCGCGAGCAGGTCGGCACGCTGTTCCACCTCGGCCGCGTCCGTGCCGGTGGCGACGAAGGCGCCCAACCGCTGGGCATTGGCCGAAGGGGTGTGGACCATGCCGCCGATCGGCGCCCGCCAGCGCACGAACGGCACCCCCGGCGCGGGCCTCCGAAACCCGGTCACGGAGACGAGCCGTCCGGCGTGCGGGGCGGCGATGAAGCGGACGGTGGCATAGCCGTGGGCGGTGGGGGTGAGCACTGCCGGGCGGCCTAAGGCGACGTCGAGCAGGGCCGCGAAGACCTCGATGCCCAGGGCGTGCTGGAGCAGGAGGCCGATGTGCCCGGCACCGATCCGGGCGGCGATCTCGATGATCGTGCACTGGCAGGCCACATCAACGATGACTTCGGTGTGCGAGGCGCCATGAGGGATGCCGACCGCGCGGATCACCGCGTCCACCTCCCGGTGCACAGCCGCTTCGGTCGCCGGGGGCAGGCGGACAGGAATGCCGACATCGCCACCTCGGCGAAGAGCGAGTGGACGCGAAGGCGTGGGCGGCGCTTCGCCACTCGTCAAGAGGAAGTCCCGTGAACCGGCTCGCGCTCGCCGCCTCAGGCCAGGAGGAGGCAGCGGTCCCAGCGGGAGTGTAGACCCGAGTTCAAGGCCAGGTGAGTGCCTGCGGTGCCTTCCAGGAAGTCCGCCCTTTCGTGGTGCGGCGCGGGTGTCTCAGCGGACTTCCGCACGGTCAGCAGGTGGCGGCGGAGTCGGGGCGCCCCGGGCGCCTGGTCCTCGGCCATCCGCGTGAGGGCGCGTAGACCCCCCGCAGGGCCGTGGCACAGACCTCCGGCGGTGAGGCCATCGACGCCGGCCCCGGCCACCAGACATGCGTCCATGGCCCGCTCGGCCGTGTGCCGGCGCGCGATGTCGCCCAATGCCAACGCCGCGATCTGCTGGGCGCGGGCAATGCCCGGGGTTCCGTAGCACCATGTGGGCGGCCCGGGTCGGGTCGGCCCGGTGGCAGTGTGGGCGACCGTCCAGGGCGGCCACCATGGTCCCGCCCGACCGTCGTACTGAAGAGAGTCCAGATAGGCGCAGAGGAGTTCGAGCGTGGCACGCTGCTCCCGCACCGTGCGGCCGGCGCGGTAGGTCAATCCCAGGAGGCTCACCACGCCGGCGATACCGTGGGCCATGCCGAGGTTGGCGTGGCCGTCGGGAAAGTACGGGTCGTGTCCTCCCCGGGGCGAGTGGTGGACCCACCAGCCGGGGTGGCAGCGACCCTCGCGGCGCACCGGGCGGCACAGGCGCACCAGGTAGGCCAGCACGTCCTCGAGCAGTTCGCCGTCAGGGTCGGCCTCCCACACCGCCACGGCGATTCCGGTGAGGCCGCTGACCAGGTCGTACTCCCCAAAGGAGGCCGGTTCCGCGCGGTCGATGCGGGCGTGGGCGGCTTCCAGGCGGTGGCGGACGAGCCTCCGCAGTTGTTCCCGGACCGTCGCGCGGGCACGGCGGTAGTGGTCGGGCGGGGCAAGGGCGAGCGTGAAGGCGACTGCGGGAAGGCCGTGGAACAGGCCGGGACGGACCGTGGGATCGAGGACACCCCCTGCCAGGGCGGTGCGCAACCATGCGTGAGCCGTCTCGGCAGGGCTTCCCGCGGCCAGGTGGACCAAGGCGATTCCCAGAGCACCGCGTGCGAGGGACAGCGGCGGTCCCGCTTCCGCCTCAACGGAAGCCGGGTCCTGGGGAAGCGCATCAGCGGGGGGCATGGGCCGCTCCGGGCAGGTGGCGCAGGGACAGGGTGAGGCTGCGCGCCAGCGCGAGCAGGCGGTGCTCGTCGTCCCGGTCGGGCCCGTGCACACGGTTGTGGTGCATGTGCCACAGCGAGGGCAGCACCGCCAGGGGGTCCTGGCAGTGGCGCCGGTAGGCGGCCAGTGCTTCGTCCCGGGCCTGCCACGCCCGGTCGACGTGCGGCGCCGTTTCTGCCTGGGTGAGCAGTGCGCGAGCGCGGGCCAAGGCGGGGCGGTCGACCGGCTCGGAGGAGCGGGGCAGACGGGTCAGCAGCCAGTCAGACGCAGCTCCCATGGCCGCGGAGACGCGGAGCAGGGACAGCGCCGCCAGCGCCCGAAGACGGTCCGCGTCCTGCCCGCACGCCTGAATCTGCGCCAGTGCGGCGCGGCTGTCCGCGACGAAGACGTCCTCGGCGGCCCTCATGGCGGTCCCGCGGCCGTACCTGTCCCGCTCCGGGCGGTAGGGCTCGAGTCGCCAAGTGTGGATCAGTTCCGCCTCGCCGAGGGTTCGGGCCCACTCCCCCACGGCCGCCTGTACGGCGTCCGGCTCGGCCGGTGCCCGTAGGCGCAACCGCAGGTGCGGACCGGAGTCGTCGCGGTAGCGCACGAACCAGGTCCGCACCGGCACTCCTCCGAGGAGGGCGTCAAGGCCGCTGAGTCCGGCCAGGACCCCGGTGAACAGGCAGGGGTCGGTGTAGAGGTGCGCGGAGACCCACGCGGACCTGTCGACGGCCGCGGCACTGCGCGCCCGTGAGGCGATCGGGGGATTTGGGCACGGCGTCGGCGGCCGCGTGGTGCCCAGGGGAAACACGAGTTCGTGGGCGTGGCCGCCACACCAGGAGAAGCCGTCCGGGTCGGGGGCCTCGGTGATGACGGCGCTGCCGTGCCGGTGCAGGTGGTCGGTGACCAGCACGCGCTGTGCGGGCTCCGCGAGGTCCAGCGGCAGCCCGCGTTCCCCCTCCAGCAGCAGCACGCGGCGGGGCAGGGGCAGGTGGGGCCGGCTGCGGGCCTGGGGCCATGTGTGCGGAGTGAGGCGCCACTGGGCGGGGGTGAGGATGCTGCGGCCGGTGCGCAGCCGCGGCAGGTAGGCGAAGCTCGCGGTGGTCGGCGGCCACGGTCGGTTGGTCGGGTAGAGGCCAGTGCGGCCCTGCGGCAGTTCGGCGGTGAAGCGGGCCATGGGGTGGGTGTAGCGGCGCGTGTCCAAGGCACTGGTGCAGAAGGGCTCCAGCACGGCTCCGGTGGGCGTGTGGACCAGGCGCAGGTGGTCGGGGTCGATGCGCACCGCCACCTCCCGGATGTCCATGACCTCGACGCCTGGCTGGTCGGGCGGGTAGGTGTCGATCACCAGTACGCGCGAGGCGACGATGGGCGAGCGGGCGACGTGGGACGCGTCAGCGGCCATGGGTGGGGCCAGGACCTGCACGGGCACGGCGCCTGCGGTGAGGGTCGGCAGGTGGGTGTCCAGGCGTGGATTCACCATGCCCGGCAGATGGGCGAAGCGCCCGGTGAGGGCTCCCGCCCCGCGCGAGAGCCCGGTGATGAACAACTGGAACCGGCCCGCGTCGACATCGGCTGCGGAGGCGCTCAGCAGGTGGGCTCGCACCTCGGTGTGCGCGGGCACCCGATCGGGCTCCGCGCCGACGAGGTGGCGCCACGCCGGTGCCTCCAGGTCGAGGTCGACTTCGCCCTGCGCGGCGGCCTCGGCGGCGGCCGCCGCCAGGGCGCGCTCCCGGTCCCGGTCGGGGCGCGCGGCGGGGGCGGTCAGGCGCGAGCCGGGGAAGGACGCGGGCAGCCCCAGCCCGGCCGGTCCGGTCAGGCTGAGGAGGTCGACGAGCGCGTGCTGGCCGTAGGTGTCCAGGCAGCGCCGGTGGTAGTCGGCCCATGCTGTCTGGTCGGCGGTCTTTGGGGCAATGCGCGCCGCCACACCGGCGGCGCGGGCCGCCTCCTCGGCCACCTGGCGGTGGAGTTCGACCCGCACCGCCAGCCGGGTGTCGATCGCCACCGCCTGCCCGTCGCCGGCGCCCAACTCCCGGTTGACCCGGTGGCGGATGCGGATCCGCTCCTCGTGGCCGGTGCCGGATCGGTTGTGGTGCCGCAGCGCTTTCGCCGCCGGCTCCAGAGCGGGGGCGTGCTCGGCGAGGTGGGACAGCGGCCACGGGTGCCAGACGGGCGGCGGTGCCGCGCTGATGAGGATCCGGTGCGCGAGCAGGGTCGTGAGCAAGTCGGAGACGGCGGCCGCCCCGGCTCCGGGGAAGGCGCAGGTGAGCGCGGTGCGCAGTTCACCGATGGTCGTGGGCGCCCGGGCGAGGCCCAGGGCAAGGGAGACCGCCGGGGTGTGGCGCAGCGACACCGTGCCCGCCTTGCGGGGGTCATCGCGGTGCGGGGTGTGGGCCAGGACCAGCCGGTCGCCGTGGACGCGCACCGTCTGCGCGGCCACCACCCCGGTGGCGTGGCCGGCTTCGGCGCTCGCAGCGCCGGCGTGGGCGGCCAGCCAGCCGGGAGCGGGCTGGGCGAACTCCTGGTGGTGGTCCTGCCAGGTGACCTGTGTCGAGGAACCGATCGCGACGGGCGCGACTCCCGCGAACAGTCCGAACGGTGTCGGGCGGCCGGTGGCGCGAAGCAGGTAGCGGGTGAGCGCTGCGGCGGTGCGGCGCGCCTTGGCCTTCGTTGGAGGATCGGCACGGAACAGCGTGCGTGCCAGCGACGGGCTGGCGACCTCGATCGCCCTCACCAGAAGGTGATCCCGTTCGCAGACCTCGGCGGTCCACGCGCGCAACTCCGCCTCGGAAGCCCGTCCCACGTCGAGCCAGCGCCGCCCGGGGGCGTGGGCGCGGGTGGCGGCACGCAGCGACGCGCCCAGTCCGGTCAAGGGGGTGTACACCAGGGCTCCGTTCAGTCCGGTCGGGGGGCACGTGTGAGCGGGCACCGTGCTCGGCGCCCGCTCACACGGCTCAGGTCATCCGCCGCCGCCGCTGTTGGTGCAGCTCTGCGTGCAGGCGCTCTGGCAGGTGGAGCCGCATCCGTCGTTGGTCATCGACCACAGCGGCTCATCGACAACGGGGACCTCGACCCGCAGGTCCAGATCGAAGGCGTCGTCGCCGAGCGTGCGGTCGCGGCTGAGGGCCACGAGGCCGTCGGCGGTGGGTGCCGCGGTGAGGGTGCTCAATGTCGCTCCTTTTCTCCGAGGGTGTCGGTCCAGTTCAGGACCGTGTGGGTGTGCCGCTTGGTCAGGACCCGCCCGCTCGGCAGTGCCTCGCGCGGCGTGGAGGCGGGCAGGATGTCGATCTTTGGCCGACGGCCCCGGTGGTGGCGGCCCCAGTCGCTGATCAGCTCAACCATGGCGTGAGCGACGTGGCGGGCCCGCGGACCGTGGCCCACCGCGCCGAACTCGTAGGCGTCCTCCGTGCCGTCGCTGCCGCGGATGCAGCGGTAGGCGAAGCTGGTCCCGTCGTCGCTGATCACCGCAGGGGTTCCGGACAGTACGACCGGGCGCAGGATCCCCGCCTCGACCGCGCCGCGCTGGGCGGTCAGCAGTGCCCATCCGTCGGCCGCGCACGCCATGTACAGGTCCTGGCTGTCGGTGGGTTCCATGCCGCCGACGCACGTTGAGGACCAGAGGACCACCGGATCCTGGGCCAGTGCCGCGCGCAGCGCCCCGACGTCCACCGACGGGCCGTCTTCCAGTCGCAGCCCGACCTGCCTGCCCTCGGCCTCGTGCAGCAGCGGCATGGGTTCCCAGTGCTCTCCGGCGCCTTGCATGCGCACGAAGCCGCAGACATCGACCGCGACGCACCGCCACCGCCCCGCGCCGGCACCGCGCTCCAAGGTCAGGCAGCGGGTGAGGCCGCGCACCCGCATCGGCACCACCACACGGCCGCCCGGCGCCACCTGCGCGTCCCAGGCCGGAGGGAAGTCCCAGGCCCCCGCGGTGGCGATGACCCGGTCGTAGGGCGCCCGGTCGGGGTAGCCGTGCTCGCCGTCGGCCACAGCCAGGTGAATCCCTTCCAGACCGGCCTCCTTCAGGCACCGCGTGGCACGGTCGACGACCTCGGGGTCGATGTCGATCGAGGTGACTTGCCCCCGCTCTCCCACCAGGTGCCGGATCAGGGCCGCGTTGTAGCCGCCGGAACCGATCTCGAGAACGCGGTGGCCCGGCCGCAGGTCGGCGCGTTGCAGCATGGTGGCGATGATGCTCGGCGCCGAAACGGAGCTGAGCGCCACGTCGGTCTCGGGATCGCGCTTGGTAACCACGGCCTGGTGCTGGTCGTAGACCTCGGTCAGCGGGAGACCGGGCAGGAACGCGTCGCGGGGCACGGAGCGGAGCGCGCTTTCGACGCGCGGTGACGGCAGCTCCATGCCCAGGCCCACCCGTTCGCGGATCAGGTCCTCGACCATGCTCTGGCGCGCCTGTTCGGGGGTGATCGGGGTGTGAGAGGGCACGGAGGCTCCAAGCTCTGCTAGTCGCTGTCGTCGGACATGCCGAGCGTGCGGCGGGTGCGGGACGCCCGACGGCGGCGTCAACTCCCCCGGCGAACGGCTGCGCGGATCGGCTGCGAAGGGCTCGCGCCGACCGCGCGCCGACGGTTCCTCGGCCCTTCCACCGTGCCGCCGCCTCTGCCGTCACGGTAGTGAGAATTCGCTGCACCCTCCCGCCCATCAGGAGCGTGCGAACGGCGTGAACCGCTCGCGCCGGCACCGCACCGGTGTTAGCGTCACCCCACACTCCGGGTAGCGAGAGAGGCCGTTCGCATGGGAAGCGCCCACCCCGTGGAATGCGCACGTCGAATCCGCGCCGAAGAACTGGGCGACGCTCACCCGCAGGTGAGCGAACTGCACCGCATTGCCGAGGTGATCGCTGACCATTGCGGACACACCAAGGTCAAATCCCATCGGCTCGCCTGGAAATGGACGGTCCAGCAGGCTGTCGAAGCAGCCCGCCGGCTTGCCGAGCAACACCCCGATCGCTACCGCGGCGCCGCCGTCGCGGAACGCTCATGGAAGAGCTGGGAAGCCGGCGAACGTCCGAATGCGACATATCAGGACCTGCTCTGCCGCCTCTTCCATACCGGCCCGGTGGCCCTCGGCTTCGCCGTCGACTATGCGCCCAGGCCACGGCGTGGAGAAGAACCGCTCCCCCTCGTAGCCGCACCTCGGCACCGGTCCGCCGGGTCGATGGTTTTCCCGGGGCGCGCGTGCGGCAACTTTGTGGCATCTCCGCCCCCGGCAACGGCCACCGACGAAGTCCGGGATACGGTTCGCGTGGGGAAGGAGAACCGTATGGGTACGTCTGCCCGATCCGCGCTACGTCGGCGCCGGGAAGAACTCGGCCTGTCCCAAGAGGCCGCCGCCCACGCGGCGAGAGTGGATAGGTCGACGTGGCACCGGTGGGAGACAGGAAAGGCGACTCCCATACCCCAGCAGCGCAAACGCATGGCAGCGGTGCTTGACGTCTCCCTCTCTGAGCTGGCGGCGCTTTTGAGGCTCGACTCCGCGAGCGGAGACGACAGGCAGGTCACCATATCGGCGGTGGAGCATTCGCGCAGATCGCCCTTGCCTGCGGTCTCGCTGAAGGAAGAGGTGGAACGGGCAGTGCAGGATCGACGACGGTTCCTCGCCCTCACGGGAACGGTGTTGGCCGCATCGATCACCGGTGCCGGCTCCTACAGCTTCACGTCCCAGACCTTCTCCCCCGCCGCGGCCCCAGGAGTCGGCGTGCTCGCCTGGCTGGAAGAAGAAGTGCCGCGCCTCCGCCGGATGGACGACCAGGTCGCCGGAGAGGCCCTGCGCCAAGTGGTACTGGGCGAATTGAGGATCGCCGTCGACCTTCTGGGGGAGTCGCGGGGTGAGGAGTACGAGCGCCGCACTCTCACCGTGGTCTCCCACCTGGCTCAACTCGGCGGCTGGATCAGCTTTGACGAGGGGTGGAACGCTGCAGCGCAAAGCCTCTTCACCACAAGCCTGAAGGCGGCGCACTGGGCGAACGACACCGGACTGGTGTGCAACGCGTTGGCTGCCATGGCCTTCCAGTCGGCCTTGACCGGGCATCCGGCCGATGGAGCCCAGCTCGCGGAGGCCGGAGCGCAGCAGGCGGCTCACCAGCCGCCGCGCATTCGCGCGCTGCTCGCCTCTCGCAAGGCGCGGGCGTACGCGTTGAGCGGTGACAGGGCGAACTGCGAACGGTCGTTGAACGAAGCCGAGGATCACTTTCAGCGGAGTGACAGCGACGACTCAACTCCGGAGTGGATCTACTACCTGGACGAAAGCGAACTCCACGCTCAGGCCGGAGCGTGCTGGCTCGATCTGGGCCGGCCGCGCCGCGCGCTCGACGCGTTGGAGAGCGCCCTGCACCACCAGGATCCCGCCTACGTGCGGGACGGGGCCATCTACCGCATACGCACTGCCAGGGCACACATCGGGCTCGGCGACCTCGACCACGGGTCCGCAGCACTGGCCGAGGCCGCCGCTCTGGCCCGGCGGGCGCGGGCCACGCGGCCGCTCGCGGACCTCGAGGACGTCCGGGTGGGCTTGAACACCAAGGACCCCGGCGTGCGGGCACTGAACGAGCAAATCCGGGCGATTACGGACAGTGAGCAGTAGATGAGTGAACACCGCGTTGCCCTGGTCACGGGAGCCAACCGAGGAATAGGGCTGGAGATAGTCCGCCAGCTCGCCGAGAAGGGGATCGCCGCCGTCCTTGGATCGCGCTCCGAGGACGCCGGGATGGAACAGGCACGAAAGCTCAGCGAGAAAGGGCTGCCCACATCCGGGGTGCAACTCGACGTCACAGACACTTCATCGGTCGAGTCCGCGGTAGACCGCGTGCTCGCCCAGCACGGCCGGATCGATGTCCTCGTGAACAACGCGGGAATAACGGACGGCGACACCCACCCGAGCGACCTCGACTTGGCAACGGCCCAGGAAGTGATCGACACAAATTTAATGGGCGCCTGGCGGTGCACTCAAAAGGTGCTCCCGACCATGAGATCCACCCATTACGGCCGCATCGTGAACGTCACCAGCAGTCTTGGCTCGCTCGCAGAAATGGACAGCGACTCTGAGCCTGCATACCGAATCTCAAAGGCGGCGCTGCACGCACTTACCCGCGTCCTTGCAGCGGAACTCGCGGGCACAGGGATCCTGGTGAACGCCGCCTCTCCGGGCTGGACAAGAACAGCGATGGGCGGACCGCGCGCCCCGCGGGACGTTCGCACCGCTGCCGAAACTCCGGTGTGGCTTGCCACACTACCGGACGGCGGCCCGACCGGCGGCTTCTACTACGATCGAGAACCGCATCCCTGGTAGAGCTAAACCGCGTTTCAAAATTCCCCCCTTCTCCGGGGCATAAAAGCCGTTGATATTCGCCCACCCGGGCCCCACTCGGACTCCGAGGGGGCCCTTCTTTGTGCCCCCAACACAGTTGCATCATCCATGCCACTTCTTTGCAGCTATCATGCCCTGGCCTCCCGGAACTGCGATCTCCTTAAATGAATAGAGAAGCAGTTGGCCGATTGAGGCAGCATCGAACCGGCTGCTGCGCGAGCGTACCGCCCAGTGCAGGAGACCATCATGCCGTCGCCCCCGACCACGCCGAAGTGCGAGGGCAGAACCAAAAACGCGCCAGCGAATTGTTCTTGGCTCCTGCGGCGGTTCGCCAAAGACTCCCCGGGCATCGACCGCGCCCGCACCCTGATCCGAGCAGAAAGCACACGCCATGATTCCCATTCGACTTCGTCGGGCCGCTGTGCGGCCCGTGCTGGAGCTGGGGCGGTGGTGGCGATGACCGCCCATGCCAGGCGCCTGCCCGTGCGCTTCCCCGGCTTCCACATGCCTCGCAACCTCGGCCAGTCGCGGTGCCGGAGGTTCTTCCTCGGCGACGAGACGGTAGTCCGGGCAGCACCCCAGGCGCTGCCTCGCCGGGACGGGTCGGTGGAAGCCCGCGTGGTCGACGCCTGCACGGCGCCGATCACGGTGTTCGAGCTGGCGGCTGCCACCGGCCTCCCGCGCGGGGTGGTGAAGGTCGTGGTGACCGAGCTGGCCGAGCGCGGGGTGCTGGAGACCAGCGCCGTGCGTCCCGACACCGCGACGCTGAGGAGGGTGATCGATGCGCTCGTCCGCCTCTGAGCTGGCCGGTGCGGTGAAGCTCGTGGTCGCGGGCAGCCCTGGCGCCGGGAAAACCAGCCTGATCCGGTCCGTCTCCGACATCGATCCGGTGCGCACCGAGGAGAAGGTGTCCCTGCTGCCCCATGACGGCCCCTCGTCCGGCTCCGAGACGACCACGGTCGCCTTGGACTACGGCCGCCTGCAGCTCAACACCGACCTCCTCTTGGCGGTGTTCGGCCTGCCCGGCGCCGCGCGGTTCAGGTTCCTGTGGGAAGACCTGGCGCGCGGGGCCGTGGGCGCCGCCGTGCTGGCCTGCCCCGCCGCTCTGGCCGACGCGGCTCCCGCTGTCTCCTTCCTGGAGGAGCGCGGCCTGCCGTTCGTGGTGGTGGTCAACGACGACGGCCGCGAACTGCCCACCGCCGACACGGTGCGCGGCGACCTCGCCCTGGACGCGGGTGTGCCCGTGGTCCTGGGCGACGTCCGCCGACCGCCCGTCGGCTTCGCCGTGGTGCGCGACGTGGTGCGCACCGCGCTGCGCCACCACTCCCAGGCGCCGGCCCTGGCCGGAGGTGGCCGGTGAGGATCGGGATCGTGGGCGCCGGCCAGTCCGGGCTCGTGCTCACCCACCACCTGCTGGCCCGCGGGATCGATGTGGAGCTGTTCAGCCAGCAGACCTCAGAGGAGATGCGGCGCGGCCGCGGGGTGCTGGCCCAGATCACCCTGCCCGCCACCCTGTCCATCGAACGGGCTGCGGGGCTGGACTTCTGGAGCGCGGGCGGGCCGCCGCCCTCGGCCCAGGTCGCCCCCATCTGGGACACCGTCCGCCTCACCGCGGCCACCACTCGGGGCGAGGTCGCGGTCTCGGGGCGGCTTCCCGGCCCGGCCGTGGCGGTGGACCCCCGCCTCAAGCGGGCGGACTGGCTGGAGTACGCCGAGGACCGGGGCGCCTCCGTGCAGATCCGCGGCGTCACCGTCTCCGATTTGGAGGGGTTCGCGGCCATCGGCCGCTACGACCTGATCGTCATCGCGGTGGGCGGCGGCGAACTCGGCGGCATCTTCCTGCCCGATGAGGCGCGGCGGACCTCCCACGCCCGGGCGCGCGCCCTCAGCCAGGCCACCCTGCACGGAGTGGAGCCGGGCCCGGTGGAGGCCGACGTGGTCAGCACCCCCCACGGCGAGATCCTGCTGCTGCCCGTTCTCAGTGCTGAGGGCCCGGCCCACGCCGTGGTGCTGGTGGGTGCCCCGGGCGGGGTGCTGGACGCGGTGCCCGATCCGCGTCGGCGGCGCCACACCGACATCCACGCCGCGCTGCTGGAGCGGCTGCGCGTCCACGCCCCGGGCATGTGGGAGCGGTGCCGCGGCGCCGACGTGCTGGATTCCTCCTCGCTGGTGCACGAGTGGATCCGCCCGGCGGTGCGCCACCCGGTGGGGTGGCTGCCCTCGGGCACCCCCGTGCTGGGCCTGGGCGACACCCTGGTCCAGGTCGACCCGGGCTCGGGGCAGGGGTGGGCGGCCTCCACCCTCGCTGCGGCCTCCCTGGCCGAGGAGATCATCGCCCGCGCCGGCACCGGCCGCCCGTTGGACGCCGAGTGGATGGACCAGGCGTTCGAGGTGTACTGGGCCCGCCACGGCCGCGCTTTGTCGCTGTTCGTGGACATGGTCCAGGGCTTCCACGCCGCCGACCTGGACCCCCGCATCCAGGAGGCGTTCGCAGCGGCCGCTGCCGACCCCGCGGCGGCCGACCAGTGGATCGCGTCGCTGGACAACCCGGCCGCCTTCGCCGACGCCATGGCCACCGCCCCCACCTGACCCGCCGGCCCCGCGCAAGGGGCCGCCGCACCACCCCGCGCTTGCCGCGATGGGGACGCCGCGCCCTATCGCCACCCCTTTTGTACTCGTTTGCCCCGGTTTTCACTTATTGCTGTGGAGGAGTGCCCATGCCCCCCGCCCGCCCCCGCCACCGCCATCCCGCCCCTTTTCCCGGCGCCTCCACGGCGGTGGTCCGATGAACCCCACCGCGCCGACGCCCGCCTTGCCCGACCTGCCGGTGGTGGCCGGTATCGGGTGCCGCCTGCCCGGCGGGGTGCGCGGCCCCGAGCAGTTCTCCGAACTCCTGCGCTCGGGGTGCGCCGTCACCGCTCCCGTACCGAAGGACCGGTGGAAGGCCATGGCCGCCGACCTGGCGCCGGGCGCCCGGCCCGCGCGCCGCTGGAGCGCGGGCCTGCTCGACGAACCTGAGCGGGCGGCGTTCGACGCGGCCTACTTCGGCATCGAGGAGGCGGCCGCCGCCGCGATGGACCCGCTGCACCGCCTGCTGCTGGAGACCGCCGTGGAGGCTTTGGCCGACGCCGGGATCCCCGCCTCGGCCCTGGCCGGGCCGCGCACCGGCATCTACACCGGCACGGCCGCCATCGACGCGGCGGTGCGGGAGTTCGCCCCGGGGCGCTCGCCGGGCCTGCTGGAGGTGGGCGGGGCCTGCACGGGCATGATCGGCACCCGCCTGGCCCGCCACCTGGACGCCCGCGGCCCGCTCCTGAGCATCGACACCGCCTGCTCGGCCTCGCTGACCGCCCTGCACTACGCCTGCCGCGACCTCCAGGACCAGCGCGTCGACACCGCGCTGGTGGCCGGCCTGAACTCCGTGGACAACGCGGTGGTGACCTCGGCGTTCGCCGCCGGCGGCGTTCTGGCCCGGGTATGTCGGCCCTTCGACGCCCGCGCCGCTGGCTACGTGCGCGCCGAAGGCGTGGTCGTGCTGGTGCTCCAGCGCGCCTCCCGGGCCCGCGCGGCCGGGAACCCGGGCTACTGCCTGGTGGCGGGTTCGGTGGTGGGCGGCGACGGCGCGGCGCCGGCGGCGGTGGGCGCCCCCCACGCCGGCGCCCAGGCCGACCTGGTGCGCTCCGCCTACACCCAGACCGGTATCGACCCCGACGCAGTCGGGGTCGTCCAGGCGCATGGAACCGGCACCCGCGCGGGCGACCGCGTCGAGGCCCGCGCGCTGGCCAAGGTCTTCAAGCGCACACGCCAGGACCCGCTGCTGGTGTGCAGCATCAAGGGCGCGATCGGGCACCTGGAAGGAGCGGCCGGGCTCGCCGGGGTGGCCGCCACCGCCCTGGCCCTGCACCACGGCGAGGTCTGGCCCACCGCCGGCCACACCCGCCCCGACCCGGTCCTGGCCAAGCACGGCCTGCGCGTGCCCACCACGGTGGAGCCCTGGGCGCGCACCGGGGTGCGGGTGGCCGGGGTGTCGGCGTTCGGGTTCGGCGGCACCGGCGCCCACGCCGTCCTCGTCCAAACCCCTGATCCCGTTCCAGCCGGTTCTGGTCGGCAGGGCGCGGCCGAGCAGGCGTCGACGGCGGCGCCCACCGCCCCCCATCTCCGCCCAAGCGGCGAGGAACCCATCGCCGAGGAAGCGGCCGCCTCCGAGGCCGCTGGCCCGGTGGTGGTGCCGGTGTCGGCGCAGACCCCCCAGGTGCTGGCGGCCACCGCCGGCGACTGGCCCGCGCGCTGCGCTCGGGCACTCCTGTGCAAGCCCTGGCCTCCACCGCCGCCCACCGCCGCGACCACCACGCCCACCGCGCCGCCGCCATCGCCGCCACCCGCCACGAGGCCGCCGACGCGCTGGAGGCCCTGGCCCGCTCCCGCCCGCACCTGGGAGTGGTCGGCCCCCGCACCGCCGTGCGCACTCGGCCGCGGATCGTCTACGTCTTCGGCGGGCACGGCGCCGACCACCCCGCCATGGCCACCGGAACAACCCGCACCGTGACCGAGTTCGCCGCCGCGTTGGAGCAGGCGTGCGCGGCGCTGGACGCGGCCGCCCCCGGCCAGGCGTGGAACCCCGCCGAAGGCGCCCCGGCCTCCTACGCCCACCGCCAGCAGGCCACCTGGGCCCACCAGATCGCCATGGCCGCCGCCCTGACCGCCTGGGGCCTGGCCCCCGACACGGTCATCGGGCACTCCCTGGGCGAGGTCGCCGCCGCCCACACCGCCGGCGCGCTGCCCCTGGCCGAGGCCGCCCGCCTGGTCACCGCCCGCTCCGCTCTCCTGCACGAGGCCCAGGCGCTGGGGTGCCTGCTGGCCATCGGCCTGTCGGAGGAAGAGGTGAAGCAACTGCCGGGCATGCCCGCCGGAGCCGAGATCGCCTGCATCAACGGGCCCGCCACCACCGTGGTGGCCGGCCCGGCCACCGCCCTGGAGTCCCTCGCCGGGCACCTGGAAGCCACCGGGGTGTGGCACCGGATGATCGGTGACGCGCCCCCGGCCCACTCCCGCCTGCTCGCCGACCACCAGGACCGGCTGCTGGCCCACATCACCCCCCTGCGGTGGCGCCGGCCGCGCGTGCCGATGGTCTCCACCGTGTTCCCCCGCGAGGTGGGTTTCGACCTGGACGAGGCCTACTGGCAGGCGCAACTGCGGGAGCCGGTGGACTTCTACGCCGCCCTGGCCGAGGCGCTGCACGCGGGCCCCACCCTGGTGGTGGAGGTCTCCCCGCGGCCGGTGCTCAGCGCCCCCATCACCCAGACCATCGCCCGCCACGGCCTGCCCGCCGCCCTGGCCACCGCGCCGGCCGGAGCCGATGCGCACACCGCGCTGCTGCACATCGCCGCCACCGCCTACACCCGCGGCCGCGCCCCCGCCTGGCCCACCCCCCGCACCCCCCACACCCGGCTGCCGCTGCCGCGCTGGCACCACCAGCCCCGCCAGGAGGTACCGGATCTGGCCGACGACCTCGCCGGCCTGGCGGCCGACGAGCGCCGGGCGCGCCTGGCCGGCCTGGTCCGGGCGATGGTCGCCGAGGCCGCGCCCCTGCCGCTGCGGCCCGGTGACGACACCACACCGCTGGAGCGGCTGGGCCTGGGCTCCCACGACCGGATCCTGCTGCGCGCCCGGCTGGCCCAGCGCGCCCCGGCTCTGCCCGCCCACGCCGGCACCGACCCCGCCACCACCATCACCGACCTGACCGACCTCTTGGAGAAGACCGTGACCACCCAACCCGGCCGGGAACCCGAGCCCACCGCGCCGCCGCAAGGGCCGTCTACGGCGCGGTGAAGAGGGGCGGTCCGGTGTGTACCCCTGTGCATCCCTGAGCCGGACCGCCCCAGGTCCTCGCGGACGCCCTTGACCCTGGCGCCCGCGAGGACCGCACCCCGGCGCCAGGGGCACACCCCTGCCGCCGGCACTTCCTCACGGATCGCAGGCCGTGAGGAGGGAGCCGCGTCGGCCTCCCGCCCGGTCCCGCCCCGGGCGCGGGCCGGCGCGCTGCTCCGCCGGGGCGTGCGGGGCGCACCCCCGCTGGCCCGCGCCCCGCACACCCTCCCCCTGACCACTACGACGCACCTCACCCACCCGCACGAAAGGGCTCCTCATGATCACGATCGGCCCCCGGTGCCGGCGTCCCGCCGGCGGCCGCCGCCTCGTCCTTCCCGGCGGCGGCACCAGACCTGCCCAGCCAGACCCGGCTTCGCCGGTGCCAGGGGAGGCGGTGTGCAGCTGAAGACCGTCCGCCGCCTGCCGCCCGCCCGGCGCCGCCGGCACCGGCCCCGCGACGCCGCCGCCCTCTACCAGCAGGGCCTGCTCGCCGCCGAGGTCATGCAGGCCACCGGGCTGAGCTACGCCGACCTCCTGCGCCGCCTCCAGGCCGCCGGAGTGCGCATGCGGCCCGCCCGCCGCTCCGCGGAGCTGCTGCGAGCCAAGAGCCGCCGACGGACCGGCGCGCCGCCCTCGACGACATCGCGGCCGCCTACCACGACGGCCACTCCGCACCCACGCCGCACAACCCGCGCAGGAGCCTCACCGCCGTGACCGGCGAACCGGAGCCATCAGCCCCCCGCCACCTGCCGCCCGACCCGGCCTTGACCACCACACAGGAATCCCGCGATGACACCCTCCACAAGCGCCGCCCCGACCATCCGCCATTCCCGGGGACGACGCCTGCTCCCCCCAGCCCCGACCGCGCCGCCTGAGCCGCGCCGCATCCGGTGGTACCTCGCCTACCCCGCGGCGGTCGGGATCTACGCGATGACACTGCTCAGCCCCTGGTGGGCTCTGTGGCCCACCCCGCCCATGCCCGACACCCTCGCCTTCGAAGCCGTGGCGCCGTTCGCCGCCCGAGCCTGGACCATGCACGCCGTCACCTCCCTACTGGTCCTGGCACTCGCGGTCGTTGTGGCGCGGTGGACCCGGGTCGGCCTCGGCGGGGTGGGCGTGGCGCCGGGCTGGACCCGGGACCCGGAGCACCGTGCGCACGCCCGGCGGCAGTGGTGGGCCGTGTTCGCGTGGGTGCTGGGGTCCTACTGCGCGGCCACCGGCATCCTCGCCATCAGCGGTGCGCCCTTGTACCCCGGCCAGGGGGAGGCCGACCCCGCCGCCATGGGGGTGGTCCTCCTGCCGATCTCGGTGAGCACCGCCTGGATCGAGGAGGTCATCACCGTGGCCCTCGTCATGCTTCTGCTGAGGGCGGCACGCCAGCCTGCGGCGGTGGCATTCCTCCTGGTCGCCCTCGCGAAAATCCCCTACCACCTCCCGCAGATGGGCCTTCCCGCAGTGGCGGTGGTGGTGGCCGCACTGGTGTGCGCATGGACGTACCACCGCACAGGCCGGATCACGCCCGTCATCGCCGCCCACGCCGCCCACAACCTGCTCATGGTGGGTGTCATCTTGGCGTCGAGCGGCGCCGTCGCCGCGGCGCACTGACCGCACGGTTCCCTTCACCGGTGCCGCCCGCCGCGCTTCGCCTGCGGCGAGGATCCCCCGCAAGAAAGGTGCCCATGGACTCAACGGACCCGACCACCGCGCCGGCGCCCGCGCCCGAACTGCTGAAGGTCATGTCGGTCAACCTTCAGCACGGCGGCGTCCGGGCCCCCACCGGCAGGCCCCAGCACCGCTGGCCCCGGATCGCCGCCGACATCGGCGCGGCCGCCCCCGACATCCTGGTGCTCCAGGAGTGCCACGGCTGGCGGGACCACCTGCATGAACAGCTCTACCGCGCCCTCAACGACCTGGACATGCGGGTGGCCGGCCGCCTGGTCCACGGCCGCGCCCCCTTCGGCGGCAACCTCATGCTCTACCGCCACCAGCCCGGCGTACTGGAACAGGTCGGCTGGAGCGACGCCTACGAGCGCGAGCACTACAACGGACTGGGCATCGCGCTTTTCCACGTGGCCGGCCTGCCCGAGCGCCTGGCCGTGGCCGGGGTCCACCTGACCACGGTCACCCCCGAGGCGGCCGCCACTGAGGCGGTGTGGGCCGCCGACCGCGTCTTGCGCTACAGCGATCACGCCGTGGTCATCGGCGACCTCAACAGCCACCCCGCCCACGGCGACGACGGCGGCACCGCGCCCGACCCCCGAGACATCACCAAGGACCTGGACCGCACCTGCCGCTGGCACGCGGACGGCAGCCCCAACCGTACTGTCGCCGAGCGGCTGGTGGGCTCGGGGCTGTACGACGCCGCCGCCCACCTGGCCCGGCGCACCGGCCTCACCACGCACTACGCCGCGACCGGCCGCGGCGGCGTGCGTGTGGACCGCGCACACCTGAGCCGCCTCCTCCTCGATCGGCTCCTCGACTACCACCGGATTCCCACGGCCAGCGACCACCACGCGATCGCGATCGCCCTCGACCTGGCAGCCCCCATTGCCTCCCTCCCCAACCCGCAATCCGCGCGCTGAACACCACCCGCCGATGACCACACGCTTTCCGCTCCCGTCCTCATGGCCGGCCGCGCCGCCCCGCCGGGCCCCAGCCCCAGCACACCGGCCGACCCCCACCGGCGCGCTCGAAGGGCCCACACCATGAGCACACCCGCCCTGGACCCGTCCCTGGAACCCGCCGCGCTGGGCACCGCGATCCACCTGCGGCCCCACCAGGTGGAGACCCTGGAAGCCGCTCTCAAGCACCTCGCCCGCTTCGACCGGGCCCACGACGTCCTGGCCTGCGGCACCGGCAAAACCGTGATCGGCCGCGCGGTCGCCGACGCCCTGGCCCCCCACGGCCGCACCCTGGTCGTGGTCCCGCGGATCCTGCTGATCCCCCAGGCCATCAGCGACTACCGCCGCCTGGGCGGCGACACCGGGCTGGGGCGCGTCGTCATCGTCTGCTCCGACTCCTCCCTGGCCGCCGACCCCCGCCTGGCCGGGCTGGGCGCCGTGGTCACCACCGACCCCGCCGAACTGGCCCAGGCCGCCTCCGGCCCCGGGCGCACCACGGTGATCGCCACCTACGACAGCGCCTGCACCACCGTGGCCGCCGCCCACGCCCGCCACGGCCTGCCGCCCTGGGACCTGCTCCAGGCCGACGAAGCCCACCACCTGGTGGGTACCGGCACCTGGACCCGCGTCCACGACGACGCCGTGCTGCCCGCGGCCAAGCGCCGCTACACCACCGCCACCCCCCGCGTCCTGACCGGCAAGGCCGCCGGCGACGACAGCGCGGTGTCCATGGCCGACCCCGACGTGTTCGGCGTCCGCAGCTACACCCTGGGCTTCGCCGAGGCCATCGACCGGGGCCTGCTGTGCGGGTGGCGCGTGGTGGCCGCGGTGGTCACCGACGCCCACGTCCACGGCCTGGGCGAGCAGGCGCTGAGCATCAGCGAGGGGGGCGCCTCCGTCACCGCTGACGTGCTGGCCGGCCAGATCGCCGTGCTCAAGGCCATGGCCGAGTTCGGCGGGCGGCGGCTGCTGAGCTTCCACCCCCGGGTGGCCGACGCCAAAGCGTGGGCGGCCACCCTGCCCCAGGCCGCCCGGCTGGTCAGCGACCACGGGGGCCTCACGGTGGCCGCCCGCCACCTCAACGGCGGCCACTCCGGCGCCGTGCGGCGCCGGGTCCTGGACTGGTTCTCCCACCACAGCACGGCAGACATCCGCGCGATCACCAACGTCCGCTTGTTCACCGAGGGCTTCGACGCCCCCGCCTGCGACACCATCGCCCTCACCCACCGCAGCGGCTCCATCATCGACCTCATCCAGACCCTCAGCCGGGCCCTGCGCACCGACCAGCGCCCCGACAAGGTTGCGACGTTCATCGTGCCGGTGCGCCTGCGCTCCGAGCAGGACCTGGACGAGGCCCTCGCCGACCCGGAATGGGACACCCTGCGCCAGGCCCTGCGCGCCCTGGGATCGATGGACACCACCATCTACGACCAGGCCGCCCGCACCCTGCGCGCCCACGGGGCCCAGACCGACGCAGCCGCAGGGGCACCCGACGCCACCCCTGCCGCGGCTTCGGCGCCGGACTGGCTGCACGTGCGGGGAGTGCCCGTCCCGCCCGGTTTCGCCGCATCCGTCGGCCTGGCCGTCAGCCGCGTGCTGGCCCCGCCCGTCGAGGAGTACCTGGGCGCGGCCGCTGCCTACGCCCGCACCCACGGCCACCTGGCCGTGCCCCGCGACCACGTCACCGGCACCGGGCTGGACCTGGGGCGCTGGCTGCACCGCTGGCGCGAGCGCCACCGCAGCGGCGTGCGCGGAACTGTGGTCGACGCCCTCAACGCGATGGGCATGGTCTGGAACCAGACCGCGTGGAAGATGGAGCGCGGCCGCCGCGAAGCCGACGCCTACTACCGGGCCTTCGGCCACCTCCGCGTGCCGACCGACCACGTCACCGAGACCGGGTACCCCCTGGGCCAGCACATCACCAACCGCCGCCAGGCCCGCCGCCGCGGCCTCATGCCCCAGGAGGAGATCGCCTGGTGGGATGCATACGGCATGATCTGGAACGTCGTCGAGGCCGAGGAGGCGCGCTACCGCAAGGCCCTGGACGACTTCTACTCCGCCCACGGCCACATCAACGTGCCCGCCGACTACACCGCGGAGGGCCTCGGGGTGGGGCAGATGCTCAGCACGCGCCGCGCCGCCCACGCCCAGGGCCGCCTCAGTGCCGAGGCCGTGGCCTTCCACGAGCAGCGCAACGTGGACTGGGACGGGCGGTCCGCAGCCCACCGCAAGCAGGCCGACCGCAAATGGGAGCACGCCTACCACTTCGCCGCGCTCTTCCACCAGGCCCACGGCCACCTCAAACCCGCCAAGGGCGAGCGGGTCCCCGACCCCGCCACCGGCGCCACCTTCGGCCTGTGGGACTGGGTGGCGCGCAACCACCGCCGCTGGTACAGCCTGCCCGCTGACAAGCGGAAGCGGCTGCTGGACATCGGGTTCCAGCCGCCCGACACCGACGCCATCCACGCCGCCTACCGCCAGTGCCGCTCGATCGGCGCGACAGCGCTGCAGCTCGGCTACTCACCCGACCTGGTGCGCTCATGCCTGCGCTCGGCCGGGATCGCCGCGGACGAGGACGCTCCGCCGGGCGAGGGCGGCCGCGCGGCCCCTGCCACTCCGCAGGAGCGCGCCGCCGCCGTCGCAGCAGCACTACGCGACGGAGCCACCAACGCCCAGATCGAGCAACGATACGGCCTGGGGCCGGTGGCCGTTGCCAACACGCTCAAACACCACGGGCACCCCACGCGCTGGCGACTGCGCAGCGCGGCCATCGCCGACCGCCTCCGGGCCGGCGACCCGGAGGAAGCCGTCGCGGCGGACTTCCCCGACGTCTCCCGCGTCCGCTTCCTACAGGCCCGCAACCGCGTCCGCGCAGAAGCCACCGAACTCCAGCAGCACAACATGGACGCCCGCAGCCCCGACCTCGCACTTCACGCACAACCGCCATCGGAAACCTTCGAACAAGTCCAGGAGCCACTGTGGACCTGACGCAACTCCGGAGGCGTCTTGGATCCACCACACCGCGCCCTGACACGCCACCGACCTCCACATGCAGCGCCACGATAATCAGCGACACGGACGCGGGACCTGCGGCGGGCGACCACTCTGCCGTTGCGGTCCCTCCAGGGATGACCAGCGGCCACGAGCATGGTGGCGACCTGCTTGAGCAGCAGGCGTTTCAATCCCTCCAGGATGATCAGCGGCGAGCTGACGGCGTAGTACTCCCGGCCGTCCTCGGGTTTCAATCCCTCCAGGGATGATCAGCGGCCCGCCTCTCGTGCTCCCTGTGCGTGCTCGCGTCCCGGTTTCAATCCCTCCAGGGATGATCAGCGACGGAGTGGTACTGGGCAGCGGCGGTGTAGCGGCGGGGTTTCAATCCCTCCAGGGATGATCAGCGACTTGACGTCCTGGCCCCCACGGTCCACATCGACAGGTTTCAATCCCTCCAGGGATGATCAGCGACCTCGGCGGCCGCCGCCTCCCACGGGATCCCGGCGTGTTTCAATCCCTCCAGGGATGATCAGCGACGAGGGGGAGACGTGGCGCGCAGCAGCACCAGCAGCGGGTTTCAATCCCTCCAGGGATGATCAGCGACACCCGCGCCGCGTGCCCCCGGTGCGCGCACTGCTGGTTTCAATCCCTCCAGGGATGATCAGCGACCGGCCGACCTGGCGCGGGCGCTTCTCCCGCTGATGTTTCAATCCCTCCAGGGATGATCAGCGACCCGGAGATGATCCCGGTGGCCTTCCACCGCCCGCAGTTTCAATCCCTCCAGGGATGATCAGCGACCGGGAGCGCATGCGCCAGATCTTCCTCGTCCTGAGGTTTCAATCCCTCCAGGGATGATCAGCGACCCCGGTGACGCCCAGCTGCCCGAGGGGTGCGGGGTGTTTCAATCCCTCCAGGGATGATCAGCGACCCACGGTGACCTTCGACGGCGCGCGGTTCACCGGCGGTTTCAATCCCTCCAGGGATGATCAGCGACCCCGAGGGTAAAAGCGCAGGTCAACAGACGCGTGGACAACCACGGAAGGCCTTCGATTGCAGCGTTCCGCCGGTAGTGCAGCCGTGCAGGTCAGACACGGTTCTACGTAAGTCATATCACCGGGCCCTCGTGGGCCAGTCTTTGGCCGATGGTTTGCGTCTGCACGCCATGAGGCCCCTGTATGCGGTAGATGATCACACTGTCATATGAGGTGTCGATGAGGTCTTTGATCGAGTGGGTGAGCGAACGGTGCTGTGCGGCGGACAGTTCGCCCTGGAAGACGCTGCGCTGCACCCAGTGCAGGTAACGGCGGCAGAGTTTGAGGATTCTCGGGTTGCGCTCGGCCAGCGTGTCGTAGACGACGATGACGAACATGGTCACCACCAGGGGCGAAACGGCTTGTAGGGAGTCTGTTCCAGGCACAGCCGCACGAGTTTGAGCGCCTCGAGGTGAATGATCTCCTCATAGCTGACCTTGCGGCGCAGGCTGCGGTGATAGACCGTGCCCGACAGTTCGGTCCGCAGCATCTCGGCGACTTTCTTTCGTCCGTCTCGACTGAGTGATGCGCGCGCCACCTCGCTCTCGAAGTCCGATTCCCGCAGCGTCTTCTGCGCGGCCGCGCGGCGCAGGAGGCGTTCGGCGAACAGTGGTTTGAAGGGTTCGGCGAGATCGAGGGCGAGGGTATTGCGGCGCCGATCCGTGTCGGCGTGCAGGAACCCCACTGCCGGATGCAGCGGCGTGCACCGCAGAGCGGTCAGGGTGCGGGCGTAGACGATGGTGTTGACATAGCTAATGAACGCGTTGCCGGCGTTGCTGGGCGGGCGACGGCTTCTCCCGTTGAGCCGGAGCCAGGGCGGCAGCATCGTGTCCAGGACCTCCCAGGCACTGCGCCGGAAGTTGCCTTCGAGACCCATCAACTGGTCGCTGGACTGCGCGGCGGGCAGGTCGTCGGTCAGCCGGCGCAGCGGGGCGTCGAGCAGGTCGGTCTCCAGTGCCCAAGCGACGTTGGCAGCGGTGGCGGCGACCAGCGAGCGGGCGATGGCGAGGCGCTGGGAGTCGTCGCCGGTAAGGGCGATCTGGCGGCGCAGGACCCGAGCGGAGGCCATGTCGTGAGCGGGGGTGAGGGCACCGGCGTAGTTGCCGTAGTGATCGAGCACGTGCACGGTGATGCCGTTCCTGCTGAGCAGCGACATCGCGGAGGTGTTGACGTCGACGTGGTCGAACAGGACGAGGTCTGCGATGTCGGTGACCGGGACGCGGATGGGGGTGCGGTCGGGCCGCTCGATGCGGATGCTGTTGTCTTCGCGGCGGATGCGGCAGGGTTCGGTGAGCCAATAGCTGCGTGCGGATGCGGTCACTGGTCTCCCCAGCAGTAGTCGCGGTAGGAGCAGCCGCGGCAGTGGCTGCGTGGCAGGCGCGGGGCGGGCTGGTCGGCGGCGATGACCTCGAGGGCCCGTTGTTCGGTCTCCTCGGCCTCGCGGCGCGCCTGAGCGTTCCATTCCACGGTTGTGGTGCGCCGGATGAGGGGATAGTGGACGACCCCGCCGGCGACATTGACACCCAGGCGTGCCAGCAGCAGGCAGTAGTGGCGCACATGGGCGGCGTGCTGCGGTGAGGGCCGACGCGAGGACTTGGTCTCGTGGACGCGGGCGCCGGTGGTGACCCAGTCGATGCGGGCTTCGCCCAGATCGACGTCGCGCCGACGGGTGTAGGTGGTGGCGTCGAGGGCTTCGCCGAAGGAGACAGTGTCGCTGCGGTGCTCGGGGCGGTAGCCGGTGGCATAGAGCCAGAGTTGGCGGGGGCAGTGGGCGAGGTACTTGATGTAACACGCCGCCGATACCGCTGTCGGCGGCCCCGGTGGACGCGTTCACACGATCGCGTCCTACCCGTGTGCCGGTCCGGAAACGGACGTGAGGTCGAGGCCGGTCTCAGAGTCGTAGGGCAGGTCGGTGCACCACAGCACAGGCCGGGTACCCGGCAGGGGCCGGATGCGGCCAGCGCGATGCAGACGCTGGAACTGGGCGTGGCGGATGGGGATGAGCAGGTCGGCGGCCAGTAGCGGGTGCTGTCGGCGCAGGTCCTCGTATTCGTCAACGTCGCCGGCGTACAGGATCTCGACGGTGTCGAAGGACGCGTCGAGTTTTTCGGCGTGTTCGCCGCGGTCATCGAAGGGCTCGGTGAAGGTGAGGAATCCCGCGGTGAAGGCGTCGCGGGCCCGGCGTGCCTGATCCAGCCAGGCGCGGCCCCACTCGGTGTCATAGGCCAGGCGCAGCCAGTCGTCGATGGTCTGTTCGGAGATGAGGGGTCCAGGGGCCTGGTGTAGGGCGTACCAGGCGGCGTCGACGGCGCCGGGGGCGTAGGGATGGGGCTCGTCGGTGTGGTGCACCCGGAACTCCACCGGCCCTTCGGGGTGGCGGCCGCGGCGGTTGACGCGTCCGGCGCGCTGGGCGACGGCTTCGACGGGGGCGCGTTCGCTCGCACCTCGGTCGAAATCCAGGCAGAGGGAGACTTCGAGGGCTTGGGTGGCCACGACCAGGCCGCCGCGGCGCGGCGGCTCGCCCGGGGCGCGCTCGGGGTGGCGGTCCTGGATGCGGACTTCGATGTCCGCGCGGTCGCGGCCGCGGAAGCGCGAGTGCAGCAGCAGCGCGGCGTCGGGGTCGCCGGGTCGCAGCTCGCGGGCCCGCGGTGCGAGCTGGAGGTAGAGGTGCCGGGCGGTAGTGACGGTGTTGGCCACAACCAGGACGCTGTAGCCGTCGGTGAGCCAGCCGCGGACGCGCTCCAGGCTGTCAGGGTGGGCCAGGGGGTGGTCGTCGAGGGCGAGGCGGTGGCGGTCGGGGGCGGTGCCGGGCGGTGCGCGGTGCACGCTCACCGGCGCGGTGAGGCTGGGCCTGTCGGGGCCCGCGATGAGCTCGAGCATGGGCGGGGCCAGGGTGGCCGAGGTGACGGCGATGCGGCTGCCCAGTCTCTCCCACAGGCCCATGGCGGCGCAGATGCGGCCGAAGACGTCGGGGTCGTAGGCGTGGAGTTCGTCCAAGACGATGACAGCGTTGGCCTGTTCCAGCAGCATGCTCGCGTAGCGGGGCCCGGCGATGGCGGCACGCAGCAGTTGGTGGGGGGTGGCCACGCGCACCCGCTGGGCGAACAGGGTGCGCATGGCGTGGGCCTGAGCGCGCGCCTGGGCCGCCGCGGTGGCGCGGGCGGCGGGGGCGTCATCGGGGCAGGCGGCCTCGGTGAGCAGGGTGAGGGCGGCGCGGGCGTGCAGCAGGCCGATGTCGGGGGCATCGTGGCCGGGGGCGGGGTCGAGGTCGTTGGCCAGGCGGCGGCGGGCGGCGTCGATGGAGGCGCGGTAGGGCAGCACCCACACCAGGCGGGGTTGGCCGTCCATGTCGGCGATTTGGGTGGATGCCCAGGCCAGGGCGGCCTCGGTCTTGCCGCTGCCGGTGGGCGCGCACAGGACCAGGTGGCCGAGGGTGTCGGCGGCGGTCTTCTGGTGGGGGTAGGGGGCGGCCATGCGGGCCAGGTAGTCGCTGGGCAGCGGCATGTGGGTTTGCAGCGCCACCCGGGCCGAGGCGCTGTGGTCGGCGAGGGTGACGGCGCCTTGGGCCAGCACCGCCACCAGGCCGTCCTCGGCGCTTACCGAGGCCGACCAGGCGGTGCGGACCTCGGCGAAGGCGTCGCGGGCCAGTTCCCACAGCCGGCGCCGCTCCGCCTCGGGGCGGGGGGCGCCGAGCCGGTCGGCGAACCAGTCCAGCAGCGCCCGGTGGCGGGCGGCGGGGACCTGGATGCGAGGGCGTCCGGGACGCGCGTCGGGGTCGCGGCCGAACTTCTTCTCCCACTCGGCCACGGCCGGATAGCGTTCGGCGAGCGCCAGGGGAACCTGCCGCGCCCGGTGGGGCGCCCGCAGCGGCCTGTGGTGGAAGGCGACCCCGGCGGCGATCAACCGCCGCCGCCACGGTTGCAGGTGGCGGGTGAGCAGGTCGACGTAGGCCAGCGACAGCACCTCGTGGCGCTCGCCCCATGCCTCGCCGCCCCGCGCCTGGTGCTGGAACCCGTTGGCGACCTTTCCGGCGTCGTGGAGCAGGGCGGCCGTCTCCACCGCCTCCCAGAAGCCGGGGTGGCGGGCGAGCACACCGGCCGGTCCGATGCGCTGGGCGAGTGCGCGGGCCGCGCCGCGCACCTCACCGCTGTGCTCGGTCAGCGTCTCGGGCCGACCGAGCGGGGAGTAGGCGGCCGACTTCGCCCACACCTGCGCGAGTTCGCCGGGCTGGTCCTCGGCGCCGGCCTCGGGGCTGGCCAGCCACACGGCCTGCCCGTCGGTGGGGTCGCGATAGGCTCCCCGCACCTGCTGCTCCCCGGCGGGGTGCGCGCACCACAGGTAGTCGCCGTAGACGGTGTCCAGCCGGTCGGCGCTCACGGTCTCGGCCAGGCGCAGGGCGGTGGCCTGCGGGGCGGCGTGGGTGCCTGCCGGGGCCAGGGCGTGGCCCACCACCGCCCGCTCGGCCGGCTCCAGGCGCACCCGCGTGATGGAGGTGAGGTGGAGCAGATCCTGGGAGCGGCCCAGCCGCAGCGCCCACACCGGGCGCCGCAGCGCCGCCGCGATGCGCTCGGCCTCGGGTTCGGGCACCCACACCGTCACCGACAAGTCGACCAGGAAGGGGCGCTCGCGCAGCGTGGTGCCGCCCTTGCCGGGGCGCACCCGCCCGCCCACCGCCGGGTTGGAGCCGTCGGCGGCGATGGGGTGGTAGGTCTCGGCGTCGACGCCGCGGCCCCGGGCATGGGCGCACAGCCCCAGGGTGAGGGGTTCGGACGGGCGCCCGGTGGCCGCGGCCAGCATGCCCCGCACGGTGGAGGGAGGCGGCACCGGCAGGCAGCGGCTCACGCCGGGAAACATCGGGTCGCGAAACGAGGCGACGGGCACGAACAACTCGATGCGCACCGCATCCACGGGCGCGCGCGCGGGCGTGGTTGTCGGCGTCACCGCTGCGGGTCCTCGAACCAGTGGTCCACGTCGCCGGCGCGGACCTCGGCGGCCAGACCGCGCAGCACCGTGCGCGGGTGGTCGATGCGCACGGTACCCGCCTTCATCAGGTCCTCCGCCTCGGCCTCGAAAGCGGTCCGCGCGGCGTCGTGGAACCCCGGCCGCCACCCCAGGCGCACCGGCGCCTCCCAGTTGCCCTCCCACGCGCGCAGTTCCTCGCGCAGCGCGGCGGCGCGCACCCGCAGCCCGCTGCCGTCCTGGGCGCCGTCGATCACGAACCCCAGCGGGTTGGCTCCCCCTGTCATCGCCACCAGCGCCAGCAGCGCCGGGGTGCGGTCGCCGTAGTGCAGGGCCTTCTTCGCGCCGCCGACCAGATCGGCGATGGCCTCCAGCAGCACGGCCACCCGCTCGCGGCGCATCTGGATCGGCAGCCGCAGCGCCTGCTGGCCGCGGAACTCGACCAGTTGCGCGCCCGCCTCGACGGCCGCGGCCGCCTGCAACGCCGCCTCCTGCGACAGGTAGTTGGCCTTGCCTCCGGCCCGTCCGAGGGTGAAGGTGCCCACCCGCGCCACATCCAGCACGAACGGCGCGGCCAGGTCGGCGGTGTAGAACTGGTGGGAGTGCAGCACGGGGTCGTTGCCGCCGCGTGACATCACCCCGAAGTCCTCGGTGGGCCGGGCCGGCTCCACCGCCATCAGGGTGCCGGTCATGAACGGGCTGTCGCGCAGCGTCGTGGCCTCCTCGTCCTTCTTGCGCGCGCCCGTCCTCATGTAGCCGAACAGGTCGTCGTCGGCGTAGCGCACGGGGTCGGCCGCGGTGGTGGCCTTCTGCGCCTTGTTCGCCCCGGCCCGCTCAATGGGCGAGGGCACGGCGCCGGCGTCGGTCATGGTGTCGCGGATCCAGCGGCGAAACGCCTGCGCCGAGACGTAGGGGTAGGTCTTGTTGCGCACCCGCGCCTGCTTGACGGGGGTGGTGGTGTTCTCGCCCTTGGCGTTGTTGGGGGCGCCGGCGGTGACGGCGAGCACGATCTTTCCGGCCAGGTAGCTCATCAGGCGTAGTCCTCGTCTGCTTCGGCCTCATCGGCCAACGGGTCGAATCGGGTGGGTGCTTCCTCGTCGGTGTCGTCCTCGAGGGGGGACTCGGAGATGGTCACGCCCTGGCGGTGGAGTTCGGCCATCACCTCGAACCACAGGCAGGCACGCGTGCGCCAGCCCTGCTCTCCGGCGGCCAGCAGTTCGGGGGTGACATCGGTCAGGTCGCCCACCACGTGGCCGTCGCGGTAGAGGCGGGCGCTCATCTCCACGAGCAGCCGGGACAGCGGGTAGGCGCTGCCGGCGGCGCGCCGGTACTCGTTGAACCGGCCCCGGCGGGAGTCCGCGGCGATCCACCGGGCGATCAGTTCGGCCACCGGCCGCAGGCGCTGGGGGTCCATGGCGTGCATCTCCTTCACATACAGGGCTGCCAGCGCCCGCCACCGCCACATCCGCAGGGAGGACGGCTCGTCGTTGCGGCTGAGCCGCCACAGGAGGTCCAGCAGCCGGTCGGTGGGGGCCTGGTCGGGGTCGAACAGGGTGCGGGCGGCGGCGGTGGCGCCGTCGAGGACGACCTCGCCGGAGGAGCCGGTGCGGTGCAGGGCGCGTTTGAGGGCCGACCATCCGGCCGCGCAGTCGGGATCGGCGGGCATGCGGTGGAGGAACCCGACCGCGCCGGCGCGTATGGCGCTCACCCGCAGCCACGGTTCCTGGTTGTCGTTTTTGAACGTCCACAGCACGGCGGGCGCCGGCGCGTCAGCGTGGGCGCGCAGCGCCCGCAGCACCTCCGCCTCAGGTCCCCGCCCGGAGGCCAGCCCTTCGAAACCGAGCTGGCCGATACGCGCGGCGCGTCGCACGTGGCGCGCCACGAACGCGCGCTCGACGCCGTCGGCTTCGCAGGTGAGCACAGTGGCCGATCCGGCCGTGACCCACGCCCCGTAGGGCAGCGCCCACACCGCAAGACGGCACGAGCGGCACACCGGCCATCCCGCCACGCGCGGCGGCAGCGTGTTGATGGCCCGCAAGGAGTCGAACATCGGCAAGGTCGACTTGGCCCACAGCACCGTACACGCCGCCCCGCAGAACACGCACGGCCGCACCGGCCCCTGCCAGCCATCGGCCGCCAGCAGCGCGGTCACGTCCTCGGCGAGCACGGCCGGGTCGCGAACGCGCTTGGCGTGGGTGGGCTTGGAGTTGGGATAGAGCGCGAACAGCACCTTCCACCAGTCATAGGCACCGGATCCGGTGGCCGCGGTGGCCGCTGCCACCACGTCGGCGACGATGCGGGCCGCCAGGCGGTCCAGATCCGCGTCATCCAACTCCGCGGGATGAGCGCACCCGGCCAACTCGGCCAACGCCCATGCGCCGCAGCGTTGCAGCGGGTGACCGGTCAGCGCCACACGCGGCGGGATGGTGGACGCGGTCACTTCACCCACCCGAACCCCTGGTTGGTGGCCAGCCCCAGCCCCCAGTCATAGATCGCGTCCAGCAACTGGGGCGCGGCCGCGACCCGCACCGTGGCCTGGGCCCCGATACGAAAGCCCTTCGCGGTGTCGAAGCGGCGGCGCGGCCCTGAGGCGACCACTTCCACCTCGACCTCGTTGGGCAGTCCCAGCACGTCGGCCTTGTGGCGCAGGTTGTGGACCAGCCGGTCCTCATAGCCCGCATCGCCGGGAACGAGGAACCGGTCGTCGCGTTTGACCACCACCGGAGAGACCGACTCCAGCAGCGCCACCCCCGCACTGTGGTCGGGCGCCGGCTCCAACTGCACTCCGCGCACGCGCAGCGGCACCGGGCCCCAGCGCAACTCGCTGCGCCCGCCCAGGGCCGCCAGCAACGTCGCCGCGATCTGGGGCACCGGGGAACCCAGTCGCACCATGCCCTGGGGCGAGGTCGCGTAGCAGCCGCGTTTGCGAGGTGCCCGCAAGAACACCGGAGGGCACACCCCCACAGGCCGCAGGGGCGACCCCTGCCACCCCGAATCGTGCAGCCCGGCCGCCAGGTCGGGGTTCTGGCCACCGATCAGCTCATAAACCACCGCCCGCGCCGGGCCGTGCACGTCCTCCCACGCCATCTGCGGCACCGACGCCGCAACATCAACCCGAAACCTCATCGCCACCCGCCTGGTGAGTCGTCGTGGCAAAGGGATAGCAGTCAGGGAGGACAAAATCAGCACGTCGGAGAAAATGAACCCGATGGCATTTTTCGTCCCATCAAGAACTTAATGTCCTCTTTCAATGATTTTGCTTGCCCTCTATTGGCCGCGTCGCCTCCCTAGAAAGCCCTCTCACGTGCCATGCGGACCTTATTGCGGCCTCTTTCGCCCCAGGGATGATCAGCGACTCCAACTGCTGCGCCGCCGCGCCGCGCGCATCGCCTTGCGATCCCTCCAGGGATGATCAGCGACCTTCACCGGCCGCGCCCTTGGCGCCCACCACCGTGCCTTGCGATCCCTCCAGAGATAATCAGCGACGCCGCTGGGGATGATCACGGCGCTGCTGGTGTGGTTCTTGCGATCCCCCAGGGATGATCAGCGACTGGTCCTGGCCGGGCTGCTCGTGGCCGGCGGCCACTTGCGATCCCTCCAGGGATGATCAGCGACCCGTGAGCCTGCTCGATTGGGGCCCCGACCAGGTCTTGTGATCCCTCCAGGGATGATCAGCGACCCGACATGGACACCTGGGCCTCCGCCGCCGCCGACGCCTTGCGATCCCTCCAGGGATGATCAGCGACTTGTGCAGGCGCTGCGGATGGCCCGCACCGCCGGCGACTTGCGATCCCTCCAGGGATGATCAGCGACGAGTGCCACCCCACCAGCACGCCCGCCAAGACCGCTTGCGATCCCTCCAGGGATGATCAGCGACACCTCGGCCGACCGGCCGACCCGCCACGCCACCATCTTTCGATCCCTCCAGGGATGATCAGCGACGGGCCTGGCCGTCAACGCCAGCTCGCACTGGTGGGCCTTGCGATCCCTCCAGGGATGATCAGCGACCCTGAGCCCGCGCCCGTGGCGGTGTGGACCCTGTCCTTGCGATCCCTCCAGGGATGATCAGCGACCGGCGGCACGGCGGCGGGCTGGCCGGTAGGGGGCTTGCGATCCCTCCAGGGATGATCAGCGACTGGTGCGCCTGGCGCTGGCCCGCTGGGGGATCGCCTTGCGATCCCTCCAGGGATGATCAGCGACCCGTCGGGGTCGCCGTCTTCTAGGAGCTGGTCGGCTTGCGATCCCTCCAGGGATGATCAGCGACCGTGCGCGTCGTCGGCCTGCCCGGCCTCTCCCGCGGCTTGCGATCCCTCCAGGGATGATCAGCGACCTGAGAGTGATCTCGTGGGGGTCGCGCGCCACGACTTGCGATCCCTCCAGGGATGATCAGCGACGGGGCGGGATCTGGGTTCGGCCTCCCGACACCGGCTTGCGATCCCTCCAGGGATGATCAGCGACGGAGCCCACCGCGATCCAGCGGGTCCGCACATCGCGCTTGCGATCCCTCCAGGGATGATCAGCGACGAGCGGTCCCAGGCCCGCGCCGGTATGCGCGCCGCCCTTGCGATCCCTCCAGGGATGATCAGCGACCCGAGGAGATCGCCGTCGTCGGCGAGGTCCTGGTCTTGCGATCCCTCCAGGGATGATCAGCGACGGGTGCGCCTGCCCGAGTGCCACCTCCAGCGCTGCTTGCGATCCCTCCAGGGATGATCAGCGACCCGAAGGTAAAGTCGCTGGTCGCGCCCACCAACGGACTTAGCAAAGCGCGACCTTTTGCAGCGGTCCGCCGGTAGTGCAACTACGCAGGTCATAGCAACCGATGAACCGTAGGTCCTCGTGTCCCCAGAGTGGTGTTGCGACACCGAGATATCTCTCCTTGGGTCTGGCGGTGACACGAAACTTCAATCAGTCTCGTCACAACCTCGATCTACTTCAAGGGGCGACACCGCCCTCTGGCGCCATGGAGGTCAGGCGACCACCCGCCGAAACGCACCTTGCTGACCTCGCTGCTTGACCAGTCTGCCCCACCGCGGCTTGCGACCGAAGACCGCGGCGATCTCCTCCCCACTCGGCAAAGACCCATCCGACCTGCGATGCTCCACCGCCCACTGCCAAGCTTCGACCTGGACCCGAGGAAGCGCAGGTGCCGCACCATCCGGACCAACCCCGGGCAGATGGCAGGCGTCGTCCGAACCAACGACATGGAGAGAAGCGGTGCCCTCGCCGCCGCGCTGCCGCGCGGCAGGCGCGGCCGTGTCCTCGTTCTCGTCTCCCACCCTGTGCTCACCGCGTGGGCTCGCCGCTTCTTCGCGGTCGGCCGCGACACGGAAATGGCGCATCAGCAACTCATAGGCACCCATCAACGCGAAACTCGGCCAGGCATGGATCACCCGCGACCACAGTGTCGGGTCGGCCACCGCCACGTTGGCCGCCAGCGACGCCGCGCTGCCCACCACCAGCAGCGCCCACGGCAGCACTCCCCCGCGCCGCCCCTGACGGGCGTCGGCCAGCAGCGCCATCGACGCCGCGACGATCATGCCGTCCACCGACAGCGGGAACAGCCCCGCACGCCAGGCCGGCTCGCCATGGCGCAGGGCCAACTCGAACATGTGGGCGTAGGACACCACGGCCGCGATCGCGGCCAGAAGCAGGACGGTGGTCGTGGTGATCCAGCGGGACCACGCCGGACTCGACATGGGGACTCGCACTCCCTTGCAGGTCATCAGCCATACACGGGAGCCGTTCGCCGGTGAACACTACCCAGGACGCATGCCGCGGCCGGTCATGGAGACGGCCTTCCTCCGCCGGGGGCATGGAGACGAAATGGAGACGCCAACTCGTCCCAAGGGTGCTAAACGGCGCCGAACGGCTCCCAATGACGGCCTCTGACCTGCGCTTTCACACGGAGGGCCAGGTCAGCGGATGACCCGAACTACCTTGACACGGTAGAGGTCACAGGTTCGAATCCTGTATCGCCCACCAGAATCACCCCAGGTCAAAGGCTGCTTCGGCGGCCTTTTTCCATGTCCGGGCACCGGCCCGTGGAGCGAACCTGGAGACGATCATGTGCGCCGGGCGCGCACCGTGCTGTTGCAGATCACGTGGCTGTTGCAGATGCTGATCAGCGGCCGTTCCCCCATTTACGGAAAAATGTGGGCGTCCAGACAGCACCGGTACTCGGCACTCATGCCACCCTGGTTCCGGCTCGGCCCGTTCACGCCGACTTCCCACCGCCGGCGGGAGTTCTGAGCCCGCTCGGAGTGCGCCAGGGGAGAATTGGGCGCATGCGCGTTCCATGGTTGGTGTTGCCGGATTCGACGGCGGTGGAGTGGTTCGAGGAACCACTGCCCGAATGGTTCACACCCGGCTTCTTCGTCGTTGTGGTCTTCCTCCTCGTCTTCACGAAGGTGATGCCCGAGCGGAAAGGGAATGCTCGACTGGGGATGGAGGAGCGCATCGACCAGGCACACGCCCGGCTGCGGGAAGGCGCGAGCCTGATCGAGGAGGTCTCTGCGGAACTGGAGACCCGCCGGGTGGCGCTGGAGCGGCTGCGCGCCCAGCGCGAGCAGTACGAGAAGCTGGCCGCGCTCGACCACGAGCAGGCCCAGGCGGTCACGCGGCTGGTGGAGGCCACCGTTGAGAAGGGCCACCGGCGGGCCGGCCGCGCGGCCTGGTTCCAGCAGATGCTGTTTTTCCTCCTGGGCGTGGTGGCGACCCCCCTGGCGCGGTGGGTCTTCCCCGGCCTTTTCTAACCGCCCTCAAACCCCGCTCCACCCAGTATCAACCTCGGAATCGACCTTGATGAAGCAGAGGCCCCGCTGGGCAGGACCAAACCAAAGACCGCATCGCCTGCTACAACGACGACCTGGCGTCTCCCCGGCCGGAGCGGTACAACCGCCGCTGCCCACGCCCGCCACCCGGCCGATTGGTCAGAGGTCAGGCTGGGGCGCGGAGGGATGCGATGGCCGCGGTGATCCCCTTCCTGTCGTAGGCGTTGGTGGGGATGGTGGCGCCGTGGGCGTGGCGGATGACTCCGTGGGTGTCGATCAGGAGGCTGCCGGACTGCTGCATCGAACCGAAGATCTTCCTGCTCAGGCCGATCATCTCGTGCGGGGTGCCGCGCCGGGCGGTGAGAACGGGGAACGGGATCTGGCGTTTGGCCTTCCAGGCGGCCGCCTGCTCCCGGTCGTCGGGGACCGCGAGCAGGACACGGACATTCGCGGCTTCCAGCCCGTCACCGCTGTTGACGAGGTCGTGGACGTGCCGGTTGCAGACCGGGCACGACGCTGACCGCATGAAGTAGAGCAGGACCGGGTGCTTGCCCTGGTAGTCGGAGATGCGGACGGTCTGCCCTGTGGTGTCTTCCAGCACCATTCGCGGTGCGGTCGATCCGGTTTCGAGCATGGTGGAACTTCCTCTCAGAACCAGGGTTGTCAAAGGCGATCAGTTCTGGTCGAACGTCGGTGATGCCTCTTCGCGCAGGCTGAGGCGGAGCGTGGTCCGGGCGCGATGCAGGTGGGACTTCATCGCCGCGGTGCTCAGCCCGAGCGCCTCGGCAGCCGTCCGTCCCGGGTAGCCCAGCACGTCGCGCATGATCAACACGCGGCGCTGGATGTCAGGCAGCTCCCGGATCGCCGCTGCGACCCGCTCCGCCTCCAGACGCTCGAGGACCTCCTCCTCGGCCGACGCCACGGCTACGGCCACGGCGTCGGCTCCACCGCCGTGGTCCAGCAGCCGCCGGACACGGCGCAGGCACTCGTGCTTGACGATGCGGAACATCCAGGAGGCCAGCGCGGCCGAGGCGCGCAGGGAACCGATCTTGCGGTAGAGAACGATCAACGCTTCCTGCGCGGCGTCCTCGGCGTCCTGCGATGACGCGCAGAGGTGTTCGGCGAAGCGCCGCACATGCGGATGAGCGCTGTGCACCACCGCGGTGATCGACTCCATGTCACCACTCTGAGCAGCCCTGATGAGACGCTCACTGGCCCAGCCACGGTCGACCGCACCCACCTCCGAACCCATCCCACTTCTCCCTTTCGACGCGACCATCACCCCATAAGAGGCCCCGACCCCCCGAAAGGATTCACCCGTCGCCATCGCACCGGTGATGAGGGGTCCCATCGCCTACACCGAGTCACCGACCAAGGCCGGTCCGGCCGGCATGCTCACCGGCTCCACGCCGGTCTCGCGCTGGGCGCGGGCGGGCGGCGCCGTACGCCACGATCCTCACCGAGGTCCTCGATCCCGAGGACCGTCCCGCGCCGGCGGCGGCTGTCGGGGAGGGCGTCAGAGGACGCTGGGCTCCCGGTCGCGGCCGGTGGGGGCGGTGATGTCGATGATCCGGTCGCAGCGGGCGAGGGTCTCGGGGCGGTGGGAGGCGATGAGGACGGTGCCGTCGAAGTCGGCGATGACGTCGGAGATCGCCTGCTCGGTGTCGGGGTCCAGGCTCGCCGTCACCTCGTCGACGAGGAGGACGCGGGGGCGGCGGGCGAGGGCGCGGGCCAGGCACAGGCGGGCCTTCTGGCCGCCGGAGAGCCGCACCCCGTCCTCGCCGAGGTCGTCGTCCAGGCCGATCCAGCCGGTGGCGCCGACGCGGGCGAGCACGGCGGCCAGGTCGCTGTCGGGGCGCGGGCGGCCGCCGCGGAGGAGGTTGTCGCGGACGGTGCCGTGGAACAGGGTGGCGTCCTGGTCGACCAGGGCGACCGCGCCGCGCAGGGCCGTGTCGTCCAGTTCGCTCACGGGGAAGCCCGCCCCGTCGGCGGTGACGAGTTCGACGGTGCCGGCCGAGGGGTCCCAGAGGCGGGCGGCGAGCGCGATGACGGTGCTCTTGCCGGCCCCGGAGGGTCCGGCGAGGCCGGCGTGCTCGCCGGGCGCCACCTCCGCAGACCAGGCCGTGAGGGTGGGCCGCCGGGAGTCGTAGGCGAAGGAGACGTCGCGGAACCGCAGCCCCAGCGGCCCGTCGGGCAGCCGGCGCGGCGCGCGCGGGACGGTCACCACCGGGGGGCGGTTGAGGCCGGCGGCGACGCGGCCGGCGCTGGCGATGAGGGGGTGGAGCTGGGTGAGCGTGGTGGTGGCCTCCGTGGTCGCCGCGACCCCGGCGACGGCCAGGGCCACGAGGGCGGGCAGCAGCGCCGGGGACAGCCGCGCGTCGGCGCCGTCGGTCAGCACGCCCGCGGCGGCGGCGCTGACGGCGATGACCCCGACGACCACGGCGGTGACGACGAGTTCCCGCACGGCGGTGACGAGCTGGGCCAGCAGTTCGCGCCGGCGCGTGATCGCGGTGGCGCGCCGGGTGGCGGTGTCGGTCTCGGCGATGATGCGCGATGCCAGCCGGTAGGCGAGCACCTCGCGCAGGGCCCCGAGCGCGTCGACGATCCGCTCGGACAGGGCCGACCGCTCGTGCTGCTCGCGCTCGCCCAGCCGCCGCGCCGTGCGCGCCCAGTACAGGGCCGTCGTGGCCACGACCGCGCTGCCGCCGAGCATGACCGCCCCGGCCTCCGGCAGCAGGACGCTCGCGGTGATGAGGGTGGTGAGGAACACGGTGATCGAGGCGCCGAGCTGGGCGACGGTGTGGGCGTAGAAGAACTCCAGCTTCTCGATGTCGCCCATGGCCACGGCGGCCGCGCGGCCGGAGTGCTCGCGCCGGCGCCCGGGGACGCTGCGCGCGTAGGCGTCGAACAGCGCCATCCGCAGCCGCGCCAGGACCCGGTAGGCCAGGGCGTGCGAGACGTCCATCTCCTGCCAGGTCAGGACGGTGCGCGCCAGCACGAGCCCGCCGACGAGGACCCACCAGGCCGCTCCGGGCGGCGTGCGGTCGACCACGGCGTGGCCGACCGCCCACGCCGTGAGCACGGTGAGGGCGGCCAGGGCGAGCGCGCTGGCGGTGCCGACCAGGTAGCTCCGGAGCATGCCGCGCCACTCGGGGCGCAGGGCGGGCAGCAGGGCGCGGAAGGCGCGGAGCGCGGAGGCGGTGTTCACGGGGCGCTCCTCTGGAGCTGTCCGGCGTCCAGGCGCAGCACGTGGGCGACGCCGGCGAGGGTCTCGGGGCGGTGGGTGATCATGATGACGATGCGGTCGCGGGCGACGCGGTGGAGTGTCGTGACGACCTCCGCGGCGCGGGCCGCGTCCAGTGCGCTGGTCGGTTCGTCCACGAGGAGCACCGGGCGGTGCGCCAGGAGGGCGCGGGCCAGGGCGAGGCGCTGGCGCTGCCCGCCCGAGAGGTTGGTGCCGGCTTCGGCGACCTCGGTGTCGAACCGGCGGGGCAGGCTGTGGATGTCGTCCAGGATTCCGGCGGCCCGGCACGCGGCGGTGATCTCGGCCTCCGTGGGGGCGCCGGCGAGGGTGAGGTTGTCCCGGATGGTGCCGGCGAAGAGCACCGGGCGCTGGGAGACCACCGCGATGTCGTCGGCGCGCACCGGCCGGCCGTCGAGCATGATGCGGCCGGCGCTCGGGGTGAGGAAGCCGAGGAGGAGGTCGAACAGGGTGGACTTGCCCGCTCCGGACTCCCCCACGATCGCGGTGAGCGATCCGCGCCGGGCGGTCAGGCTGAGTCCGCGCAGGACGTCGTCGGGGGCGCCGGGGTAGCGGAAGCTCAGCTCGGAGACACGCAGCGCCTCCGCGCGGCCGCTTGGCGCCGCCCCGCGCGGCGCGGCGCCGGCGGGTGCGGCCGCCGGCTCGTCCGGTGCCGTGGCGCGCTCGGGGGTGAAGGCGCCGAGCTGGGCGAGGCCGGGCACGGCGGTGAGTCCGAGGAATCCGGCGTGCCAGTGCCGGGAGAGGTCCCGGATCGGGCGGAACGCCTCGGAGGCGAGCAGCAGGATCAGGTAGGTCTCGACGGAGGGGGCCTGCCCGGTGAGGGCGTGGCCCAGGGCCGCGGCCGCCGCGGCGACGATGCCGCCCTGGACCGCGAGGTCGATCACGGCGGTCTCGGCCAGCGAGACCCGCATGACGCGCTCGGTGGCGCGGCGCAGCGCCTCCGAGCGGGTGTCCAGCCGGTGCCGGGTGCCGGGCACGTCGCCGAGCGCGCGCAGGGTCGCCATGCCGCGCAGGTTTTCGAGCAGGTCGGCGCTGAGCGCCTCGTAGCTGTCCCAGTGGTCGAGCCCGCGCCGGGCCATCATCCGCTTCCAGGCCATGGGCCCCAGCAGCGCCAGCACGATCCCCGCCGCCGCGCACAGCCCCGCCGCCGGGGAGAGCAGCAGCAGCGCGGCCACCACGGCGGGGCAGGCGAGGAACACCTGCGCGACGGCGGGGATGTACTTGGAGACGTAGGCGTCGGTGCCGTCGACGCCGTCGCCCAGGCCGGCGCGCATCGCCCCGGCCCGGGCGGCGGGGTCGTGCAGCCGCTCGGGCACCAGCGCGGCCGCCATCGCGCGGCGGCGCAGGGCCTGGCGGACGCGGCCGCCCAGCCCGGTGGCGGCGGAGGTCTGGGCGAGTGAGAGCAGCGTCCGCGCCAGGGCGGTCCCCGCGATGAGAGCCAGCGCGGCGAACACGTCGTGGGGGTGTCCGCCCAGCACTGCCGACATCGCCCAGGCGATCGCGACGGCCTGGGCGAGGTGGGTGAAGAAGACGAGCACCAGCAGCGCGGTGCTGAGCGCCAGCGCGGCGGGGAACCGGGCCGCCTCCCGCCACAGCTCGCGGACGACCATCATGGCGCGGCCCCCTCGGCGGCGCTCGGGTCGCCGGGCAGCATTGCCAGGGCGTGCACGGTCCAGCGGCCCCCGGTCGCGCTGAAGCCCGACACCGGCCGGCAGCGCCACCGGCCCGACAGGGCGCCCGCGTAGCACAGGCCGGCCGCGGCCCGGTGGGAACGCCACAGGGCGTCGGCGACGGCGGCGGCCGGGGCGTGGACCGCCACCGACCAGGTCGCCAGGCGGTGGGCGCCGCGCACCCACGCCTGCCCGCAGGCCGCGGCGGCGCGGTCGGCTCCGTCCGCTCGTGGCCGGTGCCGCGCCGCGGCGGTGAACTCGCTGAGCGCCGGCGAGCGGCGGCCGGCCAGGGCGTCGCGGCGCCCGGGGGCCACCGCCCACGACGCCGGCAGTTCGAGGGCCGCGAGCGGGATCTCGGGGACGAGTCCGCGCCCAAGCCACCGGTCGGGCTCGGCCGCGCGCGGCACGCCGAGCAGAGCGCGCAGCGGTGCGCCGGGGCCCAGCCGCACCCGGGCGGGGTCCGCGCCGATGAGGAACTCCACGGCGGCGAGCGCGTAGGCGGTGTCGGCGACCCACAGCGGCCACGCCCGGTGGCGGTAGCGGCCGAAGCTGCGGCCCGGCTGGACGGTCAGGACGACGTGGGTGCCCGCCGCCCGGTCGTTCGCGTCCTCGGCGGTCCAGCCGGCCGCCCGGTCGGCGGTGTCGTCGCGGCGCAGCAGGGTGTCGTGTTCGTGGTCGTAGACGTAGCGGCCCGCCTCCAGGGCGCCGCCGGCGCCGACGACCAGGTGGGTCTGCACCGGGTAGGCCCCGCCGGCGGAGGGCACGGGGCGCCGGCGGATCCCGGTCGGGGTGCCGTCGGCCCTCCGGTGGAACCCCTCCCCCGACCACAGCGCGGCCAGCAGGTCGCGTTCGCGGTCGGGGGCCGCCACCGGGGCGGCGCCGGCCCCGCGCCACGGGTTGACCCGCGGCCCGGGCGGCAGCGCCGGGCCCGGGGAGTCGGGGGCGAACGCGCGCGCCAGGGCAGGGGGCAGGCCGGGCGGGCGCGTGGGGCGGTGCGCGCGGTGGGCGTGGCCGGGCAGGTGGTCGGTGGCGGACATGGGTGCCTTACATGTGCGGGGGCGGGACGAGGGTGAAGTCCTCGGGGCCGCCGGTCCACGTCGTGCGCCAGCCGCGCTCCTGGGCCGCGTCCCTGAAGCGGGGCATGCCGAGGTAGGCGAAGGCGGCGGGGGCGTTGGGGACGAGTCCGGTGATGAGGGTGCGCACCACGCGCAGCGGGGTGCGGCGGATGTCGGCGGTGGTGAGGTCGCGGGTGAGGACGCGGTGGCCGCGCCGCGCCAGCCGCCGGTACACCTCGTCCATGGCCACCGGCTCCAGGGCGCTGATCGGGCGGGTGCCCAGGGCGGGTTCTGTGAACCGCCGGGCTTCGGGGTGGACGCGCGGGTCGAGCCAGAGCTGGACGTGGGCGCCGAGGTCGATGATGTTCTCGCACTGGGCGCCGGCGGCGTCGCGGTAGGCGGCGTCTGCGCGGAAGTCCAGGTAGAGGCCGCGCGCCAGCAGGCCGTGCTCGACGGCGCGGAACACCCAGCCGTCGGCGGAGGTGCAGCCCTGGGTGTAGACCCAGGTGTGGATGGCCTCCAGGACCGCTTTGCGGGCGGCCCGGACCGGGTCGCACGAGGCGGAGAAACCCGCCGCGTACAGGCCGCGCTCCTCGTCGTGGACGAGGGCCGCGACAGCGGGGGCGAACTCCGAGGGCATGGCCACCAGGAAGACGCGGAGGGAGCCGCCGCGCAGGTCGGCGTCGAGGCCGGGGACGCTCGCGGGGTCGATGCCGAAGGTGGGGCCGTCCAGGTGCCACCACAGTTCGAGGGCGTCGCGTTCGACGACCTCCAGGACACCTCGGTCGCGGGCGTCGTCGGCGCCTTGGCCGGTGGCGATGCCGGCGTAGTTGAGGTGGTGGGTGCGGGGCAGGCCCCGGAAGCGCGACTGCCGCCAGTTCAGGTAGACCAGCGAGGCGGGCACCCAGGCCGGGGTGCCGTCCAGGTCGGTGCACCGCGCCCACAGGGTCGGGGTGGACTCGGTGAGGGGCTGGTAGGCGAACCCGTCGCGGGCGTACTGCCAGGGGGCGAACACCGGCAGGTCGGCCGGGTCGATCGGGGTGTGGCCGGCGGCGGCCAGCTCCGCGCGGGAGGCCACCCGCAGTTCGTCGCCGGGGAGTTCGGCGGGCAGCCAGTTCCCGCAGTAGCGTTCGACCCCTTCGGCGATCGCGGCGATCCGCGCCTGGGCGGGGTCGCCGAAGGAGGTGCCCAGCGAGACGCGGTCGGCGGGCCACTCGCCGAGCCGGCGCGCGTCGGAGACGGCCGCGGTCATCGCCAGGTAGGACTGCGGCGCCCCGGCGGGGTGTGGGACCTCGCGGACCGACCGGATGATCCCGCATTCGCGGTCGACCAGCGCCTCCACGGGCAGCGGGTGGCGGCCGGCGCGCGGCGCGCGGGCGGTGCCGGCGGGGTCGGCGGTGCCGGCTCCCTGCCGGGGTGCGCGGTCGGTGGTTTCGGTCAGGGTCATGGTGCGGTCCTTTCGTGGTGCCAGGTCCCTGACGCGGGGTCCAGGACCGACCGCGTGCGCGAGGCGGCGGCGGGCGCGAGGACGCCGGTCCACGCCGCCGGGGTGCCGGGCAGCCCGTTCGCGGACAGCCACGGGTCGATGATGTGGGCCAGTCCGCCGGCCGCGGTGATGCGGGCCCGCCGGGCGGGGTCGGTGACTCCCCCGACGAGGCCGTGGCCCCAGGGGCCGCTGGCGAAGTGGCTCGCGGCGCTCCAAGCGCGGGCGAGGCGCTGGGCGTGGTGGTGGAAGAAGTCGTCGTCGCCGCTGACCACCAGCAGCGGCGCGGCGACGCGGCCGTAGCGTGCCGCCAGGTCGATGCGCCGGGCCGTCCACAGCCGCCGCCAGCCCGCGCGCGCGTGCGGGGTCCAGCCCCAGTCGGCGGCGGCCTCGATGACGCCGTGCTCGCGCGCCTGCGCGACGCGCCCGTCCAGCTCGGCGGGGGGCAGCGGGGGTTGGGGGCGGGGTGTCCGGCCGTGCTGGTGCCACCAGCCGATGCGGTGGCGGAGCTGGGGGACGCCGTCGGCGTCCCACGCGGTCTCGGCCAGGCCCAGTGCGGGGACGAGCACGATGACCGCCGCGACGGCGCTCGGCGCGGCGGTGCCACCGGAAGCGCCGGCCGCGCCGGCTTCGGCGGCGGCGCGGGCGGCCTCCAGCGCGGTGTGGGCGGCGTAGGAGGCGCCGTAGAGGACCACCGGGAGGCCGGGGTGGTCGGCCGCCAGCCGCGCCAGGACCTCGCCGCCGTCGTCGTGCTCGTGGGTGTAGGGGGACCAGCGTCCCGCCGACCGGTAGCGGCCGCGCACGTCCTGCACGAGGCAGTGGTAGCCGCGCGCGTTCCACGAGCGCGCGGTGGAGGCGTGCTCGTCGGCGTCGTAGGGGGTGCGGATCAGCACGATGCCTTGGGGGTGCGCGCACTCCCACCAGCGTCCGCGCAGGACGGTGCCGTCGCGCAGGCGGACGTGGTGGTCGTGGCCGTGCCGCGCGGTCATGACGGCCGCGCCGCCCCGCCGCCGGCGGCCCGTGAGGCGGGGAGGGCAGGTGGCGGGTCGTAGGCCAGGACGGGGTGCTCGCTGAGGGTGCCGGTCGCCGCGACGAGTTTCCACAGCGTGCCGCGGTAGGTCTCCAGGGTGTCGGCCCGCTGCGCCCAGGCGAGGGCGACGGTGAGGATTCGGGCCGCCACCAGGGTGCGGGCGGCGGTCGGCAGCTCCTCGGCGGAGCCGGCGGCGGCGCGCTGCCAGGCGTCGAGTTCGCGGGGCACGGTGCTGGCCGCCAGGCGGCGCCGGCGGACCTGCTCGGCGGTGGGGTCGTCGGTGGAGAGGCTGATCGGGTCGACGAAGCAGACCTGGCCCTCGCGGTAGGCGCGCAGCCAGGCGGCGCCGTGGCCGGGCAGCGAGTCGAGCGCGTCCCACCCGGCGCGTGCGGCGGGGGTGTCGGCGTAGGCGATCACGAGGTCCCAGGGCGGGGCGGCCCCTGGGCGGTCGCCCGCCGCCGCGTCCGGCAGGTCGCCGCCGGCGGGGTCCGCGCCCGGGGCGGCGAGCAGCGCCGCGCCGTCGGGGAAGCGGGCGGGGGCCACGCCCCAGCCGGTCAGCGCGTCGGCCAGCGCCTCGATCAGCGCGCCCTCCCCCACCAGGCCCACGTTGCGCCGCGCGGCCGGCCAGCGGCGCTCGGCGTCGGCGGCCTCGCGGGCGGCCATCTCGGCGGTGAGCTTCGCGGCGTAGGCGCCGGACTCGTCGTCGCCGGCGGGCGCGCCGGTCAGCGCGTCGGCGAGACCGGCCGGTGGGTGCTGGAGGCGGAGGAACGCCCCAGCGGAGGTGCGCACGACTCCGGTGCCGTCGTGTTCGACCAGCGCGTCGGCGCCGCTGCCCGGCACGCGGGCGACATGTGGTTCTGGGGTCATCTGCGCCTCCCGAACGGCCCGGCCGGGCGGCACGCGGCCACCCGACCGGGTATCAGGTCCGTCTGACAGCGTCGCGGACGACGGGACTAGTCGAAGGGGTTCTCGACGAGGGCGTTGGAGTGCGAGGCGGACAGGTGCGCCAACTGCTCGGGCTCCTCGATCTCGGCGACGATCTGCTGGTCCGTCTGCTGGTCCATGGCGATGTCCTCTCTTCACGACAGGACGTGCCGGCGTGGGTGCGCCGACACGTTGCTCACGGGGAGCACAGCGCACTCTACTTGAGAACGGTTTTCATTACCAATACTGTTTTCCCCATGACCGTGGACCAGCTCTTCGTGGCCGACTACCGTGCGGGCCGCACCTACACCGTCGACCCCGCCGTCGACGGCGGCGGCGTCCGCGCGCTCGGCACCGGGGTCCTCGCCGAGCACGCCGGGGTCCTGGCGCTGCCCCGCGACGGTGCCACCGACGCGGAGTTGGCGTTCGCCGACGACCGCTCCGGGGCGCTCGTGGTCCTCGGCCCCGGCGGTGAGCGGCGGGTCCCCGTGGCGATTCCCGCCGAGCACCTCGCCTGCGACCCCTCGGGGCGCCACGTGGTGGTCACCACCGGCGTCGGCGCCAACGGGGCCCCGTGGAGCGACGTCGTCACCGTGGTCGACCTGACGGCCGGGGAGTCCGTGCGGTTCCGCTCGCGGAGGGGCGAGCCCGGGGCGCTGGTGGTCCCCGACCAGGCCGGCGGCGATCCGACGGTCGTGCTCCGCCACCGCGAGCCCGGCGCCGTGGAGGCGCTCCCCCTGGCCTGGTGCCTGGGGGTGGGCGCCCACGTGCCCGCGCTCACCGGTGCCGCCGTCGCCGACATCGCCGACGACGGCCACGGCGACGTGGTCGACCAGCGCACCGGCATCGCGGCGACCGCGACCGGCAGGGGTCTGGAGCGGTTCGTGGTCGAGGAGGGCGTGCCGCGGATGATCGGCGCCGTGCCCTGGCCGGCGCCCGGACGCGCGTTCTACCTGCGCTTCGACCCGGCCACCGGCCGCGCCGTGGGCGTGGTGCGCGGCGGTCCGGCCGACCCGGCCGCGTGGACCGAGTGGACCAACCACCTGGTCGACGTCGACCTGTCCACCGGTGACACCCGCTGCGTGGACCTCCCGCCCGGGCTGGCGTTCCGGTTCGCGCTCGGCGGCGGGAAGGCGGCGGTGGCGACCATCCACCCCGACGGCGACGAACTGACGCTCATCGACCGCGCCGGGCCGCGACCGCGCGCGCTGTACCGCAGGGCGCTGCCGCCGATGTCGCATCCACCGGCCCCCGGGCGCCTGCCCTGGGACCCGGTGGGCGGTGCCCCCGCGCAGCGCCGGGCCGTCGCCCTCGACCCCTCCGGCACCACCGCCGCCGTGACCCGCGGCGGCGACGCCGAACTCCACCTGGTCCGCGAGGACCGGACCGACACCGTCCGCATGCCGAGTCCCCTCGATGAGGGCGGGCACCTGCACTGGCGCGGCGGCGCCGCCGACCCCGTGGGCCGCTGATGCCGACCACCGCCGACACCCCCCGCACTCCGTCCCCGGAGGTCCTCCCCTCCCTCGACGCCGCGCTGGCGGCGTGGGAGCACCACGGGCGCCCCGGCGTTCCCGACCGGGGTTTCACCCTCAGCAGGCTTCCGGGCCACCGGCGCCGGGGGATCTACCGGGCCGGCGACGACGCGCCGGTCTTCGAGCCCGACGGGCACATCCTGCGCATGGCCCCCTCACCCGACGGCCGCTTCATCGCCGTCCAACTGGCCGACCGCGCCGACGAGGACGCCGCCCTGGCCCTGGTCGACACCGCCACGGGCGGCGTGCGGACCTACCCGGAGGTCCGCTGCCGCTACGACCCCATGCTCTGGAGCGGCGACTCCGCCCGCGTCGAACTCGCCGCCGGCGGGTCGCACCGGTGGGTCCGCCTCGACGCGGCCACCGGGCGGCCGCGGACCACCGCCGTGCCGCCCGGCGTGCGGCTCCGGCTGTTCCCCGGCGGGGCCGACGGCGTGCTCGCCGAAAGCCGTCCCGGCAGGCCGACCGTCCTCACCGACCGCGCCACCGGCGCCGAACTCGGCGCGTTCCCCGCCGTCACGCGCGTGCTCGCCGCCGGCGGGCACGCCCTGGTCCACGACGGGACGGGACTGCACGCCTTCGACCCGCGCGGCGGCACCCGCCTGTGGTCCTGGGCCGACCCCTCCGTGCGGATCACCGCGGTCGCCGCGCGCGGCGACGAGGTGCTGGTGGCCGGCGTGCGCGCGGGCCGCAGCGTGCTGCTGCGCGTCGTCGCGGGGGCGGTGGTCGCCGACCGGCCGGTGGCCTACCAGGGCGAACCCGCCGTGGCGACCGAGGTGGGCGCCGACGCCGACCGGTTCCACGTCCTCATCGAGGGCCCCGTCCTTCCCCCGCGCGTCGTCACGGCCGGCGGCCTCCTGGCCGACCGGGCCGCCGCGACCGCGCCGCCCGCCTTCGCGCGGACCGAGGAGCACGCGTTCGGCGCCGACGACGGAGTCGACGTCCCCGTCGTGGTCACCTCGCCGGTGGGCGCGACCGGCCCCGCCCCGCTGATCCTGACCTGCTACGGCGGCTTCGGCGTCCCGAGCCTGCCCGCGTTCGAGCCGACGGTGCCGGCGTGGGTCGAGCACGGCGGCCGCTACGCCATCGCCCAGATCCGGGGCGGCGGCGAGCACGGCGCGGCGTGGCGCGCGGCCGGCCGGGGCGCCGCCAAGGAGCGCGGAATCGCGGACCTGGCCGCGGTGGCGCGCGGGCTCATCCGTGCCGGACTGACCCGGCCGGACCTGCTCGTCCTGGCCGGCGCGTCCCACGGCGGCGTGATCGCGGCCGCCTGCGCGCTGGCCTCCCCCGGCCTGTGCGCCGGGGTGGTCAGCACCGCCGCTCCCCTGGACCTGCTCAACCTCGGCGCCCACCCGCTCGGGGAGCGGTGGATCGGGGAGTTCGGCGGTCCCGACGACCCGGAGCGGCCCGAACGCCTCCGCCGGATCTCGCCCCTGCACCGCGCCCGGGAACTCCCCGCCGGCACCCGCCCGCCCCGCTTCCTCGGCATCGTCCTGGCCGAGGACTCCCGCGTGGCCGCCGACGACACCCGGGCCGTCGTGGACGCGCTGCGCCAGGCCGGCGGCGACGCCGCCCTGTGGCGCGCGCCCGGAACCGGCCACGGCGGCAACCACCTGGACAGCCTCCACCGCCTGGGAGCCGCCGTCCTCAGTTTCGCCGCGATCGCGACGCGATCCGCGCGCACCACCCCGTCAACGGTCGGAAAGGGCTGCTGACCCCATGCCGGAAACAACGAGCGGACCCCCCGGGGCGACGACCCCGGACCGCTCCCCCACCATCTCGCGCCACGCACGCGACACCTCCGCCCCCGCCGCACCGCCCGCCCCCGCCCCCGCCGCCGGGGCCGCGCCCCGTCGGCGCGGCGCCCTGGCGGTGCGCATCCTCGTGCCGGCCCTGTCGGCCGCGCTGGTGGCGGTGCTGCTGCTCTCCACCAGCGTCGGCACCATCGGGGTGTCCCCGGCGGACGCCTTCCGGATCATCGTCGGGCACCTCGTGCCCGGGATGCCGTGGATGTCGGACGGGTCGCTGACCACGGTGCAGGACAACGCCGTCTGGCAGTTCCGGCTGCCGCGCGTCCTGCTGGCCGCCCTCACCGGCGCCGCGCTCGCCCTGGCGGGCGCGCTGATCCAGGCGGTGGTCCACAACTCGCTCGCCGAGCCCTACATCCTCGGCGTCTCGGCCGGGGCGGGCGTGGGCGCGGTGTCGTTCATCGTCCTGGGGATCGGGATCAGCTCCCTGGGGATCGGCGCCTCCGCGTTCGTCGGCGCGCTGGTGGCCACCGGCGCGGTGTACTTCCTGGCGCGCAAGAACGGGCGCATCGCGCCGCAGCGGCTCATCCTGGCGGGGGTGGCGCTCGGCTCCCTGTTCAGCGCGGTGACCAGCTACCTCACCCTCGCCACCGACGCGCAGAACGTGTTCAGCATCATGTTCTTCCTGCTCGGCTCGGTCTCGGCCGCCACCATGGGGCACCTCGTCCTGCCGGCCGCCGCGCTGCTGGCCGTCGGCCTGCTCACCGCCTTCCGCGCCCGCGCCCTCAACGCCCTGCTCGTGGGCGACGACGCGGCGGCGTCCCTGGGGGTGAACGTGAACCGGCTGCGGACGGTGGTCCTGGTGGCCGCGGCGCTGCTGACCGGTTCGGTGGTGGCGGTCTCCGGCGGGATCGGGTTCGTCGGGCTGATCATCCCGCACATCGCCCGGATCGTCGTGGGGTCCGACCACCGCAAGATGCTGCCGGTCGCGGTGCTCGCGGGCGCGGTGTTCCTCGCCGGCTCCGACCTGCTGGCGCGCACGCTCGCGGCGCCCTCGGAGATCCCGCTCGGGGTGCTGACCGCCCTGGTCGGCGCGCCGTTCTTCCTGTGGCTGCTGCGGCGCGACCGCGCGGAGAGCGTGGGGATGGGCCGATGAGAGTGGACATCGAGAACCTCGGCGCGCACCGGGGCGGCCGGCCGGTCGTGACCGGCGTCAGCGTCGCCGTGCCCTCGGGCACGGTGCTGGGGCTGGTGGGGCCCAACGGCAGCGGCAAGTCCACCCTGCTGCGCGCCGTGTCGGGCGTGGCGGCCCCGTCGTCGGGGCACGTGCGCTTCGACGGCACCGACGTCGCCTCGCTCAGCCGCAGGGAGGTCGCCCTGCGGGTGGCGGTCATGGCCCAGGAGCACAGCGAGGAGTTCGAGGTCACCGTCCTCGACATGGTGCTGCTCGGGCGCATTCCGCACGGGCACGGCTTCGGCCGCGACTCCGACCGCGACATCGCGGTCGCGCTGGACGCGCTGGCCCGTGTCGGCGCCGCGCACCTGCCCCACCGCTCGTTCTCGGCGCTCTCGGGCGGCGAGCGGCAGCGGGTGCTCTTCGCCCGCGCGCTCGCCCAGGAGACCCCCGTGCTCGTCCTGGACGAGCCCACCAACCACCTCGACATCGCCCATCAACTGGAACTGCTCGACCTGATCAAGGCCACCGACAAGACCGTCGTCGTCGCCCTCCACGACCTCAACCTCGCCGCGCGCTCCTGCGACACCATCGGCGTCCTGGTCGACGGGCGGCTGACCGCGCTGGGGCCGCCGGACGAGGTGCTGCACACCGACCTGATCCGGTCGGCGTTCGACGTCGACTCCACCGCGGTCGCCCATCCGCACTCGGGCCGGCGGCACTTCATCTTCGACGCCCGCCGCTCCCCGAGCCGCCACGACGGCACGGCCCCCGACCCGTCCGTCTCCGCCCCGGAAGGAATCACCCTCCCATGATCCCCACCTCGTCCCCCTCCGCCTCGGCGAACCGCTCCCGTCGCCGCAAACCCCCGGCCGTGCTGGCCTCGGTCGCCGCGTTCGCGACCGTTCCGCTGCTGCTGTCCGCGTGCGGTACGGGGGTGACCAACGGCCCCGGCGGCGCGGAAGCGGCCGACGGCTCGGGAGAGACGGTGACGATCACCAACTGCGGGCGCGAACTCACCTTCGCGACCACCCCCAGCAGCATCGTCGGCATGATGCCCTCGCAGACCGAACTGCTCATCCGCCTGGGCGCCGTGGACTCCCTGGTCGGGCAGGCGCAGACGGACGTCTCGCCGCTGCCCGACGACATCGCCGACCAGGCCGCCGACATCCCGGTCCTGAGCACCGACACCCCGCCGGCGCGCGAAGACCTCCTCGCCGCCGCCCCCGACCTCGTCGTGTCCCCCACCGAGTACGAGTTCACCGCCGAGCAGGGCTTCGCCAGCATCGAGCAACTGAAGCAGAACGACGCCCAGGCATATGTGGCGACCGGCGGCTGCCTCGACCGCCGCAGCACCGCGGAGGTCACCGACGTGCTGACCGACATCGACAACCTCGGCGCGATCCTGCGGGCGCCCGACGTCGCCGAAGAGCTGTCCCGGGACGCCGAGGCGCGGCTGTCCGACGTCGAGACCGCGATCAGCGACGTGCCCCGCCGCACGGTCGCCCAGGTCTTCGTCGACGGCAACTCGCTCCAGGCCATCGGCGCCGGAGTCGAGGCGGACATCATCGCCACCGCCGGCGGGGAGAACGTCTTCGACCCCGACGCCCCCGAGTTCGCCGACTTCTTCGCCGCCGAGATCACCCCTGAGGAGATCATCAGCCGCGACCCCGAGGCCATCGTCTTCAGCGTGTCGGGCCCCGAGTCCGAACAGCACACCCGGGACTACCTGGAGCGCACCTTCCCCGACGTGGCCGCCGTGAAGGAGGACCGCCTCATCGCCGTCTCCAAGAGCGACCTGTTCCCCGGCACCCTCGGCAACATCGACGCCGTGGAACTCATCGCCGAGGAGCTCTACCCCGACGCCTTCTAAGGCCGAAGGCACCGCCCCGCGCCCCCGCCCCCCCCCCCCCCCCCCAAGGCGGGGGGCGGGGGGCGGACCGGCCCACGGGGGGGGCCACCCCCCCCCCCCCCACCGCCCGCCCGCCCCCCCCCCCCCCCCCCCCGCCCCCCCCCCCCCCCCGCGGGGGGGGGGGCCGGGCCGCTTCCGGACTCTGGGCGGCGGCCTCCACCCGACGCAGGCGCTCATACGCCGTCGGGCGCAGGTGACAGGCCATCCGCCGGTCAGGGCTCCGCAAACCGAGTCAAGCATGCTACGTCCCGCAGCGACTCCTCATCGCGAATCGACGCAAGGCAACCACGTTCGTCTCCTCTGGAAAAGCGATCACGTGGGCATGCGGACGGCGACCTCGGCCAGTAATACACCGACGCCGGTCGACGCGAGGAGGAATACCGCGCACCCCGAGCCTCCCCGGGGCGTGGCCGAGGGGTGGGGACGGGCGGAAGGACGAGAGGGCGCGGTGCCGACAGACTGGTCGCGGCGGAAGGGATCGACAAACCGCTGCCTGTACTCAGTCTCTGTCAACTGACGTGGGCGCCAGAACTCGTGCCATTCGGGATAGGCGGGGGTCGATTCGGCCGCGAGGCGATCGGCCACATCCCGGCCTTGGCTGCCGCTGAAGACGCCTGGGGCCGTGGCGGCCATCGCCTCGGCTTCCAGCACCTTGCGGGCCTCGTCTACCGTCATGACGGGGAGGTTGGCGGCGCGCGCTTGAGCCAGTCGCGGGTCGGAGCCGTCGGTCTCGGCGACGACCAGCCGCACCGTCTTGGTGAGGTTCTTGGCAACCGTCGCCCCGTTGGCCAACGCGTAGTCCAGCAGTTGTTCCATACCGGGAGCCTCGCCCACCGGCAGCAGGCGCCATCCCTTGAGAGTCCGGTTCTGCGGGCGGTGGGCTGTCACCGCTTCCTGTAGGTCCTGAATGATGTGGACGGCGCCCAGATTCTTGGCGGCAGCCCGCAACTCCTTGAGTTCGGCTGCGGTCACCACTCCGTCGGCTTCGGCCCGTTGGCGGGCCTGGGCCAATGTGTCCTCATGGACGTACTGGGCGGTGAGTTGCGTGAGGCCCGCCCGCGTCGCAAGGACGGCCAGGTTCTGGGCTTCCTCACCGACGACCTTGCCGTCGGAGAGCGCGAACTCCAGCAGGGAGCGGTACTCTGGCAGTGCCTCGGGACGCGGCGGCGGCGGTGTTTGCGTCCGCGGCAGGCAGGCGACGAGATTGCTCAGCCACCCTTCCGCGCCCTTGCGCATTCCCAGTACCCGCGGAGCGATCACCCCCTGCCGGGGCAACTCGGGCAGCCGAACCGGGGACGGCCCGCGCCAGAACAGCGGCTGGGGAGGGTTCGCGACAAGTTCGGCGAGCATGTGCCCGACTCCTCTGGCCGTCCCCAGCGCACCCTGTTCGCCGACCGGCCAACTCCCCGTCAGCAACTGGTGCACGTTTTCGAACCGGTAGCCGTAGCGGTCGAACTGGGTCCGAGCCGCCACCAGGGTGCACAGCCCTGGAACACCGTTGAACGGCACTCCCAGCCGCCCGAACTCCGCGACGAGAAACTTCTCGAAAAACTCCAGATTGTGCCCGACCACGATTGCGCCGCCGAGATAGGCGAGAAGGTCACCGGCAATGTGTTCGAACCGAGGAGCGCCCTTGACGTCGGCGTTGGTGATGCCGTGGAACTCGTCGTTGGTAATCCTGATGTTGGGATCGACCAGGGTCGCGTACTCGTCCAGGACTTCCCCGTCACCGCGCATACGCACCACGGCGACTTCACAGATGCGGGATCCGCGCTCAGGGTGCAGGCCGGTCGTCTTGAGGTTGATCAACGCATACACCCATCGACGCGCATCGCTGCCGCCTTGCCGCGTCAACTGTCCGTAAGCGAACACTGTCCACCTTCGTGTCAAAAAGAGTCATTCTCATACGTTTGCGCGGGACCAAGGAACCAAGCCGTCGCATCCGGGAAACACGTTGCGTGCATGGGGGTGACAAACGCGCACCAATGAGACGCTCGGTGAGTGCCCGTGGATGTCATCGACCGCTTGCGGAAAGCGCACGGTCATTGAAGGCAAGGTCGCCCAGTCGCGATGGCCGCCAGGGCGCCGTCGTGCACACTCACGGCAGCGCGGTCCTGCTTCGGGCGTATATGCCACCGCGGGCATGCGACACCTCACGGAGGGACGACGGACAGCATTGATGAGAAGCGGAACACCGCAGAGACGACCACGGAGATCAGCCGATTGGAGAACGGTCCGCGAAGATTCCGCGCGGCGATGATCACTCCTTACGCGGCGGCAAGGCACGAGCGCACTTCATCATCGCTGGCGGTGACGGATATTCACAGTGGGACTACCAATACAAGGTGTCCAGACCAGGCCACTTCACCGGTACCGGCACAGCGGACTGAGCAGTCAGGTTGCCCATACCGCCTGTCAGAGCGTTTCCCAGCGACGCGAAGAATTCCGTTCCGTATACATGGCTGTGCCGTTCCCCCGCTAAGGTCATGACTGCCAGTGGCTAAGCACCGGCCAGAAAGGATACGCGTGACCGAGGAGATCAACGATGTCCCCACCTGCGGCCGCCCCACGCGCTCCGGAAAGCCGTGCCGAATCCGCATCTCCCGCTTCGACGTCGCTTGTGGCACCCACGCCACCGAACACGACCGGGCCCTCGCTGACGCCTACCGCCGGGGCTACAACGAGGGCTGGAAAGCCGGCTCTGCCACCGGCGAGCAGGGGGCGCAGGCCAGAATCCGTTTTTTGGAGGCGCGTCTACGGGAACTTCAGGAGCGCGACGACGCCGCCAAACGTATCTTCGAGGTCGGCGGAGAGCAGGTCGTGGAGGTCGACGGCTACGCCTACCGCTGGCGCGGCCATCCCCCGCTGGTCGTTGGTGAGCGTGTGCTGCTCCCTGAGAACTGGTTGAGCAGCCTCAAACGCGGCTCAGGCCCGTTCATCGGAGTTGTCACCAAACTCGGCACCACCTACAAGGGCCACTTGGCGCAGGTCATCAACCGAGCTCCCGTCGAGAAGCCGTAACGGCACCGGCCCGTCATCCCTGCTCGGCCGCCGCTTCTTCGAAGGCCCTCATCCGTGTTCTCCAGTGCTGCCTGGGGGGAGGGAGCGCTTCTGGAAGCCGTGGACGGTGAACATGAGCGCCGCGATTCCGGCGAAGCAGAAGAGCGCCTGCCAGAGTGCGGCATCGGTCTGCTCACCGCGGAGGGTCAGTGCGAAGACGAAGTACAGCACTGCGAAGACGGCGCTGAGAGCGAGGGCGGCGAGGACGGGGTGGCGCGTGGGTATGGCTAAGGCCGAGCGTTTCGGAGGGGTCGACATAACGGGTTCCTTCCCATCGGCACCCCACCGCATACGTGTTTTCGGCCGCACGCCGGTACCCGAAGGCCACGCGACCATCTAGGGTGCGGCGGTGGCGAGGTAGACGGTGTTGGCGGCCTCCCGGTCCTGGAGGGGGTTGGGGAAGGTGACGACTTCGGCCCGCGCCTCGGGGAAGACCGCTCGCAGGGTCGTCAGGAAGTCCTCGTCGGGCGGGTCGTTGGACCACAGGGCGAAGGCGCCGTGCGGGCGGAGGCACGCGGCGAGGCGGCGCAGCCCCTCGGGGCGGTAGAACGCGGCGTGGTCGGGGTGCAGCACGTGGCCGGGCGCGTGGTCGATGTCCACGATGACGGCGTGGAACCGCCGGTGCGGCGCCCGGGAATCGAGTCCTTCCCCGCGTGCGACCAGGTCGAAGAAGTCGCCGTGCTCCAGCCGGCACCGGGAGTCGGCGGTGAGGGCCGCGCCGGCCGGGATGAGGCCGCGTTCGTGCCAGTCGATCACCTCGCCGAGCGCCTCCACCACCACGAGGGTTTCGACGCGGGGGTCCTCCAGCACGGTCTGGGCGGTGTAGCCCAGGCCCAGCCCGCCCACCACCACGTCCAGCGGCCCCTCGGCCGGCACCGCCGGCTCCCGCAGGGCCAGCCGCGCCAGCTCGATCTCGGCCGCCGTGAACAGGCTCGACATCAGGAAGTCGTCGTCGAGCTTGATCTCGTACACGTCTTTCTTGACCAGCGGGTCCCAGCGGCGGCGCAGGCTGATGTCGCCCATCCGGGTGGGCCGCCAGTCCAGTTCCTGGAAGCGCAGACCGCCCATACCGCACGCACCTTTCCTGTATGTGTGCAACGTTGCCCGCACGCCTCAGAGCCGTCGGCCGCGCTCCCCGCCCAACCGCGAGGCTCGGCCCATGCACCGGCGGTGGGATCCGCCCCGGCGTGGGGAGACGCGGGCACCGGTAGTTTCGACGCGGCGCCCTTCGCCGACCGCTGTCGGATCGCCCGACCCCACCGCTCCGTCCCGTTGTACAGCACACTCCCGGCGAAGGTGCCCTGGAACACAAAATCTCTTACGTCAAAGTAGGGTTGCCCAAGGAGGTGCTGTGATGGGTGCAGGCCACATGCAGATCGGCGAGGCCGCCGAGCGCACCGGGCTTTCGCTGCGGACCATCCGCTACTACGGCGAGGTCGGGCTGGTGGAGCCCTCGGCCCGTTCGGCCGGCGGGTTCCGCCTCTACACCGAGGACGACGTCGAGCGGCTGCTGCTGATCAAGCGCATGAAGCCGCTGGACTTCAGCCTGGAGGAGACCCGCGACCTCCTGGAGATCCTGGACCGGCTGGAGGACGGGCGGACCCCCGCCGCCGAGCGGGCGGCGCTGGCGACCCGGTTGGACATGTTCGAGGAGGCGGCCGAAGCCCGGTGCCGCGCACTGCGAGAGCAACTGGACATGGCACAGGAGTTCGCCGGACGCCTGCGCGCCCAGCACGACAAGTACCGCGCGGCCGCACCCGAGAAGTAGGCGGCGGCGCCGACAACGCGGACGGCCCCGCGACCTCGTGGTCGCGGGGCCGTCGTCATCGTGCGGTCAGCCCAACGGGCGGCGGCGACGGCGCGGGGCCGGGCCGCGGCGGCGCGGTTCGCGGGCCACCGGGGCGCGGACCGCCACCGGCACGCCCGACGGCTCGCGCGCGCCCGTCACCTCGGCCAGAACCGGGTCAGCGGCTCCGGCGCCCAGGGAGCGCGGCTCGATCCGCGCGCGGCTCATCAGCCGCACCATGTCCCGGCGCTGGCCCGGCAGGACCAGCGTCACCACGTGCCCGGACTCCCCCGCCCGCGCGGTGCGCCCGCCCCGGTGCAGGTAGTCCTTGTGGTCGGTGGGCGGGTCGATGTTGACCACCAGGTCCAGCCCGTCGACGTGGATGCCGCGCGCCGCCACGTTGGTGGCCACCAGCGCCGTCACGTCCCCGCGCTTGAACTGCTCCAGGGTCCGGGTGCGCTGCGGCTGGGACCGCCCCCCGTGCAGGGGCGCGGCCAGCACGCCGCTGGCCAGCAGGTGCTCGGCCATCCGGTCCACCGCCCGCTTGGTGTCCAGGAACATGATGACCCGGCCCTCGCGCGCGGCGATGCGGGTGGCCACCTCGTTCTTCTCCGCGGGCGACACGTGCATGACGTGGTGCTCCATCGTGGCCACGGCGCCCTCGGAGGGGTCCACCGAGTGCACCACGGGGTCGCGCAGGAACCGGCGCACCAGCGCGTCGACGTTGCGGTCCAAAGTCGCCGAGAACAGCATCCGCCGACCCCCGGCGGGAACCTCCTGGAGGATCGCGCTGACCTGGGGCATGAACCCCATGTCGGTCATCTGGTCGGCCTCGTCCAGGACCGCCGACTCCACCCGGTCCACCACGCAGTCACCGCGCTCCATCAGGTCGCGCAGCCGCCCGGGGGTGGCCACCACCAGGTGGACGCCCTCACGCAGTGCACGGGCCTGGCGGTTGATCGGCATGCCGCCGACCACGGTGGTTGTGCGCACCCCCACCGCGCGGGCGTAGGGCGCCAGCGCCTCGGCGACCTGCTGGGCCAGCTCACGGGTGGGCGCCAGCACGATTGCCAACGGGTGGCGCGGCTGGGCCTCGCGCCCGTCCAGTCCGGCGAGCAGGGCCAGGCCGAAGGCCAGAGTCTTGCCCGAGCCGGTGCGGCTGCGCCCCAGCACGTCGCGCCCGGCCAGGGAGTTGGGCAGGGTCGCGGCCTGGATCGCCGAGGGGGTGGTGAGCCCCTGGCGGGCCAGGGTGCGCTTGAGCGCGGCGGGCATGTCCAGCGCGTCGAAGGACTCCACCGGCGGCAGCGCCGGGGTCACGGTCACCGGGAGAGCGAACTCCCCCGAGGGACCGCCGGAGGCGGAACGGCTGGGTGTGCGGGGGCGCTGGCGGCTGTAGCCCGGGGAGGGGCGGCCGCGACCGGCGCCGGTGCGATACGGGTGACTCATATAAGGCCTTTCGCCGACGGCGCTGGCCGGGCGGGAGGCCGTATGCGGCCTCGCAGGGGGATACCGGAACGCCGGAGGAAATAAGAGTGGTGTCCGCGCCCACCCGGAGAACTCCGGGGCGCGGGGGCCGGTGCCGGTCGTAGAGCGACGGCGGAGATCCGGCGAGAAAAAGGAAAAGCGGTGGGCCGGGCGCCCGGAGGGCGGGCCCACCGCTGGAGAAGCGCGTGCTTCCCTAGACCAGCGTGATGTTCTCGGCCTGGGGGCCCTTGGCACCCTGGGTGGCGTCGAAGCGCACGGCCTGGCCCTCGGCCAGCTCACGGTAGCCGGTGGCCTGGATGTTGGAGTAGTGGGCGAAGACGTCGGGGCCGCCGCCGTCCTGCTCGATGAAGCCGAAGCCCTTTTCGCTGTTGAACCACTTGACCTTGCCGGTCGCCATAGGGATACCTCTCGTCGAGAAATGAAGAAAACCGCGAATGACGATTTTCCCGTCACCGCGGCGATCTCCCGACGAGATGAAATCCATCGGGGGTTCACAACTGCAACTCCTTGGAGCATAGCACCTGACGACCCCCCTGTCGCGGAAACAAAGTGTGTCGCATGGCACCGGAGAATCCGGTATGGAAACCGGAAGGCGCCGCACCCCGCCCTGGCACTCGATCCCAGGCGACCCCGGCCCGATCCCGGCCTCAGCCCGAGCCCGACAACCTACCCTCACGAGATAGTAGGGTTGTCCGCGTGGGGGGCGTGGTGCCGCTTCCATCCGCTCCGCCGCGCCCCTCACCGGCACGCCCGGCGCGCGGCGGCGCGTCGCCTCTCAGCGCGGCCCCTCCCAGCGCGCGACACCCTCCCAGCGCGCCACGCCCGACCGCCTGGCCGACCGCCCTCGTCCCGCGCGCCCTTCCGAAAACCGGCGTTCGACGTACCCGGCTCCCTCGACGTACTCGGTGAACTCGGCGGCACGGCATCGCCCCCTCCATCCCACGCTTGACCATGCCCCAAGGGCATGGCCTGGAGTGGGGGCGAGCCGCTCGGGATCCCCGCCTCCGCCCCGCCGGGGCGGGCGGCGGGCCGGGCGGGCTCATCGGTTGCGACCGCCCGACACCCGGAGTGAGGAAACATGCGGCTCCTTCGCACGCCCTTGGGGATCATCCGCGCCAATTTCGGCGCCTACCTCGTCGTGAACGCGCTCATCTACATCCCCTTCCTCCTCGGAATGGGGGCGGCGCTGGTCTTCCCCGACCTCGGCGCCGCCGAGCAGGCCGCGATGCGGGAGAACGGGACGACCGGCCTGGTCACCTCGCTGCTGGACGACTTCTGGCTGTTCAGCCTGACCATTTTCGCCGTCAACACGCTCACCGTGGGCGTGCTGACGATCCTGCTGCCCTCGATGGTCGTGCCCTTCGCCGGCATCGCCGCGTTCATGTACCGGGTCTTCACCATCGGGGTGGCCCTGGCCCCGGTCAACGCGACCGTGGCGACGACCCTGGTCCCGCACTCCCTGACGGTGCTCATCGAGTTCCAGGCATACGCCCTCGTCATGCTCGGCGCCTACCTCCTCGGACGGGCCTGGCTGCGCCCGGCGGCCGTCGGCGCCCGCACCCGGCGCCAGGGCTACCTGCACGGGCTGCGGCAGACCGGGTGGCTGTGCCTGCCCGCGCTGGCGCTGTTCGTCGTCGGCGCCCTCTACGAGTCCTTCGAGATCATCTACCTGCTCCCCCTGCTCTTCGCGCGGTGACCGGGGCGCCGCTTGACCGTGCCCCGGGGGCATGGTGTGGACTTCTCTTCGGACGAGCGGGACGGACCGGCGGGAGGCAGGACATGGCGTGGAGCACGCGGCAGCTCGCCGAACTCGCCGGCACCACGGTCAAGGCCGTCCGGCACTACCACGACATCGGGCTGCTCGACATGCCCGAGCGCACGGCCAACGGCTACAAGCAGTACGGGGTGTCCCACCTGGTCCGCCTGGTGCGGATCAAGCGGCTGAGCGACCTGGGCGTGCCGCTGGCGAAGATCGCGGACCTGGAGCGCGCCGACGAGGATCCCGACGAGGCGATCCGCGTGCTCGACGCCGAACTGGAGGCCACGATCGAGCGGCTGGTCCGGGTGCGCGCGGAGCTGGCCGTGATCCTGCGGCACCGCGCGCCGCCCGAGGTGCCCGCCGGCTTCGCCCCGGTCTCCCAGACCTTCTCCGAGACCCACCGGTCGCTGCTCGCGGTCTTCTCGGCGGTCTTCAGCGAGGACACCATGGAGGGATTCCGCCGCCTGCTGGCCGAGCGGCACGAGACCGACGAGGAGTTCGAGCGTCTGCCCGCCGACGCCGACGGCGCCGACATCGACGCCCTCGCCGCGCGCATGGCGCCGGTGGTCCGCGCGACCCGGGAGCGGCATCCGTGGTCGGCGGACCCCACGGCGGACTCGCCCCGGGGCGCCGAGCTCGCCGAGAGCGCGCTGGCGCACGCGGTCGCGGAGCTGTACAACCCGGCGCAACTGCGCGTCCTGCAACGGGTCAACGAGATCCTCGGGGTCGGCGGCCCCGGCGCGGACGGCGCACGGCGGTAGCGCCGCCCCCGCCCACCTGCCCCGCCGGCCTGCCCGGACTCCCCCGCCGGCGCCCGTGCGGCCCGGCCGCCGCCGCCCCGGCGCGCGCCCGCGCCGAAGAATCGCGGAACGGCGGTAACAACCACCGTCCGAGCGACATAAACGGTCAACGTCGCACGGAAGGACCCCGATGACCCATGACCGGGACGAGGAAGGCGGAACACGTGCCGAAGGCGCGTTCACCCGCTTCTTCGCACAGCACTACGACGCCGTCTACCGCTACGCGCTGCGCCGCCTTGGCCCCGACCACGCCGAGGACGTCGCCGCCGAGACCTTCGGCGTGGCCTGGGCGCGCTTCGACCGCCTGCCCCAGGACAACCCCCTGCCCTGGCTCTACACCACGGCCCGCAACATCGTCCTGGCGCGGTCGCGGCAGGCCCGGCGGCGCGGCGAACTGCCGCACGCCTTCGACGGCCCCTGGCCCGGCGCGCCGACCCAGCCCGACCCCACCGCCCAGGTCCTCGACCGCCACACCGCCCTGGCGGCGCTCAACCAGCTCAGGCCCAAGGACCGCGAACTGGTGATGCTGCTGGCCTGGGAAGGGCTGGACCTGCGCGCCGCCGCCCGCGTGCTGGGCTGCACCGCCGCCACCGCCCGGGTCCGCCTGCACCGGGCCCGCCGGCGCATCGACAAGCTCCTCAACGAGGACAGCGCCGCCACCACCGTGAACCACCCCCTGCTCGCCCAGGAAGGCACCCGATGAGCACCGACGAGCGCGCCGTGCGCGACCTCCTGGCCCCCCACGACCCCGCCGCCCACCTCCGCGTCGACGACGACCAGCGCGCGCGGGCCCGCGTCGCCGCCCTGGCCGCCGCCGAGACCGCGCCGCCGCGCGCCCACCGGCCCGCCCGCCGCGGCCGGTGGCTGCTGGCGGCCGCCGCCGGCGCCGCCGCCGCCGCCGGCGCCGCCGCGGTCGTGGCCGCCGCCGGCGTGGTGGCCGTCAACGCCGCGCCGCCCGCCTACGCCGGCCCCCCGCCCCCGCCGCTGGCGGTGGCCCCCGCCGAACTCCACGACGCCCGGGACGAACTGCTGGCGCTGGCCGAGACGGCCGAGGACCGCCCGGCCGCGCGCGGCGCGGGCGCGGACGTGGCCTACGTGCACACCTCGGAGTGGACTTTGACCGCCTCGCAGAACGCCGACACCGACGAGGCCGGCTGGGGCGTGCTGCCCGTGGACCGCCGGGTCTGGCGCTCCCTGGAGGACTCCGGCTACGCGGTTGAGCAGCCCCAGCCGCCCGAGCACCTCTCCGGCGACCCCGACCCCCTCACCCAGCTCTTCAGCGAGGGCCCCACCGAGGAGGAGTGGGGCGACGGCGAGGGCGGCAACGGCATGTTTCTCACCTGGAAGCCCGACACCCTGCCCACCGACCCCGACGAGCTGGCCGCCCGCCTGTCCACCGTGCACGGCGTGGACAGCGGCAGCAGCGCCCAGCTCTTCGCCGGGATCCAGACCCTCTACACCGAGATGCCGGTCGAGCCGGAGGTCCAGGCGGGCATCCTGCGGGCGCTGGCCGACCGCGACGACGTGCGCTTCGCCGGCACGGCCACCGACCGCGAAGGCCGCGAGGGGCTCCTCTTCCTGACCGAGGACCGGGAGTCCGCCGAGGGCGAGGTGCTCCAGCGCCGCCTGATGTTCGACCCCGAGACGGCGGCGCCGCTGTACCACGAGACCGTGGTGGTGCGCAGCGAGTACGCGACCCCGGCCGACCTGCCGCTGGTGAACAACTACACCGCCCTGGTGGAGACCGCCTGGGTGGAGGAGGTCCGCGAGGCGCCCTGACCTCGGGGCACCCCGACCGCGACCCCGCCGGGCCGGCCC
>NZ_JAJAQC010000019.1 GCF_027604915.1 Streptomonospora mangrovi
GGGCGGCGGGCGCGGGGTCGGGTGCGGCGGGCGCGGGGCGCTGCGCCACGGGTGCGGCCGGGGCGGGTGCCGGTGCCGCCGGCGCGGGCTGGGCGGCGACGGGCGGGCCGCCGGCGGCCAGGCGGCGCTCGACCTGCTCCAGGCGGGCCAGCAGCGCGCCGGTGTCGTCGCCGCCCTGCGCGGCGGCGCCCGGCAGCAGGATCCGCGCGCACATCAACTCCAGCAGCAGCCGGGGCGAGGTGGCGCCGCGCATGTCGGTGAGCCCCTGGTTGAGGATGTCGGCGGCGCGGGTGAGGCGGGCGGGGCCGATGCGCCCGGCCTGCTCGCGCATGCGGTCGACGGTGTCGGGGGCGACGTTGATCAGGCCCTTGTCCAGGGCGTCGGGCACGGCCGCCAGCACCACGAGGTCGCGGGTGCGCTCCAGCAGGTCGGCGGTGAACCGGCGGGGGTCGTGGCCGCCCTCGACCACGCGGTCGATGAGCCCGAAGACGGCGGCGCCGTCGCCCGCGCCGAGGGCGTCGACCATGTCGGCGAGCAGGCCGGCGTCGGTGTAGCCCAGCAGGGCCACCGCGCTCTCGCGGGTGATGCCCCGGTCGTCGGACCCGGCCAGCAACTGGTCCAGGATCGACAGGGAGTCGCGCGCCGATCCCGCGCCGGCCCGCACCACCAGCGGCAACGCGGCGGGGTCGAAGGGCACGCCCTCGTCCTTGAGGATCTCCTCCATCAGCTCGCGCAGGGTGCTGGGCGGGATGAGCCGGAAGGGGTAGTGGTGGGTGCGCGAGCGGATGGTGCCGATGACCTTGTCCGGCTCGGTGGTGGCGAACACGAACTTCAGGTGCGGCGGGGGCTCCTCGACCAGCTTGAGCAGGGCGTTGAACCCCTCGCGGGTCACCATGTGGGCCTCATCGATGATGTAGACCTTGTAGCGGGAGTTCACCGGGGCGAAGAAGGCGCGTTCGCGCAGGTCGCGGGCGTCGTCCACACCGCCGTGGGAGGCGGCGTCGATCTCGATGACGTCGATGCTGCCGGGGCCGTCGGGGGCCAGCGCCACGCAGGACTCGCAGGTGCCGCAGGGATCGGGGGTGGGCCCCTGCTCGCAGTTGAGCGAGCGGGCGAGGATCCGCGCGCTGGAGGTCTTGCCGCAGCCGCGCGGGCCGCTGAAGAGGTAGGCGTGGTTGATCCGGCCGTTGCGCAGCGCCTGGCGCAGCGGTTCGGTGACGTGCTCCTGCCCGCGCACCTCGCCGAACGTCGCGGGCCGGTACTTGCGATACAGCGCGATGCTCACGGCGCGCTCACTGCTCCCTCCGCGGACCGGCGCGTTTGCGGCCATCGGCACGACGGGGTTGTGCCCGGGCGGGTCCGCGCTCCCATTCAACCCTGTACCTGCGACAGCCCGCACGGGTTGGCGGCGGTGCGGCGGGGGCGGACCAAAGAAAAGGACCCCCCGCGCACCCGCCAGAGCTTACTTATCCTTGCTGCCTTCCGGCCCTGGGGAGGTTCATAAGGTGACGCCGCACGAGGGGTCTGCCGCCCAGTCTATCCGACCCCCGCGCCCGCCGCGCACCATCGCGCCACAGGACCGGGACCGCCCGCCGGAGTGCTGGTTGGGGGCGCCCAATCCGTTCGCGGCACCCGTGCGCGACATGTAGAGTTGTCCGTGGAGGATTCGCCTAGTGGCCTAGGGCGCACGCTTGGAAAGCGTGTTGGGGGCAACCCCTCACGAGTTCGAATCTCGTATCCTCCGCCGCCTGTGACCAGGCAAGTGGAAGGCCCCGACCGGGTGCGCGGTCGGGGCCTTCGCCTTGTCCAGGTTCAGTTTCAGTCTCAGTCTCAGTCGGTCTCGGTCTCCGCCTCGGCCGCCCGCCGGAGGGCTCAGCCGCCCCGGCGGCTCACGGCTGACCCGCCTGGAGCCGGGACTCCAGCGGCTGCACGGCGTCGAGCAGGTCGGCGGTGTCGCGGACCTGCTGGGCCCACGGGGAGCCGCCGGCCACGGCGGTGTCGAGGACGTCCAGGAGTTCGGCGCAGAGCGGGGCGCTGGGCCGGCGCGCGCCGACGCGGGCGGCCTGGGCCAGGGCCACGGCGAGCGAGCCGTGCAGCAGCCGCAGGTTCCGCGCCTGCGCCAGCGCGGTGAGGGCGGCCTGGGTGCCGAACGGCACGACGTCCTGGTTGTGGTGGTTGGTCGGGACGCTCTGCATGGCGGCGGGAACGGCGGCCCGGCGCATGGCGACCACCAGGGACGTGGCGGCGAGCTGGACCCCCTGGACGCCGTGGTCGCGCCCCGGCTGCTCGGCCAGCATGGGGTTGAGGCCGCCGTTGCGGCGAGGGTCGATGAGCAGGTCGAGCTGGCGCTCGGCGAGGTTGCCCAGTTGCGCGGCGGTGATGGACATGAGGTCGGCCGCGAAGGCGACCTGCTGGCCGAAAAAGTTCCCCCCGTGGCAGATGAGGTCGCGCTCGAAGAAGAAGAGCGGGTTGTCGCTGACGCCGTTGAGGTCGTCGGTGACGACCTGGCGGGCGTGCCGCAGGCTGGTGGCGGCGGCCCCGATGAGGTGCGGCGCGCACCGCAGGGTGTAGGGCTCCTGGAGCGCGCGCTCGCCGCCGGGGCGGTGGCCGGCCAGGTGCGCGCGGAGGTCGGCCGCCTGGCGGGCGGTGTCGTCGTGGCCGAGCGCGGTGAAGAGTTCGGGCACCGTGAAGTCGGTGCGGCAGCCGAGGAGGTCCGCCAGCAGCGCGGTCAGCGCGGTGGCGGTGGCCAGGGAGCGGGTGAGGGCGGCAAGGGCCAGCCCCGCCGCGGCGGCGGTGACCGGGGTGCCGTTGACCAGCCCCAGCGCGTCGCGGCCGCTGAGGGACAGCGGCTCCAGCCCGGCCTCGGCCAGCGCCCGGGCGGCCGGCATGCGCACCGCGCCGAGGTAGGCGTCGCCGCGCCCTTGCAGGGAGCGGACCGCGTGGGCCATGGGGGCGAGGTCGCCGCTGGCGCCCACCGAACCGTACTCGGGAACGGCCGGGGCGAACGAGGTGGCGAGGGTCGCGCTGAGGGCGTCGACGACGTCCAGCGCCACCCCCGACCGGCCGTGGGCCAGGCTCCACAGCCGGGCCAGCAGCGCCGCGCGGGCGACGCCCGGCGAAAGGTCGGCCCCCTGGCCCACGTCGAGGTGGCAGAGCAGGTTCTCGCACTGGTCGGCCGCCTCGTCCTGCCCGGAGAAGCCGACCAGGGGGCCGAACCCCGTGGTGGCGCCGTAGATCTCGCGCCCCTCGGCGAGGCAGCGGTGCAGGTAGTCGTGGCACCGTTCGACCGCGAGTCGGGAGCCCTCGTCAAGGCGGACCAGGACGGGGTCGGCCGCCGTCTCCAGTGCCTCGGGGGTCAGGTTCGCGGGAAAGCACAGCTCGGCCGTTGTGGTCCGGGCCTGCGGGGTCATGGTCATGAACAGCCTCTTGCGGTCGTCGCTGCTGACGGTGGTCGTTGCGTGTGGTGCGCGGGGCTCATCGCCCGCCGGCGAGCAGCCGGGCGGTCGCCGTGCCGGGCGCGGTCGGATCGACCGCGACGGCCAGGACGTGGTCGGCGTCCCCCGCGGCGAGGATCCGGGCGGCGGTGGCCTCCGCGGCGTGCTCGGGTGAGCCGATGGCGAGCGTGGTGACCAGCGGTCCGGTCAGGCCCCAGACGATGCCGAGGTGGCCGAGCGCGGTGCTGGGGACGTTCTGGAACAGCAGTTGCCGGGCCACGGGCCGGCCCCGCGCCACCGCGTCGTCGATGGCGGCCTGGGTGGCGACGTCGCCCCGGGTGGCCGCCAGCACGAGCGCGGTACGCCGCCCCGCCTCCGGCGGCACCGGCGGTGCGCCGTAGTGGGCTCCCAGGCAGCGTTCGGCGGCGGCCAGGAGGAGGGGGGCGAACGCGGACGCCTCGAACCGGGGGACGGGGGGCGGCGGCTCCCCGGGGGAGCCGGGCGGCGGCCACCGGCCCTCGGACCGCACCGTCACGTGCATGGCACCCTTTCGCTTCACGGCTTGGCCAGGAGGAGGACGGCGCTGACACCGCCGAAGCCGGTGTTCAGACTCAGCGCGTGGTCGGCGCGCGGCGCCCGCCCGCGGTCTAGGACGAGGTCGAGGGCGCAGTCGTCGTCGGGGCCTAGGTGGCCGGCGTTGACGGGGAGTTCGCCGTGGTGGAGCGCCAGCGCGCAGACCACCAGCTCGACCAGGCCGGACGCCTCCAGGCAGTGGCCGTGCAGCGCCTTGGTGGAGCTGACCGGCACGTGGGGGCCGTGGGGCGCCAGGGCGCGCAGGATCGCCGCGGCCTCGCCCGCGTCGAAGGCGGGGGTGGCGGTGGCGTGGGCGTTGACGTAGCCGATTCGTTCGGGGCCCACGCCGGCCCGGCGCAGCGCCGCCGCGATGGCCGCGGCGGGGCCGGTGCCCTCGGGGTGGGGACGGCAGACGTGGTAGCCCTCGGCGGCGTTGCCCCATCCGGCGACGCGCAGCCAGGGCCGCACGGTTCCGGTGCGCTCCACGACCACGGCGGCGGCGCCGTCGCCCAGGACGGGGCCGTCGCGCCCCGCGCTGAACGGCCGGGCCGCACCTGAGGGAGCGAGGATGCCCGCGTCGTCGAAGGCGGCGAACATGCTGGCGTCCACGAAGCTGCCGGCCGCCACCACGACCCGGTCCTCGGCGCCGTCGGCCACCAACTGGGCGGCTTCGGCCACGGCGGACGCGGCGGCCGCGCAGGCGGCGGTGTGGACGGTGAGCACCTCGCGCAGCCCGCAGGCCGCCGCGAGGCGGGTGAGCCGGTCGGCGGTGTCGGCGCCGGCGTGCACCGCGACGATGAGCGGCGTCCGCGATCGTTCGGCGCGGGAGAGCCGGGCCTGGTCGCACGCCTCGGCGACGAGCCGTTCCAGCTCCGCGAACAGGTCGGGGGTGCCGGGCAGGGTGCAGGCGTCGTGGGCGCGGTGGCGGGTGGTGTCGAAGCGGGTGACCGCGGTGGTGGCCGGTTTCTCCGAGAGCAGGCCGTCCCACAGCGCCTCGGGGCCGCTGCCGTAGGCGGTCAGCACGGCCAGGCCGGTGACGCGGGGCATCAGACGGCGGCTTCCGCGGCGGGGCGGCGGGGCGGCTGCGGCTCGAAGACCACGGGCAGCTCCCGCAGCCCCGCGGTGACGTGGAGGTGGGAGAGCGGGCCGGACGACCCCGGCTGCCAGGACAGGTGGTCCAGCGGCTGGGCCGGGGCGAGCCCGGGGAGCCGGCGCAGCACGGCCTCCAGCGCGGTGCGGCACAGCGGTACCGCCAGGTGCGTGCCCAGGCAGAAGTGCGGGCCGTGGGCGAAGACGAGGTCGTGGTCGACCCGGCGGGTGAGGTCAAGGCGGTTGGGATCGCGGAAGCGCGCGGGGTCGCGGTTGGCGAGCGCGAGGTGGAGGACCACCGCGTCGCCGGCCGCCAACCGCGCACCGCCCAGCTCGACGGGTTCGGCCGCGAAGCGCGGCATGGTCACCGCCAGGGGGCTGGTGTAGCGCAGGAGTTCGGCCAGCCCGGCGGTCACCGAGTCGGGGTCGGCGAGGAGGCCGGGGCGGTGCCACAGGGAGTACAGGCTGGTGGTGAGGAAGTCGGTGACGGGTTCGTAGGCGGCGACCAGCAGGAGGAAGAGGGTGGAGGTGAGCTGGCCGTCGTCGAGGCCGTCGGAGTCGGCGCGGGCGATCATCTCGCTGACGGGGTCGGGGCCCGGCGCGCGCCGCTTGGCGGCCACGAGGTCGCGGAGCAGGGCGCACATGGCCTCGCGTTCGACGCCGTAGCGCTCCCGGTCGGGCGAGCCGGCGGGCGCGAACACCGGCGCGGGCGCCCAGCGCGGGAGTTCCAGCACCCGGCGGGTGAACTCCGGCGGGTAGCCGTAGAGGGCGGTGACCGCCCGGACGGCGAAGGGGTGGGCGAAGTCGTGGACGAGGTCGGCGCCGCCGTGGGCGCTGACGAGGTCGAGCTGGTGGTCGGCCAGCCGCGCGGCGTGGGCGGCGGCCTGCCGCAGGCGGTCGGGGGCCAGCGCCGGGGCGGCCAGCGCGCGGAGACGGCGGTGGTCGTCGCCGTCGGCGTTGAGCATGCTGCGGACGATGGAGCCGGTGGTCCGGGGGTCGGTGAAGTGGAGGTAGCGCTCCCAGCGCTCGCCGCCCCCCACGACGGGTTTGCGGAACGCGGGCGCCGTGAGCGCGGTCCGCACGGTGTCGTATCCCGTGGCCACCCAGACCCGGGAGCCGTCGGGAAGGGGGGCCTGCCACACCGGGGGCTCCCCCCGGGTGTCCACCTCCTCCGCCGCGGGGCTGAGCCGCAGGCGGACGTCCATCAGGAGCGAAGTGCCCGGTCCGGCAGTGGCCACAGCCCTCTCCCCCAGTCGTGGGAACGTAAAGTAATCATCATGATACTATACGTGATCGATCGAGGTCACGGCGTTTTCGCACGTGGCGTGAGCGGACCGGTCCGGCGGAAGGCGGCGCCGTGTACGACCTGAGCGTGGCGTCCTGGGCCGAACGCCGGGCCCGGCGCACCCCGCACCGCACGGCGCTGGTCCACCGCGACTCCGCCACCTGCTACTCCGCCCTGTACGACCGCGCCCGCCGCCTCGCCCGCGTGCTGGGCGACCGGGGCGTGGGGCGCGGCGACCGGGTCGCCTTCCTCGGCCCCAATCAGCCCGCCTTCTTCACCGCCTTCTTCGCGACCGGGCTGCTGGGCGCGGTGTTCGTCCCGCTCAACACCCGCCTGGCGCCGCCCGAGACCGCCTTCGTGCTGGCCGACTGCGGTGCCCGGCTCCTCCTGCACACCGGCCCCGCCCCGGAACTGCCGGCGCCATCGCCGCCACCGATGCTCCGGCTGGACACGTCGGGCACGGTGGACCCGCCGGACCTCGCGGAGCCGCCGGCGCCCTCCCCCGCTCCGGCGGCCGCCGGACCCGTCTCCCCGGAAACCCCCTGCGTCGTCCTCTACACGTCGGGCACCTCCGGCCGGCCCAAGGGCGCCGTCCTCACCCACGCCAACCTCACCTGGAACGCCGTCAACGTGCTGGTCGACACCGACCTGACGGCGGGGGAGGTCGCCCTGGTCGCCGCACCGCTGTTCCACGCCGGCGCCCTGGGGATGCTGGCGCTGCCCGTGCTGCTGAAGGGCGGCACCTGCGTCCTCATGGACGCCTTCGACCCCGGCGAGGCGATCCGCGTCATCGAGCGGCACCGCGTCACCGCGATGTTCGGTGTGCCCACCATGTACCGGCGGCTGGCCGACCACCCCGCCTGGCCCCGCGCCGACCTGTCGAGCCTGCGCACGCCGGTGTGCGGCGGGGCGCCCGTGCCCGCCGACCTGGCCGCCGCGTACGCGCGCCGGGGCCTCCCCCTGCGCTGGGGCTACGGGCTGACCGAGGCGGGACCCGGCGTGCTGCTCGCGGAGGCCGCGCGAGCGGACGGCGCGGGCGCGGACGGCCCGGGCGCCGACCCCGCCGCCGCACTCGGCGGCGTTCCCCACATGTTCACCGACGTCCGCGTGGTGCGGCCCGACCTCACCGACGCGCCCCCCGGCGAGACCGGTGAACTGCTCGCCCGCGGCCCCAACGTCATGGCCGGGTACTGGCGCCGGGAGCCGGAGAGTGCGGCGGCGTTCGCCTCCGGCTGGCTGCGCACGGGCGACGCCGCCCGCGCGGCCCCCGACGGCACCGTGCGCGTCGTCGACCGCGTCAAGGAGGTGATCATCTCCGGCGGCGAGAACGTCTATCCGGCCGAGGTCGAACTCGCGCTGCTGCGCCACCCCGACGTGGCCGACTGCGCGGTCATCGGGGTGCCCGACCCCGAGTGGGGCGAGGTCGGGCGCGCGGTGCTGGTGGCCGCGGCGGGTTCCCGCCTCGATCCGGCGCGGGTGCTCGCCTCCCTGTCCGGGCGGATCGCCGCCTACAAGATCCCGCGCTCGGCCGTGGTCGCACCGGCGCTGCCCCGCAACGGAGCGGGCAAGCTCGACCGGCGCGCCGTGGAGGCCGGCTACGGCGCCGCCGCCCCCGACGCCCAGGGGTGACCGTCCGCGCGGACGCGCGCCGCGGCCCGCCACCCGATCCGTTGGAAATAATCCGCTACGGTCCGGATTGCTAGGCTGGGTGAATGACCGCCATGGCACCGCCCCACGCCGAACAGCCCGACCTCTCATTCCTGCTCGACCACACCGGGCACGTGCTGCGCTCCCGGATGGCCGCCGCCCTCGCCGAAATCGGGCTGACCGCCCGCATGCACTGCGTGCTGGTGCACGCCATCGGCGAGGAGCGCACCCAGGCCCAGCTCGCCGAGATCGGCGACATGGACAAGACCACGATGGTGGTGACCGTCGACGCCCTGGAGAAGGCCGGCCTGGCCGAGCGGCGGCCCTCCAGCACCGACCGCCGGGCGCGGGTCATCGCCGTGACCGACGCCGGGGCCGAGGTCGCCCACCGCAGCCAGCGGATCGTCGACCGGGTGCACCGCGAGGCCCTGGAGTCGCTGCCCGAGGACGAGCGCGTGGTGCTGCTGCGGGCACTGGAGCGGCTGACCAAGGGGCATCTGGCCGAGCCGGTGGAGCAGCCGCAGCCGGTGCGCCGGGCGCGCCAGCGGACGGTCTAGCGAAAAAGGTCCGCACTAGATCGTCTACAACAAAACATTCTGCTATGGTTCTTCTCGTCACCACCGAGGACGGGGAGAGCAATGTCCGCCACCACCGCGTTACCCACTTCCACCGGCGCCGCCGCGACCGACACCGCCGCCGCCACCGACACCGCTCCGGCCGGGCGCCGGCGCTGGATCGCCCTGGGCGTCCTGTCGTCCGCGGTCCTGATGTCGGTCCTGGACGGCAGCATCGTCACCGTGGCGCTGCCCGCCATCCAGAGCGACCTCGGCTTCTCGGCCGCCGGGCTGAGCTGGACCGTCAACGCCTACCTGGTCGCCTTCGGCAGCCTGCTGCTGCTCGCCGGGCGGGTGGGCGACCTGGTCGGGCGCAAGCGGGTCTTCCTCGCGGGCATGGCGCTGTTCACCGCGGCCTCGGCGCTGGCCGGCGCCGCCGGCACCCCGGCCGTGCTGATCGCCGCCCGCCTCGTCCAGGGCGTCGGCAGCGCCCTGGTCTCGGCGGTCGCCCTGGGCATCCTCATCACCCTGTTCACCGATGCCGGCGAACGCGCCCGCGCCATCGCCGTCTTCAGCTTCACCGGCGCCGCCGGGGCGTCCATCGGCCAGGTACTCGGCGGCGTCCTCACCGACGCGCTCGCCTGGAACTGGATCTTCCTGATCAACCTGCCGATCGGCGTCGCCGCGATCGCGGTCGCGCTGCCGGTGCTGCCCGCCGACCGGCCCGCCGCGCGCGAGGGCGGCGCCGACGTGCTCGGCGCGCTGCTGATCAGCTCCGGCCTGATGCTCGCCATCTTCACCGTGGTGCGGATCGAGGGCCACGGCGTCGCCGGCTCCACCCTGGGCCTGGGCGCGCTCGCCCTGCTCCTGCTGGCCGGGTTCGTCCTCCGCCAGGCCACCGCGCGGACCCCGCTGATGCCGCTGCGGGTGCTGCGCTCGCGCAGCGTGTGGGGCGCCAACCTGGTGCAGGTGCTGATGGTGGCCGCGCTGTTCTCCTTCCAGGTGCTGGTGGCCCTCTACCTCCAGCGGGTGCTGGGCTACGGCGCCACGCTGACCGGCGTGGCCATGCTGCCCGCCGCCCTGGTCATCGGCGTGGTGTCGCTGGCCGTGGCGCCCCGCCTCATCTCCCGCCACGGGGAGCGCGCCGTCCTGCTCAGCGGCCTGGTGCTGCTGTTCGGGGTGCTGGCGCTGCTGGTGCGGGTGCCGGTGGAGGCCGACTACGCCGTCGACCTGCTGCCGGTCATGCTGCTGGCCGCCGGGTTCGGGCTGGCGCTGCCGGCGCTGACCGCCCTGGGGATGTCCGACGCCCGCGAGGCCGACGCCGGGCTGGCCTCGGGCCTGTTCAACACCACCCAGCAGATCGGCATGGCGATGGGCGTGGCGGTGCTGTCGACCCTGGCCGCCGCCCGCACCGACGCCCTGGCCGAGGCCGGCGCCGACACCGCCGCGGCCCTCACCGGCGGCTACCACCTGGCCTTCGCGGTCGGCGCGGGACTGATCGCCGCCGCCTTCGCGGTGGCGTTCGCGGTCCTGCGCCGCCCCCGACCCGCCGCGTCCGCTCCGCGCGGCTGACCTGCGGCTCCACCCGACAGCCCCACCCCACCCACTCCGCCCCCTCCCACCGCCTGACAGGAGCCCACGACCATGGACGACACCACCGCCGCACCCGCCGGCCCGCAGCCCCGCGTGCTCACCGACGACGAACTGTCCCACCTGCTGGGCGAGCAGCGCTTCGGCGTGCTGGCCACGGTGAAGAAGTCCGGCCACCCGCACATGTCGACCGTGCTCCAGCACTGGAGCCCCCAGGAGCGCGTGGTGCGGGTGTCGGCGACCCCCGACCGGCTCAAGGTGCGCCACCTGCGCCGCGACCCCCGGGTGGCGCTGCATGTCAGCGCCGGGCCGTGGGCGTTCGCGGTGGCCGAGGGCGAGGCCGAGGTGTCGGCGGAGACCACCGTCCCAGGCGACGAGGTCGGCCGGGAGTTGCTCTCGCTCATCCCTCCGCTGGAGAGCCCCGAGGCCGAGGCGGCGTTCCTCGCCCAGCAGGTGGCCGAGCACCGGGTGGTCCTGCGCCTGCGCGTCGCCCGCCTCTACGGCACCGCCCTGGACGTCGAGGAGGGCTGAGCCCGCGAGCCGGCCGGACGGCCGCGCCACCGAGGTGGTGCGGCCGCCCGGCCGGCTTCAGTTCAGCTCCGCCAGGACCGCCACCAGGGCGTCGATCTCCTCGACGGTGTTGTAGACGTGCACGCTCACCCGCACCGACGCCCTGGCCGAGGCCGGCGCCGACACCGCCGCGGCCCTCACCGGCGGCTACCATTTGGCCTTCGCGGTCGGCGCGGACTGATCGCCGCCGCCTTCGCGGTGGCGTTCGCGGTCCTGCGCCGCCCCGCCCCCGCCCTGGGAGAGGCTCCTATGCGACGGTAATGCTCTCATCGCCGAAACGCGCCACAATATGGATTTCGCCACCGAGCGCCTCGATGTAGCCGCGCACGGTGGCGATTTCCGATCGGTCTAGATCGCCTCGTTCGATTCGGGAGACTCGCGACTGCGAGATCCCCAACTGCTTGGCGAGGGCGTCTTGGCCGATTCCGTGCGCCCGTCGGATCTCCGCCAGCCGGTATGCCCGCACCTCCGCTCGCATTTCGGCCTCAAGAGCCTGGACACGCTCCGTGTCGATCGCGCCCGAAGCCTCAAGCTCGGCTCTGACGTCCGCCCAGTCCCGGGTCACGCCGGTCAACTCCCTTCGCCGCTCTGGTACCCACCGTTCAGCCACTTCTCATAGCGCCTTTCAGCCAACGCGACGCTCTCCCTGTACCAGGTGCGCCATTGCCCGCTCTTGTCGCCGGCGACGAGGAGAACGGCCTGCCTGTCGGGATCGAACACGAACAGGATGCGGATTTCGGTCCCGCCGCTTGAGCCAGGACGCAACTCCTTCAGGTTATGCAGCTTCGAGTGTCTGATGCTGTCGACCAGCGGGCGGCCGAGAGCCGGGCCTTCTGCGCTGAGCACGTTCACCGCGGCTGCCACGAGTTCTGCGGTCTTCGGATCGGTCCTGACAAGCTCCATGAGCCATGCATGTACTTCTTCAACGAGGATGACGGTCCACTTCACCCTGCGATTATGACGTTAACGTTCTACATTCACCGGTGATTCCCCGCAATCCCGTCGAGGACACCTCGCTTCAGTTCAGCTCCGCCAGGACCGCGACCAGGGCGTCGATCTCCTCGACGGTGTTGTAGACGTGCACGCTCACCCGCACCGAGCCGTCGGATTCCTCGGCGCCGGCCTGGCAGTGGCTGTCGGTGCGCACCATGAACCCCCGGCTGAACAGCACGAACCCCAGGTCGCCCGAGGAGATCGCGCGGTGGCGGAACGCCACGATGCCCACCCGGTGCTGCACCGGGGAGTCGGCGGCAAGGCTCAGCCCGCAGCCCAGCACCTCGTAGGCGTCCAGGGTGCGCAGGGCATCGGTGAGCCGGGCCGCCAGCGCGGTGCACCAGCGCTCGATCCGGTCGGGCCCGGCGGCCTCCAGCCAGTCCAGGGCCGCCTCCAGGCCGGCGATCCCGGCGGTGTTGGGCGTGCCGCTCCAGCCGCCGGGGTGGAACGCCGGGCCGCGCGCCTGGCGCGCCCACACCGCGCCCGTGCCCGGCAGCGCGAGCGCCTTGTGCCCGGAGAACGCGACGAAGTCGACGTCGAGGCGGTCCAGGGCGACCGGCAGGTGGCCGACGCTCTGCGCGGCGTCCAGGCAGATCACCGGCCCGGGGCCCACCGCGCGGCGCAGCCGGTCGATGTTCATGTCCACGCCGTAGACGTGGTGCACGTGGGTGGCCGCCACGAACGCGGTGCGCGGCCCGGCCATGGCGGCCAGGGCGGCGAAGTCGTAGTCGCCAGAGGACGCCTGGTAGGGCAGTTCCCGCACCGCCACGCGCACCCCCTGGCGGGCCAGCAGGTCGCGCGCCTCCAGCCACGGGTCGAGGTTGGCGCGGTGGTCGGCCGGGGGAACCACGATCTCGTCGCCGTCGCGCAGGTAGGCGGTGAGCCAGTCGCGGGCCACCGTGCGCAGCCCCTCGGTGGTGCCGCCGGTGAAGTGCACGGCCGAGGTCGCGGGGTCGGGGTCGCCCAGGAACGCCTTCACCCGCTCGCGCACCCGCTCGACCATGCGCGTGGTGGCGTTGGCCCACGGGTAGGCGCCCCGGGCGGCGTTGGCGTTGGCGGTGGTGAGGTAGGCGCGCACCGCCTCCAGAACCGCCTCGGGCTTTTGCGCCGTGGCCGCGCTGTCCAGGTAGGCCAGGTCGGGGTTGCCCGCGATGATGGGGAACTGCGCGCGCAGCGGGCGCTGCCACTCCGCCAACTCCGCCGCCGCGTCCGTCGCCCGCCGCTCCCGCCGCGTCCTGTGCCCGGTCATGGCCGTCCCCTCCGCCGCGCGTCCCGCTGCCTGCCCACCCGCCGCCGGCCCTCGCCGCGGCGCCCGCCCGCGCCCGCCGCGCGGGACCGTCAGTCCGCCACCAGCGGCGCGCCCGCGTCGCGCCAGCCGATGATCCCGCCGGCCAGGCTGTAGACCTCCTCGTGGCCCATGCGCGCCAGCAGCGCGGCGTAGCGCGCGGACTGCTCGCCCACCGGGCACGCCAGCAGGACCGGCTGGCGCCGGCCGAACGGGAGCCCGCCGCGCACCAGTTCGCCGAAGACCTCGTCGACGATGTTGATCGACCCCTCGATGTGCAGGGCGCGGAACGCGAACGGGCTGCGCAGGTCCACCACGGTGGGCCGGCGCCGGGCGATCCACTCCCGCGCGGCGGCCGGGTCCAGCGCCGCCGCCGACTCCGCCTCGGCGGCGCTGACCGAGGCCACGGTGTTGGGGTCGGCGGCCGCGCGGCCGAACAGTTCGGGGCGGTGGCGCCGGACGTAGCCCAGGTAGCTCTCGCCCCGGTCGCAGACGATGAACACGGCCGTGGCGCGCTCGGTGAGGGTGTCGTCCACCGCGCGCAGCCGGCGCACGGCGCCGGTGTAGGCGGCGCCGCCGGTGGGGCCGGCGAGGATCCCGCAGCGGCGCATCAGGGTCACCATGCCCTCGACGGCGTCGTCGGTGCTGACGGCGTCGATGGCGTCGTAGGCGGCGGGGTCGAACAGGCCGACCTCGCGCACCTCGTCGATGTCGCGGATGCCGGGGATGAAGTCGGACTTGCCCGCGACCAGCCCCACCACCCGCACCCCGGGGTCGTGGGCCCGCAGCACCCGCGCCACGCCGGTGGAGGACCCGGCGGTGCCCACGCAGGCCACGAACCAGTCGGGCGCGCGGCCGTCGAGGTCGGCGATGATCTCGGGGCCGGTCCCGGCGGCGTGCGCCTCGGTGTTGCGCTCGTTGAAGTACTGGTCGGTGTGCAGGTGGGCGTCGCCCATGGCGGTCAGCTCGCGGTGCACGGCGGTCAGCGGGTCGTCGGCGAGGCCGGGGTCCAGGCACTCGGTCTGGCCGGGCAGCTCCTCGATCTCGGCGCCCAGCAGCAGGAGCAGGTCCTTGATCTCGGGCACCCGCATGCGGTTGGTGACGCTCTTGAACCGCAGGCCGTGCATGCCGGCGATCACGGCCAGCGCCTTGGCGGTGTTGCCGCTGGACAGCTCGACCACGGTGGCGCCGCGCGCCTGGGCGTCGGCGATGCGGGGCCGGGCCATGTTCCAGGCGGCGCGGTCCTTGACCGAGCCGAACGGGTTGAGCATCTCCAGCTTGGCGTAGAGGTCGATGTTGCGCAGCCCGTGGACCTCGGGGGCGATCCGCACCAGCGGGGTGTCGCCGATGGCGTCGGTGATGCTGTCGTATCTCATGCCGGCGTGCCTCCCGTGCGGCCGATCGGCCAGTAGCGGTCGTCCAGGCACCACTGCCAGCGGCCCGCGTCGCGGTGGACGGCGACCTTGCGGGCGCCGGGGCGGCCCTGGGCGCGGGTGGCGCCGAAGTCCATGCAGTAGCCGGCGGTGTTGGCGAAGGCGAGCAGGTCGCCGGGCCGGGGCAGGCGCGGCAGGTGGACCAGCCGGCGCGTGATGAGGTCGGACTCCAGGCACAGGCTGCCGGTGAGGTAGACGGCCGCCGGCGCGGGGTCGGCGGCCGGGGCGCGCGGCACCACGACGGGGTCGACCAGCACGCCGTGGTCCTCCAGGCCGATGTCGTCGGCCTTGGCGGCCAGGCGCACCACGGTGTCGCCGGAGTCCTCGCGGCGCACCTCGGCCACCGCGGCCAGGGTGAGGCCGCACTGGTCCAGCAGCGCGCGGCCGGGCGCGATCCGCAGGTCGCCGAGGCTGTCGAGGAGGAGCGCGCCCAGGCCGCGGCCGAGCCCGGGCGCGGTGCGGGCGAGCAGCCGGTCGAGGTAGTCGGGGCCCGACAGCGGCCGGTGGGCCGGGTAGAGCCCCAGCGCGCCGCGCAGGGTGCCGCCCTCGGCGCGCAGGCCGTAGCCGTGGCCGCCCCAGGTCAGGGGCTGGCGCTCGCCGAGGACGGCGCGGCGCAGCTCGGTGGTGTAGCGCTCCCACTGCGCGGCGTCGGCCAGGTAGCCGGTGCCGAACCCGCCGCCGATGTCGACGGCGCGCGGGGCGAACCCGCGCCGGCGCAGGGCGTCCAGCGCCACCAGGCAGCCCTCGAAGGCCAGCGCCTTCTCGTCCAGGCTCGTGGTGTCGAGGTGGTAGGCGGTGCCGATGGGATCGACGGCGTCGCGGTGGCGGTCCAGGGCGTCGATGAGGCGGTCGAGGCCGGCGGCGGGCACGCCGAAGCGGCTGCGCCGGCTGCGCACCCGCACGCCGGCGGAGGCGAACCCGGACAGCCGGGGCAGCACCCGCGTGCGGGGCAGGCCGTGCTTGCGCACGAGTTCGGCGAGCAGATCGAGTTCGGCCAGGCCGTCGAGGTGCACGACGGCGCCGGTGCGGGCGGCCAGCCACAGGAAGTCGGGGTCCTTGGGGCCGGTGGCCACGATCCGGTCGCCGGTGAACCCGGCGCCCAGCGCGTGCTGGAGTTCGCCCAGGGAGGCGACGTCGATCCCGGCGCCGGTGGCGGCCAGGCGCCGCACCACGGCGCTGGAGCGGGTGGCCTTGTGCGCGAGGCAGATCTCACCGCTGAGGCTGTGCCGGCGGAACACCGCGCGGAAACGCTCGACATTGGCGGCGGCCTGGTCGGGCAGCAGGATGTTGAGCGGGGATCCGAGCGCGTCGGTGAGCGTGTGCAGGAACTCCGCGGATTCCACCAGCGACGCCAGGGGTTCGTCCAGGCGGGGTTCCAGGTACAGCGGCGTCGGATCCATTCAGGGCGTGCCCCTTCCCTGTCCGCACAGCGGCCCGCTACCACTTCTTCCCGCTTTACCGGATATTTACGCTTTGCGGTACGCCACACCGATGGGGCGGCAATAGGTGGTGTGTTCTGCCGCGACCGGGGAAAAGGGGGCTTTTGCCCGCGCGCATTTCTTGCCCGTTGTCCACGGGCCGCCGCCACGGGAACGGCGCCGCCCGCCGGGCGCGGCGCGGGCCGGTGCAACCGGCCCTTGGGCGCCGCGCTCGAACGGCGGCGTAAGCCCCGGCGTCCCGCCGGGCCGCGGGCGCGGGCCGCCCAGCGGCCGGCGCGGCGGCGCCGAGGTCGGGGACTTGAGGGGCGGGGGTGGAGGTCAGCGGGGCGGGGTGGAAGGGACGGGGGTCAGGACGCCTGGGGGACGACGCCGGGGTCGCGCGGCGAGGGCAGCCGGCCCGAGCCGCGCGCGGCGGCCGGCGCGCCGGCGGCGCGGTGGAGGTGGTCCTCGGCCACGGCACGGTCGGGGTGGACGCGCAGCAGCCGGGTGAGACCGGTGCCGTGCAGCGCCCGCGCGGCGGCGGAGTCGGGGGTCAGCACGAGGGAGAGGCGCACGCCGTGCGCCTGGGTGCGGGTCTGCACCCGCTCGATCACCTCCGCGATGCCGGGGGCGCAGGAGATGGTGGGGCTGAAGTCGATGACGAGTTCCTCGATGCGCTCGTTGAGCAGCCAGAGGAGTTGGCCGCGCAGGCACATGCAGTGCCACGGCTCGATGCTCTGCGGCACGGTCACAATTGCGCCGCGGGCGATGTAGTCGACCTTGGCGACGATCTGCGTGGGCTGTTTCATCACTCACCTGCCGGAAGCCGAGCCCGATCCGATGATGGGACTAAGCGGTTGGCGGACGACCGCCGAAATGGTCGGTCTCCGTACTTTGGGGCCGCGCCTCCGGACCCATGGTTTCGCTGCCCGCCATAGGGCCCGGCAAACATGGAATTGGCTGTGAACCGCCCGACACCCCCGTCGATGGCAGATTCATAACCGGCGTTTGCCATGGCTTGAGAGGGCGGTTGGTAGACATGGGGGAGGCCGCCGAAAGGGCGGTCCGGTCCGGCCCACTGGCCTCTCCTCCTGCCCACGGATCCAAGGGACACCGGTCGTATGGTCACGGCATTCGCATCCTCGCTCCACTCCCATCGGCGGCCCGTCGTCGCGGCCATGCCGGCGGAGATCGACGTCTACAACCGCGGCGAGCTGCTGAACCGGCTGACCGCCCTGCTGGAGACGGCGTCGGGGCCCGTCATCGTGGACATGACCGAAACCGTCTTCTGCGACTCCGCGGCGGTGCACGTGCTCGTCGACGCCCAGCGCGCCGCCCACGCCACCGGCCGCCGCATCCGCGTCGCCGCGCCCCACAGCGCCGTCCGCCGCGTGCTGGAAATCTGCCAGATCGACCGCCTGATGCCCGTCTACCGCAGCCTCCACGAGGCCGCCCCGCACCGGCCCGCCGCCGACTGAGCGACGGACCGCGCGAGCGGGGTCAGCGCCGGGGCAGCCCGAACGCGGGCTCCAGCCACCTCCGCCTGCGGCGCTCACGCGCGCCCGCGACCGCCGAGAAGACGCCGAGCCCGACCATGGACACCGCCAGCACCCCGAAAAAGACCGCCTGGCGGGTGTCCCCCTCGGCGAGGGCCACGGCCAGCAGCGCGCCGTCGGCGAGGGCGATGGGCACGAACAGCGCCAGGGTCAGCGCCGGGTGGGGCCCGCGGACGGACGCCTCCAGCAGCGCGGCCGCCAGCCGGTCCACGTCGGGGACACCGGAGGGCCGGCCCTCCTTGAGCACCCGTTCGGCCGCGTGCAGCGTCCGGGCGTCGGTTGCGGGGTCCACCGCCCCCGCCCGCCGCACGCGCCGCAGCGCGGCCAGGCAGCACACGCCGGTGGACACACCGGTCAGCACACCTCCCAGCAGCGCGGCCCACGGCCAGGCCACGGCCATCGTGCCGGGGACTACGAGCGCGAAGACGGCGAAGACCGCCGCCCCGGCCGGGGCGGCGAGCGACGCGGCCGCCGCAGCCGCCTTCGCGGGGTGGCGCAGGGCGGACAGCCGCAGCCGCTGCATCGGGTAGGGGGGAAGCACGGTCACCTCCACGGTGGGGGGGACCCTCGTCGTTCCCCCGTCGCGGACGGCCATTCCGGCCCGCGCCGCCGGCGTCCGGGCGCGGCGGACGGGGAGCTGGCATCCTGGAGGCATGGACCGGCCCGGTGTGCGCCTGCTGTTCGCGGCTGACCTGCGGTTCTTCCTGCCGCACCCGCACCGCGGCGGCGAGGTCCGCGCGGTCCACGACCCCACCGCCACGCTCGGCCACCTGGTGCAGTCGCTCGGCGTGCCGCTCACCGAGGTGGGGCGGCTGGCCGTGGACGGGCGCGCGGTACCCGACTCCCACCGGCCCGCGCCCGGCGGCACGGTGGAGGTCGCCGGCGTCGCCCGCCCGCAGCCGCTGCCGTTCGCGCCGCGCTTCCTCCTCGACGTCCACCTGGGCGCCCTGGCCCGCCGCCTGCGGCTGGTCGGCGTCGACACCGCCTACGGCAACGACCTCGACGACGACACGCTCGTGGCCACCGCCAACACCGACCGGCGCGCCCTGCTCACCCAGGACCGCCGCCTCCTGCACCGCCGCGACCTCACCGCCGGCGCCTACGTGCGCGGGCACGGCCCCGACGACCAGTTCCGCGACGTCCTCGATCGCTTCGCACCGCCCCTGGCCCCCTGGACCCGCTGCCCCGCGTGCAACGGCACGGTGTCCCCGGCCGCCAAGGAGTCCGTGGCCCACCTCCTGGAACCCGGCACCCGGCGCACCTACGACACCTTCACCCGCTGCGACACCTGCGGCCGCGTCTACTGGCCCGGCGCCCACCACCACCGCCTGACGGAGGTCGTCCGCACCGCCGAGTCGGTGGTGGCCGCGAGCGACCGCTGAGCGGCGATCCCGGGTCGGTCGGTCCCCGCCTTGGCAGGAGGCGCGTCCATAATGGTTCTCGCGATGGGCATGCCAGCCAGTGAGGAGCGCGCTGTGTGGACCGCAACCTCGGTGCCGTACCTGACTCCTCGGCGAGAGGGCGACGCCGACCCCTGGTCGCGCGAAGCGGCCCAGGAGGGACGCACCGGCACGCAGCGGATCCGCGAGGTCGTCATGGAGACGCCGCCCGACGAGGTGGCAAGGGCGCTGGAATTGCCGGAGGGGGCTCCGGCGGTGGTCCGGCGACGCACGATGTCGCTGGACGACCGGCCGGTCGAACTCACCGACTCCTGGTACCCGGCTGACATCGCGGCCGGCACGGCGCTCGCCGAGGCGGGGAAGATCAAGGGCGGGGCCGTGACGCTGCTCGCCGACCTCGGGTACGCGGTGCACGAAGCGCGGGAGGAGATCGAGGTCCGCGGCGCGACACAGGGGGAAGCCGCCGAACTGAGGCTGGCGGCAGGGGCGCCGGTGATCGTGCTGCGGCGGACGTGCCTCACCGCGGAGGGGAGACCGTTCGAGGTGTCGGTGATGGCGATGGTCCCCGAAGGGCGCCGCCTGCGCTACCGGTTGATCGCGGGCTGACCGGTGGCACGGCGAGCCGACGAGCGTCCGCCCTACGAGCAGGTGGCGGCGGACCTGCGGGCCCGGATCATGGCGGGCGACCTGGAACCGGGGACCCGACTCCCGTCGACGGCGCGGCTGGTCGAGGAGTTCGGCGTCGCCAACACCACGGTCCAGAAGGCGCTGGCGGTGCTCAAGGGCGAGGGCTACCTCACCAGCCGCCAGGGCAAGGGCGTGTTCGTCCGCGACCGCCAGCCGTTCCGGGTGGAGGTGGGAGCCTACTTCGCGCCGGAGCCGGGCGGCTACTCCTACGACCTGCTCCAAGTAGCCGAGGTCACCCCGCCGCCCGAGGTCGCCAAGGCGCTTGAGCAGGCGGCGGACGATCGCGTGCAACTTCGCAAGCGGCTGCTGAGGCATGCCGGCCACGCGGTCGAGGTCGACTGGTCGTACTACCCGCTGAGCCTGGCTCGCGGCACCGAACTGGCCGGGCCCCGACGGATCCGAGAAGGCGCCCAGCGCGTCCTGGCCGAAGCGGGACACCCCCAGCGCTACCACGTCGACAAGGTGTCGGCCCGAATGCCGACACCCGAAGAAGCCGACCTGCTGTCGCTCCCGAACGTCCCCGTCCTCCGCCAGTTCCGCACCGTCTACACCGACGCGGACCGCCCCGTCGAGGTGTCGGTCCTGGTCAAGGGCACTCACCTGTATGAACTGCACTACCGGCTGCCCGTCTGACCGCCGTCCGCAGGACCCGGTCCCTCTTGTCGGAACTCCTGACAACTTCTCGCGATAGGCGTTAAAGTCAGAACCCCGTCGACGCCTCGCAGGAGTTGATGCCCCGATGTTCCAGAACGCGGACCGTCTCCCGACCGGCACGCCCCGCCCCGACGCTCCCACCGCCGTGGCCCCGTGGAGTCTGCGCCGCATGGCGCTCTACCGGCACACCACCGACGTCGGGTTCGTCGCGACGCGGATCGACCCCGCGACGCAACTGGGCGCTGGAGACGACGGCGAACTGATCGTGGCCAAGCACAAGAAGTCCAACACGGGCACCGAGGACAAGACCCGGACCAACAGGGGTGACGGCGACGGCAGGAGCAGCGTCGACGAGGACCACACGCAAGACAGCGACCAGGACTGATGGCCGAACCGCGGCCCGTGCTGGTTGTCACCCAACCCGATGACGCGACGGCCGACGTCGTGGTCGCCGAACTCAACCGGCGCGACGTGCCGGTCGTGCGCTTCGACCCCGCCGAGTTCCCGCACACCCTCACCCTGGCGGCGAGGATCGACGGCGGCGGGCTGAACGGGAGTATGGCGACCGCGACCCGCGAGGCCGAGCTTGGCGCCGTCCGGTCGCTGTACTACCGGCGTCCGCGCGGCTTCGCCTTTCCCGGCCTTGACGAGCAGGACGCCCGTTTCGCCGCCCTGCAAGCCCGTTACGGTTTCGGGGGCGTGCTGGCGTCCCTGCCGGGCTGTCTCTACGTCAACCATCCGCACGCCATCGCCGACGCCGAGTTCAAACCCGCCCAGCTCGCCGCGGCGGCCGACCTCGGGTTCACCGTGGCTCCCACTCTGATCACCAACGACCTCGGCCAGGCCCGCGCGTTCGCCGCCCAACACGGGCCGATCGTCTACAAGCCGCTTCGCGCGAGCCCTTACCACCGGGACGGTCAGGCGCGAACGATCTGGGTCGCCGAGGTGGATCCGGCCGAGCTGGACGAGTCGGTCGCCGGCACGGCACACCTGTTCCAGGCCAAGGTGCCGGCCGTTGAGCACCTGCGGGCCACCGCGATCGGCGACCGGGTGTTCTGCGTGCGGATCGACTGCGGCGACCTCGTGGACTGGAGGTACGACTACGACGCGCTCACCTACACCGCCACCGACCCGCCGCCCGGACTCGCCGACCTGACAGCGGCGTTCCTCAAGCGCTTCCGCCTGCGGTTCGGATGCTTCGACTTCGCGCTGCGGCCGGACGGCGCGGCCGTGTTCCTGGAGTGCAACCCCAACGGTCAATGGGCGTGGCTGGAGGACGAGACCGGTCTCCCGATGGCCGCCGCGCTCGCCGACCTCCTCGAACGGGGGACCGCGTGACCGACTTCTCCGACGCCCGAACCGCCCTCCTGCGGCGCGCGCTCGCCGACGAACTGGAACGCGCGGGCGTCCTGCGCTCTCCCCGATGGCGCCGCGCGGTCGAACGGGTGCCGCGCCACCTGTTCGTGCCCGAGTTCTTCGAGAGAGCCGACACCCCCGGCCGGGGCACCCTGTGGGCTCCCGTCAGCGGCGGCCGCGACACCGCCCGATGGCTCGGCCTCGCCTACCGGAACGAGACCTGGGTGACCCAGCTCGACGGGCATGTGGCGCCGCGCGACGTGGCCGAGCCGGTGGGCGGCGATCCGACCTCCTCCTCAACCGTGCCGGGGCTGGTCGTGCGGATGCTGGAGCACCTCGACCTCGACGACGACGCGACCGTGCTGGAGATCGGCACGGGCTCCGGCTACTCCACGGCGCTGATGTGCGACCGGCTCGGCGACGACAAGGTCACCTCGGTCGAGGTCGACCCCGCCGTCGCGGCCGGTGCCGCCGCCGCGCTGCGCCGCGCCGGGCATGCCCCGCGCCTGGTGATCGGCGACGGCCTCGACGGCGCCCCCGCGCACGCGCCCTACGACCGGGTGATCGCGACGTGCTCGGTCCGACGCGTCCCGCGCGCATGGCTCGACCAGACGCGCCCCGGCGGGCGCATCCTGGTCACGGTCTCCGGCTGGCTGCACGGCTACGGGCTCGCTCTGCTGGAGGTCGGTGCCGACGGGACGGCCGAGGGCCGGTTCCTGCCCGGAACGGTCTCGTTCATGATCGCCCGGCCGCAGGCGGCACCCCCGGTCAACGGCGAACGCTGGGACGAGGTTGTCGCGGCGCTCGCGGGTGTCCGGCCGCGCCCCGCCGTTGTGCCGCCGGACCTCCGTGACGACTGGACCGGCGCGTTCGTCATGCAACTCGGCGCGCCCGGCGCGCAATGGCGGTCGCGGCGGGGCGACGGCGGCCCCTGGGTCGAGTACTTTTTCGACGCCGCGACCGGCGCGGCCGCCTCGCTCACGCCCGAGCCCGGCGGGGGCTGGGCCGTTCGGCAGATCGGGCCGGTGCGCCTGTGGGACGGTGTCGAGGCGGCCGTGCGCCTGTGGCGCGATGCGGGGAGTCCGCCGCAGGAGCGGTTTCGTATCCGCACCGACGGCCACACGCAGACGGTGTGGGTCACGGGCGGTGACACGACGGCCACCTGGGATCTGGCCGACTAGGAGCGACGAGGACGTCCCCGGTTCGGTGTGCGATGGATGTGCACCACGGCGCGGCGGGCCGCTGCACGGCATGAAAAAACCGCCCGTTCACCTGGGTGAACGGGCGGGTGTGGCGGTGGAGGTGGGATTTGAACCCACGAAGGGTTGCCCCTTACTCGCTTTCGAGGCGAGCGCCATCGGCCACTAGGCGACTCCACCGCCGACCATGCTACCGGATGCGGCGGCGTGCGAAGAACCCGGTTAGCACGGCGCCGCAGGCGTCGGCGACCTCGGGGGAGACGAGGTCGGGCGGGAGCACCTCGGGGCGGTGGTTGAGGCGGCGGTCGCGCAGGACGTCCCACAGGGAGCCCGCGGCGCCGGCCTTGGGGTCGCGGGCGCCGTAGACCACGCGGTCCACGCGGGCCAGTACGGCGGCGCCCGCGCACATGGTGCAGGGCTCCAGGGTGACCGCCAGCGTGCAGCCCGCCAGGCGCCACTCGCCGCGGGCGCGCGCGGCGGCGCGCAGGGCCAGGACCTCGGCGTGCGCGGTGGGGTCGGCGTCGGCCTCGCGGCGGTTGTGGCCGGTGCCGAGCACCTGGCCGCCGGGGTCGAGGACCACGGCGCCCACGGGGACGTCACCGGACTCGGCGGTGCGGGCGCTCTCGGCGAGCGCCAGGCGCAGCGCGGCGTCGATATCGGCTCGCTTCATGCCCCTCGTGGTGTGTCCCTTATTCCTTGTCGCGGCCCCGCACCTACCTGCGCGGCACTCCTTCTTGATCTTGCGGCGCGGCGCTACAGGCGCAGCGCGTCCAGGGGCTCGGCGAAGCCGGCGCGTTCGGCGATCTCGGCCAGTACGTCGCCGGGCAGCAGCCCGCCGCCGGTGGTCAGCGACACCAGGTCACCGGCCGGGACGCCGAGGTCGGCCAGGAGTTCGGGCTCGCCGCCCGGCACCGGGTAGGGCTTCTGCCCGGTGCCCTCGGTCTGCTCGGGCGCCTCGATGCCGCCGCTCTCCTGGAGCAGCGCCGCCACCGGGTGCTCGTGCACCACCCGCACGTCGGAGAGGAAGACGCGGGGGTCGGTGTGGTCGTCCACCCGCACGACCGCGAACCACTCGTCGTCGGCCTCCACCAGCAGCACCATCGTGCCCTCGGCCGCGGCGCCGGACACGTCGCGCATGGTGTCGGCGATGTCGTCGATGGTGCCGGCCTCGGCGAGGTCGCCCTCGACTCCGACACCTCTCCACTCGTCGTCGTCCTGGCCGCGGCAGAAGACCGCCGAGAAGATCGCCACCGCTCTCCCGTCCCCTCTCGCGGGCGTCAGACGGGCCGTGGGGGCGGCCCGTCGTCGTCCTAGACCGATCGGTAGGAGTCCTTACCCCATCGTGTCGACGGCACGCTGGAACGCCTGCTGGAATCCGATCCGCTCGGCGATGCTGGCCAGGACCTCGTCGGGGTAGAGGTCGAGGTCGCCGGCGAGCGCGCCCAGCTCCATCTCGTCCAGGCCGAGGTCGGCGAGGATCGACATGTCGCCGGCGGGCAGGACCTGGTCGAGGTCCTCGTCGTCGGGGACGTCGATGTCGAGGTACTCCAGCACGTCGCGCGCCACCTGCCAGTCGACCGAGGCCGTGACGTCGGAGAGGAAGAGGCTGACGTCGTCGCCGTAGACGCGCACGATGACGAAGAAGTCGTCACCGATCGACAGCAGGCCGATCGCGCCGCTGATGCTCGGCTGCTGTCGGAGGGCGTGCAGCACGCCCTTGAAGTCCTGGGTGAGTGCCACCGGCAGCAGGTAGACGTCCCAGTAGTTCTCCTCGCGGTAGGCGACCGCGGCGAAGTCGCCGCTTCCGTCGTCGTCGCTCAGTTCGAGTTCCGTCATCGTCACCCCACCAGCCCGGCTGTGATCGGGCCAGGATCGCAGATCGTCCGGCGCGGCGTCATCGTAGCGGTCGCGGTCGTCCGCGGCCCGGTTTCCCCGGAGGGAATCGTCCTCGTGGTAGAAGTCGGCGCTCACAGGTCCTATTAGAACGGACATCCGGTGCCCGGCAGAACGGTATGGCCAAGCCCGTTGGGGCGGCGCCCTCCGCCGGGCGCCGCCGCCCCGCGCGCGACCGGCGGTGAAGATCGTGCGCGTCGATAGACTCAGACGCCGATTCCCCATCATTTCCCCAGCTCATCGGAGTGCCCAATGGACACCTTGGTCGTCGACCACCCGCTCGTCGCGCACAAGCTGACAACCCTGCGCGACGTCCGCACCGACTCCCCGACCTTCCGCCGGCTGACGGACGAGCTGGTGACGCTGCTGGCCTACGAGGCGACCCGGGACGTCCGGGTGGCCGACGTGACGGTGGACACACCGCTGATGCCGATGACGGGGGTGCAGCTCACCCGCCCCACCCCGCTGGTGGTGCCGATCCTGCGCGCCGGGCTGGGCATGCTCGACGGCATGACCCGGCTGCTGCCCACGGCCGAGGTGGGGTTCCTGGGCATGGCCCGCAACGAGGAGACGCTGGCCCCGGCCACCTACGCCGACCGCCTGCCCAACGACCTCTCGGGCCGGCAGTGCTACGTCCTGGACCCCATGCTCGCCACGGGCGGCACCCTGGCGGCGGCGCTGCGGCTGCTGGTGGAGCGCGGGGCCGACCACGTCACGGCGATCTGCCTGCTGGCCGCTCCCGAGGGGCTGCGCGCCCTGGCCGAAAAGGTCGGAGAGCCCGCCGCGACGCTGCGCGTGGTCACCGCCGCCATCGACGACCGCCTCAACGAGAAGGGGTTCATCCTTCCGGGGCTGGGCGACGCCGGCGACCGCCTCTACGGCAGCGTCTGATCCCGGCCTCCCCCCGGCACCGCGCGGCGTTCGAGCCGCGTTTTTTTGTATCAACTTCAAAACAGAGGAATGAACGACCGAAAAGGGGGAATCACCGGTCGTATGTCGCATGGGGCCCACCCGACCCAACCCCCGCGTTACGCGCCTGCTGAAGACCCTGATTTGCGACAGCCGAATTCATTCTGAGACGGAGTCGTGACACATTAGGGCGATCATGGTATTGAGCCACGAGCCGACCATCCCCCGCGCATAGCCCCAGTTCGCCCCACGGACGCCCCAGCACGACCCACCCCCCGTGAACACCACGTCTGCCCCGACGTACAATCTTGACCCCGAGGGTGGTTACCGAGCGACTGTGCCCGGGTACAGAGCGCAACTGATCACCCTTACCCCTCAAGGAGTGAGATGCCGGACAAGATCAGCCCGCCGCGCGACTTCTCCCCCGTTGTCGACCGGTTGAACGCCGAGTTCACCGGTGTCCACGATCCCGCCACCGTCACCAGATGCGTCGACGCCGCGCGCCAGGGCGCGCTCGACGTCACCGGCCGCGCCACCCCCGACCTCGTGGAGCGCATCGCCCGCCAGCACCTCCAGGTCCTCGCCCTGGCCTTCGCCGAGCGCCGGTGACCCGCACCGCCGGCGGGGGCGCGTGGGCGGTACCACATCCGTTCTGCCCCGAACGCCACGCCGATTACGGGCATCTGGCTTTACGGGTCTGAATGTCGGTGTAACAATCAGCTTGGGTCAGTGGGTCACCAGCATTCGTGGGGAGTCGGTCATGGCGAGGTTGAAGAAGTGGTTGGGGTATGCCCTCATCGCTTTCGTCGCGTTTTATCTACTCACGCAGCCGGAAAGCGCGGCGGGCGTCATCCAGACCGGCGTGGGAGGGCTCATGTCCGCCGCCGAGTCCCTGTCCCGCTTCGTCAACACCCTGAGCGCGTAAGGACCAGGCGGCCATGAGGCTCGTCGCACCGCCGAACCGGGCTCCCGCTTCGGTCAACCGCTACCTTCTGCCCTACGAACAGGACGTCGTCACCATCCGGCGGCACCCCGCGGTGCTGATCGGTCCGGTCGCGGCGGTGCTCGGCGCGCTCATCTTCGCGGGCATCCTGAGCAACACCGTCGTGGCCTCCAGCGCCGCCGTGCTGGCGGTCATCTGGTGGGTGTGGCTGCTCATCCTGGTGTGGTTCGTCTGGCGGGTGGCCGAGTGGTCGGTCGACTACTTCGTCATCACGTCGCAGCGCCTGCTGCTGACCCAGGGGCTGATCACCCGCCAGGTGAACATGATGCCCCTGGGCAAGGTCACGGACATGCGCTTCGAGCGCACCCTGCTCGGCCGGTTCCTGGGCTACGGCACGTTCGTCATGGAGTCGGCCGGTCAGGACCAGGCGCTGAGCAGGATCAACTTCGTGCCTTATCCCGAGCAGCTCTACCTTGAGGTGGTCGGGCTGATCTTCAAGGATCCGAACGAGTAACCGGACAGCCCGGTAACGGTCGTGGACCGCACTGACCCCGGCGCCCGCCGCAAGGCGGGCGCTTCTTTTTGTTCACCTTCTGTTCACCTTGGCGGCTTCCGCGCTCGTCAGCGTGCCCGGAACCCCCCTCCCACCGGGGCGAAACCCCCTCGTCCAGGAAAATCCGAGTTGACTCGAAGGTGAACGAAGGGTTAATTTGAGACTTCTTACGAACGAACGAGGGGGGTGCCGTCATGGCGAACCCGGTGAGCCCGGCCACGCAGACCGGCCGCAGCACCAAGACCCCGCGCCGAACGCGCGCCAGCGTGCTGCGGCGCCGGAGCGGTGAAGCCCGCACCGCGACCACCGCCATGCCCCAGCCGCGCGTCGCCGCGGAGGCCGTCGCCTCCGACCGGCCGCTGCTGACCTGGGAGCTGGTCACCGACGAAACCGGCCGTACCCGGCCGCAGGCCCGCTGGATCTAGTCCCGGGCGCACACACACGCAGGACACGGACACGGGCACGGATACAGACACGGACCCCGTCCTGCGCCGAGGGGGCCGACCGCATGCGCGGTCGGCCCCCTCGGTCGTGTTCGGCTCGTCGCCTCGTGCCGCCCCCAGGCTGTCGTGCCGCCCTCAGGTTGCGGGGATTCCGGCGCCGAGCCGCTGACACCGGGCCGATGGCCCGCTCACCGCAGCAGCGGCAGCCGCTTGGTCAGGGGGTTGACCCGGTTGCGCGGCCCGAACAGCGCCACCGCCACGTAGCCGACCTCCTCTGCGGGGGTCAGCGCCAGCGCGTCCAGGTAGGCCGCGTAGTCGCGGCTGCGCCGGGCCACCTCGTTGAACCCCACCACGGTGAGGTCGTCGTCGGCCCGCGCCGCCTCGGCCAGCTCGCGCAGGTCGGCGGCCCCGGCCGTGAGGACCGGCACCGGGTTGGGGTTCAGCCCCGCGTGCACGCCGCCCGACGCGTCCTTGCCGTCGGCGCCGAGCAGGTGCGGCAGCCGGCCGCCCAGGGCCAGGCCGGTGACCATCGCCGCGTTCACGGCGTGGGCCATCGGCAGCGCCTCGTCCACGACCAGTACCAGCTTCGTCCGTAGCGTCATCGCGTGCCTCCCCATGTGATCGCCGTACACGGGAAAACCTATCCATACGGGCGCCGATCCCCCCTTGTGATCGAACAGTTGGCCGGAATCAGCGCCATAATGCGCACATGGACGAACTTGATGCGGAGATCATCCGGCTGCTCCAAACGGATGCGCGCCAGTCCAACCGCGAACTCGCCCGGCGGCTCGGCGTGGCACCCTCCACGTGCCTGGAGCGGGTGCGGGCGCTGACCCGGCGCGGGGTGATCCGCGGCTACCACGCCGACGTCGACCTCGCCGCCCTCAACCGCGGTGTGCAGGCGCTGGTGTCGATCCAGGTGCGCCCGCTGAGCCGACCGGTGATCGTGCGGTTCAAGGAGGAGGTCAGCGTGCTGCCCGAAGTGCTGTCGGCGTTCGTGCTGGCCGGCGGCGACGACTTCGTGCTGCACGTGGCGGTGCAGGACCTCGACCGGCTGCACGCGTTCCTGGTGGACGAACTGAGCAAGCGCAAGGAGATCGTCGGGTTCCGGACCTCGGTGATCTTCCAGAGCACCCGCAACCCGGTGATCGGGCGGCTGCCCGACGCGGGTGGGGCGGGGACGCCGGACTGAGGGCCGTCCGCGCGGGGTGGTCAGGGCGGCCGGTCGACCGGGCGCGAGGAGTCGTTTTGTCGACAAATTTACGCGCCCGGCGCGGGCTCAGCCGACAGCGGAGTCGGTGTCGGGATCGAAGCCCGGCTCGGAGCCGGTGTCGGCCCCGAAGTCGGGCACCGGCACCGGGGCCGAGCCCTTGGCCAGCGACTCCGCGCCCAGCACGCCCACCAGCGATGCCGCCACCGCCGCGCGGACCCCCACGGCCGGGGGCGCGCCGTCGGCGACGGTGGCCCGGAACCTCTCCAGCACCAGCACCGTGCCCTCGTCGGCCCGCTGCACGGTGCCGCCGCCGACCTCCAGCGGCGGCGGGACGCGCTCCTCGTCGCGGACCTCGCCGCCGGGCGCCGCCCACGCCTCCGTGCGCACCCGCAGCGACCAGGACCGCTCCCCCGGCGCCCGCACCGACTCCGCGAGCCCGCGCGTGCCCCGCGCCGAGATCCAGCTCCAGTGGCTGTCCGGCTCGCCCTGGAGGAACCCGTGCCGGGTCACCGCGAGCGCGCCCGTGGACAGCCGCACCACCAGCACGGCTGCCGAACCGGGGCGGTCGCCGTCCACGGTGTGCGCCGCGACGTCGAGCGGCCGCGCCCCCGTGAGCGCGAGCACGGGCGAGAGGGTGTGGGTGCAGTAGGCGGTGGCGGCGATGCGCCCGCGCCAGTGCGCGGGGTCGCCCACGAGCGCGTCCACCGCCTCGGGCGCCATGCCGTGCAGGTAGTCGGCCTCGACCAGGACCGGGCGGCCGATCTCGCCGGCGTCCACGGCCGCGCGCAGCAGCCGCACGTGGGGGTGGAAGACGAAGTTCTCGGCGAAGGAGTAGGTGGCGGCGGAGGCGTCGGCGGCCGCGATGAGGCAGCGGCCCTCCTCCACCCCGGCGCAGGCTGCGGTCTCGGAGAGGACGTGCACGCCGCGCTCCAGGAAGGCGACGGCGGGTTCGGCGTGGGCGTCGAAGTCGTTGGCGAGGATGACGCCGTCGAGGTCGGCGTCGAGGAGGTCCTGCCAGCGCTCGGCGACGACCGCGCCCGGCAGGCTCGGCGCGGCCTGCGCCCGCGCCGCGGGGTCGAGGTCGCAGGCGGCGACCACCTCCAGCCCCACGCGGGGGCAGTGTTCGGCGAGGTGCAGTCCGCGCCGGAGTCCGACCACGCCAATGCGGGGACGGCCCCGCGCCTCATCGCGCTCCATGGCCGCATCGTGGCGGAGCGGAGTCGGCGGGGGCAACTGATTTTCGGTGGGGGCGGTGGGGATGAGGGTGGCGGTGCGGGCGGCCGGCCGAGCTCGGGGGCGCCTCGGCCGGGTCGTGTGTGGGCGGCCGGGCGCGGCGGGTGAGTGCGCGGGCGGGTCGTCCGGTTCAGCCGCCCGTCTCGGCCCGGACGCGCAAACCCTCCAGCACCGCCTCCATGCCGGTCGCCAACTCCTCGATCCGGTGGGCCACCAGCATCTCCTCGCGCTCGGGCATGCGGTCGATGACCACGCTGAGCCCGGAGGGGCCGGGGCCGAGCCGGACCGACTGGCGCACCAGGGTGCCGCCGTCGCGGGGCTCCAGCGCGAACCGCCACAGCGCCATCGGCGCGGCGGCGTCGCGCATGGGCGGGCCGAACCGGCCGTCGACGTCCAGCACCGCCCAGGCGAACGCGCTCTCGGGCTTGACCTCGACCACCTGGGACACGGTCCGCCACTCGCCGATGCGGGGGTGGCGGTTGAAGCCCGCGAACCGCGCGCCTTCCACGGGTTCGGTGGCCGGGGGCAGCCATTCGACCCGTTGCAGCTCGGGGCTGTGGGCGCACGGCAGCGCGATGTCGGTGACCAGCGACCACACCCGTTCCGGCGGGGCGGCGACGGCGGTCTCGCGTTCGGTGGAGGGGCCTTCGGCGTAGCGCATCCCGATTCTCCCGGTGCCCGGCGGATGTGAGGAAAGTGTGCCCGAGGCGCGTTCTCGCGGACGCACCGGCCCCCCGCTCGCCGCCGGGCGGCCTCCCGTGCGCCCGGGCACGGCGTCCTACGGACCCCGGCCGGGCGCGGGCACCGGGACGGGGCCTTCAAATTGCGGGGGCGACCGTGTAGCCGTGGAAGAGCACCGCCGCCACCGTGCGAAAGACCTCCTCGGGGTCGTCGCCGTGCACCTCCGCCTGGATGCTGCCCTCGCGCCACAGGACCGCGAACCCGTGCGCCACCGACCACGCCGCCAGCCTGTAGGCGGCAGCGCGCGGTCCGCCGGGGCCGCCGGGCACGACCGCCTCCAGCAGGGCCGAGGCGCGCTCGGACGCGGCCGCCAGGTCCGGGTCGTCGGCGTGGTACAGCTCCGACCGGAACATGACGTCGAAGTGGCCGGGATGCCCCAGTGCGAAGCGCACGTAGCGCACGCCCATCTCGTACAGCGCGCCCGAGGGGTTGTCGGGGTCCACGGGCTCGGCGGGATCACCGGCGTGCTCGGCGGCCGCGAGGGAGTCGGCGAGCATGCGGTAGCCGTCGGCGGCGATGGCGGTGAACAGCCCGGCCTTGTCGGTGAAGTGGTGGGCCGGTGCGGCGTGCGAGACGTCGGCGCGGCGCGCCAGTTCGCGCAGGCTGACGGCGGCCGTGCCCCGCTCGGCGATCAGGTCGACGGCGGCGTCGAGCAGCGCCCGGCGCAGGTGACCGTGGTGGTAACCGGTGCGTTCTGGCATGTCGGCAGCCTACCCCAGATCTAGTCATTGACAAGATTGAGTCGGCGGAGCAAACTAGACAGTGACAAGATTTGAGGGGGAGACATGTTGGTGATTTCGGTTCTGCTGGGGTCCACGGCCGTGTTCCGCGGCCTCGGCGCGCTGGGGGTGCGGCGCTTCGCCACCTGGCGGTCCAGCACCGCCCACGGCATGGCGGTGATGCTGCTGCTCACCGCGAGCGCGCACTTCGTCCCGCCGTCGGTGACGGTGATGCCCACGCGCGCCGACATGGTGGCCATGGTCCCGCCGCAGCTCCCGTACCCGGAGCTGCTGGTGTACGCCACGGGCGTGCTCGAACTCGCGGGCGCCGCGGGCCTGGTGTGGCCGCGCACCCGCCGGACGGCCGCCGCCTGCCTGGCGCTGCTGTTCGTGCTGATGTTCCCGGCCAACGCCTACGCCGCCCTGAACGACGTCGAACTCGCGGGCGACCCGGCGTCGCCGCTGGTGCCGCGACTGCTGGAGCAGATCCTCTACGTCGGGCTGATGGGCTGGGTGGCCTGGCCGCACCGGAGCGGGGCGCGGTCTCGCCGGGAGGTCGGGGCGAACGCTGGTACGGGAACGGGAGCTGTGACGGGGACGGGTTCGGTTTCGACCGAGCGCGTCTAGGCGCGGTTTCGTGAGGGGGTGCGTGCGACCGGCGCCCCGGTCCTGCGGTCGGCGCGGGTGACAGCCACCCGGCGCCCGACCCGCAGGACCGGGGCGCCGCTGTGTGTGTGGGGGGTGGATTGAGGCTTGCGGTGGTGACTCGGGGCGGGACGGCGGCCATCGGTCCCCTCGCGGATGGCCGGGGTAGCGGCGAGGGCGGCGACGGCGGGCGGGGGGCCGGCGCCCCGACCAACGACCTCAACGCTCGCCCCCGCCACCCGCCTTCCTCGGCGCCTGTGCTCTTTCCCTGTGGTCTTGTGTCCCTGTCCCCTTGGGCATTTGTCGCTTTGCCGCCTAGTGCATGTGGAGCCTTGTGTCCTTGTGCACTTCTCGTACCTCGGCCGCCGCCGCGCCTTGACCTGGTGTGCGCTCCAGTTCCTAGGGTCCTCGCCATGATCACTCAGCAGCACAGACTCGGCTCCGGGTTCGGGCCGCACAGCACGGCCGACGACGTCCTCACCGGAACCGACCTGACCGGCGCCACCGCGCTGGTCACCGGCGGCTACTCCGGGCTCGGCCTGGCGGCCGTGCGGGCGCTGGCGCGGGCGGGCGCCCGGGTCATCGTCCCGGCGCGGCGCACGGCCGCCGCCGAGGACGCCCTCGCCGGGGTCGGCGGGACCGAGGTCCACCCGCTGGACCTGGCCGACCTGGACAGCGTCCGCGACCTCGCCCGCCGTCTGCGGGGCCGCCGCATCGACATCGCCATCACCAACGCGGGGGTGATGGCCTGCCCGGAGACCCGCGTCGGGCCGGGCTGGGAGATGCACCTCGCCGTCAACCACCTCGGCCACTTCGCGCTGGTCAACCTGCTCCGCCCGCAGTTCTCCGCCGGCGCCCGGGTGGTGTCCGTGTCGTCGTCGGGGCACTTCCTGTCCGGCATCCGCTGGGACGACATCCACTTCCGCACCGGCTACGACCGCTGGCTGGCCTACGCCCAGGCCAAGACCGCCAACGCGCTGTTCGCCGTGCACCTGGACCGCCTCGGCGCCGCCGACGGGCTGCACGCGTTCGCCGTGCACCCCGGCAGCATCCTCACCCCGCTCCAGCGCCACGTCCCCCGCGAGGAGTGGCGGAAGCTGGGCTGGGTGGGGCCCGACGGCCGCCCCGCCGAGGGCTTCAAGACCCCCGAGCAGGGCGCGGCCACCGCCGTGTGGGCCGCGACCTCACCACTGCTCGCCGGGCACGGGGGCGCCTACTGCCAGGACTGCGACGTGGCGCAACCGGCCGACTCCGACGACATGCTGGTCGGCGGGGTGAAGCCGTGGGCCGTGGACCCCGGGGCCGCCGCCCGGCTGTGGGAGCTGTCGGCCGACCTGACGGGCACCGGCGCCTGAGGCCGGGCGCGGCATGACGGCGGCGGATCCGGTGCCGAGACCGCTGCGCCCGCGCGTCTGAGACCGGGCGGCGCGCCGACGGCGACACCGCCCCAGACGAGGCGGGCGCACCGGGCGCAGCGGGCGGGGCGGCGGCGGGCCGACAGGGGGCGCCGACCTCCGCGCCGCCCCCTGTCGGCATGTCAGCCCGGCGCCATGTCGACAAAGCGGCTGTAGTGGCCCTGGAACGCCACCGTGACGGTGGCCGTGGGGCCGTTGCGGTGCTTGGCCACGATGAGGTCGGCCTCGCCGGCGCGCGGGGACTCCTTCTCGTGGACGTCCTCGCGGTAGAGCAGGATGACCATGTCGGCGTCCTGCTCGATGCTTCCGGACTCACGCAAGTCGCTGACCTGCGGCTTCTTGTCGGTGCGCTGCTCGGGACCACGGTTGAGCTGGGACAGCGCGATGACCGGCACCTCCAGCTCCTTGGCCAGCAGCTTCAGCGACCGCGACATCTCCGAGACCTCCTGCTGGCGGCTCTCGACGCGGCCGGTGGAACTCATGAGCTGGAGGTAGTCCACGATGACCAGCTTGAGGTCGTGCTGCTGCTTGAGCCTCCGGCACTTGGCGCGGATCTCCATCATCGACAGGTTCGGGGAGTCGTCGATGAACAGCGGCGCGCTGGCGACCTCGCCCATGCGCCGGGCCAGCCGCGCCCAGTCGTCGTCGGTCATCAGGCCCGAGCGCATGGTGTGCAGCGGAACCCGTGCCTCTGCCGACAGCAGCCGCATGACGATCTCGTTGCGGCCCATCTCCAGGCTGAAGAAGACGCTGGTGAGCTGGTGCTTGATCGAGGCCGCCCGCGCGAAGTCCAGCGCGAGGGTGGAGTTGTGGGTGGGGATGAGCGCCCGGGTGGCCAGGTACAGGTGGTCGGGGTGGTCGATCTGCACGCAGCGCACCGGCACGCTGGGCACCCGGCGCGCACCGGTCACCCGGCGCGCGACGGCCCGCCGGGGCGCCGTGGCGACCCCGCCGCGCCCGCCGCCCGCGCGCGGTGCCGTCGCGGTGTCCACAACCTGTGGACCGGGCGCGGGCGAGGGCACGGCACCCGGGCCGCGCGGCGGCGCCGCCACGACCGGGCCCGATGCGCCGCCGGTGTCGGCCAGCCGCGCCGCGAGCGCGGCGGTCGTGCACAGCTCCACGCCGTCACCGCCGCCGCTTCCCCCCGCCCGCACCGGCCACTCGTGCTGGGCGTCGGCCACCACCGAGGTGCCGTCGTCGAACCGCAGCTCGTAGCAGGGGCGGCCGGTCATGACCTCGGTGGCCGCCACCACCCGGGTGGGGCTGCCGTCGGGGGCCAGCAGGCGGTCGCCCACGGCGACCTCGCCCATGGTGGTCCAGCCCTCGGGGGTGGGCAGCGGGGTGTCCAGCGCGAGCGCCTTGCCCACCGCCGGGCGCGCCGCGATGATGATCATCTGCCCGGGGTGCAGGCCGTTGGAGAGCGCGTCGAAGTCGGTGAACCCGGTGGGCACACCGGTCAGCGAGCCGTCGTGGGCCGAGATCGCCTCGATCTCGTCCAGGGCGCCCGGCATGATGTCGCTGAGCGGGAGGTAGTCCTCGCCGGTGCGCTTCTCGGCGATGCGGAAGATCTCGGCCTGGGCGTGGTCGACCAGGTCGTCCACGTCGCCGTCGCCGGCGTAGCCGATCTGGGCGATGCGGGTGCCGGCCTCGACCAGGCGCCGCAGCACCGCGCGGTCGGCGACGATGCGCGCGTAGTAGCCGGCGTTGGCTGCGGTGGGGATGGCCTCGGTGAGGGTGTGCAGGTAGGGGGCGCCGCCCACCCGGGTGATCTCGCCGCGCTTGGTGAGTTCGGCGTTGACGGAGATGGCGTCGACCGGCTCGCCGCGCGAGAACAGGTCGACCACCGCGTCGAAGACGGTCTGGTGCGCCGGCCGGTAGAAGTCGGCAGACCGCACGATCTCGACCACCTGGGTGATGGCCTCCTTGGACAGCAGCATGCCGCCCAGCACGCTCTGCTCGGCCATGATGTCGTGCGGCGGTGTGCGCTCGAAGCCGGCGCCGGTGTGCTCCGGCGGTAGGTCGGCGACGCTCACGTGGACTCCCCCTGCTTCACGTTCGCGAACATGTCCAGCATGCCCGGGCTTGGATTGTCGCGACTGGAGCACCCGCGGCGCAAAGCGGCCTGTGGACAGCGCTGGGGAGATCCTGTGGACGAAGGCGGCCATCCTGCGGATAGCTTGTGCACAACACCTGTGGATAACTAATTCACAGTCGGACTTCACCTATCCTGAGCTGCGAAAACGTTATGCACCGGCTGTGTGCGAAAGAAAGTTCACAGCCCGCTTTCCACAGGTTTTCCACAGGCCGCCCCCACGGGGTGGATAACCTGCGCACACGACCTCGAACACCTGTCCGGTATTGTCGCAGTGCCATGCCCGTCAAGCCAGCCCTGTCGGCCCTGCGCGGCGCGCTGCCCGCCCCGCCCTTCCGGCACACCCACGACCGCGAGATCCTGCGCATCGCCGTGCCCAGCTTCTTCGCCCTGGTCTCCGAGCCGCTGTTCCTGCTCACCGACTCCGCCATCGTGGGCACCCTGGGCACCCAGCCGCTGGGCGGCCTGGGCGTGGCCGGCCAGGTGCTGATCACCCTGGCCAGCCTGTGCGTGTTCCTGGCCTACGGCACCACCTCGGCCGTGGCGCGCCGCTTCGGCGCCGGCCAGATCGCCGCCGGCGTGCGCAGCGGCGTCGACGGCCTGTGGCTGGCGGCGCTGCTCGGCGCGGCCATCGTGGCGGTCTGCTACCCGGCCGCGCCCTGGCTGGTCCAGGCGCTGGGCGCCTCACCCGGGGTCGCCGTCCACGCCGAGGTCTACCTGCGGGTCAGCCTGCTGAGCACGCCCGCGCTGCTGGTCATCCTGGCCGGCACCGGCGTGCTGCGCGGCCTCCAGGACGCCACCACGCCACTGCTGGTGGCGGTGGGCACCAACCTCGCCAACATCGTGCTGTGCGCGACGTTCGTGCTGCTGCTGGACTGGGGCGTCGCCGGATCGGCGTGGGCCACCGTCATCGCCCAGTCCGCCGGCGCCGCCGCCTACATCGCGGTGGTGGTGCGCGCCGCCCGCCGCCACGGGGTCGGGCTCGCGCCCAGCCTGGCCGGGCTGCGCGCCTCGGCCACCGCCGGGTTCGCGCTGTTCGTGCGCACCGTGTCGCTGCGCGTGGTGCTGGTGGTCAGCACCGCCGTGGCCGCCCGCCTGGGCGACGCCGAACTCGCCGCGCACCAGGTTGCCACGCAGATCTGGTCGCTGCTGGTGTTCGCCCTGGACGCCATCGCGATCGCCGGGCAGGCCATCATCGGCCGCTACCTGGGCGCCTCCGACACCGCCGGCGCCCGCGCCGCCACCCGCCGCATGGTCGAGTGGGGCGTGTTCGCCGGTGCGGTGTTCGCCGTGCTGACGCTGGCGGTGCGGCCGTGGGCGCCGCTGCCCTTCACCGACGACCCCCACGTGCACCGCCTGCTGCTGGCGGCGCTGCTGGTGGTGGCGCTGCTGCAACCGCTCAGCGGCGTGGTCATGGTGCTCGACGGGATCCTCATGGGCGCCGGCGACCAGCGCTACCTGGCCTGGGCCAGCTTCTGGACGATGCTGGCGTTCCTGCCGTGCGCGGCCCTGGTGCACTACGCGCTGCCGGCGGATTCGCCGCACGGGCTCACCTGGCTGTGGATCGCGTTCGCCGTGTGGATCCTGGCGCGCGGGATCACCCTGGGCGCCCGGGCGCGCGGCGGGGCCTGGCTGGTGGCCGGGGCCGCGCGCCCCTGAACCGCCCTCAGACCTCGCCCGCGCCGAGCGCCGGACCGTGGTAGTGCTCCACCGCGCGCTCGTCCACCGGGACCCGCGGGTAGGTGGGCAGGTGCTCCTCGGGGAGGTCGGCCTCGTCGCGCAGTACCAGGCGCGCCTCCAGGCTGCGCAGCCGCGCCCCCACGTCGGTGCGCAGCCGGGGCAGCATGGCGTAGAGGCCGTCGCCCGGGCAGCTCGTCGGGTTGAAGTCGCGGTGGCCCACGATGGCGCTGGACGGGTTGAGCCCGTAGACCAGGCACAGCCACGCGCAGGTCTCGATCAGCGCGCCCAGCAGCTCGCCGGTCGGCTCGGCCGAGGTGTAGGTGCCCTCGTTCTCGATGCCCACGGTGTGGGAGTTGTGGTCGGCGGTGTGCGCGCCCACCACGTGGTCGCCCGCCCGGATGGCCGGCAGCGACCGGTTGCGGCCCTCCATGATGTATCCGCCGCGGCTGATGGTGAGCTGCTGCCCGGTGTCGTCCCACCCGTTGGTGTCCATGTGGTGGTTCTGGATCGACCGGGAGAGCGCGGCGGCGTGGCTCTTGGAGTAGTCGGTGGTGTTGCCCGTGGCCGTGTGGTGCACGACGATCATGTCGGGCGCCTGCGACACCACGGTGGCGGAGCGCTTGGGCGAGCGCGCGCCCCACTCCGCGCGGGTGTAGATCCGCGGCTCGCCCATGGCGAGCGCGCCGGGCGCGGCGGCGAGGTCGACGGCCCCGCCCAGCAGCGCGCCGCCCGCCGCCAGGGCGGCTCCCCGCAGGACACTGCGGCGCGGCACACCCGGACGCGCCGGTGCCCCCTCATGGCTGCACATAGCGGCCACATCCTTCCTGTGGAGTTCCAGACCCACAGGACAAGATAGGCTACACAGAGTGACGGATTGACAACCCAGAGAAACCAGGCGTGTTCGGACACATCACCCCGAACCCCCGGTGGCGGGTCGGGAGCCGCACACACCGCGGCCCCGGTCCCCGCGCGGGGACCGGGGCCGCGAAAGCCCGGTGCGGAGGGTCAGACCCCCTGCACCTGGAGCTTGATGGTGGCCGTGACCTCGGGGTGCAGGCGGACCTGCACCTTGTGGTCGCCCACCGACTTGATCGGGTTGCGGATCTCGATCCGGCGCTTGTCGACCTCGGGGCCGCCGGACGCCTTCACGGCGTCGGCGACATCGGCCGCGGTGACCGACCCGAACAGCCGCCCGCCGTCACCGGCGCGCTGCTGGAGCTTGACGTTCAGCGCGTTCAGCCGGCCCGCCACCTGCTGGGCGTCGTCCAGGCTGCGGATGTCGCGCGCGGAACGGGCGCGGCGGATCGAGTCGATCTGCTTCTGCCCGCCCCGGGTCCACCGGATGGCGAACCCGCGCGGCAGCAGGTAGTTGCGGCCGTAGCCGTCCTTGACCTCGACCACATCGCCCGGGGCGCCGAGGCCGGTGACCTCCTGGGTCAGAATCAGCTTCACGACAAAACCTCCTTACCCCGTTAGCGAGCGGTGCTGGTGTAGGGCAGCAGCGCCATCTCGCGGGCGTTCTTGATCGCCGTCGCGACATCACGCTGGTGCTGCGTGCAGTTGCCGGTCACCCGACGCGCGCGGATCTTGCCGCGGTCGGAGATGAACTTGCGCAGCAGAGTGGTGTCCTTGTAGTCGATGTAGGACAGCTTCTCCTGACAGAACAGGCAAACCTTCTTCTTGGGCTTGCGCGCTGCCGGCTTCGCCATCGTGGTGCTCCTTTGCAAGAGCCCCGGGTACACCCGGGGATGGTCAATCGGACAGGGGTGTGCGGTGCGCCCCGGCTAGAACGGGGGTTCGTCGGAGAACCCGCCGCCACCGCCGAAGCCACCGCCGCCGCCGCTGGTCGCCCAGGGGTCGTCGGCGGGAGGACCGGAACGGCCGCCCTGGGGGCCGCCGAAGCCGCCCCCCTGGTTGCCGTAGCCGCCGCCCTGGCCGCCGCCACCGCCGTAGCCGCCACCGCCGCCGAATCCGCCGCCGCCCTGGCCGCCCTGCCGCTGCACCTTGGTCACCTTGGCGGTGGCGCTGCGCAGCGCGGGGCCGACCTCCTCGACGTCGATCTCGAAGACGGTGCGCTTCTCACCCTCCTTGGTCTCGTAGGACCGCTGCTTGAGGCGGCCCTGCACGATGACCCGCATGCCGCGCTGGAGGCTCTCGGCGACGTTCTCGGCGTACTGACGCCACACCGAGCAGGTGAGGAACATCGACTCGCCGTCGCGCCACTCGCCGCTCTGGCGGTCGAAGGTGCGCGGGGTGGAGGCGACGCGGAAGTTGGCGACCGCGGCCCCGCTGGGGGTGAATCGCAGTTCAGGGTCGTCGACGAGGTTGCCGACGAGCGTGATCTGGGTTTCGCCTGCCATGGGTTGGCTCCGGGTTAGGTAGTCGGATCAGGCGTATGAGCGGGGACGCCGGCGGACGGCGCCGCGGGTCAGTGGACCTCGGGTCGCAGGACCTTCGTGCGCAGAACGGCCTCGGTGAGGTTGAGCTGGCGGTCGAGCTCCTTGACGGTGGCGGGTTCGGCCGTGAGGTCGATGACCGCGTAGATGCCGTCGGAGTTCTTGGCGATGTCGTAGGCGAGGCGGCGCTTGCCCCAGACGTCGACCTTCTCGACCGAGCCGCCGTCGTTGCGGACGACTCCGAGGAACTGCTCCAGCGACGGCGACACGGTGCGCTCGTCGAGACTGGGGTCGAGGATGACCATCACTTCATAACGACGCATAGGCGTTCGTACCTCCTCTGGACTGTCGCGGCCATGGTCTCTCCATGGCAGGAGGGCATTGAGCCAGACAAACGCCAAGGCTACCAGTCGTCACGCCGTGGAACCGCCGCGCCGGAGGTTGTCCACAACCGTCAGCGCGCACACCCCCAGGACCGTGGTCCACCGGCCCAGCAGCAGCAGCGAGTAGGCGGCGACGTCGAGCCCGGCGCCCGTGCCCGGCACCGCCGGGCCGGTCTGCTGGGTCACCCACAGCAGGTGCTGCCAGATCCCGAAGAAGTAGCCGACCTCGGCGAGCTGCCACAGCCCGAACACCACCAGCGCCGGAGCGGCCGGCAGCGTGCGCGGCCAGGCCAGCGCCGCCAGGGGCAGCAGCCACAGCACGAACTGCGGCGACCACACCTTGTTGGTGAGCAGGAACGCCGCGACCACCAGGAGCACCAGTTGCTCCAGGGGCGGCCGGCGGCGCGCGAAGACCGCCAGGGCCGCCACCCCGGCGCAGGCGGCCAGCAGCGCCGCCATGCCCGTGGCGTTGACCAGGTCCAGGTCGCCCGAGGGGAACACCCCGTAGCCGCCCAGGGCGTAGTACAGCGACCCCCAGTCGGTGCCGCGCTCCCGGCTGAAGGTGAAGAACGTGGCCCAGTTGTGCGGGGCCGCCAGGTACACCGGCAGGTTGACCGCGCCCCACGCCAGCGCCCCGGCGGCCAGCGGGCGCAGGAAGCCGCCCACCGTCACCGCGCCGGGGCCGCCCTCGCGCCGCACCAGCTCGCGCACCATCAGCACGAACAGCGGCCCGAACACCAGGAACGGGTAGAACTTGGCGGCCGTGGCCAGCCCGAAGAGGGCGCCGGCGCTCCACTGCCGGCCGTGCGCGTAGGCCACCAGCCCGCCGGTGAACAGGGCCACGGCCAGCAGGTCCCAGTTGATCAGCCCGGTCAGGACGCCGGCGGGCGACAGCGCCACCAGGCCGCCCGCCAGCAGCGCGGCGCGGGGGCGGAAGGCGGTGCCGGGCGCGGGGGCGATCCCGCCGCGGCCGGCCAGGTGGCCCACCCCCACCACCGCGGCGACCAGGCAGGCGCCCATGGCGGCGGCGGTGAGGTCGAAGTAGCCGAAGGCGCGCGCGGTCTCGTCGGGCAGCCAGGCCACAGTGCGGGCGACGACGTACATCAGCCCGCCGGTCAGCACCGGGTACTCGGTGGGGACGTCCAGGTAGGGCACGGAGCCGGAGTCGAGGGCGTCGCGGAAGTACAGCGGGAAGACGTCGCTGTAGCAGCCGGCGGCGTACTGGGTGCCGTCGGACCAGGCCCCGCCGAAGCGGCACGGCCACTTCGCGAGGTAGGCGGCCACGGCGCCGAGGGCCCCAAGGGCGGCCAGCCACAGGGTGGCGCGGCGCGCCTCGGGGGACGCAGAAGGCGGGCCGGCGGCAGCGCCGCCGGCCCGCTCAGTAGAACTCACCGACACTTAGTCCCCGGAACTCCCGAACCGGCGGAACCAGCCCGGCGGCTCGTCGTCCGGCCCGCTGGGGCCGGTGGGCGGCGGGGACTCGTCGTCCTCTTCGTCGTCATCGTCGTTCTGGCAGGTGAGGTCGAACTCCGGGCAATCGTCGCCCGTGGCCGGGGCCGAGGGCGGCGAGGAGGTCGGGGTGTGGCTCGGCGTGGTGCTGGGCGTCTCGTCCGGGGTCTGGCTCGGGGTCTCCGACGGCTGCGCGCTGGGCTCCGGAGTGGGGCCGTAGCGGGCCTCCTCGCCCTTCCAGACCGGGTCGGCGAACTCCTCGACCTCCTGGCCCTTCATGGCCTCGGTCATGAAGGCGCGCCAGATCTTGGCGGAGGTGGTACCACCGTAGACGTTGTCGACGCCGGGGATCACCAACTGCTGGCCGTCGTCGCGGCTGAGCCCCACCGCCGTGGCAAGCTGCGGGGTGTAGCCCACGAACCAGGCCGACTTGGCGCTGTTGGAGGTACCGGTCTTGCCGGCCACCGGGCGGCCGTCGGGCAGGGCCGCGGCGTCGCCACCGCCGTTCTCGACCACCTGGGTCATGGCGTAGGTGGCGTCGATCGCGGTTTCCTCGCTGAAGGCGCGGGTGCCCTCCTCCAACTGCGGGGCGTCGTTGGGCTTGACCTCCTCGCCCTGGGCGTTGGTGACCTTGGTGATCATGTGCTGGGGCATGTGCACGCCGCCGTTGGCGAAGGTCGCGAAGCCCGCGGCCTGGTCCAGCGCGGTGACCTGGTAGGTGCCCAGCGCGATGTTGGGACCCATCTCGGCGGTCTCGAACTGCTCCTCGCCGATGCCGGCGCCCTTGGCGATGTCGACCACCGCGGGCGGGCCGACCTCGATGGCGAGCTGCACGAAGCTGGTGTTGACCGAGTTCGCGGTGGACTCCACCAGGTCGACCTGGCCCCAGTCCTTGTTGCTGTCGTTCTGGATCGGCTCGCCCACGCCGGGGAACTCCTGGGGGGAGTCGCCGTTGAACTCGCTGCGCAGGCTGATGTTCTGCTCCAGCCCGGCCGCCAGCACGTAGGGCTTGAACGCCGAACCCGCCTGCGCGCGCAGCGTCAGGGAGTTGTTGGGGTCCTGGGTGAAGTCGGTGCCGCCGTAGAACGCGCGGATCTCACCGGTGCGGGGGTCGACCGCCGCGAGGCCCTGCACGGTCTCGGGGGGCATGTCGGGCAGCGTCTCGGCGAACGCCTCCTCGGCCGCGGTCATCAGCTTGGGGTTGAGGGAGGTCTCGACGGTGTAGCCGGCCGTGGCGATCTGGTTGGGCGACAGGTTGTAGCGGGTCTGCAACTCGTTGATCACCGCGTCGCGGATGTAGCCCTCCTGGCCCTCGATCTCGTCGCCGGTGCCGTAGGGGATGGTCTCGGGGAACTCCAGCTTCTCGGCCTCGCTGGCGGGCAGGCCGAGGTCGGGGTGCTCCTCGTGCATGGTGACCAGGTTGTCGCGCACGTAGCCCCAGCGCTCGCGGAGGATGTCCTCCATCTCCTTGTTGCCTTCGACGTTCTCGAAGTTGCCGGGCTGCTGGATGATCGCGCCGATGAACGCGCCCTCGGCGTCGTTCAGCTCGCTGACGTCCTTGCCGAAGTACGCCTGGGCGGCGGCCTGCACGCCGTAGGCCTGGCGGCCGAAGTAGATGGTGTTGAGGTACTTCTCCAGGATCTCGTCGGGGTGCATGGTCTGCCCCGCCTTGATCGAGATCAGGATCTCCCGGAGCTTGCGGGTGTAGGTGCGCTCCTGGGAGAGGGTGTCGTAGTAGTTGCGCGACATCTGCTGGGTGATGCTGGAGCCGCCGCCCGCGGCGCCGGCGGTCAGCACGGCGCGCATGGTGCCCGAGATCGAGATGCCCGGCTCTTCGTAGAAGTTCTGCTGCTCGGCGGCGAGCACGCCGTTGACCACCGACTGCGGGATGTCCTCGCGCTGCACGATGACCCGGTTCAGCTCACCGGTGGTGACCGCCTCCGAGCCGTTCTCGTACTTGATGGTGGTGGCGGCGATCTGCGCGGAGTCCTGCTGGTCCAGGGTGCGGGGGTCGGGGGTGTTGGCGTAGGCGATGCCCAGCACGGCCACGCCGGCCACGAACATCAGCGCGCAGGTGATCAGCGCGGGCTTCCACGCCTTGGCGAAGAAGCGCTTGACCGGGCCGCGGTCGTCGTACTCGTCGGGGTCGTCGCCCTGGGAGCGGCGGCGCCCGCCACGGCCCTCGGAGCGCGCGCCGTGCGCGGCGGCGGCGCGGCGCCCGCGCTCGGGCGCGGCGCGGCGGCGCCCGCCGGATCGGGGTCCCGCCTCGGAGCGCGCGCCACTGGAGCGGCCGCGGTCGCGGTCCCGGTCGCCGCCCTCGGAGCGGCGGCGGGGGCGCTCGTCGTCCCAGAAGCCGTCGTCGCCGGCCGGCGGGCGGCGGCGGCCGCCTCCTCCTGCCGCTCCGCCCGCGCCGGCGGCGGCCGCACCGCGGGCGCCTTCGTCCCAGAAGCCACCGTTGTCGTCGGCGGGCGGCCTGCGGCGACCGGCAGAGCGTTCGTCCCCGGCAGGGCCCTGCGCCCTGCGCCTGCCGCCGTTGCCGCGCGCGCCGTCGGCCGGGCCAGAGGCCCGGCGGCGCCCGCCGGCATTCCGTCGTCTTTCGGTACTCACGCGTCCTCGATTGCTGTTCAGCGGCCGATCGGCCTTACGACTCGGGTAAGTGGGGGAAGGCCCCACGCGGAGGGAATCCGGGAGCCGGGTCGAAACGCGCCGTCGGTTTCGGAGGTTCATGCGTCCGGATATGGGACGCCCGACTACCGCGAATGGTTTTCGACCACTCCGGAAACGTTGTCCTCTGCTTCCTCCTGTCGGCGACCTCTAGGCGAAAAGACCCGGGCAACCCGGTCGAGCGTTGGGCCGTACGACTGCCCGCGACTCGTGTGAACCGCCGCACCCGCGGTTAGGACACCACAGGAGCACCGAACGGTCACGGTTGGAGCACCCGTCACGGTAGAGCGACGGCGGCGCATAGCACAACCCAGGCGTGAGCGTACCTGGCTGAGGCGGCTTCTCCGGCCGCCTTCGGGGCCCCGGTCGGCGCCGCGGCGGGGTCCGGACCGGCGGCCGGCCGCGAGGGCGGAAGCGGCCCGGTGAGGCCCGGGTCACAAGCGCGCAGGTCCGGGTGCCGCGGCGGCGCTCGGGCGGCGGGGGCGGGCGCCGGACCCGGTGTTAGATAGCCAACACAGCGTTGCGTTATATCAGGGCGATATAGTCATACGCGGATAAACCACGCATTGAGCAGCGTCCGTCGCCCTCCGCCGCGGCGCCGAGGGCGGCCGCCGGGCCGCGAACCGGGCGGCCGGGCGCCGACCGGGCCACCGGCCGCGCACACGGCCGGGAACAAATATCCGCCCGGGTTCGGCTGAACTACGCAGCGGGTCCCGCCGCGCGGGCGCGGGCCGCGGACAACGACGAGTCGGACAGGGCGGACCGGTTGAGGGCAGGAGGTGGCGGCATGGGCGGCCGACGTGCCCGGGTACTGGAGCTCGCCGTTCTCGGCCATCTCGCCGGAGCCCCGATGCACGGCTATGAGCTGCGCAAACGCCTCAACTCCGAACTCGGCATCTTCCACGCGTTCTCCTACGGCTCCCTCTATCCCTGCCTGAAGGAGATGGTGCGGGAGGGCCTGGTGGTGTCCGCCCACTGCGGCGGCGCGGGCGGGCGGCGCTCGCGGATCGTCTACCGGCTCACCGAGCGCGGGCGCGACCGGCTGGGCGACCTCCTCGCCGAGAGCACCCCCGCCGCGACCGACGACGAGTGCTTCGGGGTCCACTTCACGCTGTTCGGCCGGACCCGCACCGAGGTCCGGCTGCGCATCCTCGACGGCCGCCGGGCGCGCCTCCAGGAGTGCCTCGCCCAGGTGCGGGAGCGGCTGGCCGACCCCCGGCAGGACCCCTACACCGTTGAACTGCACCGGCACCGGGCAGAGGCCCTGGAAAGCGAAGTCGGCTGGCTTGACGACCTCATCCGGCGGGAACGGCGGTGCGCCGAGCACGCGTCCACCGCTGATGCCACTATCAGCGGAAACGCCCCCCTCCGCGAAGGCGGGCCACCTCCCCCCGGCAGCCGGCGCTAAGCACGGCGGCGGCCTCGCGCCGCCCGCCCGGCGCGCCATCGCGGCGCGCTTTCACGTCCCAATCAGCGACCAAGAAGGAGCAAGGACCAATGGGTTCGGTACGCGTAGCCGTCGTGGGTGTAGGAAACTGTGCGGCATCGCTCGTCCAGGGCGTCCATTACTACTCTGACGCCGACCCCGAGTCCCGGGTCCCCGGCCTCATGCACGTGCGGTTCGGCCCCTACCACGTGCGGGACGTGGAGTTCGTGGCCGCCTTCGACGTCGACGCCAAGAAGGTGGGCCAGGACCTCGCCGACGCGATCACCGCGAGCGAGAACAACACCGTCAAGATCTGCGACGTCCCGCCCACCGGGGTGGTCGTGCAGCGCGGGCCGACGTTCGACGGCCTGGGGAAGTACTACCGCGAGACCATCGAGGAGTCGACCGAGGACGCCGTCGACGTGGTCGCGGCGCTGAAGGCCGCGCGCGCCGACGTGCTGGTGTCCTACCTGCCGGTGGGGTCGGAGGAGGCCGACCGCTTCTACGCGCAGTGCGCCATCGACGCCGGGGTGGCGTTCGTCAACGCCCTGCCGGTGTTCATCGCCTCCGACCCGGAGTGGGCGGAGAAGTTCACCCGCGCCGGGGTGCCGATCGTCGGCGACGACATCAAGTCCCAGGTGGGCGCGACCATCACCCACCGGGTGCTGTCGAAGCTGTTCGAGGACCGGGGCGTGGTGGTGGACCGCACCTACCAGCTCAACTTCGGCGGCAACATGGACTTCATGAACATGCTGGAGCGCGACCGGCTGGAGTCCAAGAAGGTCTCCAAGACGCGCTCGGTGACCTCCCAGATCCCGCACGAGCTGAAGGCGGGCTCGGTGCACATCGGTCCCTCCGACCACGTGCCGTGGCTGGACGACCGCAAGTGGGCCTACGTCCGGCTGGAGGGGCGCGCCTTCGGCGACGTCCCGCTGAACCTGGAGTACAAGCTGGAGGTGTGGGACTCCCCCAACTCCGCCGGCATCATCATCGACGCCATCCGGGCCGCCAAGATCGCCAAGGACCGGGGCATCGGCGGACCGATCACGTCGGCGTCGGCCTACTTCATGAAGTCCCCGCCCGAGCAGTACAGCGACAGCGAGGCGCACGACCTCGTGGAGCGGTTCATCGCCGGCGAGGTCGACCGCTGAGGCGCTCTCCTCTTCCCCGTTGACCCGCCCGCCGCCGCGAGCACGGCCGCGCGCGGCGCGGATGGGGGGCGCGCGGGGCGGGACGCGGGGGCGGTGACCGGCGGGCGCACCGTGGGCCGGCGGATCGGAGCGGACCGTTCCGGCCCATGGCGCGCCCGCGCCGCCGCGCGCGGAAGAGCGGGGAAGCGCGGGACCTCCCGGAACCCGCAGAGGGGTTCCCGGGGGTTCGCAAGGGCGACGCGAGGTCGGGGCGGCGGGGCGCCGGGAACCGTTCGCGGGACCGGGCGGGGGCCGTCTCGCGGGCTCGAAGGGCCGGCGGCGCCGGGCCATAATGGGCTTCCAGTCAAGCCGATCCGGGCGTCAGATCCCGGGCAGGTCAAGGAGCCTCGATGAGCTACCCCCAGGACCCCGGCCCCCCTCCGGGGCCGGGACCATGGCAGCAGCCGCCACCGGGGCCGGGCGGCCCCGGACCGCAGCCCGGGTTCGGCCCGCCGACCGGCGGCCAGCCCGCGGGCGGGTACGGCTACCCGCCCCCCGGCGGCCACCCGGGCGGCGGGTACCCGGGCGGGGGGCACCCCGGCGGCGGGTATCCCGGCGGCCGGCCCACGGGGTCCTACCCGAGCGGCAAGCGCGGCGGCGGCAACGTCGGTCTCGTCCTGGTCATCATCAGCGTCTGCGTCGCCGTCCTCGTGGTGGTCGGCGGCGTGGGCCTGTGGCTGCTCAGCAGCTCCGGCGGGTCGGGCGGCACCGCCGAGGAGTCCGCGCTCGCCCCCTATGAAGGCGTGTGGGACGGCAACCTCGACCAACTCGACGGCAGCGGCGCCCCGATGGGTGTCTGGTCGGCCACGATCACGGTCTCGGGTGACACCGTCGAGGGCGAGGAGTACAACCTCGTCGTCACCGAGGACGGCCGCTGCACCTGGGAGATCCATGAGGTCCAGCCCAGCGAGACGCAGATGACGTTCTCCTACGCGGTGAGCACCGACCCCGACTGCGTCGACAACGGCTTCGTCACCCTGACTCCCGCCGGCGAGGACTCGCTCGACATCACCGTCAGCAGCGTCATGTCCGACGGCACCACCAGCATCTCCGAGGGCACCCTCTACCGCGAGTAGCCCGCCCTCCGCTCCCCGCACCGAAGTGGCCGGTCCCCCAAGGGGCCGGCCACCGCTGTTTCACGTGGAACAGCGACCGGGGGCAGTGAACGGGCCGCTCGGAACCGGGTTCCGAGCGGCCCTCGGCACGCGGCTGTCTCCCCCTCCGGAGTCAGCCGCGCGGGTCCGCCTCCTTGGAGGGGTTGAGCAGCGCGTCGACGTCGTCGGCGTAGATCCGCCTTTGGCCGCCCAGTGTCAACGCGGTGCGCAGATGGCCCGCCTCCGCCCACCGCCTGACGGTCGTGGGACTCACCCGGAACATGCGCTGGACTTCGGCGGAGGTGTAAAGGCGGGGATAGTTCCCGGAAGGCACACGTCTGGTCATCGGGTCACCGTCCGGGGATCCCAGGTGAGGACGCAGTAGATCCCCGGTCCAGTGGCACGCGGCCCCCACTCGTCGGCGTAGTGGTCGATGAGGCCGAGTCCGCGCCCGTGCTCGTCCGTGGGAGCCGCGGTGATCAGTGTGGGGCGGGACGGACCGCCGTCGTCTTCGACCTCAACGGTGATGCGCCCGGGAAAGGCGTGGAGGTGCACGCTGAAGCACCTGCCTTTGCTGGTCGTGTGGAGAATGGCGTTGGTCGCCGCCTCGGAACACAGCAGCAGGGCCGCCGACCGCCGCTCCTCGGGAATCGGGACTCCGGCCGTGTTCAGCGCGGCCAGCAGCCAATGGCGTGCCTTCGTGACCGCCCACGGTTCACCGGGAAAGGTGTTGGCGGCCACCACGACAGCCGCCGTCATCGCTGCCCCCGGTGCCGTGGCTCAGAGCAACGGGACCGGACATAGGGCCGCACCCGGTTGGACCGTGCATGGCGCCGCCGGTAGCTCGCATCAACACGGGACGTAACGGGCGCTTGAGTCCATATAGAGTTCGTCATAAGTCTCCACCTGGCTCACACAGGTCGGGATTAGGCCCTGCCGGGTGTCACACCACCCAGTAGGGCCGTTTTGTTGTCACTGTTGTGATCCCTCTAAGTCCAACAATGGTGGTGGGGCACGTCGGATTCCAGCGTTCACACATCGTTGGCTGGAATAGTGCGGATCCTGTTGTGAGCCTGTTCGCGCTGTGGTGAGGTAAGCACATGGCGGATCGTCCAAAGGAAGAATGGCTGCGCGTAGGAACTGAAGTACGTCGCCGACGAGAAGAGTTGGGGCTGTCGCTGGATCGACTGGCGGAGCGAGTACCGCTCTCTGCCGGGATGCTAGGAGCCATCGAACGGGGTGTTCGCGGCCTAAAGGAGCGCTACGCTCCACAGTTGGACGAGGCTCTAAGATCGGGCGGTCAGATAACCCGTTTGGTTGCCCATGTCAGCAAGTCGGGCATACCGCTCTGGCTCGCCGAACTGGAACCTCTATTAGGCCGTGCCACCCTCATCAGGCAATGGCAACTCGGATGGATTCCAGGACTTCTTCAAACTGAGGACTATGCGCGTGCGGTGGTACGCGCCGGAGAAACGCTGGCGACCGAAGCTCAACTAGAACAATACGTCCGCGCTCGGATGCGGCGGCAACAGGTCGTGTGGCAGGCGCCTCAACCTCGTGGCGTGTTCGTGATCGACGAAGCCGTACTGGAGCGCAACGTCGGGGGCGAAGGGGTGATGATCCCACAGTGGGACCATTTGCTGGCGATGGCAGAGCTTCCGCATGTGACTCTGCATGTCCTACCCCTCAGCGCTGCCCCCCACGTGGGCTTGGACGGCAGTTTCCAGGTGCTTCGGGTGCCCGGTGAGCCGGGGGACATCCTCGTATTGGAGAATAGGTCCGAATCGGACATTGATCATGTTGATGCCAAGGTCGCGCAGTACAGCCAAGACTTCGAGGACCTGCGTGGGCTGGCACTGCCTCCAGCGGCATCGATCGCGATGATCAGGAAGGCACGGGCAAAGACGTGATTGCGGAAGGCACCTGGCGCACCAGCAGTTACAGCGGCACCAGGGGCGAGTGCGTAGAAGTGGCCGACACGCTCGCTCAGGGCGCGGCGATTCGGGACTCGAAGAATCGCGGCGCAGGGCACCTGGTGGTGCCACCTATGGAGTGGACCGCATTCCTGGTGGCGGTGAAGGCAGCCGACCTGTAGTCCTTGGCCCCAAGGCGGATTCACCCTTCGACTGCCGGCTGGAGGGGGTGGCGGGCGCGCGGCTGGCAGCACATCCTCACGCGGCCCGGCGCCGAGGGCAATGCCGGGTCCCCCGCCTCTCCCCCTCCTCCCCCGCAGGCCGGTCCGCGCCGGGCGCCTCCGCCGGCGGCCACTCGCCCCTAGGCTGGGCGCGTGTCCTTCTACCGCGATCTCCACGACGTGCTCCAGGGGCCGCGGTTTCGCCGGCTGTTCGCCGTGCGGCTGGTCTCACAGTTCGCCGACGGCTTCTACCAGGCCGGACTTGCGGGCTACGTCTTCTTCTCCCCCGAGCAGCACACCACCGCCGGCCAGGCGGCCGCCGCCTTCGCGGCGCTGCTGCTGCCGTTCTCCGTCGTCGGCCCGTTCGCGGGTGTCTTCATCGACAGGTGGTCACGTCGACAAGTCCTCGTGTGGTCCACCCTGGCCAAGGCGGTCCTGGCCGCCGCCACGGCCGCGCTCGTCTGGGCGGGGGCCGACGGCGCCGGGTTCCTGGTGGCCGCGCTCGCGCTGCTGGGCCTCAACCGCTTCCTGCTGGCGGCGCTCTCGGCCGCGCTGCCGCACGTGGTGCCGCACACCAAGCTGATGATGGCCAACGCGGTCACCCCCTCGTGCGGCACCGCCGCGGCCTTCGCCGGCGCCGGCGCGGCGGCGGGGCTGCGCCTGCTCGGCGGCGACGGCGCCACCGGCACCGCGCTGGTCCTGCTGGGCGCGGCCGCGGCGATGGCGGCGGCGGCCCCGGTCGCCCTCACGCTCGGCCGCGCGGAACTCGGCCCCGACCTCGCCGAGCAGCCCGCCGCCGTGCGGGCCGCGCTGGGTCGGATCGTGGGCGGGCTGGTCGACGGCGCGCGGCACATCTGGAGCCGCCGCCCGGCGCGCTACGGCCTGGCCACCATCGCCGCCCACCGCCTGGGCTTCGGCATCATGACGCTGATGACGCTGCTCCTCTATAACAACACCTTCACCTCCGGCGGGGTGGCCGGGTTCGCGGGGTTCTCGGTGGCGCTGGGCGCCTCGGCCGCGGGCTTCCTGGTGGGGGCGGTGGCGACGCCGTGGGCGACCGCGCGCGTCTCCGCCGACGCGTGGATCGCCGCGCTGCTGGGTTCGGGCGGCGCGGCCCTGCTGGTGTTCGGGCTGCCGTTCTCGCCGCTGCTGTTCCCGGTGGCGGCGTTCGCGCTGGGTGTGGTGTCCCAGGGGGTCAAGGTCGCTGTCGACACGCTGGTTCAGCGACATGTCGACGACGCGTTCCGGGGCCGGGTGTTCTCCGTCTACGACATGCTGTTCAACGCGGTGTTCGTGGCGGGCGCGGGTGTGGCGGCCGCGACGGTGCCCCCGGCGGGGACCGGCACCGCCGTCGTGGTGGCGATGGCCGCCGGATACACCCTGGTGGGCGGGCTGTGGGCGGTGCGGGCGCGCGCGGTGCGCGGCGGCGGCACCGCCGTGGCGGCCGACCGCGGCTGATCGGGCGCCCGGCCGGCGGCGCCCGCGCGGCTGCGGCGGCCCCGATCGCTTCGGCGACATGTCGGCCTACCGGTGTGCCGACGTACCGGCGTACCGGCGCGCGGCCAGGGCCGTACCCTAGCCGGGCACGCGCCGTCCCCCGCTCCGCGCCGGTCCCCTCCCGGCAACCCGGCCCGCCGACCCACCGGCCCCCCGGTCGCCAGGTCGGCTTGTCGACACGGCGCTTCGGCGACCCGCGCGGCGGCTACCCGCCCGACGTGGCGTTGGCGACGGCGAGGCGGACCGCCGACCGCACGCCCGGCACCATCGCGTCGAAGTGGGCGTTCAGCGCCGCGATCGCGCGCTTGTGGTCGCGGCGCTCCCGCCAGGTGAGCACGTGGGCCATGTTCCCCTCGAGGGCGAGCACCGCCAGGGCGACGTCCTCGGCGGGCGCCGCCGCCGGGTCGCCGCCGATCACGATGTCGCGGACCCGCTCGCGCAGCAGGCGGACCTCCGCACCGTCGACCGGGGTGACCGTGCGCAGCGGCAGCACGCCGAGCAGGCGGCGGGTCTCCACCGTGACCACGCCGGCCTCCGCCAGCCGCTCGCGCACGGTCCGCTCGGCCGCGCCGGGCTCGCGCACCAGCAGGCCGGCCCAGTGGCGCGGCCGGTGCGCGGGCACGTCGGCCAGCACCCCGGCCAGGAGCGCGTCGTCGGGTTCGGGTCCGTCGCCGCGCGCGGCCTTGCCGCCGCGGTCGACCACCAGGCCGCGCAGGGACAGCTCCACCAGCGCCGCGCCGCGCAGCAACTGGTGGCGGTACAGGGAACTGGGCGCGTCGAGGCGCTTCTTGTCCAGGTCGTAGCTGAGGAGGTAGAGCCGCTCGGGCAGGGACCGCGGCCGGGATCCGCCGGTGGAGCCGTGTGGGGTCATGCGTCCATTGCAGCGTCCGGCGCGCCCGGCGACCAGGGGAGGTCGTCATCACCCCGCCGTGAGGTTCCGCGCGCCCCGGACATGACACCTGTCACGGGCGGCTGGGGCGGCTGGGGCGGGTGGGTCCCCGCCGACCGGCGGCGGCCGGGGCACCCGCGCCGGCGTGCCGGTTCACCGACACGTCGACACGTCGGCACGCCGACATGCCGGCTCAGGCTCCGGAGTCGGCGTGCCGCTTCGCCCAGGCGCGCAGCTCCGCCGCCGCCGCCTCCTTGCCCATCGGACCGTTCTCCAGGCGCAGCTCCAGCAGGAACCGCCACGCCTTGCCCACCATCGGCCCCGGGCCGATCCCCAGGACCTCCTGGATCTCGTTGCCGTCGAGGTCGGGCCGGACCTTGTTCAGCTCCTCCTCCTCGGCCAGGCGCTCGATCCGGCGCTCGATGTCGTCGTAGGCGCGCGCCAGCGCCGCCGCCTTGCGCCGGTTGCGCGTGGTGCAGTCGGCGCGGGTCAGCACGTGCAGCCGCTGGAGCAGGTCGCCGGCGTCGCGGGCGTAGCGGCGCACCGCGGAGTCGGTCCACTCGCCCTTGCCGTAGCCGTGGAAGCGCAGGTGCAGCCCCACGAGCTTGCTGACGTCGGCGATGACGTCCTTGGGGAACCGCAGCGCGCCCAGCCGGTGCCGGCTCATCGAGGCGCCCACCACCTCGTGGTGGTGGAAGGTGACCCGCCCGCCCGACTCGAACGCGCGGGTCTTGGGCTTGCCGATGTCGTGCAGCAGCGCCGCCAGGCGCAGCACCAGGTCGGGGCCCATGCCGCGCGCCCGCTCCAGCTCGATGGCCTGGTCCAGCACCGTCAGCGAGTGCTCGTAGACGTCCTTGTGCCGGTGGTGCTCGTCGATCTCCAGCCGCATCTTGGGGATCTCGGGCAGCACGTGCTCGGCCACGCCGAGGTCGACCATCAACTCCACGCCCCGGCGCGGGTCGGCGCTGAGCATCAGCTTGGTCAGCTCGTCGCGGACGCGCTCGGCCGAGACGATCTCCAGCCGGTCGGCCAGCGCGGCCGCGGCCTCGCGGACCTCCGGCGCGGGTGTCACGCCCAGTTGGGCGGCGAACCGGACCGCGCGCATGATGCGCAGCGGGTCGTCGGTGAAGGAGTCCTCGGGGCGGCCGGGGGTGCGCAGCCGGCGCGCGCGCAGGTCGGCCAGCCCGCCGAAGGGGTCCACGAACTCCCGGTCGGGCAGCCGCACCGCCATGGCGTTGACGGTGAAGTCGCGGCGGATGAGGTCCTCATACAGCGAGGTGCCGTAGTGGACCTCGGGCTTGCGGGACTTGGGCTGGTATGACTCGCTGCGGTAGGTGGTGATCTCCAGTTGCAGCCCGCCCTTGCGCAGGCCCACCGTGCCGAAGTCGATGCCGACCGTCCACACGGCGTCGGCCCAGCCGTCGACCAGCGACAGGATGGTCTGCGGCACGGCGTCGGTGGTGAGGTCGAGGTCGTTGACCTCGCGCCCGAGCAGGGCGTCGCGCACCGGGCCGCCGACCAGGGCGATCTCGTGGCCGCCGCGCGTGAACAGCTCGCCCAGCTCCGCCAGGACCGTGCCGATCGAGTCGAACAGGTCGGAGACGGCGGCCCGCTGCTCGCCGGTGAGGCGGCCCGGCGGGGCGGCCTCGCCGGTCACCGGCGTACGGGGGGTCTCACCTGGAAGCGCTGAATTCGGCACACCACCAGAGATTAGGTGTCGCGACCCCGTGTTGCGAATCGGCGCCGGTCCCGGGCCCGGGATCGCCCCGCTGATCCGACGATCGGATCCGGTTCAAGGAAGGCGGCGTTCCGCGCGGGCCGTAATGCTGCGGAGCGCCCCGCCCGAAGCGGTATTGTGCACACCAGTCCACCGCGATATCCGCCGCCCTGTTCGGCCGTTCGCAGCGACCCGCGAGACCGCGGCACCGTGCAGCAGTTCCACATCCCCCGCGGGCCATCGTCAACCTCATGGAAGACCTACTGGCGTGCGTCGACTCCTTCACCTAGGCGCGGTCGCGGCCACGACCGCCGCCCTCCTGCCGGCCCTGGCCGCGTTCAGTCCTGCGCAGGCCCCCGCCGCCGACCCCGGTCAGGGCGACAACCGGCCCGATCCGCTGGTGGTCGAGGAGATCACCCCCACCTCGGTGGGGCGCGGCAGCACCGTCCGGATCACCGGCGAGGTCACCAACACCACCCAGCGGGCCGTCCAGGACGTCACCGTCCGGTTCCGCTACTCCACGGCCGGTCTGGCCGACCGCTCCGAACTCGACGCCTACGCCCAGGGCGAGGGGATCGAACCGGAGGCCCTCGGCGCCGACACCGAGATCGAGGGCGGATTGGAGCCAGGGGAGTCCGCGGAGTTCACCCTGCGCGTGGACGCCGCCGACCTGGACCTGTCGGAGTTCGGCGTCTACCCGATGGTGGTCGAGGCGGTGAACGGCGCGGGCGAGGACATGGGCGCCAAGCGCACCTTCCTGCCCTACCGGGGCGGGTCGGCGCCCGACCCCGTGGGCATCGCGTGGGTGTGGCCGCTGATGGACCGCCCCCAGCGCACCGACGACGACACCTATCTCGGCGGTTCGCTGACCGAAAGCCTCGCCCCCGAGGGCCGGCTCGGCCGCCTGCTGACGGCGGGCGCGCAGAACGGCGACGTGTCGCTGGAGCCCTCTCCCGAGGGCGAGGGCGAGGAGTCCGCCGAGCCCAGCCCGTCGGCGTCCCCCTCGCCCAGCGGCTCCGCCGACGCCGGCGAGGACTCCGGCGGCGGTCAGGAGGACTCCGGCGGCGCGGAGTCCGGCGGCTCCGACGACTCCTCCGGGGTGCCCGTCACCTGGGCGGTCGACCCCGGCCTGCTCGACGACATCGACCGGCTGACCTCCCCCTACCAGGTGGTGGCCGACCCCGACACCGCCGACGGCGACTCCGGCGCCGCCACCACCGACATGGAGGCCAGCGCCAACGCCGAGGTCTGGCTGGACCAGGCGCGCGCGGCGCTCGCCGAGGACGCGGTGGTGGCCACCCCCTACGCCTCGGCCGACCTCGCCGCGCTGCTGCGGCACGACCTGTCCGGTGACGCCGAGTCGGCGATCGCCCTGGGCTACGACACCGTGGAGCGGGTGCTGGGCCTGCCCGCCGAGGCCGGCCTGGCGGTCCCCGCCGACGGCATGCTCAACACCCCCACCCGCGAGCTGTACCAGCGCATGGGCGCCACCGGGTTCCTGCTGCGCGAGCCCGCGATGCCCGCCGCCTCCTGGGTCGGGCACACCCCCTCGGCCGCCGCGCCGCTGGACCTGGGCGAGGGCGAGCAGGGCACCGCCCTGGTGGCCGACAGCGGGCTGACCGAGGTGCTCGACGCCGACACCTCCGACCCCGGCGACGCGGCGCTGGCCCAGCAGCGGTTCGCCGCCGAGACCGCGATGATCGCCGCCGAGCGGCCGGGCACCGACCGCACCGTGGTGGCCTACCCCTCGGCCGACTGGAACCCCGGCGCCGGGTTCGCCCAGGGCGTCCTGGAGGCCACCGAGACCCTGCCGTGGCTGGAGCCGGTGGCCCTCAACGACGTCCGCCCCGAGGGTGCGGCGGCCGGCGAGGACCGCGCCGAGGCCGCCTACCCCCGCTCGGCCTCGCGCGCCGAGCTGAGCGGCTCCTACCTGGACGAGGTCAAGGACATCCGGGGCTCGATCCGCCTCTTCAACAGCATTCTGGTCGACGAGGAGGACCCGTTCCGGCCCGCCGTCCTGCGGCTGGAGTCGGTGGCCTGGCGGGAACGCGACGACCTGTCCGAAACCGCCGTCGACCTGGTGGCCGACGCGGTGCGCGCCGACATGAACAAGGTGCGCATCATTCCCTCCGAGCCGGTCACCCTGGCCAGCGCCACCGGCACCATGGGCGTGCTGATCGCCAACGACTTGGAGGACCACACGGTCCGGGTCAACCTGTCGCTGCTGTCGGCCAACCCCGAGCGGCTGGCCATCGGCAACTACCAGGACCCCATCCAGGACCCCATCGAGATCGGCCCCGGCGACCGGACCACGGTCTATGTGCGGCTGACCGCCCGGGTCAACGGCCGCACGATGATCCAGATGAACCTGCACAACGTCAGCGGCGAGCCGATCGCCGAGGAGCAGTTCCTGTCGGTCAACGCCACCGGCATGGGCACCCAGGCGCTGGTGATCAGCGGCGCGGGCGCCCTGGTGCTGGTGGCCGCGCTCACCCCGCGCGCGGTGCGCAAGTGGCGGCGCGGGCGCGCCGCCGCCGCGGCCGAGCCCCCCGAGGGCGCGGACGGCACCGAGGGCGCCGGGGGCGCTGAAGGCGGCGAGGCCGCGGAGGGTTCCGACTCCGCCGGCGAGCGCCCCGAGGGCGGCGACGGCGGCGCGGCGGCGGGCGAGTCGCCCGCCCCGATGCAGCAGAATGAGGAGGAACCCCCTTCCACCCGGCCCGGCGGCCCCGACGCCGCCCCGCCCGCCGGTGGCAAGGGCGGCACCGGCGACGCCCCGGCCGGTGGCTGAGCGAGGCGGACATCCCCCGCTGCGCGGCGCTTCGCCCTGCCCACGCAATCCCGAAAGGAGCCGGCCTGTGGCCACCGAGACCACGAACGGCAGCGACGATCCCCCCGTCCCCGGCCCCACCGGCCCCGACGACCCCACCGCGCCCACGGGCGGCGCCAGCGGCGAGCAGGGCTCGGGCGGGTCCGGCGGCATGATGCGCTCCAGCGCCATCATGGCCGTGGGCACCATGGTCTCCCGCGTCACCGGCTTCGTGAAGGCGATCGTGATCGCCGCCGCGCTGGGCACCCAGCTCCTCGGCGACGCCTACCAGACCGCCCAGACCATCCCCTTCATCATCAACGACCTGCTCATCGGCGGCCTGATGGCCAGCGTCGTGATCCCGCTGCTGGTCAAGCGGCGCATGCGCGACGACGACGGCGGCGTCAAGACCGAGAACCGGCTGTTCACCGGCGCGGTGGTGCTGCTGCTGGTGGTCACCGCCGCGGCGGTCCTGGCCGCCGAGCCGATCATCGGCCTCTACCTGGGCGACTCCGACCCCCGCCAGGCCGAGGTCACCGTCTACCTGGCGCGGTTCCTGCTCGCGCAGATCTTCTTCGTCGGGCTGAGCGGCCTCATCAGCGGCATGCTCAACACCCGCAACCGGTTCGGCTCCCCGGTGTGGGCGCCGGTGCTGAACAACATCGTGGTGATCGCGGTCGGCGCCCTGTTCCTGTGGGTGGCCGGAGCCGGCCGCACCGTCGAGACCGTCACCCAGGGCGAACTGGTGCTGCTGGGCGCCGGCACGACCGCGGGCATGGCCGCCCAACTGGTGGTCCTGCTGGGGTCGCTGTGGCGCGCCGGGTTCCGCTGGCGGCCGCGGCTGGACCTGCGCGGCTCCGGCCTGGGCGAGGCGCTGCGCAGCGCCGGGTGGATGTTCCTCTACACCCTGATGACCCAACTCGGGCTGCTGATCACCGCCAACCTGGTCAACCGCGCCGGTGCCGAGAGCGTGCGCCAGGGCCACGACGTGGGCGCCGGCCTGACCGCCTACAACTTCGCCTACACGCTGTTCCAACTCCCGTACGCCATCATCGCCGTCTCGCTGATCACCGTGCTGCTGCCGCAGATGAGCGCGCACGCCACCGAGCGGCGCTGGGACGAGGTCCGCGCCGGGTTCTCCCGCACGCTGCGGATCTCGGCGCTGGTGCTGGTGCCGCTGGGCCTGGCCCTGGCGCTGTACGCGGTGCCGGTGGCCACGCTGGTGTTCGCGCGCGGCAACACCTCCCCCGCCGACGCCGCCAACATCGGCGTGGTGCTGGCCGTGATGGCGCTGGGCCTGGTGCCGTTCACCGTCTTCCAGTTGATGCTGCGGGTGTTCTACGCCATGGGCGACACCCGCACCCCCGCGCTGATCAGCATCGCCAACGTCACCGTGCACGGCGCGCTCGCGCTGACGGCCTACGCGGTGCTGCCGCCGGACCGCGTGGTGGCGGGCGTGGCCGCCGGTTTCATGTGCTCGTTCCTCTCCGGCCTGGTCATCGCCGGTTTCATCCTCAGCCGCCGCCTGGGCGGGCTTGACGGGCGGCACATCGGTGGCACATTGTTGCGGCTGCACGCGGCCGCCGTTCCCAGCGTCGCCGCGGGCGCGTGCGTCCTGTGGTTCTTCACCACGCGGGTGGGGCCCGGGATCTGGACCAACCTCGGCGCCCCCGTGGTCGGCTGCCTGATCGGCGGAGTGCTGTTCCTGCTGTGCGCCTGGGCGCTGCGGGTGCGGGAACTGTCGGCGGCCGTGGACCTCGTGCGCTCCCGTCTGCGGCGGTAGGCGCCGGCGGCGCGCGGCCGCCGGGCCGCCGCCGCACCCCACCGCCGCCCGCGGCCGTCGTCGTCACCCCCGACCCCGGGACGAAGCCGGCCCCGCCGCCCACAGGAAGCACCACAGGAAGATGGCTCCACCGGTGTCGAACGACCAGACCGGTCCCCCCGCGCCCCGGCCGCGCCGGCGGCTGCCGATGCCCGAGGAGGTCCTCGACGCCGTCGAGCGCACCGAACCGGGGACCCAGCCCGAGCCCGGTCTGGTCGTGGTGCACGACCCGGCCGACTACGGCGACCTGGGCACCGCCGACCGCCCCGGCGAGGAGGGCAACGAGATCGGCGGCGCGGCGCACGCCGCCCCCGACAACCTGCTGCGCTCCAGCGCCGTCATGGCCGTGGGCACCGTGGTCTCGCGCGCGACCGGGTTCGTCCGCACCATCGTGCTGGCGGCGGCGCTGGGCACCCAACTGCTCGGCGACGCCTACCAGACGGCGAACATGGTGCCCTTCGCCGTCTACGACCTGCTGATCGGCGGCCTGCTGGCCAGCGTGTTCGTGCCGTTCCTGGTCAAGCGCAAGAAGCAGGACGCCGACGGCGGCACGGCCACCGAGCAGCGGCTGTTCACGGTGATGCTGCTGGTGCTGGCGGTGATCACCGTGGTGGCGATCGCGGCCGCCGAGCTGCTGATCCGCCTCTACGCCGGCGAGTTCACCAGCGGCCAGCACGACGCCGCGACCCTGCTGGCGCGCTTCCTGCTGGGCCAGATCTTCTTCATCGGCGCCAGCGGGATCGCCAGCGCCATGCTCAACAGCCGCAACCGCTTCGGCGCGCCGATGTGGGCGCCGGTGCTCAACAACCTGGTGATCATCGCCGTGGGCGCGATGTTCCTGGTGGTCGCCGGCCCGGGGAGCACGCCCGAGACCATCACCGACGGCCAGTTGACGCTGCTGGGCCTGGGCACCACCTGCGGCCAGGTGGTGCAGGCGCTCGTGCTGCTGTGGGCGCTGTTCGCCGCCGGGTTCCGCTGGCGGCCGCGGCTGGACCTGCGCGGCTCGGGCCTGGGCGAGGCGGTGCGCACCGCGGCGTGGATGATGCTCTACATCGGCGTGGCGCAGGCGGGCCTGCTGGTGACCACCAACGTCGCCACCCGGGCGGGGGTGCGGGTGGTGGAGTCGGGCGAGGCCGCCGCGGGCGCCGGCATCACCGCCTACCAGTACGCGTCGATGCTGTTCCAACTCCCCTACGCCATCATCGCGGTCTCGGTGATCACCGCGCTGCTGCCGCGGATGAGCGCGCACGTGGCCGACGGCCGCCGGGACCTGGTGCGGGCGGACTTCTCGCGCGGGTTCCGGCTGTCGGCGGTGCTGATCGTGCCGATCTCGGTGGCGATGGTGGTGTTCGCCATCCCCTTCTGCGTGCTGATCTACGCCAACGGCAGCACCACGACCGAGGACGCCCAGGGGATCGGGCGGATCCTCATGGTGTTCTCGGTGATGCTGATCCCGTTCACGCTGTTCCAACTGCTGATGCGGGTCTACTACGCGCTCGGCGACACCAAGACGCCCTCGCTCATCGCGCTGCCCGCCGAGGCGGCCCACGCCGCCCTGGCGATCACCCTGCTGTTCGCGGCGCCGCCCCGGCTGGTGGTGGTGCTGCTGCCGGTGGCCTACGGGCTGTACTACGTGGTGGGCTCGGTGCTGGCCTGGCGCGGGCTGCGCGCCCGCATGAACGGGCTGGACGGGCGGCGGGTGCTGCGGACGCTGCTGCTGCTGCACGTGGCCACGGTGCCCAGCGCGGTGTTCGGGGTGGCGATGATCCTCATGTTCGGGCTGCTGCCCGGCACGGTGCTGCCGTCGCTGCTGGCCATGGCGGCGGGCGGGGTGGTCGGCGCGCTGCTGTTCGTGCTGGTCGCCAAACGACTTGGTGTGACCGAAGTCACAACCTTCTTGGACATGGTACGCGACCGCCTGCTGCGCCGCTGATCACCAGGCGGACATGACCATGTGTAATCGACATAAGGACCCAAATGCTCGCCCACCAGCCCACAACTGGCCACCGAAGGCCCCACTCGGGCGTCCTAGCATGGAACGGCAGTTCTTCGCCGTCGTCCACGTGTTTTCTGAGCTGCCCGAAGGGAGGTTGGGGACAGACAACGACACGGCCGCACTCCCCCGAGCGCTCCCCCTTCCGGCAGCCCCCACTGGAGGCGTCCTCGGTCGGCCGTCACGTCCGTCACTCCCGGCATGAGCACCTTCATGATTGAGCCCGGCGCCCGACTCGCAGGCCGGTACCGACTCGACTCCCAGGTGAGCCAGACCAACGGCGCCGTCCTGTGGAAGGCCACCGACGAAACCCTCGCCCGGCTCGTCGCCGTGTGGACCTTCGCCGAGGACTTCCCCCGCACCAGCGAGGTCGTGCGCGCCGCCCGCGCCACGAGCCGCATCGCCGACTCCCGCGTCACCCAGGTGTTCGACGCCGACGACCGCGACGCGACCCCCTACGTCGTCGAGGAGTGGGTGGCCGGGCAGTCCCTGACCGACCTGCTGGCCCAGGGCCCGCTGGCCCCCGAACGCGCCGCCGGGCTGGTGGCCGAGGCCGCCGAGACCCTGGCCACCGCGCACGCCGCCGGACTCCACCACCTCAACCTCACGCCGGGCAAGCTCATCTGGACGGTGGGCGGCGCCGTGAAGGTCACCGGCATCGGCGTCGACGCCGCCCTGCGCGGCATCGGCGCGGAGAACCCCGTCGCCGCCGACGCCCAGGGCCTGGGCCGCCTCCTCTACGCCGCGCTGACCGCGCACTGGCCCGGCCACGCGCACAACGGCCTGCCCGCCGCCCCCCTCGTGGGCGGCGCCCCCTGCCAGCCGAGCCAGATCCGCGCCGGGATCCCCCAGCACCTCAACGACCTCGCCTGCCGAGCCGCCTTCCAGGCACCGCTGGGCGGCGGGCCGCTCACCAGCGCCCGCGCGATCGCCGACGCCCTGGCCGGGGTGCCGCGCATGGTGCCGCTGCCGGCGGCGCCGCACAGCGCGCCCCAGCCCGCGCGCGGCACCTCGCGGCGCTCCGGCGAGTTCGCGGCGGCCGCGGCCCCCATCGCGCCGCCCCGCCAGCGCCCCGCGCCCTCCCGGCGCGAACGCCGCTCCTCCTCCGGCGGCGGCACCACCCGCACGGTCGCCCGCGCCTTGGTGGGCGGACTCGCCCTGGCCGTGTTCGTCGGCGTCGTGGTGGTCGCCTGGAACATCGGCTCCACCATGAGCGGCGGCGAGGACCCCGAGACCGGCGGCGCCCAGAACTCCACCAACAACGAGCAGCAGGCCGAACTCACCTCGATCCAGCCGGCGTCGGCCGACGGCTACGACCCGCCCCCCAACGGCGACGGCGAGGAGCACGGCGACAACGCCGCCCTGGCGATCGACGGCGACCCCGCCACCGGGTGGAGCACCGAGGGATATGAGTCCGCCGACTTCGGCCGGCTCAAACCGGGCGCCGGGCTGCTGCTGGACCTGGGGCAGAGCACCGAGGTGCACGAGCTGACGCTCAACCTCGGCTCGGGCCCCGCCAACCTGGAGATCCTCGTCGGCGACAGCACCGACCCCGCCGAACTCGGGCAGGGGTCGTCTCCGGCCGCGACCCAGGAGAACGTGAGCGGGGAGGTCGAGGTGGAACTCCCCGATCCGGCCGAAGGACGCTATGTGGTCGTATGGTTCACTAGTTTGCCCCAGGAAGGCAGTGACTACCGGGGGACCATCAACGAGGTCGAGCTGCGCGGGAAAACGTGACGACGGTGATTGACGCGGTTCAGGAGCTCCCGGACAAGGAGTTGTTGTCCAGGCACGCTCAAGGTGACGACCAGGCGTTCGGCGAACTGGTCCGGCGGCACCGCGAGCGCATGTGGGCTGTCGCGATCCGCGTCCTCGGCGACTCCGAGGAGGCGGCCGACGCCCTCCAGGACGCGTTCCTGTCGGCGTTCCGCGGCGCCCACCGCTTCCGCGGCGAGGCCCAGGTGAGCACCTGGCTGCACCGCATCGTCATCAACGCCTGCCACGACCGCATGCGCCGCAAGATGGTGCGCCCGGCCGTGCCCACCGACGACGCCACCCTCGACGTGCTCTCCAACGAGCGCACCCGCCACACCACCCCCGACCCCACCGGCCACTCCGACTCCGCCATGGACGTCCACGCCGCCCTGGGCAAGCTGCCCGAGGAGCAGCGGATGGCCCTCGTCCTGGTCGACATGCTCGGCTACCGCGTGGACGAGGCGTCGGAGATCCTGGAGATCGCGCCGGGCACCGTCAAGAGCCGCTGCGCCCGGGGACGGGCGCGACTTCTGCCATATCTCGCGCATCTGCGGAACCCTGGAAGCCCCCGAGACGTCACATCCCCGAGAGGAGGTGACAGGAGATCGTGACGTCTCATGTGGACGCGGAGACTCTCGCCTTGTCGGCCGAAGGACTGCTGGAGGAGGACGAGGAGAACGCGGTCCGCCGACACGTGCTGGACTGCGCCACCTGCGCCGACCAGCAGGCCCAACTGGCCGAAGTCTCGCGGGTTCTGGCGGAGGTGCCCGCCCCGCCCATGCCCGAGGCCCTGGCCGCCCGCCTCGACGACGCGCTGCGCGCCGAAGGCGAGGCCCGCCGCGCCTCGGGTCCCGGCGGCGCGCCCGCGGTCGGCTCCGCACCACCGCCTCCCGGAGCGGCCAACACCGCCAACGTCGTCCCGCTGCGCCGGCGGCGCGGGTTCGGCGCCAACCGCTGGGTCAACTACCTCGCGGTCGCGGCGGCGGCCGTGGTCGTGGTCGGTGGCGGCAGCGCCGTGCTGCACGGCCTGACCACCACCGGCGGCGAGGCCGGCGCGCCCCCGGCGGCCTCCGCGCCCAGCCCCGGCTCCTCGGGCGAGGGCGACACCGCGCTCAGCTACCAGCCGCTGCTGGTCTCCACCGCCACCGTGTACACCGAGGCCGAACTCGCCGCCCAGGCGCAGTCGGTACTCACCGAGAACGACCCCACCTCCCCCGGCGGCACTGAGGGCGACACTGAGGGACCGGCCGAGGCCAACCGGCCCGACCCCTCGGCCGTCCCCTCCGAGGTCTCCTCGTGCGCGCACAGGCTCGGCCCGCAGGCGGGGGGGCACCCGCTGCTCATCGACTTCGCCGAGTTCGACTCCGGCAGCGGCCCCGAGGAGGCGTGGGCCATGTACTTCGGCACCGAGCCCGGCGGCGGCACCCAGAAGTCCTACGAGGTGGTCGTGGTCCCGGCGGGCTGCGCGGGCGACGACCCCGTGCTGGCCACCGCCGAGGCCCCGGCGCCCTAGCCGGGCGCTCCGGGCCGCCGAGCCCGGCTCACCGGAGCACATCCCAGACGGCCCCCGCCGCGCACCGCGGCGGGGGCCGTCTCGCGTCCCGCGGCGCCGGGTCCCGGCCGCCGGCCCGGGGCGTCCGGCGGGAGTCGACTTGTCCGCGAACCGCCAGGTCGACACGCCCGCGACCGGCCCGGGAATCACCCGGCCCTACCATCTGTTGGTAGAGACGACTTTCCCCGCGGGCCGCCGGAATCCCGGCCCGCAGAGCCGACCGGAGGGCCGACCACCGTGAGTGACGTCCGCAACGTAATCATCATCGGATCGGGACCCGCGGGCTACACCGCGGCGGTCTACGCCGCGCGGGCCGAACTCCGCCCCCTGGTGTTCGAGGGCTCGGTCACCGCCGGCGGTGCGCTGATGAACACCACCGACGTCGAGAACTTCCCCGGGTTCCCCGACGGCATCATGGGCCCCGACCTCATGGACAACCTCCGCAAGCAGGCCGAGCGGTTCGGCGCCGAACTCGTGCCCGACGACGTCACCGAGGTCGACCTCACGGCCGACCCCAAGGTCGTCAAGGTCGGCGACGACGTCCACCTCGCCCGCACGGTGATCGTGGCCACGGGCTCGGGCTACCGCAAGCTCGGCGTGCCCGGCGAGGAGGAGTACTCCGGCCGGGGCACCTCCTGGTGCGCCACCTGCGACGGCTTCTTCTTCCGCGACCAGGACATCGCGGTGGTCGGCGGCGGCGACACCGCCATGGAGGAGGCCACCTTCCTCACCCGCTTCGCCCGCTCGGTCACCGTGATCCACCGCCGCGGCGAACTCCGCGCAAGCAAGATCATGCAGGAGCGCGCGTTCGGCAACGACAAGATCCGCTTCGAGTGGAACACCGAGGTGGTCGAGGTCCTGGGCGACGCCAAGGTGTCGGGCGTGCGGCTGCGCAACACCGTCACCGGCGAGGAGTCCAAGCTCGACGTCACCGGACTGTTCGTGGCGATCGGCCACGACCCCCGCGTGGAGCTGTTCGCCGGCCAGCTCGACTTCGACTCCGAGGGCTACCTCGCGGTCGACCACCCCAGCACCCGCACCAACATCCCCGGCGTCTTCGCCGCCGGCGACGTGGTCGACCACCACTACCGCCAGGCGATCACCGCCGCCGGCACCGGCTGCGCCGCCGCGCTGGACGCCGAGCGCTACCTGGCCGACCACGGCGCCTAGCCGTCCGGCCGCCGCGCGGTCGCGGACCGCGCGGCACCCCCCGTCCCCTTCTGTCGCAGTGCATGTGATCCGACGAGGAGTTTCACCGTGTCCAACCTTAAGCAGGTCACCGACGCCAGTTTCGAGGCCGACGTCATCAAGAGCGACAAGCCGGTCCTGGTCGACTTCTGGGCCGAGTGGTGCGGTCCCTGCCGCCAGGTGGCGCCGATCCTGGAGGAGATCGCCGCGGAGTACGGCGACAAGCTGGAGATCGTCAAGCTCAACACCGACGAGAACCCCAACACCGCCCGCGACGCCGGCGTCATGGCCATCCCGACCATGAACGTCTACCGCGACGGCGAGGTCGTCCTCCAGATCACGGGCGCCAAGCCCAAGCGCAAGCTGCTCCAGGACCTGGAGGAGTTCATCCGCTAAGCGGCGGCGAAGGACCGGCCCCGCGTCCGCTGTTTCACGTGAAACGCCGGGGTCGATACGCCCTCGCCTGAACGCCGATGGCCCCCGAGGACACGTTCCTCGGGGGCCATCAGTGTTCAGGGGACCGCGCGGCCGGCGGTCCGGCGCGACCGTGAATCCCACCGACGCGCGGCGACGGGCGCCCGCACGGCGGCGAACGCCCTCAGCCGCAGCGTCCGGGCCGTCCCAGTCCACGGGCACCTCCCGCCACGGGGCGATCCCCTCCGGGGTCGCACAGCCGATCTCAGGCGCTCCCGTGCCCGCACCCGCCGACGCACCGGTGTGGGGGATGTTGCGGTGCGGCCGTCCGGGAGAAAAGGCGACATACCCGCATAGCGGCATACCCGCATACCCGCATACCGGTGGAGCGGCGGATCGGCCCGCCGACCGGCGCCGGCCCCTGCCCCGCCGGGCCGCCGCGCGGGCGGCCCGTCCCGGGCTAGCGGTCGGTGGCGCCGGGCGCCATGGCGGCGATGATGCGCTCCAGGTCCTCCATCGTCGCGAACTCCACGACGATCTTGCCCTTGGTGCGGCCCTGGTTGATCTTCACGCGGGTGTCGAAGGCGTCGGAGAGGCGGCGCGACCACTCCTCGACCGCCGGGTTGGGCGCGCTGCGCGCGGGAGAGCGGCGCGGCTTGTCCGCGCCGCCGGTCTCGCCGAGAACGATCAACTCCTCCAGCGCGCGCACGGACAGACCTTCCTCCACGATGCGCCGGGCCAGGCGGTCCTGGGCGTCGGAGTCGTCGACGGAGAGCAGGGCGCGCGCGTGCCCGGCGCTGATGACGCCGGCCGCCACCCGCCGCTGCACCGACGGCGAAAGGTTGAGCAGGCGCAGGGTGTTGGTGATGTGCGGGCGGGAGCGGCCGATGCGCTTGGCGAGTTCGTCGTGGGTGGCGCCGAAGTCGTCCAGGAGTTGCTGGTAGGCGGCGGCCTCCTCCAGCGGGTTGAGCTGCTGGCGGTGGAGATTCTCCAGCAGGGCGTCGCGCAGGAGGTCGTCGTCGCCGGTCTCGCGGACGATGGCCGGGATGCGGTCGAGCCCGACCTCCTTGCTGGCGCGCCAGCGCCGCTCCCCCATGATCAGCTCGTAGCGGTCGGGACCGAGCTTGCGGACCACGATGGGCTGGAGCAGGCCGACCTCGGCGATGGAGGCGCGCAGCTCCTCCAGAGCCTCCTCGTCGAAGTGCTGGCGGGGCTGCCGCGGGTTCGGCGTGACGGCGCCGACCTCGATCTCCTCAAGGTAGGCGCCGTTGACCGGTTCCGGGTGGCGCTCGCCCGAGGGCGAACCGTCCCGGCCGGACGGCTCGGGCCCCTGCGGGATCAACGCCCCCAGCCCCTTACCCAGACCGCGCCGCTGCTGGCTCACCGACGTCTCCCTTCACGTCCCATGATCAGTTGTTGGCACCCGTCTTCGCCCGGTAGGCGAGTTCGCGCGCCGCCTCCAGGTAGGCCACCGCGCCGGAGGAGCCCGGATCATAGGTCATCACGGACTGCCCGTAGCTCGGAGCCTCCGAGACGCGGACGCTCCGGGGCACCAATGTCTTGAGTACCAGATCTCCGAAGTGGCCGCGTACTTCATCCGCAACCTGTGAAGCCAGCCGGGTGCGGCCGTCGTACATGGTGAGCAGGATCGTGCTGATCTCCATGCCGGGGTTCAGGTGGGACTTCACCAGTTCGACGTTGCGCAGCAACTGCCCCAGGCCTTCCAGCGCGTAGTACTCGCACTGGATCGGTATCAGCACCTCCTCGCAGGCCACCATGGCGTTGACCGTCAGCAGGCCGAGGGAGGGCGGGCAGTCGATGAAGATGTAGTCGAGGTCGCTGACGTCGTAGGCGGAGAACGCCCGCTTGAGGCGCGACTCGCGTGCGACCAGGGAGACGAGTTCGATCTCGGCACCGGCCAGGTCGATGGTGGCGGGCACGCACCACAGGTTGTCGATGTCGGGGACCGGGCGGGCGAGGTCGCGGATCTCCTCGTCCTCGACCAGGCAGTGGTAGATCGACCGGGAGTCTGCGCCCCGCTCCATCCCCAGCGCGGTGGAGGCGTTGCCCTGCGGGTCGAGGTCGACCACCAGCACGCGGTTGCCGTGCATGGCGAGCGACGCGGCAAGGTTCACCGTGGTGGTGGTCTTGCCGACGCCGCCCTTCTGGTTGGCGACGCTCATGATGCGGCATTCGGCGGGACGCGGCCAGGCGTCCTCGTGGACGCCGCGCACCGACATTGCCGCGCGGGCGGCGCGGGCGATGGGCGTATCGAATTCGACGTCGATCGGGGCCTTCGGCGCCATCAGGTCCACATCTGTTTCACGTGAAACATCGGCGGGCATGGCAGGGTCCTCCCAATGCGGTGTTTCACGTGAAACATAGGCGCCGTCGGACTGGTTCTGGGGCACGAATGACTTCACCTCTTCCGTCCGCGTTTTCTTCGGCCACCACCCGCAGAGCGGCGCGATCGGGATGCATGAGAATGGTCGCCCTCGGATGTGACGGTCACGCGAACAACCGTGGTAGCGGGTTCGACTTTACCGCGCCCGACCCGGATCACATCAGCAACGCAAGGCCGTTGTGCCGACAAATCCCCACGGGCCTCTTCGAGTTCGGCTTCGGCCTGCTCCCCCTTCAGGGCAAGAAGGCTGCCGCCCTTGCCGAGCAGCGGCAGCGCCCATCCAGCGAGGCGGGTCAGCGGCGCCACCGCGCGGGCCGTCACGATGTCGGCGCGCACCTGGGAGCGCACCTCCTCGGCCCGCGCCCGCCGCACCTCCACGTTGTCCAACTCCAGCAGGTCGATGCACTCGCGCAGGAACACGGTGCGCCGCAGCAGGGGCTCCAGCAGCGTCACCGACAGGTCCGGCCGAACCAGCGCCAGCACCACGCCGGGGAGTCCGGCGCCGGAGCCGATGTCCACCACCGTGGCGCCTTCGGGGATCAACTCCTCCACCACGGCGCAGTTCATGAGGTGGCGCTCCCACAGCCGGGGGACCTCGCGGGGGCCGATCAGCCCGCGCTCCACGCCCGCGGCCGCCAGCACTTCGGCGTAGCGCTCCATCCGCGGAAGGGCGGCGCCGAACAGCGCCTGTGCCTGCTCGGGCGGTGCCACACTCCGGTCAGCACCCGAGGCCATCAGTCACCACCTGGTCCCTTCCAATCCGAGCACGGCAAATCGACAGGTCGACATGGCGGGAAATCTCCGGGGCGGTAGAAACAGCGGCGCCCCTCACGATGCTATGCGTGAGGGGCGCCGAAGCCGGACATCGGTGTTTCACGTGAAACCTTCGCGGTACGCCGCTCCGTGCCGGTGGCCCGGCACCGGCCGCGCCCGCCTCAGTCGGCGGGGTAGACCACCACGTAGCGGTTGGGCTCCTCGCCCTCGGACTCGCTGCGCAGTCCGGCGGCGGCGACGGCGTCGTGCACCACCTTGCGCTCGAAGGGGGTCATCGGCTCCAGCGGCTTGACCTCGCCGGTGCGCTTGACCTCGTCGACCGCCTCGGCACCCAGCCGGCTGAGCGCCTTGCGCCGGGAGTCGCGGTAGCCGCCGATGTCGAGCATCAGCCGGCTGCGGTTGCCGGTGGTGCGGTGCACCGCGAGGCGTGTCAGCTCTTGCAGCGCCTCCAGCACCTCACCGTTGTCGCCGATGAGTTCGTCCAGGGTGGCGCCCACCACGGACACCAGGGCGCGGTCGCCCTCGACGTCCATGTCGATGTCGCCGTCGAAGTCGGCGATGTCGAGCAGACCCTCGATGTAGTCGGCGGCGATGTCGCCCTCGTTCTCCAGGGCCTCGATGTCGATGACGGGCTCAGCGGCCTCGTCGTCCTCCGGCGGGGGGGCGTCCGCCACGGCGACGCTCCCGCGCTCCTCCACCGGCTCGTCGGTGTTGCCGTTGCTCACAGCGAGCTGTCTCCTAACGTCTGTGCGGATGCCGGCGGTGCGCCTCCAGGGCTCAAGGCTGCCTGCGCACTCGTCGTTATCGGCCCTACTTGCGCGGGCTTCCGCCGGATCGCTTCGCCCGCGTCTGCTTCTTCGGCTGCTTACGCTCGATCTTAGGCTGTTCAACCGGTTCTGGCGCGCTCTCCTTGCGCTTGCCCAGAAGCCCCTTGGCCGAGCCGTTGGGCGACGCCTGCTTGCTGGCGGGCTCCTCGCCGGGAGCCGGCTGGTTGCGGTAGATGAAGTGCTGCTGACCCATGGTCCACACGTTCGAGGTGACCCAGTAGATCAACACGCCGATGGGCATGCCCAGACCGAACAGGCCGAAGGCCGGCGCCAGGTACATCATGATCCGCTGCGACTGCGCCATCGGGTTGTCGGGCGCCAGGGTCCCGGCGCTGCGCTTCATGCTCTGGCGCATCGTCAGGAAGGTGGTGGTGCCCATGATGATGCAGGCGATGGCGATGACGACGCGGGCCAGCAGCGGGTCGGCGTGGTAGTTGGCGAACTCCTGCTCGCTCATCAGGAACTGCGCGGCGAGCGGCGCGTGGAAGATCGTGGCGTTCTGCGCGCTCTCCACCAACTGCGGGGTGAACCCGTACTGCGCCTGGCCCTGGGCCACGCTGCGCAGCACGCTGAACAGCGCGAAGAAGACCGGCATCTGGAGCAGCAGCGGCAGGCAGCCCATGAGGGGGTTGGTGCCGCTCTCCTGGTAGAGCTTCATCTGCTCCTGCTGGAGGCGCTGCTTGTCGTTCTTGTAGCGCTCCCGCACCTTGAGCAACTGCGGCTGCATCTCTTGGATCTTGCGCTGCGTCTGCATCTGCTTGACGAACAGCGGCACCATGATCAGCCGCATCAGCACGGTCAGGAGCACGATCGACAGACCCCAGGCCCAACCGCTGTCGGGGTCGAGCCCAACGGCAGTCAGCCCCGAGTGGATCTGGATCAGCACCCAGCCGACGGCGTTGTATAGCGGGTCCAGCACCGGCCAACTCCTCTTGACTTCAGTTCAGCTACTGCTCCAGTGGTCCCGGTGCGGTCCCCGGTCCGGGCGTGGAGGCGTCGCGGTCGGCGGCGCCCCGCCGCGGGGGAACGGGATCGAGCCCGCCGGGCGTGAACGGGTGGCACCGGGCGATTCGCCGGACCGCCAGCCACGAACCCCGCAGCGCACCGTGCACCTGTAGCGCCTCAACGGCGTAGGCGCTACAGGAGGGGTAGTAACGGCAGACTGGAGGCAGGGCGGGGCTGATGAACCGCTGGTAGCCGCGGATGGGCAGCACCAGGGCCCGCGCCGCGAGGCTCGGTCTGTCGTCAGTCATGAACCCGCCCGATCTCCGCCGGGCCGCGGCTCGCGCGGTGGGTCGGACCCCTTGCGACGGCGTGTCGCGTTGCGGGGCCGCATCGCCGAGGCGATGGCACCGTCGAGCTGCGCGGCCAGCGAGTCGTGTCCAAGGGACGCGGCCAGGGGTTTGGCCCGCACTACTAGCAGGCTACCGTCCGGCAGCGCGCCCAGCCGCGCCCGCATCAGGTGGCGGAGCCGGCGCTGGACGCGCTTGCGCACCACCGCGTTGCCCACCGCCTTGCTGACGGCGAACCCCACGCGCGGCGGCGCCTGCGGGCCGGGCTCCGCGCCGGGGGCGAGGTAGGCCACGCTCAGCGCCTCGCGCCCGGCACGCCGCCCCGAGCGCAGCACGCGGCCGAACTCGGCGCTGTGACGCATGCGGTTCTGGGGCGACAACATCGGATGGGGTCCTCAACCGGGACGGGCACCGGACACACACAGAGGGCCGACCGCCGCAAGGGCAGCCGGCCCGGAAGGTCGATCGGTCGACCGTGAGCGCTACTGGCTCACGGTCAGCCGCACGCGCCCCTTCTTGCGGCGGGCCGCGACGATCGCGCGGCCGGCGCGGGTCCGCATGCGCAGCCGGAAACCATGGACCTTCGCGCGGCGCCGGTTGTTCGGCTGAAACGTACGCTTGCTCACTGCTGGGCTCCAGGGCGGGTATCGAGGTACTTCAGCGGCCCCGCGGGCTGCGGGACGCGGGTGTCTGCGCCCGATCGACGCCGCTGGGGCGTCCGCGGTGGTCTGAGGGCGCTCCAGCGGCCACGGGGGCCGCTCGCGGGGTGCGCCGCTTCGGGCCGCACGGGACGTGCGGCCGCATGAAGGCACCCTCACACACAGACGGATTGCTGACCAAGCATACCCAACCCGCGGAGCGCACCGGAACCGGGCGCCCGGCGGCCCGCTTCCCACCAGGACCGACGCCTCGGCGGGGCCGGGCGCGGCCGCTCCGCGTTCCCCCTGTGGACAGCGCGCTGACGCGGATTCCACAGGCTGTGCATGCCGCCGGGCCGCCCCTAAGCTGTGGACAACGCGCGCGCGGGCGCGGTGTGCACAGCCTCGCGCCCCGCGCCGCCCGCCCGCAACCTACTGTGCCCTGTGCAAATCTGTGACCTGCGGTTTGTGGATAAGTCGCCAGTCGCTGGGGGTGTCTGCCAGGCTGTGTACGAGAACGTGCACAACATGTGGACGGCGCCCGGACGGCTGTGGAAGCCCGTCGGGCGCCGCGATCGCGGCGCCGCCCCGTCCACACGTCGCTATACACAACCGGTCCACAGAACCACCCTGAGTTACCCACAGCGCGGCCCGGTCGCGAACGGCCCCGCGGCCCCGTCCCGCGTCCGCCCCGCCAACCGGGACAATGGACCGTCCGGCTCCCTTGCCACCGACCGGACGGCGGGGCACCGCACCAGAGGAGACCATTGAGAAGGGGACGAACCATGGCAGGTCACCGTGTCTGAGGCACAGGTCAACCTCGCAATGGTGTGGTCGAGCGTGCTCAGCAGCCTCGACAACAGCACGCTGCCCCCGCAGCAGCGCGCCTGGCTGCCGCAGACCCGTCCCCTTGGCCTCATCGAGGACACCGCCCTGCTCGCCGCCCCCAACGAGTTCGCCAAGGAGGTCCTGGAGACCCGGCTGCGCCCGGCCATCAGCCAGGCCCTCTCCGCCGAGCTGGGCCGCGAGATCCGCGTGGCCGTCACCGTCGACCCCACCGCCGTGCAGCCCCCGCCGGCCGCCGCCTCGGCGCCCGGCGCCTACGGCCCCGGCGCCGCCGATCCCGGTCCCGCGCGCCCGCCCTGGCAGCAGCCGGCCATCATGCCCGAGGACCTGCCGGGGTCGCCCTCAGCCGGCGAATCCGTGCCCGACGGCCAGTTCGGCCACCCCCACCAGGGCCACCCCCACCAGGGCCACCCGCACCAGGGCCGGCCCCCGGGCGGCCCCCGCGCGGGCGAACCCCCGCGCCCCGACTCCCCCGCGCCCGCCGCCGGCGAGGGCGACGACCTCCTGGCACCGCGCCGCGGCTACCCCGGCCCCTCCTCCTACGGCGAGCAGAACTGGCAGCCCCAGTGGGAGGCGCCCAACCGGTGGGAGGCCCCGCAGTGGGACTCCCCCGCCGCCTGGCAGCAGCCCGGCCAGCAGCAGCACCCGGGCCACCCCGGCTCCGGGGGGCCGCCCGCCCAGCAGTGGGAGCAGCAGGCCCCGCGGCCGGCCGACCCGGGCGACCCCGGCGCCGACCCCGCGGGGGGCGTGCCCGCGCCGCCGCTTCCGGCCGCGCCCGACACCGCCGGGGGCAACCAGCCGCACACCTCCGCCGAGCCGGCGCGGCTGAACCCCAAGTACACCTTCGAGACCTTCGTCATCGGGTCGAGCAACCGGTTCGCCCACGCGGCGGCGGTCGCGGTGGCCGAGGCCCCGGCCAAGGCCTACAACCCGCTGTTCATCTACGGCGGCTCGGGGCTGGGCAAGACCCACCTGCTGCACGCCATCGGCCACTACGCCCAGCGCCTCTACGACGGCGCGCGCGTGCGCTACGTCAGCTCCGAGGAGTTCACCAACGAGTTCATCAACTCGATCCGCGACGGCAAGGCCGACGGCTTCCGCCGGCGCTACCGCGACATCGACGTGCTCCTGGTCGACGACATCCAGTTCCTGGAGAACAAGGAGCAGACGCAGGAGGAGTTCTTCCACACCTTCAACACCCTGCACAACTCCAACAAGCAGATCGTGATCTCCAGCGACCGCCCGCCCAAGCAACTGGTCACCCTGGAGGACCGGCTGCGCAACCGGTTCGAGTGGGGCCTGATCACCGACGTCCAGCCGCCGGAGCTGGAGACCCGCATCGCGATCCTGCGCAAGAAGGCCGCGCAGGAGGGCCTGGCCGCGCCGCCCGAGGTGCTGGAGTTCATCGCCAGCAAGATCTCCACCAACATCCGCGAACTGGAGGGCGCGCTCATCCGGGTGACCGCCTTCGCCAGCCTCAACCGGCAGTCGGTCGACCTCCACCTGACGGGGATCGTCCTCAAGGACCTGATCCCCGACGACGAGGGCCCCGAGATCACGGCCTCGGCAATCATGGCCCAGACCGCGTCCTACTTCGGGCTGAGCACCGAGGACCTGTGCGGAACCTCGCGCTCGCGGGTGCTGGTGACGGCCCGGCAGATCGCGATGTACCTGTGCCGGGAGCTGACCGACCTCTCGCTGCCCAAGATCGGCCAGCAGTTCGGCCGCGACCACACCACCGTCATGCACGCCGACCGCAAGATCCGCTCGCTGATGGCCGAGCGCCGGTCCATCTACAACCAGGTGACCGAGTTGACCAACCGGATCAAGCAGCAGTCGCGCAACGGCTGACCCCCGAGGACTTTCCACGGCCGCTTTCGGCCGGTTTCTCCCCCCGGTTTTCCGCCGACGGCACCGGGTTGTCCCCAGGAACCCCGCTTTTCTGTGGACAACCCGGGGATAACCCTGCGGATAACCGCCCCTTACCGGTGGACAACCTGGGGACGGCCTGGGGATGACCTGTGGGTAGGGCTGGGGACCCCCGACCCCCGGTGTCCCCGGGCCTGTGCGCGACCGGTGGATAACCTGTGGAGTACCGGTGGACAACCCGTGGACAACCTGTGGGCGGCCGTTCTCCGTCCACAGCGCGGCCGGTTTTCCCCAGCCTCCGCCCACAGGGCCGGTGGACAAAAATTCCCGGTCTCACCTGCGCAAACAAGGGTTGTCCACACTTTCCACAGCCCCTATTACTACGACGCCTCTTTTTACCGATCAGTGGCTTGGTAAATCGGCTTGGGCCCGGATCTGTGGACGGCGCTCCCCGCTCGCTCCGCCGCCCCGCCGAGGGCACCGGCGATCGGGTGTGGTGGGCAGCGGGCGGCCGCGAATCCGGGTACGGTGTGAACCCGTCCCCGTGACGCGTCCGGTGCCACCGCCGCGACACCGCCCCCATCACTCACAGGGGCCACTTGGTTTCGAGGAAAGTGAGTCGGATTGTGAAGTTCCGGGTCGAACGTGACGTACTGGCCGACGCCGTCGCCTGGACCGCCCGCAGCCTGCCGGTCCGCCCGTCGGTGCCCGTCCTGGCGGGCATGCTGCTGGACGCCACCGAGGACGACGGCGGCCGCCGCCTCAAGCTCTCCAGCTTCGACTACGAGGTCTCGGCGCAGGTCTCGGTCGAGATCGACGTCGAGGAGCCCGGCACCACGCTCGTCTCGGGGCGGCTGCTCGCCGAGATCACCCGCAACCTTCCTCCACAGACTGTGGAGATCAGCACCGACGGCGCCAAGGTCACCGTGGCCTGCGGCAGCGCGAAGTTCACCCTCCTCACCCTGCCGGTGGAGGACTACCCCACCCTGCCCGCCATGCCGCAGATGACCGGTTCCATCGGCAGCGACGCGTTCGCCGCCGCCGTGAGCCAGGTCGCCGTGGCCGCCGGGCGCGACGACACCCTGCCGATGCTCACCGGCGTGCGGGTCGAGATCGAGGGCGACACCGTCACCCTGGCCTCCACCGACCGCTACCGCCTGGCGGTGCGCGAACTCGCCTGGAAGCCCGAGAACCCCGACGTCTCCGCCGTGGCCCTGGTGCCCGCCAAGACCCTCGCCGACACCGCCAAGTCGCTCACCGGCGGCGCCGAGGTCTCCATCGCGCTGTCGGCCGCCGACTCCGGCGAGGGCATGATCGGCTTCGAGGGCGGCGGCCGCCGCACCACCACCCGGTTGCTCGACGGCGAGTTCCCCAAGTACCGCGCCCTGCTGCCCGACACCTTCAACTCCGTGGCCGAGGTCCAGCGCGCGGAGTTCATCGAGGCCGTCAAGCGCGTGTCGCTGGTGGCCGAGCGCAACACCCCGCTGCGGCTGGCCTTCGGCGACGGCCGCCTGGTGCTGGAGGCCGGGACCGGCGACGAGGCGCAGGCGGTCGAGGTCCTCGACTCCTCCCTGGAGGGCGAGGACATCCAGATCGCCTTCAACTCCGCCTTCCTCCTCGACGGCCTCACGGCGATCGACTCCGACATCGCCCGGCTCCAGTTCACGACCTCGACCAAGCCGGCCATCATCACCGGCAAGCCCGCCGACGACGGTGCGACCGCCGATTACCGATACTTGATCATGCCGGTCCGGCTGTCGGGCTGACCGCCGCGTCGGTACCGGTCGATCCACATATCCACAGGTCGCATTGGGGGAGACGAGCATGCAACTAGGTATGGTCGGCCTGGGCAGAATGGGCGGCAACATGGCCGCCCGCCTGCGTGACAAGGGCCACGACGTGGTCGGGTTCGACTTCGACCCCGACGTCCGCGACGTCGCCAGCCTTGGCGAACTCGCCGAGCGGCTGACCGCCCCGCGCGTCGTCTGGCTGATGGTCCCCGCGGGCGAACCCACCCAGAAGACCATCACCGAGCTGGCCGAGGTGCTCGAACCGGGCGACCTCATCATCGAGGGCGGCAACTCCCACTACGTCGACGACCGCCGCCGCGCCGACGAGCTGAAGGAGCGGGGCATCCGCTACCTCGACGCCGGCGTCAGCGGCGGCGTCTGGGGCCGCGAGAACGGCTACGGCATCATGGTCGGCGGCGCCGCCGAGGACGTCGAGCGCGCCGAGCCGGTCTTCCGCGCGCTCACCCCCGACGAGGGCGGCGGCTACGTGCACGCCGGCGGCGTCGGTGCGGGCCACTTCGTCAAGATGGTCCACAACGGCATCGAGTACGGCATGATGCAGGCGTTCGCCGAGGGCTACGAGCTGATGGCCGCCTCCGACATCGTCGACGACGTGCCCGGCACCTTCGACAGTTGGCGCGAGGGCACCGTGGTCCGCTCCTGGCTGCTGGACCTGCTTGTGCGGGCGCTGCGCGAAGACCCCGACCTCGGGTCCATCCGCGGCTACGCCCAGGACTCCGGCGAGGGCCGGTGGACCGTCCAGGCGGCCGTGGACCACGCGGTCCCGGCGCCGGTCATCACAGCCGCGCTATTCGCCCGCTTCGCCTCGCGCCAGGAGGACAGCCCGGCCATGAAGGTCGTGGCGGCGCTGCGCAACCAGTTCGGCGGCCACGCGGTGACCCGGGCCGCCGACGACCCCGGGCAGACGCCCCGGAGCTGAGGCACAGGGGTTTCCGCGCCGCCCGGAGGCGGGCCGGGTCCGCAGCGGCGGTCCGCCGGTCCCGGCGCACCCGCTCCGGCGGCGCGGACCCGTTCTCGGCGGGGGTTTCACGTGAAACCCCCGCCCGGCGCGGTCTCCGCGCGCACATCCGGGCAGACGAGGAGCGGGAGAGGTCGGATGTACGTTTCACACCTGCAACTGACCGACTACCGGTCCTACGCCGAGGTGCACATCGAGCTGGAGCCGGGGATCAGCACGTTCGTCGGCCCCAACGGCCAGGGCAAGACCAACCTGGTCGAGGCGATCGGCTACGTCGCCGCGCAGAGCAGCCACCGCGTCGCAACCGACTCCCCCCTCGTCCGCAAGGGCGCCCAGCGCGCCATCGTGCGCGCCGCGATCGTCAAGGACGGCCGCCAGGCCGTGGTCGACCTGGAGATCAACCCGGGCAAGGCCAACCGCGCGCGGCTGAACCGGGCGCCGGTCCCCCGCCCGCGCGAGGTGGTCGGCCTGCTGCGCACCGTCCTGTTCGCCCCCGAGGACCTCGCCCTGGTCAAGGGCGACCCCGGTGAGCGCCGCCGGTTCCTGGACGAACTCCTCGTGGCCCGCGCCCCCCGCATGGCCGGGGTGCGCGCCGACTACGAGCGGGTGCTCAAGCAGCGCAACGCCCTGCTGAAGTCGGCCTCCGCGCAGTTCTTCAAGCGCGCCGAACCCGACCTGTCCACCCTTGAGGTGTGGAACGAGCACCTGGCGGTGGCCGGCGCCGAGCTGCTGGCCGCGCGCCTGGCCCTGGTGGGCGAACTCCAGCCGCTGGTCGCCAAGTCCTACGGCGAGCTGACCAGCTCGGGCGGCCCGCCGGTGCTCCAGTACCGCTCCTCGGCGCTGGCCGAGTCCGAGCACCCGCCGCTGGACCGTGCACAGCTTGTGGACATCCTGCGCGGGGCGCTGGCCGAGGTGCATGTGCAGGAGTTGCAGCGCGGCGTCAGCCTGGTCGGCCCCCACCGCGACGACCTCCACCTGCGGCTGGACGAACTCCCCGCCAAGGGCTACGCCAGCCAGGGCGAGTCGTGGTCCTACGCGCTGGCCCTGCGCCTGGCCGGGTTCGAGCTGCTGCGCGCCGACGGCGACGACCCCGTGCTGCTGCTCGACGACGTCTTCGCCGAACTCGACAGCGAGCGCCGCCGCCGGCTGGCCGAGCACGTCCGCCACGCCGAGCAGGTCCTGGTCAGCGCCGCCGTCGACGCCGACATCCCGCCCGAACTCCAGGGAGCGCGCTTTAGCGTGCGCGAAGGAGGTGTGGAGCGTGCCTGAGGACTCCCCCGCCGCGCCCGCCGCCCCCGGCGGCGAACCCCCCGCGCTCGGCGGCGCCGACCTCGCCCGCCAGGCGCTCGCCCAGGCCAAGGCGGCCGCCAAGGAGCGGGGCGCGGCCCCCGACCGCCGCCCCCGCCGCACCCGGCGCGGCCCGGTCCGCTCGCGCAACGAGCCCCAGCTCTTCGGCGACGCGGTGCGCGCCTGGCTGGTGGAGCACGGCTGGCAGGAGCAGGTGGCCGTGGGCGGCGTGTTCGGCCGCTGGGCCGAGATCGTCGGCGACTTCAACGCCCAGCACCTGCGGCCGGTCACCTACGAGGCCGGCGAGCTGGTCATCGCCGCCGACTCCCCCACCATGGCCGCGCACGCCCGCGCCATGGCGCGCGACCTGCTGCGCCGGCTCAACGAGGAGCTGGGCCACGGCACCGTGCACTCCCTGAAGGTGCAGGCGCCCGGGCGCGGGCGCGGCCCCGGACCGCGGCGCGTCACCTGACGCCCCGGTGACCTCGCGATTACCGTGAGGTGGCTGCCGCCTCATAAGCGGCCGACCCTGCGCGGCGCTGAACGGCGCGGGGAATTGTTCGCGGGGGTGGGTGCGTGTGGGGAGTCCAATCCCGGTCTGTTCACGCGTCCTCGGGCGGCACAGCGCCGCGAATGCCACTTTCCGGCCCTGCGGGGGGTATCATGGAACCGGTTCTTCGGACGCTTCCGCCGGTATAGCCCGCCCCAAGAGAGGGCGGCGGGAACCGGGGCGGTTCGCGGTGTCCAGCGGGTGCTGTACCGGCGGTACATCCTCGCGCTGCACCCGGTACGGCCCGGCGGCCTTCCCCATGCCTCGGGGGCACCGGATGGCGGGCGTCCCCAGCAGGAGGGTGTTTCCACTTGGCCTACGACGCTTCAGCGATCACGATTCTCGAAGGGCTCGAGGCGGTTCGCAAACGCCCCGGCATGTACATCGGATCGACCGGTGAGCGCGGTCTGCACCACCTCGTCCAAGAGGTTGTGGACAACTCCGTCGACGAGGCGCTGGCGGGCTACGCCACCGCCATCGAGGTCACCCTGCAAGCCGACGGCGGCGTGCGCGTGGCCGACAACGGACGCGGCATGCCCGTCGACATGCACCCCGTCGAGAAGCGCCCGGCGGTGGAGGTCATCCACACCGTGCTGCACGCCGGCGGCAAGTTCGACGGCAAGTCCTACGCCGTCTCGGGCGGTCTGCACGGTGTGGGCGTCACCGTGGTCAACGCACTCTCCACCCGCCTCGACGTCGAGATCCGCCGCGACGGCAGCGTGTGGCGGCAGAGCTACCGCATGGCGCGCCCCACCGCACCGCTCTCGCGCGACGAGGACACCGACGAGACCGGCACCCAGACCACCTTCTGGGCCGACGGCTCGATCTTCGAGACCACCACCTACAGCTTCGAGACGCTGGCCCGGCGCCTCCAGGAGATGGCCTTCCTCAACAAGGGGCTGTCGATCACCCTGCGCGACGAGCGCCCGGAGTTCATCGACGACGCCCCGGTGGTGCGCACCTACCACTACGCCGACGGCATCTCCGACTTCGTCCGCCACATCAACACGACGAAGGAACCCGCCCACGCCTCGATCATCTCCTTCGAGGAGGAGGGCGACGGCATCTCGGCCGAGATCGCCATGCAGTGGAACCAGTCCTACACCTCCTCGGTGCACACCTTCGCCAACACCATCAACACGGCCGAGGGCGGCACCCACGAGGAGGGCTTCCGCACCGCGCTGACGTCGATCGTCAACCGCTACGCGCGCGAGCAGCGGCTGCTGCGGGAGAAGGACGACAACCTCACCGGCGACGACATCCGCGAGGGCCTGACCGCGATCATCTCGGTCAAGCTGGCCGACCCCCAGTTCGAGGGGCAGACCAAGACCAAGCTGGGCAACACCGAGGCCAAGTCGTTCGTGCAGCGGGTGACCAACGAGCACCTGCGCGACTGGTTCGAGCGCAACCCCGGCGAGGCCAAGGACATCGTCACCAAGGCCAGCCAGGCGGCGCGCGCCCGCATCGCCGCGCGCCAGGCGCGCGACCTCACCCGGCGCAAGACCCTGCTGGAGTCGACCTCTCTGCCCGGCAAGCTGTCGGACTGCCAGTCCACCGAGCCGGAGAAGTGCGAGATCTACATCGTGGAGGGCGACTCCGCCGGCGGTTCCGCCAAGGGCGGGCGCGACCCCCACTACCAGGCGATCCTGCCCATCCGCGGCAAGATCCTCAACGTCGAGAAGTCGCGCATCGACCGGATCCTGAAGAACAACGAGGTCCAGTCGATCATCACCGCGCTGGGCACCGGCATCCACGACGACTTCGACGCCGAAAAGCTGCGGTACCACAAGATCATCCTGATGGCCGACGCCGACGTCGACGGCCAGCACATCCGCACCCTCCTGCTCACCCTGCTGTTCCGGTTCATGAAGCCGCTCATCGAGGCCGGCCATGTCTACCTGGCGCAGCCGCCGCTCTACAAGATCAAGTGGGACCAGCGCGGCTCCGACGCCGACTACGCCTACTCCGACCGCGAGCGCGACGAGCTGATCAGCGCGGGAATCGCCGCGGGCCGGCGCGACCCCCGGCCGCGCGACCTGGTGCAGCGGTTCAAGGGCCTGGGCGAGATGAACGCGGCCGAGCTGTGGGACACCACCATGGACCCCGACAACCGCGTGCTGCTCCAGGTGAACCTCGACGACGCCGCCCAGGCCGACGAGATGTTCAGCGTGCTCATGGGTGAGGACGTCGAGTCCCGGCGCTCCTTCATCCAGCGCAACGCCAGGGACGTCCGCTTCCTCGACATCTGACGCCCCGACATCCCGCGGCAGCGAACTAGCAGAAAAGGATCTCTCATCCCGTGACGGATGCGAACACACCGCAAGCCCCTGACGACGAAGCGGGCGGCGGCCAGCGGGTCGAACCCGTCGACATCCAGGTCGAGATGCAGCGCAGCTACCTCGACTACGCGATGTCGGTCATCGTCGGCCGCGCCCTGCCCGACGTGCGCGACGGCCTCAAGCCGGTGCACCAGCGGGTGCTCTACGCCATGTACGACGGCGGGTACCGCCCCGACCGCGGCTACTTCAAGTGCGCCCGCGTCGTCGGCGACGTCATGGGCAACTACCACCCGCACGGCGACAGCCCCATCTACGACACCCTGGTGCGGCTGGCGCAGACCTGGTCGATGCGGATGCCGCTGGTCGACGGCAACGGCAACTTCGGCTCCCCCGGCAACGACCCCGCCGCGGCCATGCGCTACACCGAGTGCAAACTCGCGCCGCTGGCCATGGAGATGCTGCGGGACATCGACAAGGAGACCGTCGACTTCCGGCCCAACTACGACGGCCGCTCCCAGGAGCCCGTCGTGCTGCCGGCGCGGTTCCCCAACCTCCTGGTCAACGGCTCCTCGGGCATCGCGGTGGGCATGGCCACCAACATCCCGCCGCACAACCTGCGCGAGGTCGCCGACGGCGTCAACTGGTACCTCACCCACCCCGACGCCACCGACGACGTCCTGCTGGACGAGCTGATCGCGCGGATCAAGGGCCCCGACTTCCCCACCAACGGCCTGATCGTGGGCCGCCGCGGGATCGAGGACGCCTACCGCACCGGGCGCGGCTCGATCACCATGCGCGCGGTGGTGGAGGTCGAGGAGGACGCCCGCGGCCGCCAGGCCCTGGTCGTCAGCGAGCTGCCCTACCAGGTCAACCCCGACAACCTCGCGCTGAAGATCGCCGACCTGGTCAAGGACGGCAAGATCTCCGGGATCGCCGACGTCCGGGACGAGAGCAGCGGCCGCACCGGCCGGCGCCTGGTCATCGTGCTCAAGCGCGACGCGGTCGCCAAGGTCGTGCTGAACAACCTCTACAAGCACACCCAGCTCCAGGAGACCTTCGGCGCGAACATGCTGGCCCTGGTCGACGGCGTGCCGCGCACGCTGCGGCTGGACCAGCTCATCCGGCACTGGGTGGCCCACCAGATCGAGGTCATCGTCCGGCGCACCCGCTACCTGCTGCGCAAGGCCGAGGAGCGGGCGCACATCCTGCGGGCGCTGCTGCGCGCCATCGACCGGATCGACGAGGTGATCGCGCTCATCCGCGGCAGCGCGTCGGCCGACGAGGCCAAGTCCGGCCTGATGGAGCTGCTGGAGATCGACGACATCCAGGCGCGGGCGATCCTGGACATGCAGTTGCGCAAGCTCGCGGCGCTGGAGCGCCAGCAGCTCACCGCCGAGTACGACGAGCTGATGGAGCAGATCGCCGACTACAACGACATCCTGGCCTCGCCCGAGCGCCAGCGGTCGATCGTCCGCGACGAGCTGACCGAGATCGTCGAGAAGTACGGCGACGACCGCCGCACGCACATCATCCCGTTCGAGGGTGACATGCGTATGGAGGACTTCATCGCCGAGGAGGACGTGGTCGTCACCATCAGCCGCGGCGGCTACGCCAAGCGCACGCGGCTGGACGGCTACCGGGCGCAGAAGCGCGGCGGCAAGGGGGTGCGGGGCGCGCACCTCAAGCAGGACGACATCATCCAGCACTTCTTCGTCACCACCACGCACAACTGGATCCTGTTCTTCACCAACAAGGGCCGGGTTTACCGCACCAAGGCTTACGACCTGCCCGAGGCGGCGCGCGACGCGCGCGGCCAGCACGTGGCCAACCTGCTGGAGTTCCAGCCCGACGAGGAGATCGCGCAGGTCATGGCGCTGCGCGGGTACGACGACGCGCCGTACCTGGTGCTGGCCACCCGGCAGGGGCTGGTGAAGAAGTCGCGGCTGGAGGACTTCGACTCCGCGCGGTCGGCCGGGATCATCGCCATCAACCTGCGCGACGACGACGAGCTGATCGCGGCGCGGCTGGTGTTCCCCACCGACGACCTGCTGCTGATCAGCAGCGACGCCCAGGCGATCCGGTTCCCGGCGTCCGACGAGTCGCTGCGGCCGATGGGCCGCGCCACCAGCGGCGTCATCGGCATGCGGTTCCTTGAGGGCGACTACCTGCTGAGCATGGACGTCATCCGGGACTCCGACGGCGCCGCCGACGTCCTGGTCGCCACCGAGGGCGGCTACGCCAAGCGCACCCCGGCCGACCAGTACCCGGTGCAGAACCGGGGCGGCAAGGGCGTGCTGACCGCCAAGGTGGTCGAGGCGCGCGGCAAGCTCGTGGGCGCGCTGATGGTGTCGCCGGAGGAGGACGAGGTCTTCGCGATCACCTCCTCGGGCGGGGTCATCCGGACCCGCTGCGCCGAGATCAAGCAGTCGGGGCGGGCGACCATGGGCGTGCGGCTGATGAACCTGGCCAAGGGCACCCACGTCGTCGCCATCGCGCGCAACGCCGAGGCCGAGGACGAGGAGGAGATGACCGAGGGCACTCCGGGCCTCCAGGAGCAGTCGGCCACGGCCGGCGTCGCAGAGCCGGGCGAGGAGCCGGGCGAGGAGACGTCGACCGAGGAGTAGCGCACCGCGCGCGACACGGCGAAGCGGCGGCCGTCCCGGGGCTCAGCGGGCCTGTGGGGCGGCCGCCGCCCGTTTCCCGCCCGGGGCCGGGCGGGGGCGGCGGGCGGGCGGCAGCGGGCGCGTGAGGGCGCGCCCGAGGGCCGTGCGGACCGCCGCCGGGCGTGCGGCCCCGGGCTTCGGGTGCGGGGCGGTGGCGGGTAGGGGCGGGCGGGGGCCGGCCCGCAGCCGAACCGGTCGAATCGGACGCCCTCAGCGTGCTGTTTCGGACGATCCCCGACATGGGCACTAGAGTGTGCTCCCGTGGCACGACGCCCGCGATCGCGGAGCGCCCCCGCGCAGCCATCCCCCCTGATCCGGTTCCACCCGTCACATGGAAAGTCCAGCGGTAACGTGGCTAAGTCTGAGAACACGCAACGCAATTCCGCCGCCGCTCCCGAGGAGACCGAGGCGGAAGGCACCGTGAGCACGGAAGAAGCGGAACAGGCCGACACCCCGGTTTCGGCCGGGTCCGAGACGCCGGATTCGCCCGTGAAGAAGCCGGAGGGCACGGCCTCGGGCAAGGCAGCGGGCAAGGGCAGCGCGAAGACGTCCGGAAAGGCATCCGGAAAGGCATCCGCAGCCGCGTCCTCGTCGACCTCTTCGCCGTCGTCCTCCTCATCCACCGCTCCCTCATCGGGTGTGTCGAAGGCCGCCTCGGGTGGAACAACCACTACGACGTCCGGCCAGACCGGCGACACCGCCGCGGCCGGCGCCAAGGCGGGCGCCTCCGGCGGCACGTCGGCCGCGTCCGGGACCGGGGACACCTCCGCGGGCAGCACAGCGGGCAGTACCGCGGGCACCGCCTCGGGCACGGCCTCCAGCGAGTCTTCCGGTTCCCGATCGGCGAAGGAGGCCCCCGCGATGGCGAAGGCCGAGCAAAGGGGAGTGTCCATGATGGCGCCGAGCACGCCCGAGCCCTCGGTGAAGGCCACCAAGTCCAGCCGCAAGGCCCACCTCACGGTGAGCCGGGTGGAGCCGTGGTCGGTGATGCGCTTCAGCTTCGTCATCTCGCTGGTGTGCTTCATCATCCTCTTCGTCGCGGTCACCGTCCTCTACGTGATCCTGTCGGGCCTGGGGGTCTTCGACGCGGTCACCGACCTCATCTCGTCCCTGACCGACGGCGGCGAGGGCGACGAGTTGAACCTCAACCCCGACCAGTGGTTCTCGCCCGCCCGCGTACTGGGCTACACCGGCCTCCTGGGCGCGCTGAACATCATCCTGATCACGTCCCTGTCCACGATCGGCGCGATGCTCTACAACCTCGCGGCCGACCTGGTGGGCGGCATCGACGTCACCCTGTCCGAGACCGAGTAACCACCGTCCCGAGCAGCCCCCGTCCTCGGCTAGACTCAAGGCACAGGCCCGGCGCGGAACCCCCGCGCCAGCCCCCTTCCCGCAGGTAACCGGTTCGCCCCGGTCCCCCACTTGCGGTAGAGTTCCAGCCGGAACACGGGCGTATAGCTCAGTCGGTTAGAGCGCATCCCTGATAAGGATGAGGCCCCAGGTTCAAGTCCTGGTACGCCCACCCGAACAAGCTGCGAAAAGGCCCCTAGCGGGATCTGCTAGGGGCCTTTTCGCAGCAGTGGTGACAGCAACTCGGGCAGCCGCCGCCCGGTCGTGGCGGACCCCAGCGGACGCCGATCCCAGGTCAGCGGCATCCGACGTCACCCCTGACCGAACTGACAAAACACCCACACTGAAAAGCGCGGGTAAGAAGGTCCCCGCCGAACCCGGCGGGGACCTTCTCCATATCTCCCATCAACGGTCTCGGTCTAGGAGGTCGCCGCGACGGGGGCCGGTGAGGGGGAGGCGGAGGGTGAAGGTCGAGCCCTTCCCGGGGGTGCTGGTGACCGTGGCGCGGCCGCCGTGCAGTTCGGTGAGGTTGCGGACGATGGCGAGCCCCAGGCCGCTGCCGCCCGTCTTGCGGTTGCGGGACTTCTCCGCCCGCCAGAACCGGCTGAACACGTGCGGCAGGTCGTCCGCCGCGATGCCCACCCCGGTGTCCGCCACCTCGATGACCGCCTCGTCGCCCTCGCCCCGCGCCCGCACGGTGATCTCCCCCGGCGCCGGGGTGTGCCGCAGCGCGTTGCCGAGCAGGTTCCCCACCGCCTGGAGCACGCGGGTGCGGTCGGCGTAGAGCACGACCCCCTCCTCGGCGTCGATGGTGAGGCGCAGCCCCGCTGATTCGGCCGCCAGCCGGTGGCTGGCCGCCGCCTGCGCCACCAGGTCGGCCGCCTCGACCCGCTCCGGCGACAGCCGCAGCTTGCCCGCGTCGGCCAGCGCCAGGTCCCGCAGGTCGTCGATGATGCGCTGGAGCAACCGCGTCTCCTCGACCAGCATCGCCATGAGCTGCGGGTCGAGTTCGGTCAACCCGTCCTGCGCCGCCTCCAGCCACCCGCGCAGGTTGCTCAGCGGAGAGCGCAGTTCGTGCGACACGTCGCTGACCATGGCCTTGCGCTGCTCCTCCAGCCGCTGTAGGTGCTCCGACATCTCGTTGAACGCGGCGCCGAGCCGCCCGATCTCGCCCGCGTCGCGCACCGCGACCCGCGCCGACGCGTCCCCGACGCGCATCCGCTGCACCGCGTCGGTGAGGGCGTGCACGGGCCGGATGAGCCGCATCGACACCGCCACGCTCACCACCACGGTCAGCACCAGGACCAGCAGCACCACCCCCGACACCCGCAGCAGGCCCTCGCGGGACAGCGCCATGTCCTGGGCGGGGCTGGCGGCGGGGTCGTCGATGAACAGCAGGGCCGCCGGGGCGACGTAGGGGTCGAGCTGGTCGCGGCGGGCGGTGTCGACGCAGGCCGCCGTCCGGGCGTCGAGGGAGGCGGTCAGCGGCGAATCGGCCGGGTCCTCGTCCACCACGCCTGATGCCGACCCGCCGTCGGACGGGCGGAGGGGCGTCGCTTCGGGCAGGCCCGCCGCGACCTCGGCCCCCGGTTCGTCCGACGGCTGCGCCCCCGGCGGTTCGGCGGGCGGGCCGGTTGCGACGGTGCCCGTTCCCGTGAGGCCGTCGATGGTGTACTCGGCCTGGAGGCCGTACGGCTCCAGGCAGTGGCCTATGCGCCCGTTGAGGTCGTCCAGCGCCTCCTGCTCGCTCGCGGTGGGGGCCAGCAGGTCGCCGTTGCAGTCCGCGAAGGCGTACTCGTCGGGTTCGGTGCCGTCCCACTCGAAGGCCGGGCGGCCGCTGGGGGTGTCGACCACCGCTACCTCGCCGCCGTGCGTGGCCGTGAGGCAGGCGGCGATCTCCTTGGCGAACATGACCAGCCGCTCGCCGTCCTCGGTGCCGAGGGCGAACGGGCCGACCGCGCGGGCGTCGATGCGGTCGGTGTCGTCGGGGGCGAAGGTGACGTCCACGGCCAGCGGGTCGACCACCGAGGCGGTGTGCGCGGGCAGCGGGGTCCCGGGCTCGGCGGAGTCGGCGAGGAGCTGCCGGTTCTCCGTGGTCAGCGCGATACGGCGCCCGGTCTCGTCGGCCAGGTCCTCGACCGCGTCCTGCACGCCGTCCCACTCGGGGTGGGCGGCCGCGTAGCCGACCAGGGTGTTGTGGATGCGTGTGTCGACGGCCAGGGTCTCGCCCTGCTGGGAGCTGATCGACTCGGACGTGCCCTGCACCGCCAGCCACGCCGTGGCGAGGACCGAGCAGACCGCGACCAGGACGGAGTTGGCCAGCACGCGGGCGAGCAGGCTGTGCCGCAGGGCGCCCCGAAGCGGGGGGCGCGCGACCCCGCGGTGCCCGACGCTACGCCGGGCGCGCGCCATCGGCGGACCCGTCGATCTTGTAGCCGACCCCGTAGACCGTGTGCAGCAGGGTCGGGCGGCGCGGCTGCGCCTCCAGCTTCTTGCGCAGGTTCTTCACATGCACGTCGATGGTGCGCTCGGTGATGAACCGGTCGATGCCGTGGATGCGCTCCAGCAGTTGCGCCCGGGTGAACACGCGGCCGGGTCGTTCGGCGAGCACCTCCAGCAGTTGGAACTCGACGGGCGTGCAGGCCACGGGCATCCCGCGCAGGTGCACGGTGTGCCGGTCCGGGTCGACGGCCAGGGGGCCGGCGCGCAGTGTCCGGTCCTCGGGCTCCGGGGCGGCGGCGCGGCGGGACCGCCGCAGCAGGGTGCGGACGCGCGCCATCAGCTCGCGGGGGCTGAACGGCTTGGTCATGTAGTCGTCGGCGCCCAGGTCCAGGCCCGTCAGCAGGTCGTCCTCGGTGGAGCGCGCCGTGAGCATGAGCAGGGCGACGTCGGACTCCGCGTGCAGCACGCGGCACGCCTCCAGCCCGGTCATCACCGGCATCATCACGTCCAGCACGACCAGGTCGGGGCCGCTGCGCCGGTGCGCCTCGACGGCGGCCCGCCCGTCGTGGACGACGGACACGACGTGCCCCTCGCGCTCCAGGCAGCGCCGGATGAGTTCGGCCTGGTTCACGTCGTCCTCGGCGACAAGCACGTGCGCGCACACGCGGGGGTCCCTCCGTCGGTCAGCGGTGGTCCGGGAGGCCGGGGGAGGGGCCGGGACCGGGGGCGGACTGATCGTACGCGCCCGGACGGCGCGGACACCGGACTCACACGACGGCCACACGGGACCTTCACAATCCTCGGACAGTCTTCGTGTCGTCCGGCGGATCACCGCCGGGCGCCTCTTCCCGCAGACGCGGACGGCCCCGGCCGCCGCGGAACCGATGCCGGATGGACTCCCCTCATGTACCGACTTGCCTTCGCCGGCTCCGACGCCCGAACGGGCGCCCGCCGGCTCCTGGCGCCGCTCGCCGCGGCGGCCGTCCTGACCGCCCTCACCGCCTGCCAGTCCGCCCCGGCCGACGCGCCGGACGAGGGCGGCGGCGCGAACGAGGAGTCGGCGGCCGAGGCCCCGGCCGAGGGGGCCGCCACCGCCGAGATCGCCACCGTGGTCGGGGACGAGATCGAGATCTTCGCCGAGGAGGGCGGGGAGGAGGTCGCAGAGACGCTGGCCAGCCCCAACGACTTCGGTGCCGACCGCGCGTTCCTGGTGGAGCAGAACAGGGGCGAGTGGCTGGAGGTGCTGCTGCCCGTGCGGCCGAACGGGAGCACGGGCTGGGTGCGCAGTGCGGACGTCGAGTTGACGGGCACCGACTTCCGGCTGGAAGTCGACCCCGAGGCGTTCACGTTCACCGTCTTCGACGGCGGTGAAGAGGTCCGCTCGGGGCCGATCGGCACCGGGGAGAGCGAGACGCCCACCCCGCCCGGCCGGTACTACTTCACCGAACTGCTCCAGCCCTCCGACCCCGACGGCGACTACGGGGCCTACGCGTTCGGCCTCAGCGGGCACTCCGAGACGCTGGAGACGTTCGCCGGCGGCCCCGGCCAGCTCGCCGTGCACGGCACCAACGACCCCGATGCGCTGGGGCAGCGGATCAGCCACGGCTGCATCAGGGTCTCCAACGACGACATCACCTGGATGGCCGAGAACCTCCCGATCGGCACGCCGGTCGAGATCCTCGGCTGACACGGCGCCCGCCCCACCCTCCCCGGAGCGGGCACCCCGCGGGCCGCCGTCCATCCCGCTTCCCGATCCTCACCCGCCGCGATCCCCGCCGCCTCGCCCTCGCCCCGAATCCGCGGACCTCCCGTCCGGACCGGCGGAACCGACCGGGCCGCTGCACACCACACCGGCCGATCCGCGCCGCAACCCGGGCGCGGCATCCGCCGTCCTGAGCACGCCGTTGGGGCGTACTCCCGGAAACAACCATCGAAGGAACCACCATGAACCTCAAGAAGCTGCTGCTCGTGGCCGGCCTCAGTGCCTCCGCGCTGTTCGGCGCGGTCCCCGCCTACGCCAGCGACGTCCCGGCGCCCCCGGTGGCCGAGGAGCCCGCCCCGGCCGAGTCGTCCGACGCTGAGGCGTCCGCCACTGAGCAAGGGCTGATCGACCAGGACCTGGCTCGCCACCAGGAGCTGTTGGAGGAGGCGGGCGTGACCAACCCGCTGGTCGCCGATCCCAACTACACCGGCTGACCTGCGCCCCGTGCCGGGTGGCCGAGCGGGGCCGCCCGGCACCTCCCGGCGCGGGGCAGGGCGTACCGGCGGCCGCCCACCGCCGCGGCGGACCGGAAAGGTCCCGGCGGGTGGCGGCCGCCGCCGCACGTGGCCGCTACGCCTGGGCGGCCTCCCCGGCCCCGCGTGGGGCGGCCGGCACCCCCAGGCACAGCAGGGCGGTGTCGTCGCTCAGGCCCTCGCCGAACTCCTCCAGGAGGCGGACCAGGGCGCGCACCAGCTCCTGGGGGCCGGAACGGCCGTGGTCGGCGGTGAACGCGCGCAGGGCGTCCTCGCCGAACAGGTCGCGGTTGCCGCCGACGCGCGCCTCGGTGAGGCCGTCGGTGTAGAGGAGCAGGCTGTCGCCGGGCGCCAGCCGGGTGCGGGCGGTGGCGAACGGGGCGTCGGACAGGATGCCGACGATCAGCCCGCCCGGGGTCTCCAGCGGCCGCGCGCCGCCCTGCGCCCGCGCGACGACGGCCGGCGGGTGGCCGCCGCTGGCCAGGCGCACCTCGAAGCCGTCGCCGTCGCGGTCGAGCACACCGACCACGGCGGTGCAGTAGCGCGGGTCCCCGTCGGTGCCGCGCTCGGTGAGGGCGGCGTTGAGCACGGTCAGCGCCGCGGCCGGCTCGGTCTCGTAGAGGGCGGCCGTGCGCAGCGTGTAGCGGGCCAGAGAGGTCAGCGAGGCCGCTTCGGGACCCTTGCCGACCACGTCGCCGAGGAAGAACCCCCACCGGTCGGCGCCGAGGGGGAACAGGTCGTAGAAGTCGCCGCCCACCTGGTCGGGCGAGGCCGTGTGGTAGTGGGCGGCCGTCTCCAGACCCGGGATCTCGGGCAGCGTGTCCGGTAGCAGGCTCTGCTGGAGGACGGCCATCGCCTCCTGCAACCGCGCCCGGTCGGCCTCGGCCTGGCGCCGCGCCTCCTCGGCGGCCTTGCGGGCGCGCAGCAGTTCGGTCTCGTAGGCGCGCCGGTCGCGGGCGTCGGTGAGCGTGGTGCGGATCAGCAGCGGCTCGCCGTCCTCGGCGGTCTTGACGGTCGAGGTGACCAGGACCGGCCGCCGGGAGCCGTCGGCGGCGCGGATCTCCAGCGCGATCCCGTTGACCTCGCCGCGCATGCGCAGCAGCGGCGCGAAGTGGGTCTCGTGGTAGAGGCGGCCGCCGACCGTCAGCAGGTCGCTGAACCGCAGCCGGCCGACCACGTCGTCGCGGTCACGGCCCAGCCACGCCAGCAGCGTGGCGTTGACCTTGGCGATCGTGCCGTCCATGAGCGTGGACAGGTAGCCGCAGGGCGCGCTCTCGTAGAGTTCCTCGGCGCTGTCCTCCAGCAGCGACGTGAACGCCGCGTCGTCGGCCCCGCCGTCGCCGCCCCCGGTGTCGGCGGGCTCGGGCCCGCGGCTCACGCGCGCCATCACGCCAGGCCGCGGGCGAAGGCGGCGATCGCCTCGGCCGTGGCCTCCGGCGCGCTGAGCTGGGGGCAGTGGCCGGTGGCGTCCAGGGTGACCAGCCGGCTGCCGGGGATGGCGGCGTGCACGTAGGCGCCCACCTCGCGCGGCGCGATCACGTCCTCGGCGCACTCCAGGATCAGCGTCGGCACGGACACCGTCTGGAGGTCCCCGCGGCTGTCGGACAGGAACGTGGTGCGGGCGAACACGGCGGCGATGTCGGGATCGGTCGCGCAGAAGGAGCGCTCCAGCTCCGCGCCCAGTTCCGGCCGGTCCGGGTTGCCCATGATGACCGGCGCCATGGCGGCGGACCAGCCCAGGTAGTTGGAGTCCAGGGAGTCCAGCAGTTCGTCGATGTCGGCGGCGCTGAACCCGCCCCGGTAGCCCTCGTCGTCGATGTAGCAGGGCGAGGGGGTGACCATCGCCAGCGCACCGATGCGCTCCGGGGCGGCGGCCGCCGCGAGGACGCCCACCATCGCGCTCACCGAGTGGCCGACGAACACCGCGCCGGTGAGGTCGAGCGCCGCGCACACCTCGACCGCGTCGCGGGCGTAGCCGTCGAGCGCGCTGTAGCGATCGGCGCTCCACGCCGACAGGTCCGATCTCCCCGAGCCGACGTAGTCGAACCGGACGACGCGGAAGTCCCGTTCCAGCCGGGGCAGCACCAGGCGCCACAGGTTCTGGTCGCAGCCGAAGCCGTGCGCCAGGACCACGGTCGGCCCGTCGTTTCGGCCGGTCACGGCGACGTTGTTGCGGCTGAGGACGTCCATGCGCCGAATCCTCCCATGTGCCGCGCGCGGGATGGCCCCGCCCGCCGCGGCGGCGCGGAACCCGGGGACGGACGGCGTGCCCGGGGCGCGCATCCGCTCCTACCGCTATCCGGGTGCGGGGGTGCGACGCCGTGGGCTCGACCACACTTTCCGGGCGCCGGGCGCGGCCGGCCGCGCCCGGCGCGGACATGGGCGCGGCGCCGCCCGCCATCGGGCGCGCGGCCCGCCGGCCCCGGTGGCGCGGGCGGTCCGGCGTCCCCGAGGCGGCGGCGCACCGGCCCCCGGCGGCGCCGCCCGGCCGTGTGGGCGGCCCGGTTCCCAGGGTTCTGCCAGGTTTCTCCCGCAGACGCCCCACCTCTCTTCGGCTTCATGGGGTGAACCGAGTGAAGAGAGGTGAGGGAGATGACGGGGGTGGCAGAGGCGGCCGTCCGGCAGGAGGCCGGGGAGCGGCGCCGGACCGTGTGGGTCGACATCGTGATCCCGGTCTACAACGAGGAGCGGTCGCTGCCCGGGTGCCTGGAGGTGCTGTGCGCGCACCTGGCCGAGCGGATGCCGTTCCAGTGGTGCGTCACCGTTGTCGACAACGCCAGCACCGACCGCACCCTGGCCGTGGCCAACGAACTGGCCGCGGCGATGGACAAGGTGCGGGTGCTGCACCTGGACCGCAAGGGGCGCGGGCTGGCGCTGCGCACCGCGTGGGGCTACAGCGACGCCGACGTGGTGGTCTACATGGACGTGGACCTCTCGACCGGCCTGGACGCGCTACTCCCGCTGATCGCGCCGCTGGTCAACGGGCACTCTGACATCGCCATCGGCAGCCGCCTGGCGCCGGGCGCGCGGACCGTGCGCGGCGGCCGGCGCGAGCTGATCTCGCGGGCCTACAACGCGGTGATCCGCTGCACCCACGGCGCCCGGTTCTCCGACGCCCAGTGCGGGTTCAAGGCCGCGCGCACCGACGTCATCCGCCCGCTGCTTGGGCACGTGCGCGACGACGCGTGGTTCTTCGACACCGAACTGCTGCTGCTGGCCGAGCACAACGGGCTGCGGGTGCACGAGGTCCCCGTCGACTGGATCGAGGACGTCGACACCCGGGTCGACGTCGTGCGCACCGCGCTCGACGACCTCGCCGGGCTGGTGCGGGTGGCCCGCGCCAAGGCCACCGGCGCCGCTCGGGTACCCGGGCTGCCGCGCCGCCCCGCGCCCCGGCCGGCGCATCCGCAGGCCGTGCTCGCCCCGCCGCGCGGCGGGCTGACCTGGCAGTTGGTGTCGTTCGGGCTGATCGGCGCGGTGTCGACCGTGGCCACCGCGCTCCTCTACGCCCTGCTGCGCGCCTGGCTGCCGCCGCTGGCGGCCAACCTCGCCGCCCTGGTCGCCACGACCCTGTGGAACACCGAGGCCAACCGGCGCTACACGTTCACCCGCCCGGCGGGCGCGCGCGGGCGCGCCCACGTCCAGGGGCTGGTCGTGTTCGGCCTGTACTACGCGCTCACCTCGGGCGCGCTGCTGGCGCTGCACGCGCTCACCCCCGATCCCGCCCGATGGCTGGAGGTCGCCGTCCTCGTGGTGTCGTCCGTCGCCGGAACGGCGCTGCGCTTCGTGCTGCTGCGGTCGTGGGTGTTTCGCACCCGCGCCGCGTCCCCCAAGGAGGAGAACCGATGACCCACCGCACCGCGACCGCGCCCGCTCCGCGCGCGACCGCACCGCCCGCGCCGGCGGCCCGCCCGCCCTGGCGCCGCTGGCGGCCCTGGGCGCTGGCGGCGGTCTGCGGCCTGGCCGCGGCGCTGTACCTGTGGGGGATCGGCGGGTCGTGGGGCAACACCTACTACACCGCCGCCGTGAAGTCGATGTCGACCAGTTGGGAGAACTTCTTCTTCGGCAGCCTCGACGCCGCCGGAGTGGTGACGGTCGACAAGCCGCCGATGGCGCTGTGGGTGCAGGTCGCCTCGGTGAAGCTGCTGGGGTTCTCCAAGGTCGCCGTGCAGCTCCCCCAGGCCATCGCCGGGGTCGCCGCCGTGTTCCTGCTGCACCGCACGGTGCGGCGCTGGGCGGGCGAGAACGCCGCCCTGCTGGCGGCGCTGATCCTGGCGCTGACCCCGATCACCGTGGCCATCAACCGCATCAACAACCCCGACACGCTGCTGGTGCTGCTGGTCGTCGGCGCGGCCTACGCCATGACGCGGGCGGCCGAGGGGCCGCGCGCCACCGCCTGGACGGCCCTGGCGGCCTTCCTGGTGGGCTGCGGGTTCCTCACCAAGATGCTCCAGGCGTGGATGGTGCTGCCCGCGTTCGTGCCGGCCTACCTGATCGCGAGCCGGGCGCCGTGGCCGCGCAGGGCGCTGGACCTCGGCGTGGCCGGGGTGGTCCTGGTGGCGAGTTCGTTCTGGTGGGTGGCGCTGACCGCGCTGTGGCCCGCGCCCAAGCCCTACATCGGCGGCAGCACCGACGGCTCGGCCTGGGACCTGGTGTTCGGCTACAACGGCTTCGGCCGGATCTTCGGCGGCGGCGCGGGCGGGCCGGGCGGCGGCGCGCCCTCGGGCGCGGCGGAGGCGGCCGCCGGCACCGCGAGCGACGCCGCCCAAGGCATGCCCGGCGGGGGCGGCGGTCCGGGCGGCGGGTTTTCCGGCCAGGCCGGGATCCTGCGAATGTTCAACGACCAGCTCGCCGGCCAGATTAGCTGGCTGCTGCCGCTGTGCGGCCTGGTGCTGGCGGCGGTGGCGGTGTCGGCGGTGCTGCGGCGCCGCGCGGGCCGCCCGCTCGACCGGCGCGGCGCGGCGGGCTGGGTGCTGTGGGGCGGCTGGCTGGTCGTGGTCGGCCTGGTGCTCAGCTTCGCGCAGGGCACCATGCACCCCTACTACACCACCATGCTCGCCCCCGCGATCGCCGCCGTGGCCGGCGCCGGGCTGGTGCGGTTCTGGGCGTGGTACCGGCGCCCGGCGGGCCGCGCGTGGCTGCTGCTGCCGCTGGCGGTCCTGACCACCGCCGCCTGGTCGTCGGCGGTCGTCTGGCGTACACCGGAGTGGCACGTCTGGGCCGGGTACCTGGTGATCGGGCTCGCCGCGGTGGCGGTGGTCCTGCTGGTGGTGCAGCGGCTGGGCGGCCGACGCGGGCTGGCGCGGGCCGCGCTCGCGCTCGGCCTGGCGGCCGTGCTGGCGGTCCCGGCCGCGTGGTCGGGGCTGGCGGCGACGGCCGCCTCGGGGGCGATGAACGGCTCCAACCCCATGGCCGGCCCCGCCGACAGCATGGGCGGCGGCCCCGGCGGCATGGGCGGCATGGGCGGCGGCCAGGACGACCAGGATGAGGACGCCCAGGGCGGCAACTCCCAGGGCGGCGCCGCGGGGACGCCCCCGGGCGGTGCCCAGGGCGGCCCGCCGTCCGGGGGGTCGCAGGGCGCTTTCCCGCAGGGGCAGGCCCCCCAGGGCGCGGACCAGGCCGAGGGCGCGGCCGGCCAGGACGCCTCCTCCGGCGGGACGGGCGCGCCCGGCGGTCCGGGCGGCGGCGGGGCGTCGCTGACCGACGAGCAGAGCCGGATGCTGGCCTACGTCGCGGAGAACGCGGGCGAGGCCGCGGTCCCGCTCGCGGTGGAGGGCGGCGCCATGAGCGCGACGTCCTACATCATCAACTCCGACCTCGCGGTGGTCGGTATGGGCGGGTTCACCGGCTCCGACGACGCGCCCTCGGTCGAGCAGCTCGCCCAGTGGAAGGAGTCGGGCGACATCGGGTTCGTCCTGCTCGGCGGCGGCATGGGAGCGGGCGGCGGCGCGCCGGGCGGTGCGACCGCCGATGCCGACGAATCCGGCAGCGCGGCCACCGGTGACACCGGCGACGCGGCCGCGTCGGGCGGCGCGGACGGATCCCAGCCCGCCGCGGGCCCGATGGCCGGCGGCAGCCAGCGCCAGGAGTGGGTCCAGGAGAACTGCACCCTGGTCGACCCGTCGGCCTGGGGCGGATCCGACGACAGCGGCCTCCAGTTGTACGCCTGCGGCTGAGCCGCCGACCCGCCCACCCCGGCGGGGCCGCCCTCCGGAACCCTCCGGTCGGCGGCCCCGCCGCCCCGCGCACAGCAGCGGACCCCGCGCTCCCCCGCGCCCCTGGGAAGTCGCCATGTCGACATGCGGACAGGTCGCCATACCGGTTCCGAGCGTCCGAAACACCATCCCACGCCCCCGGCACGCGGTGCGCCCCCTCCGGGCCGGCGCCCCGCCCGGCCCGATCCGGCCACACCCGCCCCTTCCACCGGTGCGGGGCGGTGACACTACGCTGACCGGATGGGGTGGGCGGACATCACTGCGGAATCCGTTCTCCAGGCCATGGCCGAATGCGACCGCCTGGGGCGCGACACCTTCCTCAACCACTACGGGTACAAGCCCGCACGCGCCTACGTGGTGGTCCACCTGGGCCGGGAGTACGACTCCAAGGCGATCGTCGGCGTGGCGCACCGGTATGCCGGCGGCAGGGCCCTGCGGCCCGCGGAGTTCTCCGGCGGAGAGCAGACCGTGGGGCGGCGGCTGCGCGAACTGGGCTTCGACGTCCGCACGGAGCGCGAACCCGCCTGGGTGTGGGACGAACTGCTGCTGGCGTGCGGGCTGGTGGACGACCGCGGCTGGACGGGCCCTCCGGCGGACGACCCCGGGGTGCGCGCGCTGTCCGACCTCCTGCGGCGGCTGCGGATGTACCCGCCGGGCACGCGCGGGTCCGGGTTCCGCGGCGCGGCGGAGGTCGCGCGCGTCTGCGCCGACGCCGTGCGCGTGCGCACCGCGATGGAGGCCGGGCGGAGCGGCGGCGCCCGGATGCTGCGCGAGGTCGTGCGCCGCTTCGTGGACGACCCCGAGGCGACGCGCGGCGCCGTGCGCGAGATCCGGGAGTGGGCCGGGGACGACGAGGTGGCGGGCCTGGCGCCGGTGGACGAGGACGACTCGTGGGTGGAGTGGCCCAGTGCGGTCGAGGGCCACCTCCGGCTGCGGCTCCAGTACTCCCGGGAGCGGAGCCGGCCGCTGCGCAACGCCAAGGTGGAGTGGGCCCGCCGCCACGGCCTGCCCATCGCCTGCGAGGTGTGCGGGTTCGACTTCGGGCGCAGGTACGGGCCGCGCGGCGAGGGGTACATCGAGATCCACCACGTGGTCCCGCTGCACCACGCCGGCGCCGGCGAGAACACGCTGGACGACCTCGCGATGCTGTGCGCCAACTGCCACCGCATGATCCACGCCAAGCAGCCGTGGATCACCGTGGCCGAGCTGCGGGCCCTGGTCCGGGGCTAGCGCGGCCCCCGGGGCGGGGGGACATGTCGGTATGTCGGCGGGTCGGTTTGTCACCAGGGCCTCCTGGGGCGGCGGGAGTGGTGCACGCCCCAGTGTGCGGCCGGACCGGGCGGGGCCGCGTTGGTTGTCCACAGGCTGTGGAGGCCGTGGAGGCTGCGGGCGGGGGCGCCGGGCGCGGCCGGTGGGCCGGGCGCGGCGCCCCTGCGGGGGTCACTGGTCCGGCGCGTCGACCAGGTCGGCCAGGAGGCGGGACTTCGGGCGGGCGCCCACGACCACCCGCACCGGGCGGCCGCCGCGGAACAGCATCAGCGTCGGCAGCGACATCACCTGGTACTCGCGCGGGGTGAGCGGGTTCTCGTCGCTGTTCATCTTCACGACGGTCAGGGAGTCGGCGCGCTCGGCGGCGATCTCCTCCAGCACGGGCGCGATCATGTGGCACGGCGGGCACCACTCCGCCCAGAAATCCACCAGCACCGGCCCATCGGCGTTGAGGACGCGCTCCTCGAAGTCCGCGTCGGTGACCGCGGTGATCCGGCCGGACACATCCGTCTGTGGCATTACGGCTCCTCGTCGCCTGGGGTATCGCCGGGGAGCGGCCCGGTCATGTTGCACACGGCCGGCTGCCGCTCCAGCGCGTCGGTGAGCTTGACGACCAGGTCCGCCCGCACCGCCTTCAGCCGGTCGATGAAGGCGTCCACGTCGGCCAGCTTGCGGCGGTACACCTCGATCGAGTCGGGGCAGGAGTCGCCGGTCTCGTGCCCCGAGCGCAGGCACTCCACGAACGGCCGGGTGTCGTCGAGGCTGAACCCCACCGCCTGGAGGGTCAGGATCTCACTGACCAGGCGGTAGTCCTCCTCGTCGTAGTCCCGGTAGCCGTTGGCCGCGCGCCGCGCGCTCAGCAGGCCCTGGGACTCGTAGAACCGCAGCGCTCGGGTGGTGGTCCCGGCGCGTCTGGCGAGTTCACCGATGCGCATGCCTACGACGGTAGACCTTGACGTCAACGTCAAGGCAAGGCCGGCGGCGGAGCGGCCCGGCGCTCCGCCGCGCGCCGGGACGGGGTTCAGGACGGCTGCTTCGACGCCGCGCGTACCATCCGCAACTGACCGATCTCGGCGACGTTCTTCATCAGCTCGGCGTTGAGCCACGCCAGCGTGTGCCCCACGGTCATGTCCGGGTCTTCCTGCCAGGGGAAGCGCGCGGGGGCGTCCAGGTCGGCGTCCGCCAGATCCTCCAGCACCGACGCCCACTCCGCCCGCAGCCCGCGCAGCCACGCCACGCTCGCCTCGCCCGGCCCCGGCCACACGACGTCGTCGCGCTCCCGGGGCGGGCGGCCCTGCGCGTGGTCCAGCGCCACGCTCCACCACCAGCCGATGTGCCAGGTCACCCACGCGACGGTGGGCACGGGGACGGGATCGGGCTCGGTGTCGGACCAGTCGGGGCGCCAGGTGCCGGTGGCGTCCTGGCGCATCGTCCAGCAGATGTCGGCCGGCTCCCACAGGAAGTCGTCCGGCCCGAGCCGCTCCAGGTGGTACTCGAACAGGGACCAGGTCATGTCGAACTGCCAGCGCAGCAGTTCGCGTCGTGTTGTCGGCATGCGCGCCAGGCTTCCACGCGGGCCCGCGCGGCGGGAAGCGGTTTTCCCCCGCGCGGATCAGCGCGGCGGCCGGGGGCCGGCGGCCGCGCCGGGCAGGCCGCGCAGGCGCGCGTGCGCCTCGATGAGGGAGGGCCCGTACCAGGTCAGCAGCCGCCCGCTGACCAGCGCGGTCGGCACCCGGCCGAACGCCTCCGGCCCGTCGTCGCCGGAGAACGGGTAGGGCTCGTCCGGCAGCAGGACGAGGTCGACCCCGGCGCGCTCGATGTCGGCGAGGGCCACGCGGGGATAGCGGCCGGGTCCGTCGGCGAACGCGTTGGCCAGGCCGAGCCGGCCCACCAGGTCGCCGGTGAAGGTTCGGGCGCCCACCACCATCCACGGGTCGCGCCACACCGGCACCGCCACCCGCGCCCGCGCCGCCGGCGGCGGCCCCGCCCACAGCCGCGCGGCCGCCGCCAGCCAGCCGGGCACCGGCCGGTCCAGGGCGGTGGTGACAAGCCGCTCCAGCGAGGCCAGCGCCTGGGGCACGGACTCGGTCACGGTCACCCACACCGGGATCCCCGCCTCGCGCAGCCGCCGGACGTCGAGGGCGCGGTTCTCCTCCTTATTGGCGACCACGAGGTCGGGGCGCAGCGCGGCGACGGCGGCGCGGTCGGGGTTCTTCGTCCCGCGCACCCGGGCGACGGCCAGGCCGGGCGGGTGCGAGCACCAGTCGGTGGCGCCCACCAGCACCTCGGGCCGGGTGCACGCGATCGCCTCGGTCAGGGACGGCACCAGCGACACCACGCGCGCCACGGGCCCGGGGACGTCGACGGGGTACCCCATGTCGTCGCGCGGCACCGCCATCCGCGTCCCTCCTCGCACCGCACCGGGCGGTCCGCCCCCGCGCCGGTGCCGGGAGCGCGCCGCCCCCGGGGTCAGTCGGCGAGGTGGACCAGCATCTTGCCGATGTTCTCGCCGCGCAGCATGCCCAGAAACGCCTCGGGGGCGGCGTCGATCCCCTCGCGCACGGTCTCCTCGGTGCGCAGGCTCCCGTCGGCCAGCCACGCGCTCGCCCGCCGCGTGTACTCGGGGACGAGGTGGGTGTAGGACCCCACGAGCATCCCGCGCAGCGACAGCTCCCGCTTGACCGCCAGGAACAGGTTGCTCGGCCCGGGGACGGGTTCGGTGGCGTTGTAGACGCTGATGGCGCCGACCAGGGCGAACCGCCCGCCGGTGCGGGCGGCGCCGAGGGCCGCCTCCAGGTGGTCGCCGCCCACGTTGTCGAGGTAGACGTCGATGCCGTCGGGCGCGGCCTTGGCGAGCTGGTCGGCGACGGGACCCGCCTTGTAGTCGATGGCGGCGTCGAAGCCGAAGTCCTCCAGCAGCATCGCGGTCTTGCGCGGGCCCCCGGCCGACCCGATGACCCGCGAGGCGCCGAGCTTGCGCGCGATCTGCCCGGCGACGCTGCCGACCGCGCCGGCGGCGGCCGACACGAACACGACGTCGCCCTCGCGCACCGGCGCGACCTCGACCAGGGAGGCGTAGGCGGTGAGGCCGGTGGAGCCGAGCGGGCCCAGGTAGGCCCGCGCGGGCGCGGTGTCGGCGTCCACGACGGTCGCGGAGGCGGCGTCGAGCACGGCGTACTCCCGCCAGCCGAGGAAGTGGGAGACGGTCGCCCCGACCGGCACGGAGTCCGCCCGGGAGGCGACGACCTCGCCGACGGCGCCGCCGGTCATGGCCTCGCCGAGCTTGAACGGCGGGATGTAGGACTCGACGTCGTCCATCCGGCCGCGCATGTAGGGGTCGACCGACATCCACGTGTTGCGGACGAGGACCTGCCCCTCACCGGGCTCGGGAACCGGAACCTCGGCGATCTCGAAGTCGGCGAGCGTCGGCTCCCCCTTCGGCCGCGAAGCCAACCGGACCTCGCGCCCCGTGCTCTCCCCCGCCATGGCATGCCTCCTAGAACTGCGGTGATACGTGGAACCCCTGTCGGCCACCACCTACCCGACCCGGAAGCGGCCCAACACGTTCCTAACCTCACAGCGGGGCGGAGAAGGGACGGTTGGGGCGGCCTGTCCGCACATCCCCAAATCGACAAGAAGACGTGCGGACAGGCCGACAAGGAAGCAGACTTGATGAGATGTCGGCGAAGACGGGAAAACCAGGGCCACGGTAGCCAAGACCCGCAGGTCATTAAGGTGCTCCCCGCACGCGCGGGGATTGGTCTCACCGGCTCTCCGTCCGGGCTACCGCACCCCTCGACGTCAGGGCTCCGACTGCCAGGGCCAGCCCCATCGAAAGAGCCGCCGCCACCGGGAGAACGCCCGCGCCCGCTGACAGGGCGGCTCCGCCGGCCGCGCCGCCCGCCGCCGCGCCGACGTAGACCGACGCGCTGTGCACCGCCATCGCCTGCGTCGCCGCCTCGGTGCCGGTCCGGGACAGCATCAGCGCCTGGAGGGTCGGCGGGATGGCCCACGCGGCGGCCGACCAGGCGACCAGGAGCGCCGCCGCGAGCGCCACCGGGACCGGGCGCACGAGCCACAGCCCGGCGAGCGCCGCCATCGCGGCGCAGAACAGGGCGCCCGTCGCGAAGAAGGTCGGAAGCGCGCCGAAGCGGTCGACCAGGCGGCCGGCCGCCTGCGTGCCCGCCAGCCCGCCGAGCCCCGCGCACACCAGCAGGAAGGCCAGCAGCCTCGGCCCCACGTCGGCGATCCCGCTCAGCAGCACCGAGATGTAGGTCTGGAACGCCAGGTTGCCCGCCACCGCTAGCACGGTCACCGCCAGCACCCCCGCCACGGCCGTGTTCAGCATCGGCCGGACCAGTTCCGCCGGCGTCGGCGCCGCCTCGCCCGCCGCGCGCTCCCGGCTCTCCCGGGGCAGGAACCGCGCCGCCAGGAGCAGGGCCGCCGCGCCGAGCAGGCCGCCGAACACGAACGTCGCGCGCCACCCGAAGGCCGCGCCGATCCAGGTGCCCGCCGGTACGCCGATGAGGATCGCGCCGGTGAGCCCGGTCATCACCGTCGCCAGGTAGCGCCCCTTGCGGTCGGCCGGCGCCGCGCGGCCCGCCACCGCCAGGGCCGTCGGCAGGACGACGGCCGCCGCCAGCGCGGCCACCACCCGCAGTGCCATCAGCGGCCAGTAGCCGTCCACGGCGAGCACGGCGAAGTTGGCCGCCGTGAAGACGGCCAGCGCCCACATCAGCAGCGCGCCGCGGGGCACCCGCGCCAGCGCGACCGCCCACACCGGTGCCATGAGGGCGTAGATCAGCGAGTACGCCGTGACCAGTTGCCCGGCGGCGGCCTCGGAGACGTGCGTGTCCGACGCTATCGCCGCGAGCACTCCGATGATCACGAAGTCGTCGGTCTGCACCGCGAAGGCGGCGAGCGCGAGCGCGCCCAGCCACAGAGGCGGGCGGGAGGAGGAAGAAGTCGACATGCGATTAGGGTAACAAGTGTTTCCCTAATAGGTGTGCCAAAGTGTCCTCGGCAGGAGACGGGGAGGTGCCGCACGTGGCCAGGACCGCCGACCCTCAGCGGCGCCGCGCGGTGGTCGACGCCGTGATCGAGCAGCTCGCGCGCACCGGCGTCGCCGACTTCACCCTGCGCGGGCTCGCCGAGGGCCTGGGGCAGAGCACTCGGGTGCTCACCCACCACTTCGCCGACAAGAACGCGCTGCTCGTCGCCGTTCTGGAGCGGCTGGACGAGCGCCAGCACACGGCCCTGCGCGCCACTCCCGGATGGGACGACCCGGCGGTGGGCGTCGGCTCGATCGTCGAGGACGCCTGGCATCGCAACCTCGGCCCCGGCGAACTGGCCATGACCCGCCTCATCCGCGAGATCGAGGGGCTGGCCGCCGCCGGGCGCCTCCCCGTGCCCGTGCCCGGCTTCGTGCGCGGGCGCGCCGAGTTCGTCGGCACTTGCCTGGTGCGGCGCGGCATGCCCGAGGACGAGGCGCGCACCACGGCCACCCTGCTCAACGCGGCCTACGCCGGGCTGGAGACCGACTACCTGAGCACCGGCGACCGCGAGCGGGCCGAGGCGGCGCTGCGGGACCTGTGCGCGTGGGTCGACGCCCGCGTGGACGCCGCGCGCTGAGGCGGATCCGCGTCGGCGGGGCCTGAACCCGCGCGTGATCGTGATGGGGCTCGTGGAGCGGTTGCGTGTCGAGGAACCGGCATGGCGGCGTGCCGCCATGCCGACATGTCGATTCCGGTCGGGCCGTTGGGGGAGCCGGATCCGGCCGGTTCTCGGTTGCCCGCCGAAACCCGGTTGACCTGCGGTTCGGCGCGTTGCTTGCTCTCGGGGAGCGTTCCCAGTACCTCTCGTTGCGGGTCCGCGTCCCGAGGACCGCCGGTCGGCGAGGGGTACCGCTCGCGCGTCATCCACAGGGCTGTGGACTTCTTGACGCTTCCGTGAACACCTATTTACCGTTAAGTCACTTCATGGATTTGAGTGATCACGGAGAGAGAGGTGATCGCCCGTCGGGGCAATCGCGCCGGGGGTGGGGCCGCCGGGCTTTCGCAGCGCCGCAGCAGGCGCATCACAAGGAGGTTGACGATGGCAGGTCCCCATACCCGATCCGCGAGACCCCGCAGGTCGGGGCCGCTCGCCGCGGCGTGCACGCTCGCCGCGGCCGCGCTCGCGCTGCCCCTCATCACGGCGGCGGCGCCCACGGCCGCGGCCGCGCCGCGCTGCACCTCCACCGAGGACTGCCTGGCGCGCATGACCCTCGCCGAGAAGGCCGGCCAGATGACCCAGGTCGACCACGTCCACGTCATGGACGACAAGGACGACCTCGCCGAGTACGGCATCGGCTCCCTCCTCTCGGGCGGCGGCAGCGGCCCCGGCGGGCAGCCCGGCGGCACCGCCCAGGACTGGGCCGACATGTACGACGACTACCAGCGGCACGCCATGCAAAGCCGGCTGGGCATCCCGCTGATCTACGGCATCGACGCCGTCCACGGCCACAACAGCGTCGAGGGCGCCACGGTCTTCCCGCACAACATCGGCCTGGGCGCCACCCGCGACGCCCGCCTGGTCGAGCGGGTGCAGGACATCACCCGCCGCGAGGTCCTGGGCACCGGCATCGACTGGACGTTCGCCCCGGCCGTCAGCGTGCCGCGCGACGACCGCTGGGGCCGCACCTACGAGGGCTTCGGCGAGGTCCCCTCGATCGTCAAACCGCTGGCCGCGGCCTCGGTTCGCGGCCTCCAGGGCGACCGGCTCGGCCCCGACGGCGTCGCCGCCACCGCCAAGCACTACGTCGCCGACGGCGGCACCACCTGGGGCACCGGCGACAACAACTACCAGATCGACCAGGGCGACGCCCGGCTGACCGAGTCCGAACTCCGCGAGATCCACCTGCCGCCCTACCGCAGCGCCGTCAAGGCCGGCGTCGCCTCGGTCATGGTGTCCTACAGCAGTTGGAACGGCCTGAAGATGCACGAGCACGACTACCTGCTCAACGACGTGCTCAAGGGCGAACTCGGGTTCAAGGGCGTGGTGATCTCCGACTACGCCGGCGTCCGCCAGGTCGAGGGCGACTCCTACGCCGAGCAGTTGCGCAAGTCCATCAACGCCGGCGTCGACATGATCATGGTGCCCGACGACTACCGGCTCAACATCGAGACCATCGTCAGCGAGGTCGAGGCCGGGCGCATCAGCGAGGCCCGCGTCGACGACGCCGTCCGCCGCATCCTCGACCTGAAGTTCCAGCAGGACCTGTTCGCGCGGCCCTTCACCGACCGCTCCCACACCGACGACGTCGGCTCCGCCCGGCACCGCGCCGTGGCGCGCGACGCGGTCGGCCGGTCGCAGGTGCTGCTGAAGGACGACGGCGTGCTGCCGCTGTCGGCCCGCGACGGCGCCGACATCGTGGTGGGCGGCCGCACCGCCGACGACCTCGGCAACCAGCTCGGCGGCTGGTCCATCTCCTGGCAGGGCCAGAGCGGCGACATCACCGAAGGCACCACCTTCTGGGAGGCCGTCCAGGCCGAGACCGCCGGCACCGCCACCGACCTGGAGTACGTCGGCACCGACACCGGCGGCGACTACTCCGGCGACATCGGCATCTGGGTGGGCGGCGAGACCCCCTACGCCGAGGGCCGCGGCGACAGCGCCACCCTGGCCCTCAGCGACCTCGACAAGCGCAACCTGCGCGAGATCTGCGACCGCACCGAGGTCTGCGTGGCGCTGCTGGTATCGGGGCGCCCGCTCGTCATCAACGACGAACTGCGCACCGCCGACGCGTTCGTCGCCTCGTGGCTGCCGGGCACCGAGGGCGCCGGCATGACCGACGTCCTCTTCGGCCGCCGGCCGTTCAGCGGGAAGCTGCCCGTCACCTGGCCGGCCTCGGTCGACCAGGAGCCGATCAACAAGGGCGACGGCCAGAAGCCGCTGTTCCCGGTGGGCCACGGCCTTACCGGGTAGTCCCCGCGCGGGCCGCGCCGAGCACCGGTGCGGCCCGCGCTCCGGTCGCATAACGCGATAGGTGTTGCGTTAATGGGGGAGCGTGTGGCACACTGAGCGTGCGGCACCGCGCCGCCGGCGACTGGCAACCGCCGTCAACCGACAAGGAGGACCCCACGTTGCGCCTGTTCAACGGGACCGCGCTGGTCGACACCCGTTCGTTCATCGGGCACAACACTCCTGGGGACCCACTTGTCACACTCCATCGTCTGCACCGACCTCTCCTTCGACTGGGCTGACGGCACCGCCGTCTTCAGCGGCCTCAACGCCGCCTTCGACCGCGGCCGCACCGGCCTGATCGGCCGCAACGGGTCCGGTAAGTCCACGCTGCTCAAGCTCGTCACCGGGCAGCTCACCCCCGACTCCGGCACCATCACCACCGCCGGCGACGTCGGCTACCTCGACCAGCGGCTCACTCTCGACACCGGCCAGACCGTCGCCGAACTCCTCGGCATCGCCGAGACCCGCGCGGCCCTGCGCGCCATCGAGGCCGGCGACGCCTCCGAGGCCAACTTCACCGCCGTCGGCGACGACTGGGACATCGAGGAGCGCGCCGTCGCCGAACTCGCGCGGTTCGGCATCGCCCTCGACCCCTCCGCGTCGGGCGACCCGCTCGACCGCACCGTCGGCACCCTCTCGGGAGGCGAGGCGGTGCTCACCGGGCTGGCCGGCCTGCTGCTGCGCCGGCCCGCCATCACCCTGCTGGACGAACCCACCAACAACCTCGACCGCCGCGCGCGCGGCCTGCTCTACGAGGCCGTCGACTCCTGGCGCGGGGTGCTCGTGGTCGTCAGCCACGACCGCGAACTCCTCGAACGCGTCGACCAGATCGCCGAACTCCGCGACGGCCGGCTGCGCACGTGGGGCGGCAACTACACCGCCTACACCGAGCAGCTCGCCGCCGAGCAGGAGGCCGCCCAGCGCATGGTCCGCGCCGCCGAGGCCGAGGTCCGCCGCGAGAAGCGCCAGCTCGTCGAGGCCCGCACCAAGCTCGACCGCCGGCTCCGCTACGGCAACAAGATGTATGAGTCCAAGCGCGAGCCCAAGATCGTCATGAACGCCCGCAAGCGCGAGGCCCAGGTCTCGGCGGGCAAGCACCGCATCATGCAGACCGAGAAGGTCGAGGAGGCCGAACAGGCGCTGGCGGAGTCCGAGGCCGCCGTCCGCGACGACGACCGCATCCGGATCTCGCTGCCCGACACCGACGTCCCCGCCGGGCGCGACGTGCTCCAGCTCGCCACCCCCGAGGGCACCCTCTACGTGCGCGGACCCGAGCGCATCGCCCTCGTCGGCGACAACGGCAGCGGCAAGACCACCCTGCTGCGGGCGATCACCGGCGGCGCCGACCACCCGGTCGTGCGGGTCGTCCGCTCCACCGACCGCATCGGCTACCTGCCCCAGCGCCTGGACATCCTCGACGACCGGCTCAGCGTCATGGACAACGTCCGCGCCGCCGCGCCCTCGGCCACCCCCCACGAGGTCCGCGCCAACCTCGCCCGCTTCCTCATCCGGGGCGACCGCGTGGGCCAGGCCGCCGGGGAGCTGTCGGGCGGCGAGCGCTTCCGCGTCTCCCTGGCGTGCCTGCTGCTGGCCGACCCGCCGCCCCACCTGCTGGTCCTGGACGAACCCACCAACAACCTCGACCTCGACAGCGTGCGCCAGCTCACCGACGCGCTGGCCGCCTACCGGGGCGCGCTGCTGGTGGCCGGGCACGACACCGCGTTCCTCGCCGACATCGGCGTCACGCGCTGGTGGCGGGTCGAACGCGGCCGGGCACCGTTCGACACCGAGCCCCTCCAGGGCTGAGCCCGCGCGCTCCCGCGCCGTCCCACGGCGGCGCGGGAGCGCCCGGTGTTTCTAACTTCAGCAGTTGAGTGAACAAAGTCACGTCGCTTATAGTTGCGATGGCGCTCCAGGGGGAAGCCGTCCGGCCGGCCGGTACGTCCGTTCACGTTCCGGGTCCACGACCCGTGACGACATCCACCTTGAGGAAACGACCCATGCGTACACGCCTCGCCATCACCGCGTCGGCGGTGGCCACCCTCTTACTCTCCTTGCTCCTCGTCGTCCAGCCGGCCCACGCCGAGACCGGGTTCGAGATCCGCGACGGCCGCCTCGTCGACGCCAACGGCAACGACTTCGTCTTCCGCGGGGTCAACCACCCCCACGCCTGGTACACCGGCGAGACCGAGTCCTTCGCCGAGATCGCCGACCTCGGGGCCAACTCCGTGCGGGTGGTCCTGAGCAGCGGCCACCGCTGGACCCGCACCGAGGCCGCCGACCTCGCCAACGTCATCTCCGAGTGCAAGGCCAACAAGCTGATCTGCGTGCTGGAGGTCCACGACACCACCGGCTACGGCGAGGAAGGCGCCGCGGCCAGCCTCGACCAGGCGGTGGACTACTGGATCGACATGCAGGACGTCCTGGCCGGCCAGGAGCCCTACGTGCTGATCAACATCGGCAACGAGCCGTGGGGCAACACCGACTACCAGCAGTGGACCGGCGCCACCACCCAGGCGATCGACCGCCTGCGCGACGCCGGGTTCGACCACACCATCGTGGTCGACGCGCCCAACTGGGGCCAGGACTGGTCGTTCACCATGCGCGACAACGCCCAGCAGATCTTCCAGAGCGACCCGGCGGCCAACCTCATCTTCGACGTGCACATGTACGGCGTCTACGACACCGCCGCCGAGATCCAGAGCTACCTGAACTCCTACGTCAACGCCGGCCTGCCGATCATGGTCGGCGAGTTCGGCCACAACCACAGCGACGGCAACCCCGACGAGGACGCCATCCTCGCCACCGCCGAGGACCTGGGGATCGGCTACCTGGGCTGGTCCTACAGCGGCAACGGCGGCGGGGTGGAGTACCTCGACCTGGTCGACGACTTCAATCCCGACAGCCTGACCTCCTGGGGCGAGCGGCTGTTCAACGGCCCCAACGGGATCGTGGAGACCGCCGAGACCGCCAGCGTCTACGGCTCGGACCCCGACCCCTCGCCCTCGCCCGACCCCAGCCCCTCACCGGACCCCAGCCCCTCGCCTGACCCGGAGGGCGGCTGCACCGCCGCCTACGAGGTCGTCAACCAGTGGGGCGGCGGCTTCCAGGGCGAGGTCGAGGTCACGGCGGCCGAGGACATCGACGGCTGGCAGGTCACCTGGACCTTCGCCAACGGCCAGCGCGTCAGCCAGGCGTGGAACGCCGACGTCACCTCCAGCGGCGCCACCGTCACCGCGGTGAACAAGAGCTACAACGGCGACCTCTCCGCGGGCCAGAGCGCGTCCTTCGGGTTCACCGGCACCCACAGCGGCACCAACGCCGCGCCGGTGCCCACCTGCACCCCGCGCGGCTGACCGCACACCGCCCTCCCCAGGGCGGCACCGGCCCGGCGGACACGTCCGCGCGTTCTGGGAGCGCTCCCGGAACGACGCGCGGCGGCCCGCCGGGCCACCCGCTTGCCACCCGCTTTGCCGGGCTCCACCGATCTCCTCGGGCCTCCCCGGGCCTCCACCGGACCCCGGGCGTGCGCGGCCGTCGGCGCCGTGGCAGGCTGGGCGCCCACACCGGAGGAGGACGACCGTGACCGCAGTACAGCCGCCCCGCCCGCTCCCGCAGCGCAAGCAGGACACCCTCGACCGGCTCGCCGCCGACGTCGACCTGTGGGTGGCCACCGCGCAGGACGGCCAGCCCTACCTGGTGCCGCTGTCCTTCCTCTGGGACGGTGAGACGCTGCTGCTGGCCACGCCCATCACCAGCCCGACCGGCCGCGGCCTCGCGGAGGGCGGGCGGGTCCGGCTCGGCCTCGGCCCCACCCGCGACGTCGTCATGGTCGAGGGGACCGTGGAGGTGCACACGGCCGCGGAACTGCCCGACGCGACCCTCGACGCCTTCGCCGAGAAGACCGGCTTCGACCCGCGCGCGCTCGCCTCCTACCGCTACTTCCGCGTGCGCCCGCTCCGCGTCCAGGCGTGGCGCGAGGTCAACGAGCTTCCCGACCGGGACCTCATGCGCGAGGGCACCTGGCTCGGCTGAGCCGCCGCGGGGATCCGCCGACTGGGCCGCGTGCCGGCATGGCCGGATGCCGACATGCGGACCTGCCGATATGCGGCTGTACGGCTGTACGGCTGTGTCGCTACACCGCCATGCCGACCCGGTCGCCCGTCGGTCCGTCGATCCGTTGACACCTTCGCCGCTCGTGTCGATGCCCGCCCGGCCTGGAGCACGCGCCGGACGGTTCATGCGGACAGCGGGCAAAAACACCTTTCCGGCATTTTTCGTTCCGCCCGCAAGGCCGGAAATCGCTGCAAGAACACGGCGATGGATCTCACGTGCGGGCCGCTTCGATTCCGCGAAATACCGGTCCGACGTTCGCTGTCTTTGCTGTCGTTCCGAATTCCCCTGAGCGCCGCGCCCGGGTGATGGCGCGCCCTCCCGCCCACCGGCTCGGCGGCCGCCCCTCGGACCGGCATCGCCCGCCCCGCCAGCGCCCGATGGTCGCCGTCCACCGCCTCCCGGGCTCGCCCTTCCGGCCGCGTTGAGGTGCCCGCCTTCGTCCGATGGGCGGGTTCCCGCATTGTCTGCATCCGTTTCCGGGAACTTATCCGAGAAATGCGAATTGCCACTTTTGTGATTCCCTGGAAGGGTGTTGCGGCGCAATCTCGCTGCGGGGATAATCAATTTCCTGTCGGAGTGAGCGCGCGCTCGCCCTTCATTCGCAGCGAGGAAATCGGGGAATTCCCATGACCGGGTCGACCGGCGGCACCGCCGACGTTCGGGCACTGATGATCGACTCCGTCGCGCGGCGCACGGGAGCCGACCCCGCCGAGGTCGACCCCCGCGTGCCGTTCCTTTCTCTCGGCCTCTCCTCCCGCGACGCCGTCTCCCTGTGCGGCGAACTGGAGTCCCGCCTGGGCCGCCCGGTGCCGGCGCTGCTGCCGTGGCGCTACCCCACCATCGACTCCCTGGCCGCCCACCTCGGCGACTCCTCCGATCCCACCCCCTCCGCCCCCTCCGGCACTCCCGTCGAGCACCACACGCCCACCGAAACGCCGGCCAACACACCGCCCCGAAACGGAGCCCCATGACCGCACGCCCCGCCTCGGCGCCCTCCCCCTCCAGCGACCCGGCGCCCGCCCCGGCACCCCGGGTGCCGTCCGCCGGGTCCGGCGCCTACCCGCCGCTGGCCGTCGTGGGCATGGGCTGCCGCCTGCCCGGCGGCGCGAACTCGCCCCGCTCCCTGTGGCGCCTCCTCGCCGACGGCCGCGACGCCATCGGCGAGGTCCCCGCCGACCGCTGGGACGCCGCGCGCCTCTACGACCCCGAACCCGGCGTGCGCGGCCGCACCGTGGGCCGGTGGGGCGGCTACATCGACGACGTCGGCGGCTTCGACTCCGGGTTCTTCGGCATCTCCGACACCGAGGCCCTGGCCATGGACCCCCAGCAGCGCGTCCTCCTGGAGGTCGCCTGGGAGGCCCTGGAGCACGCCCAGATCCCCGCCGCCTCCCTGGAGGCCACCGCCACCGGCGTCTTCGCCGGCCTGGCGCACGTGGACTACATGCTGCGCTGCGCACCGCTCGTGTCCGGCGGCGAACGGATGCCGGAGGCCTACCTCTCCACCGGCAACACCCACTCCGTCGCCGCCGGACGCATCGCCTACCTCCTCGGCGCCCACGGCCCGGCCCTCGCCGTCGACACCGCATGCTCCTCCGGCCTGGCCGCCGTCCACCTGGCCGCCCACAGCCTGCACAGCGGCGAGTGCGACCTCGCGCTCGCCGGCGCCGTCAACCTCATCCTCGGCCCCGGCGCCAGCATCAGCTTCTCCCAGTGGGGCATGCTCTCGCCCACCGGCCGCTGCCGCGCCTTCGACGCCGAGGCCGACGGCTACGTGCGCAGCGAGGGCGTGGGCGTGCTCGTCCTCAAGCGCCTCGCCGACGCCCGGCGCGACGGCGACCGCGTGCTCGCCGTGCTGCGCGGCTCGGCGGTCAACCACAACGGCCGCTCCAACGGGATCGTCGCGCCCTCCGAGACCGCCCAGACCACCGTCCTGCGCGCCGCCCTCGCCGCCGCCGGGGCCGAACCCGCCGACATCGGGCTGATCGAGGCCCACGGCACCGGCACCCCCCTCGGCGACCCGATCGAGTTCCGCGCCCTGGCCGAGGTCTACGGCACCGGCGGCGGCCGCCGCCTGCCCATCGGATCCAGCAAGAACAACCTCGGACACACCGAGTGCGCCTCCGGAATCGTCGGCATCCTCAAGGCCGTGATGGCCCTGCGCACCGGCACCGTCCCGCCCACGCCGCACTTCCGCGCGTGGAACCCCGAGATCGACGCCGAGGGCACCGGCCTCTACATCCCCCAGGAAGCCCAGCCGTGGGCGACCGCCTCCGGCGCCCGCCTGGCCGGGGTGTCCTCGTTCGGGTTCAGCGGCACCAACGGCCACGTCATCCTGGAGAGCCCGCCCGAGGCCGGCCGCACCGCCTCTTCGGCCGCGCCCGCCCCCGCCTCCCGCGCCGCCGCCACCAGCACCGACGCCACCACCGATCCCACCGCCGCCAGCTCCGCTGACTCCGGCGCCGACACGGCTGCCACCGACCGCACGCCGGCACCGCCCTCCGCTCCCGCGTCCGCGCCCGTTCCCGCTCCCGCGCACGGCCCCCTGGTCTTCCCCGTCTCGGCCAGCTCCCCGGCCGCCGCTGCCGAGACCGCCCGCCGTATCGCCGACTGGGTCGAGGCCGAGGGCGCCGACACCCCGCTCACCGACATCGGCCACGCCCTGGCGCGCGGCCGGGCGCCCCGCGCCGCCCGCATCGCGGTCACCGCCGCCGACCACGCCCAGCTCGCCGAACGCCTGCGCGCGGCGGCCGACGGCCGTGTCGGCGCCGCCGTGGGCACCGCCGCCGGCACCGCGCCCGCCGGCGCCGCCCGCGAGGTCGTGTGGGTGTTCTCCGGCCAGGGCTCGCAGTGGTCGGGCATGGGCGCCGAGCTGCTGCGCGCCGAACCCGCGTTCGCCGCCGCCGTGGCGGAGCTGGAGCCGGTGATCCGCGCCGAGGCCGGCATCTCCGTCCACGAGCTGATCACCGCGCCCGACCCCATCACCGGGGCCGACCGGGTGCAGCCCGCGCTCTACGCCATGCACCTGGGCCTGGCCGCGGCCTGGCGCGCCCACGGTGTCGAGCCCGGCGCGGTCATCGGCCACTCCATGGGCGAGATCGCCGCCGCCGTCGTCGCCGGCGCGCTCTCCCCCGCCGACGGCGCCCGCATCGTCTGCCGCCGCTCCCGCCTGATGACCGGCCTGGCCGGCGCCATGGCCGCCGTGGAGCTGTCCGCCGAGCAGACCGCCCGCGACCTGGAGCGCTTCGGCGCCGACGACGTCGTGATCGGGGTCCTCAACGCCCCCGAGTCCACGGTCGTGGCCGGTCCCGAGGCCGCGATCGAGCGGCTGGTGGAGGAGTGGGAGGACGCTGACATCCCCGCCCGCCGGGTGGTCATCGACGGCGCGCCGCACTCCCCGCTGACCGACCACCTGCTGCCCGGCATCATCGCCGAACTCGCCGACCTGCGGCCCGCCGCACCGCCCGCCGACCCCGCGATCCGCTGCTACGGCACCGTCGAGGACGACCCCCGCGCCATCCCCGCCTTCGACGCCGGCTACTGGGCGCGCAACCTGCGCCGGCCCGTGCGGTTCGCCGCGGCCGTGGAGGCGGCGCTGGAGGACGGCCACCGCGTCTTCGCCGAACTCTCGCCGCATCCGCTGCTCACCCACGCCATCGCCGCCGCCGGCCGGCACCGCGGCCGCACCGTCACCGCCACCCCCTCCATCCGGCGCGGCGAGGACCCTGTCACCTCCCTGCGCACCCACGTCGGCGCGGCCTTCTGCGCCGGCGGCCGGATCGACTGGGCGCGCGAGCACCCCGCCGGCGCGCCCGTGGAACTGCCGCCGACCGCGTGGGACCACCGCGTCCTGCTGGTGCCCACCATCGAGAGCGCCGCCGGACTGGCCCGCTCCGGGCACCCGCTGCTGGGCGAGGGCGTCCGGCTGCCCGACGACCACGGCCGCCACGTGTGGAGCGCCGACATCGGCACCCGCAGCCACCCCTGGCTGGCCGACCACCGCTTCAACGGCGTGGTGTTCCTCCCGGCGGCCGCCTACATCGAGATGGCGTTCGCGGCGGCGTGCGCGGTGTTCGGCGCCGAACCCCGCGACGTGGAGGTCCGGCAGTTGGCCGTGCCCGCCTTCCAGACCGTGGACGACGACACCCGCCTGGCGGTCCGCGCCGACCTCGACCTCGCGGGGGAGACCGCGGCGTTCCAGGTCTACACCAACGAGGCCGGCGAGTGGATCCCCACCTGCTCGGCCACGCTGGTGCGCGCCGAGGACACGCCCGACCGGCCCGCGCCGGCCGACCCCGCCGACCTGGCCGGGCGCATCGGCGCCCACACCGACGTGTTCGACGGCGCGGAGTTCTACGACCGGCTGCGCGACGCCCCGCTGCGCTTCGGCCCGGCCTTCCAGGGCCTGCGGCGCCTGGGCACCTCCGCCGGCGCCGACGAGTTGACCGGCATGGGCGAGGTCGCGGTCGTCCCCACCGAACGCGCCGGCGCCGAATCCTTCCACCTGCACCCGCTGCTGATGGACGCCTGCCTCCAGACCGCCGCCGCGGCCTTCCTCAGCGGCGCGCACCGCAGGTTCGGCCTGCCGACCTCCTTCGGCCGCATCCGCGTCTTCGGTAGCCCCGGCACCGCCGGCTACTGCGCCATCAGCGGCCGGCAGGTGGACGAGGGCCACATCTCGGGCGACAGCGTGCTCTACTCCGCGCAGGGCGAGCCTGCCGCCCAGGTCATGGACGCGCGGATCACCCTCATCGGCGGAGCCGACGCCTTCAACTCCCGCCTGTACCAGGTCGCCTGGGAGGAGCGGCCGAGCGCCGCCACGGCCGCCGGTGCGGCCGCACCCGCGTCCGGCACCGCGACCGCCGAGTCCACCGGGGCCGCCGAACCGGCGGCCGCCCCGGACACCTCCTCCCCCGCCCTCGGCGCGTGGCTGGTGGTCGCCCCCGCCGGCGCCGAGGACGGCCCGGCCCTGGCCGCCCGCGTCGAGGCCCGGGGCGGCACCGCCCGCGTCGTGGACCCGCCGCGCGACGACGCCGACACCCACGACCGCCTCGCGCCCGCGCTGGCCGCCGCCGACAGCGTGGTGTTCGTCGCCCCGCCGCCCGCCGACACCCCCGACCCCGCCGCCGCCCGCGCGTCCGCCGCCGCGCTGCTGCGCCTGGTCCGCGTGCTCGTCCGCGACGAGCGCACGCCCCTGCCGCGCCTGGCCGTGGTCACCCGCGACGCCCAGCCGGTCCGCCCCGGCGACGGCCGCGCCGCCGACCAGGCGCCGCTGCGCGCCCTCACCCGGTCGGCCTGCCACGAGCACCCCGAACTCGACGTCCGCCACATCGACGCCGACGCCGCGACCACCCCTGAGGACATCCTCACCGAGGTGCTCGCGACCGACCCCGAGCGCGACGTCGCGCTGCGCGGCGGTACCCGCCTGGTCGCGCGGTTCCGCAACGCCCCGCTGCGCCCCGAGGAGCGCCGCCGCGAGCGCCGCGACCCCGACCGCGACGCCTTCACGCTGCGCCTGCGCACCCCCGGCGACCTCGGCGGCTTCGAGGCCGTCGCGGCGCGGCGCCGCGCCCCCGGCCCCGGCGAGGTCGAGGTCCGCGTGCACGCGGTCAGCCTCAACTACGCCAACGTGCTCGGCGCCATGGGCCTGTACCCCGGCGAGGTGCCGCTGGCCATGGACGGCTCCGGCACCGTCGTGCGCACCGGCGAGGGCGTCACCGGCGTGGCCCCCGGCGACCGCGTCGCGATGATCGGCGACATCGGCATCAGCAGCCACGCCGTGGTGCCCGCCGCCGCCCTGCTGCCGCTGCCCGCCGGCGTCGACCTCACCGAGGCCGCCGCGCTGCCCTGCGTCTACACCACCGCCTGGTACGCGCTGCGCCACCTCGCCCGGCCCCGGCCCGGCGAGACCGTGCTCATCCACGCCGCCACCGGCGGGGTGGGGCTGTGCGCCGTGCACGTCGCCCAGGCGATGGGCGCCCGCGTGCTGGCCACCGCCGGCAGCGAGGCCAAGCGCGCCCTGCTGCGCGACCTCGGCATCGAGCACGTGATGGACTCCCGCGGCGTCGACTTCGCCCGCCAGGCGCGCGAGGCCACCGGCGGCGCGGGCGTGGACGTGGTGCTCAACTGCCTCACCGGCCGCGCCCAGCGCGCCGGCCTGGAGGCGCTGGCGGTGGGCGGCCGGTTCGTGGAGCTGGGCAAGCGCGACATCTACGCGGGCAACGGGATCGACCCCGCGCCGTTCCGCAACAACATCGCGTTCGCCAGTGTCGACCTCCAGGCGCTGGCGACCGGCCGGCCGGCGTTCATGGCCGAACTGCTGGCCGAGGTCGCCGCCGAGATCGCGGCCGGCCGCGCGCCGCGCATCCCCGTCACCGCCCGGCCCTACGCCGAGGCGTCGGCGGCGTTTCGCACCATGGCCGCCGCCCAGCACACCGGCAAGCTGGTGCTGACCGCGCCCACCGCCGAGACCGAGATCTCCCTCGACCCCGACCAGGTGCCGGTGGTGCACGGCGACGGCGGCTACGTCGTCACCGGCGGCCTGGGCGCCATCGGGCTGCGCACGGCCGCGCACCTCGCCCGCTCCGGCGCCGCGCGCGTCGTCCTCAACGGGCGTTCGGCGCCCGGGCCCCGGGCCGAGGAGGTCATCGGCAAGCTGCGCGCCGGCGGCACCGACGTCCGCGTCGTGCGCGGCGACATCGCCGAGCCCGGCGTCGCCGAGGAACTGGTGGCCGAGGCCGAGGCGGACGGCGCCCGGCTGCGCGGCGTGGCCCACGCCGCCGCCGTGATCGCCGACGGCACCGTGGCCCTGCTCGACGACGCCACCCTGGAGCGCACCTGGCACGCCAAGACCCAGGGCGCCCGGCGGCTGCACGACGCCACCGCCGGCCGCGCGCTCGACTGGTTCGTCTGCTTCTCCTCGGCCGCCGCGCTGGTGGGCTCGCCCGGCCAGGCCGGCTACGCCTCCGCCAACGCCTGGCTGGACGCCTTCACCGTGTGGCGGCGCGCCCAGGGGCTGCCGGCCACCAGCGTCGCCTGGGGCGCGTGGGGCGAGGAGGGCGCCGGGGCGCACCTGGCCGAGCACGGCATGACCATGATCGACCCCGACGACGGCATCGCCGCGCTGGACAAGCTGCTGCGCCACGACCGCGCCTGCACCGGCTACCTGCCCGTCGACATCGAGCTGTGGAGCGCGGCGATGCCGCACGCCATGGAGTCGCCGTACTTCGCCGACCTCGCGCGGCAGCGGCGGGTGCCCGAGGGCGAGGGGCGCGACGCGGCGCTGATCGCCATGGTCCTGGCCGCCGTCGCCGAGGGCCGGGGCGCGGCCGTCATCGCCGAGTACCTGTCCGACCAGCTCGGCGAGATCATCGGCGACTCGGCGCGGGAGCTGGGCCCCGACGTGCGGCTCACCGACCTCGGCATCGACTCCCTGCGCGCGCTGGAGCTGCGCACGCGCATCGAGCAGCGCGCCGGGGTGCGCATCCCGACCAAGCTGCTGTGGACCGGCGGCACGCTGGGCGGCCTGGCGGAGTTCATCGCCGACACCATCGCGGCCGAGGAGGGCGCCCTGGCCGAGGGCGGCACCGGCGGCCCGGCGGGTGCCGGAGCCGCCGCAACCGCCGGAAGCACTGGAGTCGCAGGTACGCCCGCGAAGGAGACGGCGGAGGAGGCGACCGGGCACGCCGCGCCGGCCGCCGGCGGCGCCGGGGCCGGTCCCCGTCCAGCCCCGGCGGGTCCGGGCGTCGGCGCCGAACCCGAGGGCGCCCGGTGACCACCGCCATCACCGGCGCCACCGGCTTCCTCGGCCTGCGGCTCCTGGCGGAACTGCTCGACCGCGAGGACCGGGTCATCGTGCTGAGCCGGCCCGGTCCCGTCCCGGTCCTGGAGCGGGTCGCCGCGTTCCTGCGGGCACGCGGCGCCCCGCCCGGCGACCTGCACGCGCTCCCCCTGCGCGTGCGGGTCGTGCACGCCGACATCACCCGGCGCGACCTGGGGCTGGACCCCGACGACCGCGCGACCCTGACCCGCGAGACCACCGCGCTGTGGCACAACGCCGCCAACACCGGCCTCAGCCCGGTCTCGGCCGAGGTCCGCCGCACCAACCTCGTGGGCACCCGCAACGTCCTCGCGCTGGCCGACCGGTGCCCCGGCCTGACCGCGCTGCGCCACAGCAGCACGTTCGCGGTGGCCGGCCGGCGGGCGCACGGCGTCATCGGCGACGACGACCTGGACGACTCCCACGGGTTCTGCTCGGAGTACGAGCGGTCCAAGTACGACGCCGAGGTGCGGGTGCGGCGCTGGGCCGCCGCCCACCCCGACCACGACGTGCTGGTGTTCCGCCTGGCGCTGCTCACCAGCGACCTGCCGCCCTACCCGGGCGCGCCCGCCCAGCCGCTGGTGGTGGCCCGCGACACCGCCGCCTGGCTGCGCGACCGCCACCCCGAGGCGCGCGCCGGCATCACCGTGCCCTGCGACGGCGACTCCCCGGTCAACGTGCTGCCGGTGGAGCACGCCGCCCGCGCCATGGCCGACGCCGCCGCCAAGGCCGTGGGCACCCCCATGCGCACCATCAACGTCGTCTCCTCCGACCACGTGCCCGCCCGCCTGCTGGTGGCGGCCGTGGCCGAGAGCGTGGGGGTGCCCTGCGCCATGGACCCGGCCGCCACCGGTGTCCGCGTGCCGGGCGCCGCCGGGGACGTCATGGCCGCCATCCTGCCGTTCGGCCGGATGACCCGCACGTTCGCCGACACCGCCCTGGCCGGACTCGGCCTCGCCTGCCCCCGTGAGCCAGTGATCGACCGCGACTACCTGCGGGCCTGCCTGCGCTGACGGCCGTCGGCCGCGCCGTGCGGACGTGGGCGCGAGGGCGGCGCGCCCCGGATGCCCGCCGCACCGCCGCCGGCCGCCCCGGCGTGGCGCCGCCTCTCCGGGCCCATCGCCCGCACCGCCACCTCCACCGAAAGGACCGGCATGACCGCCCCGCCCGACCTGCTCGCCCGCATCCGCCGCCACGCCGCCGAGCGGCCCGGCGCACCCGCCCTGACCTTCGTGGACTTCGCGGACGACCCCCAGGGGGCCGCCACCACCTGGACCTACGCCGACATCGACCGGCACGCCCGCCGGGTGGCCGCCCTCCTCGGCGCCCACCACCCGCCCGACCGGCCGGCCGCGATCCTGTGCCCGCAGGGCCTCGACTACGCCGCCGCGTTCCTGGGCTGCCTGTACGCGGGCGTGTGCGCAGTCCCGCTGCACCCGCCGGTGCCCTTCCGGCACAACGGGCGGCTGCGCGCCCTGCTCGCCGGTGCCGCGCCGGGAAGCCTGCTCACCACGGCCGAGCACGCGTCCTCCGTGGCGGAGTTCGCCGGCGAGGCGGGGCTGGACCCCTCGGCGGTGCTGGACGCCGCCGCGCCCGCCCCGCCCCACCGCGCCGGACCTACGCCCGCCCTTCTGCCGGGCGGCCCGGCCGCCACCGGCGACGTCGCCTACCTCCAGTACACGTCGGGCTCCACCGGCGCGCCGCGCGGCGTCCGCGTCACCCGCGCCAACATCGCCCACACCGCCGAGCAGGCCGCCCGCGCGTTCCGCCAGGACGCCGACTCCGTCGCGGTGACGTGGCTGCCGCTGTTCCACGACTTCGGGCTGGCCGCCGCCATCACCGTGCCCCTGCACCTGGGCTGCCACGCCGTGCTCTTCGACCCGATGGAGTTCGTGCTGCGCCCGCTGCGCTGGCCCCGGCTGATCTCCGATTACGGGGGCACGTTCGCGCCCTGCCCCGACTTCGCGCTGGGCATGATGTGCGACGCCGCCGAGGCGGCGCCGCCCGGCGAACCGGCCGGCCTGGACCTGTCGTCTGTGAGGGCCCTGGTCAACGGCAGCGAGCCGGTGCGCCCGGCCAGCCTAAACCGGTTCACCCGGGTGTTCGCGCCCCACGGCTTCGCCCCCGAGGCGCACGCGCCCGCCTACGGCCTGGCCGAGGCGACCATCCTGGTCTCGGCCACCCCGCCCGGCACCCGGCCGCGCGTCTTCCCCTGCGACCGCCGGGAACTCGCCAAGGGCCAGGCGGTGCGCGCCGAGGAGGGCAGCGGGGAGGCCGCGCGCGAGGTGGTGGGGTGCGGCACCGCGTGGGGGCAGGAGTTCGCGGTGGTCGACCCCGCGACGCTGATGGGGCTGCCGTCGCGCCACGTCGGGGAGATCTGGGTGCGCGGCCCGGCGGTGACCGCCGGCTACCACGGCAGCCCCGAGGCCACGGCCCGGACCTACGGGCGCCGGCGGGCCGACGCCGCGCCCGGTGATCCCGCCGACTGGCTGCGCACCGGCGACCTGGGGTTCGTCGACGACGGCCACCTGTTCGTCGTGGGCCGGCTCAAGGACCTGGTGATCATCGACGGCCGCAACCACCACCCGGCCGACCTGGAGGCCACCGTCGCGGCGGCGCCGGGCGCCGCGGAGGCGCTGCGGCGCGGGCACGCGGCGGCGGTGTCGGTGGACGACGGCGAGGGGGAGCGCCTGGTGGTGGTCGCCGAGCGCGCCGAGGGGGTGGTGCTGGACGAGTTGGCACGGCGCCGCCTGGCCACGCGGGTGCGCACGGCCATCGCCGAGCGCCACGGCGTCGCCCTGCACGCGCTGGTCCTGGTGGACCCCGGCGCGCTGCCCAAGACCTCCAGCGGCAAGCTCCGCCGCGCGGAGTGCCGCGACCGCTACCTGGCCGGCCGCTACACCTGAGGAGGCGGGCGGGGGAGCGGCGCCGCGCCTTCGACGGCCGGCCGCGCTCAGGCCCCCGGCGCCGCGGGGTGGGCGGGAACGGGCCGCCCGGCCAGGCGGTTGACCCGCCGGGCGCCGCCCGCTGCGTGGAAGACCGCCATCGCCAGCACTCCGGCGGCGACCGCGGCGAAGGCGGCGGCGCCGTGGCCGGCGTAGTCCGGGCGGGTGAGCACGAGCGCGCCCAGGACCAGCAGCCCCCAGCCGGACACCGCGTTGGCCACCGGACCGTTGCCGGCGACGGACGGGTAGGGCCGGCCGGTGACCCCGGCGGCGAAGTGGGGGACCCCGTTGCCCACGAGCAGTCCGCCCAGCAGGCCCAGCGCGGCGGTCAGCACCATGTCGACTCCTCGGTCGTGGTTTCATTCAACAAGCGTTGACTGAAACGGAGCCTACGGGTGCCGCGCGCGTTCGGTCAACGCCTGTAGACCGATGCCTACAATCGATCCGTGAGCCCATCGCAGCCGACCGGCACCCCGCGCCCAGGCACCCGCGCCGATCGGCGGCGGCGCACCGAGGAGCGCATCCTGGCCGCCGCGCGCGCCCTGTTCGCCGAGTCCGGCTACGACCGCACCACCATCCGCGCGGTCGCCGCCGCCGCCAACACCGACCCCGGCCTGGTCATGCGCTACTTCGGAGCCAAGGAGGAGCTGTTCGCGCGCGCGACCGAGGCCGCGCCCGAGGCGCCGGTCAGCGGCACCCCCGAGGAGGTCGCCGAACTGCTGCTGGCGTCCTTCGCCGACAAGCTCGACACCGACGCCACCGCCACGCTGGCCATGCTGCGCTCCATGCTGACCCACCCCGAGGCCGCGAGCGACGTCCGCGCGGCGGTCAGCGCCCAGCAGCGCCAGGCGGCCGCCGCCATGCCCGGCGCCGACGCCGACGTCCGGGCCGGGATCATCGGCGCCGCGATCCTCGGCGTGGTCGTGGGCCGCCGCCTGCTGCGGCTAGACGGCCTGGCCGACGCGCCGACCGAGGAGGTCGTCGCACTGCTGCGCCCGGCCGTGCGCGGGCTGGTCGACGGCGTCCGCGACCCAGGGCCGGACGTCGGCGCCGGCGAAGCGGGATCCGCCCCGGGAGCGGCTCCCGCCTCAGGATCCGGCGGGACCAAGGCCGCTGAGGGTGCCGAGGGCGACGCCGAAGCGGACTCCGCCGCCCAGAGCTGAGCGGCGCACCCGCCCCTCTGCCGCCCCGCCCAATCCGGTCCGACCGTTACCCGCCCCAGTCCGCGTGCCCGGCCGCCGCGCCGCGACCACGCCGACCCTGCGGGCCTGCGCCGACGCGGCAGGCCGGGCCACACCCACAACGGGGCGCCGGCCCGGTGATCCGGTCCCACCCCAACACCCCCGCCCGTGGAAAACACCTGTCGCGAGCGGCCGCCGCGGAGCATCATCGTTGTCGAACTGGTGTTCTGGTAACCGTGCCGTGGTGCCGCTCCACCTCCGCGCGCTCCGCCCCGCCGCGCCCTCGATCTCGCACCCGGCCCGCCCGGCACCGGTCCGCCACGACGCGCACCCCGCGCGCCCGCCGACCGAGAGGAGACCCCGCACGATGCGACTCCGGCGCCGCCGCCCCCGGCCCTCCGCCGAACCCTCCGCCGAACCCTCCGCCGAACCGCAGACCGCCCTGCCCCAGGTCCACGCCAGCAAGTACAACCCCTGGTCGGCCGACCTCGCCGCCACCTCGTTCTTGTCCATGGTCTGGCGGCTGCCCGCCATGATCGGGCGGGCGCTGAGCTGGTCGTGGCGGGCCAGCCCCGCCGACACCGCCGCCACCGTCGGCCTCAACCTCGCCGCCGGGGTGTTCACCGCCTTCGGGCTCATCGCCGTGGCCGGGGTCCTGGAGTCCCTGTTCGAGGCCGGCCCCACCCCCGACCGCGTGCGCGCGGCGCTGCCCGCGCTGCTGCTGGCCGGGGGCGCCGCCGTGGTGTGCGGCGTCCTGCGGGCGGGCGCGGGTTGGGCCCAGGGCCGGCTCGACCCCTACGTCCAGCGCCTCACCGAGATGGAGCTGTTCGACCTCACCTCGCGCGTGCGCCTGGAGGCGTTCGACGACTCCGACTTCTCCGACGCCATGTACCGGGCGCGCGACCGCGGCGTCCACGAGGTCTCCCGCATGGTCACCAGCACCGTCGACGTCATCACCGGCGCCATCGGCATCGCGGCGGTGGCCGGCGTGCTCGCCGTGCTGCACCCCGTCCTGCTGCCGCTGCTGGCGCTGACCGTGCTCCCCGACGGCTGGGCCGCCGCCCGCGCCGCCCGCATGCGCTACACCCACATGCGCGAGATGACCACCAGCCGCCGCCGGCAGTGGATCATCGCCGACCTGCTCGCCGAGCGCGCCTCGGCCGCCGAACTCCGCGCCTACAACATGCGCCCGTTCCTGCTGGCCGAGTACACCCGCATCGCCGACCACGTGCGCGACGTCCTCGTCGCCGTCGCCCGCCGCCAGACGGCGGTGCGCGCCGCCGGCGACACCGTCAGCGGCGCGGCGACCGCCGCCACCTACACCGCGCTGGGTGCGCTGCTGGTCGCCGGCGCCATGCCGCTGTCGGTGGCCGGAACCGCCGTTCTGGCCATCCGCCAGGGCCAGACCGCGCTGACCCAGCTCCTGTTCGCCCTCAACAGGTCCTATGAGTCCGGCCTCTTCTTCAACGACTTCCTGGAGTTCTGCGCCGAGGCCCGCGTACGGCTGCCCGCCGCGGCCTCGGGCACACCCCCGGCCCGCTTCACCGGGCTCAGCGCGCGCGGCCTGGTGTTCCGCTACCCCGGAAGCGAGCGGCCCGCGCTGCGCGGTGTCGACCTCGACGTCCGCCGGGGCGAGGTCGTGGCCCTGGTCGGCGAGAACGGCTCGGGAAAGAGCACCCTGGCGCGGCTGGTCGCGGGGCTGTACACCCCCCACGAGGGCACCATCCGCTGGAGCGGCGTCGACACCGCCGAGCTGGCACCCGACCTGCTGCGCGAACGCATCGGGCTGATCAGCCAGGACTACACCCAGTGGCCGCTCACCGCGCGGCGCAACATCACCATGTCCGCCGACACCGACGAGGACCGGCTGCTGCGCGCGCTGGAGCTGAGCAGCGCCGACGCGGTGGTCGCCGACCTCCCCCACGGCCTGGACACCCTGCTGGACAAGCGGTTCGTGGACGGCGCCGACCTCTCGGGCGGCCAGCGCCAGCGCATCGCCGCGGCCCGGGGGCTCTACCGCACGGCCGACCTCGTCATCGCCGACGAACCCACCGCCGCGCTCGACGCCCGCGCCGAGAAGCGGCTGTTCGACACCCTGCACGCGGCGGCGGCCCGGAGCACGGTCCTGCTGATCACCCACCGGCTGGCGTCGGTGCGGATGGCGGACCGCATCTACGTGCTGCACGAGGGGGCGGTGGTGGAGTGCGGCACCCACGACGAGCTGATGGCCCTGCCCGACGGCCACTACCGCCGGCTCTTCACCCTCCAGGCCGAGTCCTACGCCTTCGCGGGCGGTCGGGGGCGGTCCGCCGACGAGCCGCTGGAGGGCGCGGAACCCGCCACCTGAGCCGGCGGCGCCGCGCCCCGGACAGCGAAAAGCGGCGGCCGCACCGGGATCAGGGGTGCGCCGCCGCATGGGCGGGCCTGAGTCGGCCCGCCCATGCACCGGCCTTGTGGGCCGGCGCGGTCACGGTGACCGGAAGTCCGGTCAGATCTGGGCGCGGCCGGCCTTCAGGGCGGCGGCGGTCCGCACGACCCGGCGGGCCTGCACCTGGGCGGCCGTGCGGGTGACGTCGTTGACCGCGTTCTCGCCCTGGGCGTCCACGTGGGAGGTGCCGTAGGGGTTGCCGTCGGCGAACTTGCTGGCCTCGGTGTAGCCGGGGGGCACGATGATCCCGCCGAAGTGGTAGAAGGTGTTCGACAGCGCCAGCAGGGTCGACTCCTGGCCGCCGTGCAGCGTGGACGACGACGTGAACCCGCTGTAGACCTTGTCGGCGAGCAGCCCCTGCCCCCACTGCGGGCCGAGCTGGTCGATGAACTGCTTGAGCTGCGAGGCGACGTTGCCGTAGCGGGTCGGCGACCCGAACACCACGGCGTCGGCCCAGACGACGTCGTCGGGGGTGGCCTCGGCGATGTCCTTGGTGGCCTCGGCGTTGGCGGCCCACGCCGGGTTGCTGGCGATGGCGGCCTCGGGAGCCAGCTCGGCGACCTTGAGCAGGCGGACCTCCGCGCCTTCCTTCTCGGCGGTGTCCGCGATCTCGCGCGCGATCTGGTAGCCGGTGCCGGTCGCGGAGTAGTAGATGACACTCAGCTTCACAGGCTCGCTCATGGTCGGTCCTCCCCTGGGGTAATGCGGGTGCGATTTACCTTCCTGGAAAGATAATGCATCCGCATTTATTCCGTCCTCCCTCCGAGGACGATTGTGGGCACCGTCACCTCGCCGGCGCGACCGCCCGAAACCCGCATCACTCGTCTCGCATCATGAGAAACCCATCTCATATTCAGGAACCCCGGAGTAGGCTGGTCCCTTCACCAGGACGTCCGCAGCACAAGGAGCCCCCATGGTCCAGCCCGCTCCCCCTCCGCCGCCCGCCGCCCGCCTCGCCGGAGTGGGCAGTTCCCCGGTGCGCGACCTGCTGGCGCTGGTCTCCAGCGCCAAGCACCGGGACCTCGTCTCCTTCGCGGGCGGCCTCCCCGCCCCCGAGCTGTTCGACGGCCCCGCCCTGCGCGACGCCTACGACCGCGTCCTGCGCGACGACCCCCGCCGAGCGCTCCAGTACTCCCCCACCGAGGGCGACCCCCGCCTGCGCGACTGGATCGCCCACCGCCACACCGGCCGCGGCCTGCCCACCGACCCCGCCCAGGTCATCGTGACCACCGGCTCCCAGCAGGGGCTCTCGCTCGTGGCCGCCGCCCTGCTCGACCCCGGCGACACCGTCCTGGTCGAGGAGCCCGGCTACCTCGCCGCCCTCCAGTGCTTCCGGCTGGCCGGGGCGCGCGTGGCCACCGTCCCCACCGACGACGACGGCACCGTCCCCGAGGCCCTGGCCGAAGCCGTCCGGCGGCACCGCCCCAAGCTGCTCTACCTGGTCCCCACCTTCCAGAACCCCACCGGCCGCACCCTCCCGCACGAGCGCCGCGCCGCGATCGCCGCCGTCGCGGCCGAGCACGGCCTGTGGCTCGTGGAGGACGACCCCTACAGCGAACTCCGCTACGCCGGCGACCCCCTGCCCTCCCTCGCCGCCTACGACGGCGCCGCCGACCGCACGGTCGTGCTCGGCAGCCTGTCCAAGGTCATGGCCCCCGGCATGCGCCTGGGCTGGGTGCGCGCGCCCGAGAGCCTGCGCCCCTCGATCGCCGTCGCCAAGCAGGCCGCCGACCTGCACACCAGCACCGTCGACCAGGCCGCCGCGGCGGCCTACCTCACCACCGCCGACTTCGCCGCCCACGTCGACCGGCTGTGCGCGGCCTACCGGCCCCGCCGCGACGCCATGCTCGCCGGCCTGCCCGCGGCGCTGCCCCAGGGCAGCACCTGGACCCGCCCCGAGGGCGGCATGTTCGTGTGGGCGCGCCTGCCCGACGGCGCCGACGCCCAGAGCCACCTGCCCGCCGCCCTGGACAGCGGCGTGGCCTTCGTGCCCGGGGCCCCCTTTTACGCAGAGCACCCCGACCCCGCCACCCTGCGGCTCTCCTTCACCACCCACACCCCCGAGGAGATCGAGAAGGGCCTGGCCCGCCTCGGCGCGGTGCTCAGCCAGGCGGCACACTGACGCATCGGGTGGGCGCCGGAGAGGAGGGGACCCGGCGCCCACCCGGGCCGCCGAGCCGCCGTGTCAGCGCGGAGAACAGAAGTGACCCAGTTCACACATTCTTGAGTTGGCACTCGGGGAGTCCCTGACTATGCTCGATCGAGCCGCCTGAAACAGTGCTGAATCTTCAGCGCGCTCGGGCGACGGTCTTCCGGTCGCAACGAACACCGTCTGGTGGGCGTGGCCGCATCTCACCTCAACGCCTTTTCGGACACAAGGTCTGATTCGCATCGTTTATGGTGCGATAGTCCGTGTGTTCGCAATGGGGTTGTGCGCGGATGATTTCAGGTATTCAGCGAAACCGCCGATTTGGCGGAGTGCGAAACGCCTGATAATGTGAAGACACAACAAAGCGGAAACGCGGAGATTGATCCGCCCCTTGTGGGAAGAGCCTTTGCGGGCCTGCCGGAGAGCGGGTCCGGGGTTTGTACCCGGTGAGCGGTTGCTTCTTGAGAACTCAACAGCGCGTGTATGACATTCTTTGTGCCATGTTTGTTTTGGCCCCGTTGAACACCCTTCAGTGGGTGTTCGGGGTTCCTTTGATGGGTTCACCCTTCTGGGGTGGGCCGGTCAGGATTGAAGACCTTTAATGGAGAGTTTGATCCTGGCTCAGGACGAACGCTGGCGGCGTGCTTAACACATGCAAGTCGAGCGGTAAGGCCCTTCGGGGTACACGAGCGGCGAA
>NZ_JAJAQC010000020.1 GCF_027604915.1 Streptomonospora mangrovi
GCCGGGCGCGCGGCGGCGCCGCCCGCGGGGGCCCTGCGGGCCGGGGCGGGCCGGGTGCGCGCGGGCGTGCGCGCCGGCGGGGCCTTGGCCGCTGCCCTGGCACCGCGGGTGCCGGGCTCGTGGGTGCCGGTGCTCATCTGGGTCCTCCCCGCTCGTGCGGTGCGCCGGTCGGTGCGGATGTCCGGGCGGCGGTCATGGTCGGCGGATGCGCTCGGCGGCCCGCAGCCGGGCCGAGGCCGCGCGCGGGTTGCGCTGGGTCTCGTCGTCGGAGGGGGATTCGGCGCCCCGGGTGAGCAGCCGGAACTCGGGGCTGGCGTCGGGCAGGGGCACGGGCAGGCCGGGGGGCGTGGTGTCGGTGCTCAGCGCGGCCAGGTGGCGCTTGGTCATGCGGTCCTCCAGGGAGTGGTAGGACAGCACGGCCAGGCGCCCGCCCACGGCCAGCCGGCCGGTGGCGGCGGGCAGGGTGCGGCGCAGGATGTCGAGTTCGGCGTTGACCTCGATGCGCAGCGCCTGGAAGGTGCGCTTGGCGGGGTTGCCGCCGGTGCGGCGGGTGGCCGCGGGGATGGCCTCGCGCACGAGGTCGGCGAGTTCGCGGGTGGAGGACAGCGGCCGCTGGGCGCGGCGGCGCACGATCGCCTGGGCGACGCGGCCGGCGAAGCGCTCCTCGCCGTAGTCGCGCAGGATGCGGGTGAGGTCGGCCGCGGAGTAGGTGTTGAGGACGTCGGCGGCGGTGCGCGGCTGGGAGCGGTCCATGCGCATGTCGAGCGGGGCGTCGTGGGAGTAGGCGAAGCCGCGCTCGGTCTCGTCCAACTGGGGGGAGGACACGCCGAGGTCGAGCAGGACGGCGTCGGCCTCGGTGCGGCCGAGGCGGTCGAGGGCGCCGGGGATGTCGTCGTACTCGGCGTGGACGAGGTCGAGCCGGTCGGCGAAGGGCGCGAGCCGGCGCCGGCTGCGGTCCAGGGCGGTGGTGTCGCGGTCGATGCCGATGGCGTGCAGGCCGGGGTGGGCGGCCAGCAGGGCCTCGGTGTGCCCGCCCAGGCCCAGGGTGCCGTCGACGAACACGGCGCCGGGGCGGGAGAGCGCGGGGGACAGCAGTTCGACCACGCGGTCGAGCATGACCGGGATGTGGGCCGCCCCGGCCTGGCTTTCGGTGTCCCCCATGAGCACTGCTGCCCTCTGCTTCCTGCTGTCGGCGGCGTGCCGGCGCGGCCGGGCCGGGTGGGCTCCGGACGCGTCCGGCCGTGGTGCGGCGTGGCCGCCGGATGGTCGGCCCGCCGGCGGCGGCACCCCCTCGCGCCGCCGCGCTCCGCGCGGTGCGCGGCCGTGTGCGGTGTCTGCTGCCGCCCCGCGCCCCGCCCGCGCGGGGCGGGGGCGTCGCGCTGTGCTGTCCGGACTGGCCTCCAGACGCGGCGGCCACCTGGCGCCGGGGAAGATGCGTCAGCTGGCTGCGGTCCGCGTCTGAAGGCCGGCGTCCGAACAGGGCTTAGACGGCGGTGGCTCGGCGGACCGGTGTGCGCGGGTGTCGGTTCCGGCACGTCGGTCGCGCGAAGTCACAGCACCCCCGGCAACACCTCCTCCGACAGATCCGCGAATGCCTGCTCCTGTTGGGCTTCGTAGTCGGCCCAGGCCGCGGCGGCCCAGATCTCCAGCCGGGTGTTGGCCCCGATCACGACGCAGTCCCGGTCGAGGCCCGCGTACCTGCGCAGGCCCGGCGGAATGGTGATGCGGCCCTGCTTGTCGGGGACCTCATCGGACGCGCTCGCGAAGAAGACGCGGCTGTAGTCGCGGACCGCCTTGGCGGTGACCGGTGCCGAGCGGAGGGCGTCGGTGATGCGCTGGAACTCGTCCATGGGAAAGACGTAGAGGCAGCGCTCCTGTCCCTTCGTGATCACCAGCCCCCCCGACAGTTCGTCGCGGTACTTCGCCGGAAGGAACAGGCGTCCCTTCTCGTCGAGGCGTGGCTCGTGGGTGCCGAGAAACATCGGCCCCACCTCCCCAGCCCCCAGTGGCGCGGTCTCCCGCTCCACGTTGCTCCACTCTACTCCACTCTTCCCCACGGTCAACAGTTTGAATCGCTGCTCGGGGGCGGTATCGGCCGGAAAACCGCAGGTCAACGATGGTGGTGTGGAGTGGAGCGCGCGGGGGGCCGCCGGGGACGGCCCGCGCCGCGCGCGGGAGCACAGGCCGCCGGCCGCTGTCAAGTCCGCGGGGCGCGTGCGGGCGCCGGAGGGGCCGCCGGGGCGCCGCCCGCCGCACCGCCGGGCACGTGCCGCACTTTCCCGGTTTTGATTTGCAATCGCCTGCTTTGGCCCTAGCCTCGAATCCGTCAGGTCCGGCTCCGGGAGAGGAAACACGTGTCACTGGGCACGCGCCACAGCACGCAGGGAGAAGACCTCCCCGAGGACGGCGGGGTCATCGCCGTGGCGGACCGGATCCGCCGGGCCGTCGAGACCGTCATCGAGGGCAAGCCGGAGGTCGTGCGGATCGCCCTGACCGTCCTGCTGGCCGAGGGCCACCTGCTCATCGAGGACATCCCGGGTGTGGGAAAGACCATGCTGGCCAAGTCGCTGGGCCGGGCGGTCGACTGCTCGGTGCAGCGGATCCAGTTCACGCCCGACCTGCTGCCCGCCGACATCACCGGGGTCAGCGTCTACCACCAGGACCGCCGGGAGTTCGAGTTCAACCCCGGCCCGGTGTTCGCCAACATCGTGCTGGGCGACGAGATCAACCGCGCCTCCCCCAAGACCCAGTCGGCGCTGCTGGAGTGCATGGAGGAGATGCAGGTCAGCGTCGACGGCCAGACCCGGCCGCTGGAGCGCCCCTTCATGGTGGTGGCCACGCAGAACCCCGCCGACATGGAGGGCACCTACCCGCTGCCCGAGGCCCAGCGCGACCGCTTCATGGCGCGCATCTCGGTGGGCTACCCCACCGCCCAGGCCGAACTCGACATGATCGACACCCACAGCGCCCGCTCGCCGCTGGCCGACCTGGCGCCGGTGGCCACCGCCGCCGACGTGCGCGCCATGGTCGAGCACGTGCACACCGTGCACGTGGCGCCCGGGGTGCGGCGCTACGCCGTGGACCTGGTGGGCGCCACCCGCACCTCCCCCGCGCTGCGGCTGGGCGCCTCGCCGCGCGCCACCCTGCACCTGGTCCGCGCCGCCCGCGCCTACGCCGCCCTGGAGGGCCGCGCCTACGTGGTGCCCGACGACCTCCAGACGCTGGCCGTGCCGGTGCTGGCGCACCGGCTGCTGCCCAGCCCCGAGGCCCGCATGGAGCGCCGCACCCCGGAGCAGGTCGTCTCCGAGATCGTCGCGCGGCTGCCGATCCCCAGCCCCCGCTGAGAACGGGGGGCACCGCCATGAGTCTGCTGCCGGCCTTCACCGTCCGGGGCTGGGGACTGCTCAGCGGCGGCGCCAGCCTGGCGGCCAGCGGGGTGATCATCGGCGAGCGCGACCTGGTGGCCCTGGGCGTGCTCGTCGTCGCGCTGCCGCTGCTGGCCGCCGCCACCCTGCTGGGCGCGCCCGGCCGCGTCGTCCACAGCCGCGCGCTGGAGCCCGCCCGCGCCGCCGCCGGCAGCGACGCCCGGGTGCTGGTGCGGGTGGCCAACGCCGCCACCGCACTGCCGGTCGCCGGCCTGCGCGTGGCCGACGAACTCCCCGACGACCTCGGCATCGCCCCCACGTTCAACGTGGGCTTCCTGGGGCCGCGCGCGGTGCGCGACGTCACCTACCGGGTGCGCCCCCGGATGCGCGGCGCCTACCCCATCGGCCCGCTGACCGCCTCCTTCGCCGACCCGCTGGACTGCCTGCGGGTGAGCCGGCGGGTGGGCGCGCCCATGACCCTGCTGGTCACCCCGCAGGTGGTGGCGCTGCCGACCGGGCCGCTGCCCGGCGCCGCCGCCGAGGGCGGCGACAGCACGGTGCGCACGCTCTCGGGCGGCACCGACGACGACCCGGTGCCGCGCGCCTACCGCCACGGCGACGACCTGCGGCGCGTGCACTGGCGCAGCACCGCCCGCCACGGCGAGCTGATGGTGCGCCGCGAGGAGCACCGCGTCAGCGACCGCAGCGCCGTGCTGGTGGACATGCGCGCCGCCGCGCACGCCGGCGCGGGCCCGGAGTCCTCCCAGGAGGTCGCGGTGAGCGCCGCCGCCTCGGTGGCGCTGCACCTCATCGGCCGGGGGCACGAGACCCGGCTGCACACCGAGAGCGGCGAGGTCGCCGCCTCGCGCCGCGACGCCCTGCTGGACGCGCTGGCGCTGGCCCGCTCCTCCGACGTCGCCGGGCTGGCCGGCGCGGCGGTGTCGGCGCGCGCCGCCGCCGTCAGCGGCCGGGGCCTGCTCGTGGCGGTGCTGGGCGCGCTGTCGGCCGCCGACGTGGCCGCGCTGAGCGCGCTGAGCGGCGCCCGCGACCACGCCTGCGTGGCCGTGCTGTGCCGGGGCGCCGCCTGGCCGGCCGCCGCGCCCGCCGCCGCCGGCGCCGCCGCGCTGCGCGGGGCCGGCTGGTCGGTGCTGGAGATCGGCACGCCCGACGACCTGCCGGCGGCCTGGCAGCACCTGGGCGCCGGCCGCGCGCACCCCGAGGCGCACCGGTGAGCACCGCACGCCCCGGGCGGGCCGGGCTGCCCGCCGCGGCCGCCGGCCACCACTCCCCCGCCGCGGCCCCCGTGGCCGCCCGTCGTCCGCTACCCCGGTAAGGAGGCAGGCCCGCACCCCCGCCGCCCCGCGCGGGCGCGGCGAGCGGGCCGACACCCGATGATCGCAAAGGCCGCGCTCACCCTGGCCTCGGCGGCGGCGCTGCTGCTGGCGATGCCGGCCCTGGGATCGGTGATCGCCGGGGGTGCCTGGTGGGGTCCCGCCGTCGTCGCCGTGGTGGCGGTCGCGCTGACCGGGCTCGGCCTGCGCGCCGCCCGGCTGACCGTCGTGGTGATCCCGCTGGTCCAGGCCCTGGTGCTGGTGTGCGTGCTGACGGGCGCGTTCGCCGCCCACGCCGCGCCGCTGGGGTTCGTGCCCACGCCCGCCGCGCTCGGCGAGCTGCTGCGGGTCTTCGCGGAGGGGCGCGGCCAGATCGGCCAGGAGACGACCCCCATCCCGGCCACCCCGGCGCTGGCGCTGATCGTGGCGGCCGCCCTGGGCGCGCTGGCGGTCGTCGGCGACTTCCTCACCGTCACGGCGCGCACGGCGGCGCTGATGGCGCTGCCGGTGGCCGGGCTGCTGGTGGTGCCGCTGCTGGTGGACGACCAGGGGCTGGACGCGTTCGCGTTCGCCGCGGCGGCGGTGGGCTACGTCGTGGTGCTGGCGGTGGACGGCGGGGTGCGCGCCGCCGGGTGGGGCGCGCCGGTGGCCCCGGGCGCCGACTCCGCCGCCCCGGTGCTGGGCGGGTTCCAGCGGGTGCTCACCACAGCGGGGGTGGCGGCGGTCGCCGTGGTGCTGGCGCTGCTGGTGCCGCTGGCGATCCCCGGGCTGTCCTCCAACGCGCTCTACGCGCTGGCCGACGGCAGCCGGCTGGGCGGCGACACCATCACCACCACCCACCCCCTGGTGACGCTGCGCCGCAACCTGAACTCCCCCTCCGACCGGCCGGTGCTCACCTACACCGCCGACACGGCCGACCCCGGCTACCTGCGGATGTACTCGCTGGACGTGTTCGACGGGCAGAACTGGACGATGTCGCGGCTGCGCGCCGAGGGCGACGGCGGCCTGGGCGGCGAACTGCTGCCCTCCCCGCCGGGGCAGACCGACATCGGCAGCGAGCGCGTGGTCACCGAGGTCGAACTGGCCGACGAGTTCGCCGCCGACTTCCTGCCGGCGCCCTACCCGCCGCACGAGGTCGACGTCTCCGGCCGGTGGTTCGCCGACGCCGACTCGCTGATGCTGTTCACCACCGGCTCCCCGGCCTCGGGCACCTCCTATGCGGTCACCAGCTTGGCGCCGCGCGCCGACGCCGACCTGCTCGTGGCCGACCTGCCGCCCGGCTCCGACCTGGACCAGCGCTACCTGGCCGTGCCCGACGGCGTGGACGAGCGCACGCGGGAGCTGGCCGAGGAGATCACCGCCGGCGCCGACACCGCCTACGAGCGCGCCCTGGCGCTCCAGGACTGGTTCGCGACCGAGGGGAGGTTCACCTACGACCTGACCCCGCCGCCGGTGCCCGAGGGCACCGACCCGCTGGCCTTCTTCCTGTTCGAGGACCGGGTGGGCTACTGCGAGCAGTTCGCGGCGGCCATGGCGCTGCTGGCCCGCCAGGCGGGGGTGCCCGCGCGGGTGGCCACCGGGTTCACCTCCGGCAGCCGGCTGCCCGACGGCACTTGGGAGGTCACCGAGTCCGACGCCCACGCCTGGCCGGAGCTGTACTTCGAGGGGGTGGGCTGGCTGCGGTTCGAGCCGACCCCCGCCGCCGAGGGCGGCCAGGGCACCGCCACCGTGCCCGACTACGCGCAGTCGCCCGTCCAGGCGCCTGCGGAACGCCCGGCGGGTGCGCAGCCCTCGCCCCAGGAGGACGGGACGCGGCCCTCCGGCGGCGCCGAGGCGCCCCAGGAGCCCAGCGCCGACCCGGAGAGCGCCGAGCCCAGCGCCGCGGAGGAGGCGGGCGGCGCGGCCGGCGGCGCCGGCGGCGTGCCCTGGCGGGGGCTGCTGGCGGGCGCCGCCGCGGTGGCGGCCGCCGTGGCGCTGGCGGTGGCGCTGCCGGCGCTGGCCCGGGTGCTGGTGCGGCGCGGGCGGTGGCTGCGCGCGGGCTCGGCGGCAGAGCGGGCGCACGCGGCCTGGCGGGAACTGCGGGACGACTGCCGCGACCTGGGGCTGGCCTGGAACCCGGCGGAGTCGCCGCGCGCGGTGGCCACGCGGCTGCCCGAGGAGCTGGGGCTGGCCGAGGACGCGCGGACGGCGCTGTGGCGGCTGGCGATGGCCGAGGAGAGCGCCCGCTACGCGCCCCGGCCGGGCGAGGCGGCGGCGCCCGAGGACGGCCGCCGGGTGCGCGCGGCCCTGCGGGCGGCCCGGGGGCGCGGGGCGGCGCTGCGGGCGGTGCTGCTGCCGAGGTCGCTGCTGCGCGCGCCGGCCGCCGCGCGGCGGGCCTACCGCCCCGACCCGGCGGCGGGGTAGCACCCGCCCGCGCACACGAGAACGCGCCCATCGGGAGGGATCCGGTGGGCGCGTTCTCGTGTGTGTGCCGTCGGGCCGCGCCCCGAGGGAGGCGGGCCGCCCGGCCGCAGGGCCGGGCAGGGTGTTAGCTGTTCTCGCCCTCCTGGCGACGGCGCCACCGCTCCTCGAAGCGGTGCATCATTCCGGGGCGCTGCTGCCGGCGCTGCTTGGGCCGCGCGGCCTGCTGGGCGGGCGCGGGCTCGCCGCCGCTGCCGCCGGCGACCCGCCGCCACGCCGACAGCCCCCACAGCAGGCAGGCCAGCATGACGATGAAGCCGATGACACCGACCACGACCTGCTGGAAGATCGCGCCGCCCATGAGGAGTGAGATCCCGATGACGAACCCGATGGACGCCTTGACGATCCAGCGCTTGTAGTGGACGGCCGGGTTCGTCTGGCGCACGGTGTTGGCGAACTTCGGATCCTCGGCATACAGCGCCTGCTCGATCTGGTCGAGCATTCGCTGCTCGTGTTCAGAGAGCGGCACGGCGCCTCCCAATGACAGTCCCCGAGTGGGGTGACGGGTACTGAACAACAATCTGATGCCCAGTGATATGCCCAGAATAAGGTGCCTTAGCGCCTACTGAAAAGAAAAGATGCAAGTGCAGCTGGCCCACATGGGCCACATTACCCTCACCGTCTGACCGCAACACCGCTCGCTCGCCTTCTCCTGTCCCCTGCTCTGCCGGGGGCCGCGATCCGCGCGGGAGCGCGCCGCCCGTGCGGGGTGGGACGGGCGCGGAACCCCGTGGCTACAACGGACCGGGCGTCCGGAAAGTTGCCGTACTATACGTCATTCTCCGCACGCTTGGCCAAAGCCGCCGGACGGATGGCATCCGGGCCGAACCGCCGGGTGACCGCGTCCATGGCGCGCTCGGCCTCGCGCCAGCCCGTCTCGGGTTCGCCGATGCTGAGCTGGCGGTGCGCCTCGGCGGCCGGCAGCAGCCCCTCCACCCGCACGCCCACCAGCCGCAGCCGCACCCGCTCCAGGCCGGCGGCGGCGTAGAGCCCGCGCGCGGCGGCGTTGATCTCGCGGGCGACGTCGGTGGGCTCGGGCAGGGTGCGCGAGCGGGTGATGGTGGTGAAGTCGGCCCGCCGCAGCTTCACCACGACCGTGCGGCCGGCCTGCCCCGAGGCGCGCAGGCGCCGCGCCACCTTCTCCGACAGGCGCAGCAGCTCGCGGTGGATGAGGCCGGGGTCGTCGACGTCGCGGGGGAAGGTCTCCTCGGCGCCGATGCTCTTGTCGGGTGTGGTGGGCACCACGGGGCGGTCGTCGCGGCCGTGGGAGAGCGCGGCCAGGCGGTCGCCCAGAGCGGCGCCGAACTCGTGGCGCAGGGTCTGCGGCGAGATCCGGGCGACGTCGCCGACCGTGCGCAGGCCCAGCCGGGTCAGCGCCTGCTCGGTCTTGTCGCCGACCCCCCACAGCGCGCCCACCGGCAGCGGGTGCAGGAACGCGGTCACCTGGGCGGTGGGCACCAGCAGCAGGCCGTCGGGCTTGCACTGGGTGGAGGCGAGCTTGGCGACGAACTTGGTCGCGGCCACGCCCACCGAGCAGGTCAGCCGCTGCTCCTCGCGCACCCGGCGGCGGATCAGCTCGGCGATGCGCACGGGGCTGCCCAGCCGCCGCCGCGCGCCGGAGACGTCGAGGAACGCCTCGTCCAGCGACACCGGCTCCACCTCGGGGGTGACCGAGCGCAGGATGTCCATGACGGCCTCGGAGACCCTGCGGTAGGCGGGGCCGTCGGGCGGGAAGACCACGGCGTCGGGGCACAGCCGCAGCGCCCGCACCATGGGCATGGCCGAGTGCACGCCGTAGGAGCGGGCGATGTAGTCGGCCGAGGAGACCACCCCGCGCGGGCCGGTGCCGCCGACGATGATGGGCTTGCCTCGGGTTTCGGGGTGCTCCAGGCGCTCGACGCCGGCGAAGAACGCGTCCATGTCGATGTGCAGCACGGCGCAGTCGCGGTCGGCGTCGGAGTCGGGGCCGGGCAGCGGCTCGACCCCCCGGGGCCCGATCATCCCGCGCAGCGCCGCACCGCGCTCAAGCTGGCGTCGGCTCATGCCCCCAGTCTGCCGCCCCCGCCCCCACCTGCGCCAATCGGACCGACCGGGCCGACCCGCGCGGGCGTACCGATGGATCGGGGTGAGGGCGGGCGCTGGGGCCGGGTCGGGGTGAGCGGTCAACGGTTCCCAGGGCGAACGGCTGAGGCAGGCGACGGGACGGCGACGGCGGCGGCGGAACCCCACCCGACCTCGGTGCCTCGACGCCACCTCAGCCATCCGCCGCGCGCACCGATGAACGGGCGCCCCGGCCCGGCGCGGTGTTTCACCGCGCCTTCACCGCGTGCTTCCGGCTGCCCGTCAAGCAGAGCGGGGCGGCTCAGGCGGGGCGGCGGGCCAGCAGGTGGATCTGGGTGGCGATGCCTGACAGGGCGGGGTGCTCGGCGGCGGCGCGCTCCAGCTCCACCAGGTCGGCGCCGATCTGGGCGTCGCCGTCGATGACGCGGCCGGGCAGCAGGTCGGCGAACACCCGGACGCCCCGGATGGCGGTGTCGGTGAGCCCGGCGCCCTCGGCCAGCGCCACGAGCTGGTCGGCGGTGAAGCGGCGCGGCATGGGGTCGTTGGCGCCCCACCGGCCCTCGGGGTCGCCCAGCAGGCGGCGGGCCTCGGCGAGGTGGCCGCTCAGGGCGCGGTGCAGCACGCCGGCCACGGCGTTGGTGGCCAGCACGCTCACCGCGCCGCCGGGGCGGGTGAGCGCGGCGACCTCGGCGAGGGCCACGGCGGGGTCCTCGACGTACTCCAGCACGTTGTGCACCAGCACCAGGTGGGCGTGCTCGGGCGGCAGCAGGCCGGCGAGGTCGCCGGTCTCGCCCTGGAGGGCGCGCACCCGCACCCCGGCCTCGGCGGCGCGCCGCTCCAGCGCGGCCAGGGAGTCGGGGCTGGGGTCCACCACGGTGACGCGGTGGCCGAGTGCGGCCAGCGGCACGGCGGCGCCACCGGTGCCCCCGCCGGCGTCCACGATGTCCAGTGCGGTGTCGACGCCGTCGGCGCCCTGCCCGCCGGCCGGCGCCAGCTCCGCCAGCGCGCCGCGCAGGACGTCCCACACGACCTCGGTGCGCGCGGCGGTGGCCGCGCGGTGCGGGGCGCCCGTGCCGCCGGACGCGGGGCGCGGCGGGGTGGCGGGGTCGGAGGTGTCGCTCACACCGGTTCCCTTCGTGGTCGGCCCGGTGCCGGGACCGCCCGGCGCGGGCGCGCGGACGGCGCCCGTCGGGCGGGGCCTGGCCCTACAGCGCCAGCTCGGCCTTGTTCTCCATCAGCCGCGACAGCAGGCCGTTGATGAAGGACGGCGACTCGTCGGTGGACAGCTCCTTGGCGACCGCGACGGCCTCGGAGATCGCCACGCCGTCGGGGATGTCGTCGGCCCACAGCAGCTCGTAGGCGCCCATCCGCAGGATGTTGCGGTCCACGACCGGCATCCGCTCCAGGGTCCACCCGATGGCGAAGCGGTCGAGCAGTTCGTCGATGCGGTCGCGGCGCTCGTCGACGGCGAACGCGAGGTGCTCGGTGAACTCGTTGATGGGCGGCTCGGGCTGGGCGCGCCGGCGTTCGATCACCCGCTCGACGGTCACACCGCGGAGTTCGGACTCGTACAGGACCTCGACGGCGCGTCTGCGCGCCTTGCGCCGCGCGCCGCCGCTCACCGGGACCTCCGCCGGGCGCGGACCCGCCGGGACTGCTGAAGCGCGGTGTTCGCCATCAGTTGACGCGGCCGAGGTAGTCGCCGGTGCGGGTGTCGACCTTGACGCGCTCGCCGGTGGTGATGAACAGCGGGACCTGGATGGTGGCGCCGGTCTCGATGGTGGCGGGCTTGGTGCCGCCGGTGGAGCGGTCGCCCTGCACGCCGGGGTCGGTCTGGGAGATCTCGACCTCGACGGCGGCGGGCAGCTCGATGTAGAGCGGGTTGCCGTCGTTGACGGCCACGGTGACCATGGCCGACTCCAGGAGGTAGTCGGCGTTCTTGCCGACGACCTGGCTGGGCACCGAGAGCTGGTCGTAGGTCTGGGTGTCCATGAAGATGTAGGAGTCGCCGTCGGAGTAGAGGTACTGCATCTCGCGGCGGTCGACGTTGGCGAACTCGACCTTGGCGCCGGCGTTGAAGGTCTTGTCGACGACCTTGCCCGAGGTGACGTTCTTCAGCTTGGTGCGGACGAACGCGCCGCCCTTGCCGGGCTTGACGTGCTGGAACTCAACGACGCTCCAGAGTTCACCGCCGTCGAGCTTCAGGGTCGTGCCGTTTTTGAGGTCGTTCGTCGTGGCCACTTCGGTCGTCTCTCCCAGAGGTTCCGGCTCGGTCGGTGACGGTCGCGGCGCGGCGGGTGGGCCGCTGGTGTGCCGCGGGCCGCCGGGTGGGTGCGGCACCGCCGTCGTATCCGCAGTCTAGTGGGTCTGGCCGGTGCGGGCGTTCAGGTGCCGGGCGGGTGCCCAGCCGCCGCACGGTCGTTCACGTGCCGCTCGGGCACGCATGCACCGCTGGGGCGCTCACGTACCCGCCCGGCCGGTCCCGCGCCGCGCGGCCGCTCACGTGCTGACGGCGGCGTAGGCGGCGCCGAGCAGGTCGGCGGAGGGGCCGGTGAGGACGGCCGGCGCGGCCAGGGAGTCGAGCACGATGAACCGCAGGGTGGCGCCGCGGGCCTTCTTGTCCACGCGCATGGCCTCGTGCAGGCCGGGCCAGGCTTCGGCGGCGTAGCCGGTGGGCAGCCCGACCGAGGTGAGGATGTCGCGGTGGCGCGCCACGAGCGCGGTGTCGATGCGGCCGTCGAGGCGGGCGAGTTCGGCGGCGAAGACCATGCCGATGGCCACCGCGTAGCCGTGCCGGAAGGTGTAGTTCTCGGCGCGCTCGATGGCGTGGCCCAGGGTGTGGCCGTAGTTGAGGATCTCGCGGCGCCCGCTCTCGCGCAGGTCGGAGGAGACGACCTCGGCCTTGACGGCGATGGCGCGCTCGATCAGCTCGCGGGTGTGGGCGCCCTCGGGGCGGGTGGCGCCCTCGGGGTCGGCCTCGACCAGGTCGAGGATGGCTGGGTCGGCGATGAACCCGGCCTTGATGATCTCGGCCAGGCCGCCGATGTAGTCGGCGGTGGGCAGGCTCGGCAGGGTGGCGAGGTCGCACAGCACGCCCGCGGGCGGGTGGAAGGCGCCGACCAGGTTCTTGCCCTCGGCGGTGTTGATGCCGGTCTTGCCGCCCACGGCGGCGTCGACCATGCCCAGCAGGGTGGTGGGCACCAGGACGGCGCGCACGCCGCGCAGCCAGGTGGCGGCGACGAACCCGGCGAGGTCGGTGACCGCGCCGCCGCCCACGCCCACCACGGCGTCGGTGCGGGTGAACCCGGCCTGGCCCAGGCGCGCCCACAGCGACGCGGCGACCTCGGCGGTCTTGGCGGCCTCGCCGTCGGGCACGGGCAGGGAGTGGGCGGTGTAGCCGGCGGCCTTGAGCGCGCCCAGCGCCGGGCGGGCGAGTTCGCCCAGGTGCTCGGGGTGGATCACGGCGACCTGCTCGGCGCGCGGGCCGACGAGTTCGGGGAGTTCGGCGAAGACCCCGGTGCCCACGACGACGTCGTAGGGGGCCGAGGTGCCGCCCACGCCGATGCGGGTGGCGGTCACAGCGCGCGCTCGCGGCGCTCGGGAAGGCCGGCGACGATCACGTCCACGATCTCCTCGGGGTGGTAGCCGCTGGTGGGCACGGTGACGCTGGCCAGTCCCTCGTAGACGGGCAGGCGCTCCTCCAGCAGGCGCTTGAGCTTGGCGCGGGGGTTGCCGGCCAGCAGCGGGCGGGGGGTGTCGAGGCCGACGCGCTTGGCGGCGTCGGCGAACTCCACCTGGAGGTAGACCACGTGGTGGTCGGCCAGCGCGGCGGCGGTGCCGGGGTCGAGCACGGCGCCGCCGCCCACCGAGACCACGCCGGGCCAGCCGGACAGGGCCTCGGCGACGACCGCGCGCTCCAGTTCGCGGAAGGCGGGTTCGCCGTCCTCGATGAAGATGTCGGCCACGGGCTTGCCGGCGCGCGCCTCGATCTCCAGGTCGGTGTCGAGCAACTCGACGCCGATCCGGTCGGCCAGGGCGCGGCCGACGGTGGTCTTGCCGGCACCGGGCGAGCCGATCAGGACCGCGACCGGGGTGCTCATCGGTGTCTCCGTCATGTCGATGCGGGTGCGGCCGCGGGTCGCGGCCGCCGGGTGGGGCCGCGCGGTGCCGCCGGGCGGCCTGGGCGGGCCGTGCGGCACCGGCGGCGCGGCTAGCGGATCTCCAGCGTATCGAGGTAGGCGCGGGCGTTGCGGGCGGTCTCGGCGAGGGAGTCGCCGCCGAACTTCTCGACCACGGCCTCGGCCAGGACGAGGGCGACCATGGCCTCGGCGACCACACCCGCCGCCGGCACGGCGGTGACGTCGCTGCGCTGGTGGTGGGCCTGGGCGGGTTCGCCGGTGGTGACGTCGACGGTGTCCAGGGCGCGCGGCACGGTGGCGATGGGCTTCATGGCCGCGCGCACCCGCAGGGGCTCGCCGGTGGTCATGCCGCCCTCGACGCCGCCGGCGCGGTTGCTGCGCCGGCGCACGCGGTCGGTGCCGGGTTCGATCTCGTCGTGGGCGGCCGAGCCGCGGCGGGCGGCGGTGCGGAAGCCGTCGCCGACCTCGACGCCCTTGATGGCCTGGATGCCCATGAGGGCGCCGGCCAGGCGGGAGTCGAGCCGGCGGTCCCAGTGGACGTGGCTGCCCAGGCCGGGCGGCAGGCCGTAGGCCAGCACCTCGACGACGCCGCCGAGGGTGTCGCCGGCCTTCTTGGTGTCGTCGACCTCGGCGACCATGCGGGCGCTGGTCTCGGGGTCGAAGCAGCGGACGGGGTCGGCGTCGACGGCGGGGAGGTCGCCGGGGCCGGGCAGGACGGTGTCGGGCACGCTGATCTCGCCCATGGACACCACGTGGCTGAGGATCTCGACGCCCAGGGCCTGGCGGCAGAACAGGCGGGCGACCTCGCCGATGGCCACGCGGGCGGCGGTCTCGCGGGCGCTGGCGCGCTCCAGCACCGGCCGGGCCTCGGAGAAGGCGTACTTCTGCATGCCGACGAGGTCGGCGTGGCCGGGGCGGGGGCGGGTGAGGGGGGCGTTGCGGGCGACGTCGGCCAGTTCCTCGGGCGGCACGGGGTCGGCCGCCATGACCTTCTCCCACTTGGGCCACTCGGAGTTGGCGACCTCGATGGCCACGGGACCGCCCAGGGTGCGGCCGTGGCGGATGCCCCCGACCAGGGTCACCCTGTCCTGCTCGAACTTCATCCGGGCGCCCCGGCCGTACCCCGCGCGCCTGCGGACCAGCGCGGCGGCGATGTCGTCGGAGGTGACGGCGACACCGGCCGGAAGGCCTTCCAGGATCGCGACGAGTGCCGGGCCGTGGGACTCCCCTGCGGTCAGCCAGCGCATCATGCCCTGATCATCCCACGGGCGGCGGGGTGGCGGCACATCGCGTCCACAGGCCGGATCAGGTCGGGCGGCGCGGAGGGCGGGCGCGCGGGAGGCGGAAGCCTGACGCGCGGGACACGAAAGCCGGACGCGCGGGACGCGGGGACCGGGCGTGCGGGGCGCGGGAACCGGCCGCGCGGGGGTTGGGGACGGGACGGCGGCCGCGCTGCGGAGGGCCGATACGGCGCCGCGGCGGCGCGGTCGAGGCGGGGTGGGGCACAATCCGGTGATGGCCTCTTCCACCCAGAGCGTGCTCGACGCGCTCACCGGGCTGCCCGCACCCGCGATCGCGCTGGCGGTGCTGGTGTTCATGGCCCTGGAGACGACCGCGCTCATCGGGCTGTTCGCCCCCGGCGACCCCGTCGTGCTGTTCGCCGGGGCCACGGTGACCGACGCGGGCGGCTTCGCGCTCATGTGCGCGGCGACCCTGGCCGGCGCGCTGGTCGGCGAGACCGCCGGCTATGCCATCGGGCGGGTGGGCGGCGACCGGTTCCGCCGCAGCCGGATGGGCCGCTGGATCGGCGAGGACCGCTGGCTGCACGCCGAGGAGGTGCTGGCCCGCCCGCGCGGCGGCCTGGCCATCATCGGCTCGCGCTTCGTGGCGGTGGTGCACGCGATCGTCCCGGTGCTGGCCGGCACGGTCGGCATGCCCTACCGGCGGTTCATCGGGTGGGCGATGGCGGGCAGCGCGCTGTGGGCGCTGGTGCACATCGGGATCGGGGCGGCGTTCCGGGCGGCCGTGGGCCCCGACGGCGGCGGGCTGGGCGCGGTGACCGCCGTGGTGCTGGTGTGCGGGGCGGTGCTGATGCTGCTGAGCGGGCGGCGCCCGCGCGCGGCGCGCGCCGCGGCGAAGGCGGCGCGCGCGGCCTCACAGCAGCAGGCGGGAGGGGTCGCCGACGAGCAGGACGAGCAGCGCCCCGCCGAGCATGAACGGGCCGAAGGGGATCTGGGTGCGGCGGGTGGCACGGCCGAGCAGGACCATCACCAGCCCGTAGGCGGCCGACCCCAGGAACGCGGCGAAGGTGGCGGAGAACACCGCGCCGAAGCCCAGGCCGCCCAGGTACAGGCCGACCAGCCCGGCGAGCTTGACGTCGCCCCAGCCCATGCCGGCCGGGTGGATGAACCACAGCAGCCAGTAGAAGGCGCTTAGCCCGGCCATCCCGGCCAAAGGTCCGACCGCTCCGGCGAGGTCCACCGGCGCCGGCCCGGCCGCCGGGTCGGTGAGGGGCGCCAGCAGCGCCGCGCCGCCCACCAGGGCCACCGCCAGGGGGTAGGCGGTCAGGACGAGCGCGTTGGGCAGCCGGTGCACGCGGATGTCCACGGCGCTGAGCAGCACGCTCAGGGCGGCCAGGAGCAGCAGCGCGGCCAGCCACAGCGGCGCGCGGGCGGCGCCCTCGACGCCCAGGCCCAGCCCCGTCGCGGCGAACAGCGCGGCGGTGGCCGCGCTCAGGCCGGGCGGCGCCGCCAGGCGGGCGGCGCAGGAGGGGCAGCGCCCGCGCAGCGGCACGGCGCCCGCCCGGGGCGCGGGCAGCAGCCGGTGGAACGGCACGGTCCGCAGGCAGTGGGGGCAGGTGGGCGGCGGCGGGGGCGTGTCGTCGTCGGGGCCGGGGTCGTGCCGGGCGAACAGCGGCACCGCGCGCGCGGCGGCGGCGCCCGCCAGCGCGCCCAGGGCCGCCAGGGCGGCGGCCAGCAGCAGGTCGGCGGGGCCGGTCTGGGCCCACGGCGCGGCGGGGGCGGCGGCCAGGGCGGGGAGGCCGGTGAGGAAGGCGGGCATGGCCGGAACCTAGCCGACCGCGCCGGTGGGCGGTGCGGCGGCGTCCACAGGCGGGGTCCGGTGCGGTGCGGGGGCGGGCGGAGGGGCGGGCCGGGGCGGGCTCAGTCGCCGCGGCTGGCGCGGACCACGGCGCTCAACTCGACGCCGCCGGGCAGCATCGGCGCGAGCTGGGTGGACAGGCGCTCGGCCACGCGGCGCAGGGACTCGTCGTCGCGCCGGTCCAGTTCCAGGCGGATGCCGATGTCGGCGCGCTCGGAGTCGTGGACGCGCACCCGGCCGATGCCGAACTCGGTGTGGGTGACGCGGTAGATGACGGCGAGGACCTGGGGGTCCTCCGTGGGAGCGGGCACGGTGCCCTGCTCGGCCAGGGTGGTGAGGAACCGGCCCTGGACGGCGTAGGTGACGGGTCCGGCGACGTCGACCACCACGGCGTCGGCGCCCTCCTCCAGCGCGGCCTGGCACGCCTCGACTGCGGTGACCGGCACCGGGCGGGCGTCCTCGCGCCAGGCGCGGGCGGCGGCCACGCTGGTGAAGGCGAGCACGCCCCGGCGGCCGTCCTTGCCGATCATCAGCGGCAGCGCGATGTCGCTGGTCTTCTCGCGGGTGCGCCCGGCGGAGTCGCGCTCGACCTCGGCGGCGACGGCCACCACCGGCACCAGCAGGCGCGAGGGGCCGAGGGCGGCGAGCACCTGGCGGTCGCCGGCCTCGCCCTGGGAGTAGGCGGCGAGCCGGGAGGCGAGTTCGGGGTCGGCGGAGCCGTCGTCGTCGCGGAAGCGCTGCGCGCCGAAGATGCTGGGGCGGGTCACGACGGGTTCGGCTCCTGGGTTTCGGGGCGGATCCGCCCCTGTCGGGATGTCCGCGGACCAGCTTAGCCAACGGTGGGGGGCGGTCCGGGCGGGCGGCGGCGGGCGGCGACGCCGTCCACAGGCGCCCATGTCGATCGTCGCATTCCGGATCCGTTCAACTACCCTGGGTCATGTCGGTTGTCGTGGGACAAGCCCGCCCAACTCAGGGGGAGACATGTCGGAACAGCACCTCAAGCCCGGTACCTGGCGGATCGACACCGCCCACTCCGTGATCGGGTTCTCGGTGCGGCACATGATGGTCAGCCGCGTCCGGGGGCGGTTCGAGTCCTTCGACGCCGTCCTCACCGTGCCCGAGAACCCCATGGAGGCGTCGGTGCGCGCCACCATCGACGCCGGCTCGCTCAACACCGACAACGCCGACCGCGACAACCACGTGCGCTCCGCCGACTTTTTCGACGTCACCCACCACCCGCAGTGGACCTTCGCCTCCACCGGGATCGGCACCCAGGGCGAGGACTTCCTGCTGCGCGGCGACCTCACCGTCAAGGGCAACACCCGCCCCGTCGAACTCCGCCTGGAGTACAACGGCGTCACCCTGGACCCCTACGGCCTCACCCGCGCCGGGTTCCACGCCGAGACCGAGATCAGCCGCAAGGAGTTCGGCGTCGACATCGAGATGCCCATGGACGGCGGCGGGGTGGTGGTGGCCGACCGCATCAAGATCGACATCGACGCGGAGTTCACCCACCAGGGCGAGTGACGCTCCGCGCGGCGGCCGCCGGGCCGCCCGGCCGCGGCCGGCGGGGCGGGCCTGGGTATCCTCGCCGCAGTCCCGCCGGCCCGCACCGCCCCACCCGCGCCAGGAGCGTCCATGGAGCCCGATCCCGCCGCCACGCCGTTCACCCCCGAGGTCGTCCGCGCCGTCACCGCCCACATGAACGACGACCACCCCCGCGAGACCCTGATCATCTGCCGGGCCCTGGGCGGGCACCCCGACGCCGCGTCCGCGCGCATGGTCGGCCTCGACACCGAGGGCGGCGACTACCGCGCGGTGGTCGGCGGCGCCGAGGTCGCGGTGCGCATCCCCTGGTCGCGCCCGCTGACCGAACGCGCCCAGGTCCGCGCCGAGGTCGTGCGCATGTACCGGGAGTCCTGCGACCTGCTGGGCGTCTCCCCCGGCGCCGACCCCGGCCGGCACTGACCCGCCCCGACCCACCCCGCGCGCGGAGCCGCCCCCGGCCCCCGCGCGCATATCAGGGACGATTCGGGGTCGCCGGCAGCGGCGGCGGCCCGGTGCCCTCGCCTAGTCTGGAGGGGCCGCCCCTGCCCCGGGCGGTGCCAGCGCAACAGCCGACCGCCGCAAGGCCACGAGGGACACCGCCGCCACGATGGTCCACCCCGAGTCCTCCGACCCCGACTCTCCCACCCGCAAGGTCGAGCCGGTCGCCGCGACCACCCGGCTCGACCCCCGGCGCGCCCGCACCCGCTGGGTCACCCGCATCCTGCGCCCCGGGGGCGAGCGCGCCGGCGCCGACCCCGCCGAGGCGCCCACCACCCCCCACACCCCCGCCGGGGCGTCCGGGGGCGCCACCCGGGTGCTGCGCGCCGCCACCCGCACCCTGCGGCGCCCCGCCGCGCCCGGCGTCCCCGGGCCGGCTGGGGCGTCCGGCTCCGCCGCCGGCCCCGCGCCGTGGTGGCGCCGGCTGCTGGCGCCGCTGGTGTCGTGGTTCCCCCGGCTGATCGCGCGGGTGGTGGTGGGACCGGCGGGCGAGATCGACTACGCGGTGCCCGCGCAACTGCGCCGCGACTACCGCGTGCTGAGCCACATCGGCGCCGGCGGCGAGGCGGTGGTCTACCTGGCCGAGCCCCTGGGCGGCGAGGGCGCGCCCGCGCGCGTGGCGCTGAAGGTCTACCGCCCCGGCCACGACGTCAACCGGGAGCTGCTGGACCGGCTGCGCGCCCGCGGCGCCGCCGACCCCCACACCCCCGCCATCCACGGCTACGGCCGGGCGCGCAGCGCCTGGGGCGAGGACGTCGCCTGGGAGGCCCAGGAGTACTTCGCCGAGGGGTCGCTGCGCACGGTGCTGGAGAAGGGCCCGGTCGATGAGGCGCGCGCCCGCGCGATCGTGGCGGGGATCGCCGAGTGCCTGCACCACTGGCAGGAGACCCTCCAGCACAACCACACCGACGTCAAGCCCGAGAACCTGCTGATCCGCTCCCTGGATCCCCCGGTCTTCGCCCTCACCGACTTCGGCGGCGCCGTGCGCGCCACCATGAGCCGGGTCTACGGCGGCCTGGCCATCACCGAGGACTACGCCGCCCCCGAGGTCATCGAGGGCCGCCGCGAGGCGCCCGCCGCCTGGTGGTCGCTGGGCGTCATGGTGCACGAACTGGTCACCGGGCGCCGCCCCGAGCGCGGCGAGAACTGGCTGACGGCGCGCACCACCGAGGTCGACGTGTCGGCCATCGCCGACGAGTCGTGGCGGCTGCTGGCGCGCGGCCTGCTCACCCCCGCCCCCTCGGCGCGCTGGGGCCACTCCGAGGTGGTCCAGTGGCTGGCCGGCGAGCGCCCCCGGATCGTCACGCCGCACAGCCACGCGCCCATCCGCTTCGCCGACGCCTCCCACGACGACCCGCCGAGCCTGGCGTTCGACCTGCTGGACCGCTGGGACCGCGGCGAGGTCTGGCTGCGCACGCACTGGCCGACCCTGCGCACCTGGCTGGACCGCGAGGTCAACGACTACACCTTCGACCGCTCTTACCTCACCGACCTGGACGCCCACCCCGAGCGGGTGCACCTGGCCATCAGCGCGCTGGCCGCGCGCTACGTGCCGGGCATGCCGCCCCGCTACCGGGGTCTGGAGGTCAGCGCCGAGGGCGTGCTGGCCCTGGCCCAGGGCGACCGCAGCCGCCACGGGGTGCTGCGCGAGGCGCTGGAGATGGGCGCGCTGACGCTGGCCGCCCGCCACTGGTGCGGCCATCCCGGCTGCCGCGCCGAGGGGTCGGGGCGCTGCGCCCTGCTGGAGCACGTCCAGCACGAGGCCCCGCTGATCATGCGCCAGGTGCGGGCCACGGTGGACCACCTGGCGGCCGGCCCGGCGGGTGCGGCGGGCGCGGCCGACCTGCCCGAGCACGCCTGGGACGGCGCCTGGGCGCAGGCGGTGGAGCTGGTGCTGGACCCCGAGGCCGGCGGGCGGGCCCGGCGGCTGCTGCGCGCCCAGTCCTGGCACCCGCGCCACCGCAGCCCCGCGCCGCTGGTGGACTGGTGGCGCGAGCAGCGCGACACCGGGCTGCGCCGCCGCTCCACCGAGACCGCCACGCACGCGGCGCTGGTGTCCGCCAACCTGCTGCTGCCGGTCGCCGTGCGGCTGGGCGAGGTCCAGCGCGAGCGCGACCGGCGGGACAGCCGCTCGCGCCGCCGCGACCGCTGGGCGGCGGTGTCGGGCGCCGCCGCCGACCGCTGGGAGCGGGTGCGCGAGCGGCTCAACGCCGGGGTGCCCGGCCCGCACGATCCCTCCCGACCCGGCGCGCAGCGCGGGCCGTGGGGCACCGCGCCCTACGGCGCGCCGCTGAGCGAGGCCGACCGCGCCCGCGCCCGCCGCCGCGAGGAGGCCGAGCGGCGCCGCGTGGACCGGGGCATGCAGCAGATCGAGCGGGCGATGGGCGCCGGCCGCGCCCGCCGCTTCGCCTACCCGGCGGCGGTGGTGGGGCTGGTCGACGGGCTGGGCCGGGCGCTGCGCGCCGACGGCTTCTACCCCGACCCCGGCGGCCCGTTCGCCGGCGCCTACGAGTCCATGGTGGAGTTCACCCGCACCCCGCTGGTGACGGCGGTGGCCGACGCCGCCGGCGCGGTGGTGGGCCTGGTGCCCGGCGTGACCGAGGCGCGGTGGTGGCCGCCGGTGGTGCTGGCGGTCGTGCTGCTGGTCCTGGGCCGCGTCTCGGCGGGCAAGGCGCGCGCCCGCGTCCGGCTGACCGCCTACCGCCTGGCGGTGGCCGGGTCGGTGCTGATGGCGGTCGTGGCGCTGTCCACGGGCCTGCTGACCCCCGCGGCCGGTGTGCTGATCCCGCTCTACAACATCTTCGGCTGAAGTCTACGGCCGAAGTCTCGGACCGTCCGCGCCGCCCGCGCCGCACCGGCGGCGCGGGCGCGGCGCCGGACCGGGGCCGCGGCGGGCAGACTATGATCGCCCGGGATCGACAACGGAGCGGGAGGCGGTCTGCGGTGGGCGATGCGATCGAGTTGGCGGCGGGCGGCTACCGCGCCGTCGTCAGCCGCCGCGGGGCGGCCCTGTGCGGTCTGACGTGCGCGGACCAGGAACTGGTCTGGGGGTACGCGCCGGAGGAGGGACCCGCCTCCTACCAGGGGCAACTGCTGGCGCCCTGGCCCAACCGGGTCGCCGACGGCCGCTACCGCTTCGGCGGGCGCGAGCACCGGCTGGCGGTCACCGAGCCCGAACGCGGCACGGCCCTGCACGGCCTGGTGCACGCGGCGCCGTGGCTGCCGGTGGAGATCGCCGGGGACCGCGCGACGCTGACCCACGTGCTCGACGGCGCCGAGGGCTACCCGTTCCGGCTCGCGCTGAGCGTCACCTACACCCTGGACCCGGTGGCCGGGCTGGAGGTCGCGGTCGAGGCGCGCAACACCGGCGACGGCCCGGCGCCCTACGGCGTGGGCGCCCACCCCTACCTGCGGGTGCCGCTGCCGCTGGACGACGCGGTGCTGCGCCTGCCCGCGGGTAAGCGGTTGCCGGTGGACGGCCGGCTGCTGCCCGCCGGTCCGCCCGAGCCGGTGGCGGGCACCGAGCACGACTTCCGCACGCCCCGGCGCATCGGCACGACCGCCTTCGACACCGCGTTCACGGATCTGGAGCGCGATGCCGAAGGGCGGGCGTGGACGGTGCTGGCCGCGCAGGGGCGCGCCGTGGGCGTGTGGGCCGACCGCTCCTACGGCTGGCTCCAGGTCTTCAGCGCCGAGGGTCTGCCCGGCGGCCTGGCGCGCAGCGCGTTCGCGGTGGAGCCCATGACGTGCCCGCCGGACGCGTTCAACTCGGGGACTGATCTGCTGGTGCTGGAGCCCGGTGCCGAGGCCGTGCGGTCGCGGTTCGGCATCCGCGCGGTGGACCCGGGCGAGGCGTAGGCCCCGGCCCCGCGAACCGGGGTGGTCCCGCCCGGGGCGGCGGTGTCGGCGGTGGTCGGTGGCGGAGCCGGCGGGCGCGGCGGGGTTTGGGCACGCCCGAAACGGCAGGACGGGGGTCAGCCCGGCTGGTGCGGCGCCGCCTGGGGCGTGTCGAGGGAGTGGCTGAGGCGGGCGAGGTCTTCGGGGGTGTCGATGTCGTCGGGGCTCGCGACGTCGTCGCAGGGGACCGTGGTCACCAGGTGGGAATAGGCCCGCAGGAACGGCCGGGCGCCGACGTCGCCCTCGGCGAGGGCGTGCACGCTCGGCCAGTGCTCGCGGCCCAGCAGGACCGGGTTGCGCAGGTTGCCCGAGTAGGTGGCGGCGGCCGCACGGGCGCCGTCGCCGTAGGCGTCGAGCAGCCGGCGCACCGCCGCGGTGGTCACCAGCGGCTGGTCGGCCAGTGCCACGACGACCGCGTCGACCTCCTCGGGCATGGCGTCCAGGCCGGTGCGCAGCGAGGACCCCATGCCTGAGTCCCAGTCGGGGTTGTGCACCGGGGTGGCGTGCTCGACCTCCACCTCGGCGGCACCCGTCACGACGTAGACCGGTGCGCACCCCGCGTCGCGCAGGAGCCGCACCCCACGGTCGACCAGCCGCTCCCCGGCCACCTTGATCAGCGCCTTGGGACGGCCCAGCCGACTCCCCTCCCCCGCGGCCAGCAACAGCCCGGCGATCGACGTGCCGTCGGTGCCGTTCGTGCTCTGCTCGCGTGTGGTCATGACGTGATGATGCCACGCCCGCTGCCGCCGGGGACGGGGAGTTCGCGCTCCCTTCCGCCGGCTGCGGGCCGAAATCCGGTGACTCCGGGAGGATCTGGGCGAACGATCGAGGGCGTTACCGGACAGGGTGACCGGTTCCGGCCGTCTGCGCCCCCGCGCTCGGGCGTGTCAGGGCGGGGCGGCGGTGCCGCGCGCGGCGCGGGGGCCGGGCGGGGCGCCGCCGCCCGATGGTCAGCGGGTGCCCGCCGGCCGGCGCGCGGCCTCGGCGAGCGGGCCGCCGCGCCCGGAGGCGGGCGGGTCGATGTGGATGCGGCCCTCGGTGCCCGACAGGGGGCGGCCGCTGCCACCCCAGCGGGTCTGGATGAGTTCGGCGGCGATGGAGACGGCGGTCTCCTCGGGTGTGCGGGCGCCGAGGTCCAGCCCGATGGGCGAGCGCAGGCGCGCCAGGCGGTCCTCGGGGATGCCGGCCTCGCGCAGTCGGGCCAGGCGGTCGTCGTGGGTGCGGCGGCTGCCCATGGCCCCGATGTAGCCGGCCGGCGTGCGCAGGGCGACCTCCAGCACCGGGACGTCGAACTTGGGGTCGTGGGTGAGGACGCAGATGGCGGTGCGCTCGTCGATCTGGGCCTCGATCTCGGCGAGGAAGACGTGCGGCCACTTCACGACGACCTCGTCGGCCTTGGGGAACCGCTTGGCGGTGGCGAAGACCGGGCGGGCGTCGCACACGGTCACGCGGTAGCCCAGGTAGGCGCCGATGTCGGTGACGGCCGCCGCGAAGTCGATGGCGCCGAACACCAGCATGCGGGGCGCGGGCGCGAAGGACTGGACGAACACCTCCAGGTCGTCGCCGCGCCGCTCGCCCCGGGCGCCGTAGCGCAGGATGCCGGTGCTGCCCTGGGCGAGCATGCCGCGCGCGTCGTCGTCGACGGCGGCCTCCAGGCGGCTGCCGCCGAGGTCGCCCTCGGCGCGGTCGGGCCAGATGACGCGGCGGGCGCCCAGCCGCCCGGGGCCGCCGGCGACGGTGGCCACGGCCACCGGGCGGTGCGCCTGGATGTCGGCGATGACCTCGCCCAGGTGGGGGTGGCGGGCGGGGTCGACCGGCTCGACCAGGACGTGCAGGGTGCCGCCGCAGGTCAGGCCGACCGCGAAGGCGTCGTCGTCGCTGACGCCGTAGGTGGCTCTGCGGGCGCGGCCCTCGGCGATGACCTCCTGGGCGAGTTCGTAGACGGCGCCCTCGACGCAGCCGCCGGAGACGCTTCCGGCGACTTCGCCGGTGGGGGCGACGGCCATGGCCGCGCCGGGTTCGCGCGGGGAGCTGCGGTAGGTGTCGATGACGGTCGCCAGGGCGAAGGTGTCGCCCGAGGCGTACAGTTCGGCGACGGCCGTGCGGATGTCACGCACGGGCACTCCTTTCCAGGACCCGCCCGCCGGTGGCGGCGAGGGCGGGTGGTTGCGGCGTGTCCGGCCGGCCCGGACACGGGGCCGCCGGCGGCGCGGGCGCCCCCGGCCGCGGCGGGCCGGGGCGGGTTCGGCGCCCGTGCGGCGCGGGAGGGGAAGGAGCGGGGCACCGGAGCGCCCGGCGGCGGCCGCGTGCGCGGCGCCGCCGGGCGGCGGCGGACGTGTGCGCCATGGCCCGGCCTCCCCCCTCGTTCCCTGGTGGCCAGGCTAGTTGGTTGAAGGCGCGCACACAGCGGTGTCCACAGGTGCTTTCCCGCCCGCCGGGAGCGGCGGGCGGCGGGTCAGGCGGACAGCAGCCCGATGAGGTCGACGATGACGATGCCCAGCAGGGCCGCCCAGATCAGGGCGGCGACAACGGTGATGCGGGGACGCCGGTGGTGGGACGACCCCTGTCGCGTGCGCTCGGTGCGCCGGGTGTCGGTGTCCATACCCTTATGACGCACCGGTGGCGCTCCGTGTTCAACCGATTTTCCCGCGCCCGGGGCGGAGGCGCGAAGGCGCGGACCCCGCACCCCGGCCCACAGCACCAGCCCCGCCCCCAGCGTGAGGAACAGCGCCATGGCGACGACCGCCTGGGTGCCGTCGGCGAACCAGCCGGTGGCGAACTGGGGCACGTGGTCGTCGCCGCGTCCGGGCGGGCGGCCCACCACGACCAGCAGGATCCCGGGCGCGGCCGCCAGGCAGCGCAGCGCGCGGGTCATGCCCGGCAGGCAGTACCACAGGCTCAGCGCGATGTAGCCGGCCGCGGTCGCGGCCAGGGCGAACCAGAGTCCGTGCGCGGCCGGCGGCACGGTGACCGCCACCATGCTCAGCGGCGTCTGGTTCACCGCGACCAGCGCCGCCAGCGCCGCGCCCAGGCACAGTGTGGTGAAGGCGGCGCGCCCGGCGCGCTCGCCCGGGGTCCGCCGGGGCGGCGGGAGCCGCCAGGTGCCGTCGCGCCGGCGCGGATCGCCGGAGACGTGGTGGCGCCGCCGCGCCCGGCGGCCGCGCGGGGGCGGTTCTCCCCCGGTGCGCCAGGGCGGGCGCCGACTCACGGGCGGGCTCCGGCGCGCGGCCGGCGGCGCGGGCGGAAAGGAAGGCGCGGGGGGATGGCGTCCATGGCGTGCGGTACACCACAGTGCCCCGCCCGGCGGCGCCCCGGCGCGGCGGGCGGATCAGCGCCGTCGGGCGCGCAGGCGGCCGACCAGGGGGGCGATGCCGAGCGCGAAGAAGCCGGCGCCGATGGCGCAGATGACGACGCCGCTGACGACCGCGCCGGCCGGGGAGTCGATCCGCTCGCTGGTGGACGCGGCGTCCACGGGGTCCAGCGCGGCGGCCGCCCCCATCACCGCGATCGCGGCGCCCGGCACCCAGGCGACGTAGCGCAGCCGGCGGGTGAGCCGGGGCACCCACGCCGACAGCCCCAGCACGGTCCCGGCGGCGAACATCGCCGCGCAGGCGAACGCGGCGGCTAACTCGTGGAGGGCCAGGGTCCCGGGCTCCCCCCGCAGCCGGGCGGCCGCGTCGGGCACGAGCGCGACCAGGGCCGCGGCCAGCAGCAGCGCGCAGAAGGCGGCGAGCAGCGCGGGGCCCACGCGGTCGGGGACCCGGCGATGGGGCGGCAGGCCCCGGCGCCGCGGGTCGCCGGAGAGCCCTTGGCGGCGCCGCCGACGCTCTCGGACACGGTTGCGCGAACGGGGGCTCACCGGCGGTCCCCTCGCGAGGGACCGGGCGCGCTGCCCGGCGCGGGGCGCCGCGCGTGGTCAGAGCCGGGACGCGGCGGGCGGCGCGACGCGTGCTCAAAACCGGGACGCGACACGCGATGCGACGCGCACCCCGGACTCGACGCGCGATACGGCGCGTGCCCGCCTCTTGGCGGCGCCGCGCCGCCTCCGGCCGCGCCCGCCGCGTGCGCGCGGCCGCGGTCCTGCGGGCGCCGCCCTCCCGCGCCGCCCCGCGAGGGGCGGCCGCAGAGGGCGCGCGCCGGGCGGCCGCGCCTCACGCCGGGCGGGGCGGCTCCTGGGCCTCGCCCCGGTGGCGCAGCAGCGCCTGGAACTGGGCGAGGTTGGCCCGCGCCAGGTCGCCGTCGTTGCTCTGGACGCCCATCACGGCCAGCGTGGACCCGTCGGTGAGGTCGAGGCTGGGCCAGGGCTCGCCCACCGGCATGCGGGCGTCCACGATCTCGGGCCACTCCAGCACGTGGGTGCGGATGCTGTTCACCACGGTGACCCGGGTCTCGGTGGCGGTGAGGCGGGGCCGGGCCAGCAGGTGCATCACGCCCACGCCGACCAGGCCGAGCGCGACCAGGCCGAGCCGGTCGGCCAGCCGCCAGTCCGCCGGCAGGACGACCGCCAGCGCCACCATGGTCGCCATGATCACCGCGGCGAGCCCGTAGCCGACGATCCGCATGTTGCGGGGCCGCCATGTCACCGGCAGGTCCGGGACCGGCACCTCGGCGGCGTCGTCCACCATGTCGTCTTCTTTCGCGTCTCCAGGCCGCACGCGGCGCCCTTCTCCTCGGGTGGTGCAACGGGGTCGGCGCGCGGACTCAGCCCGCGGCGGCGGCGCCCGCGCCCTCGCGCAGGCGGCGCAGCACCACGGCGGTGTCCACGGCCGCGATCGCGGCCTCCCAGCCCTTGTCCTCGCTGCTGCCGGGCAGGCCGGCGCGGTCGCGCGCCTGCTCCTGGGTATCACAGGTCAGCACGCCGTTGCCGATGGGGGTGGACTCCCGCAGCGCGGCCTCGGTCAGGCCGTGGGTGACCGACTGGCAGACGTAGTCGAAGTGCGGGGTGCCGCCGCGGATGACCGCGCCCAGCGCCACCACCGCGTCGTGGGTGCGGGCGAGTTGCTGGGCCACGACGGGGATCTCCACCGCGCCGGCCACGTGCACGACGACGGGCTCGGCGGCGCCGGTGTGGGCGAGCGCCGCGCGGGCGCGCTCGACCATGGGCGCCACGACCTCGGCGTTCCAGCGGGTGGCGACGACGGCCACGCGCAGCCCGGTGGCGTCGACGGTGTGCTCGGCGGGGCGGCCTGTTCCGCTCATGGGTCTGTGCTTCCTTGGTGAGGCGCCGCGGGCGCGGCGGTGACGGCGGGGACCGGGGCGGTGCGGGCGCGGCGCGACCGGGTGGCCGGGTGGCCGGGTGGCCGGGTGGCCGGGCCGCGCCGCGCGCCGGCGGTTCAGGTGGCGGCGGCGATCCCGGGCAGGTCGTGGCCCATCCGGTCGCGCTTGGTCTGGAGGTAGCGCAGGTTGTCGGGGGTGACGGCGGTGGGCATCGCGATCCGCTCGGCGACCGCGATGCCGTGGGTGAGCAGGCCCTCGGTCTTGGCGGGGTTGTTGCTGAGCAGCCGCACCGAGGTGACGCCAAGGTCGGCCAGGATGTGGGCGCCGGCGGTGAAGTCGCGGGCGTCGGCGGGCAGGCCCAGCTCCAGGTTGGCGTCGACGGTGTCGGCGCCGCGGTCCTGGAGGCGGTAGGCGCGCAGCTTGTGCAGCAGGCCGATCCCGCGCCCCTCGTGGCCGCGCAGGTAGACCAGCACGCCGCGGCCCTCGGCGGCGATGGCCGCCATGGCGGCCTCCAACTGCGGGCCGCAGTCGCAGCGTTGGGAGCCGAACGCGTCGCCGGTCAGGCACTCCGAGTGCAGCCGCGCCAGCACCTCGGCGCCGTCGCCGAGGTCGCCGAACACCAGGGCGACGTACTCGGTGCCGTCGGCGGTGCCCCGGTAGCCCACCGCGCGCCACTCGCCGTGGCCGTTGGGCAGCCGGGTCTCGACCACGCGCTCCACCGCCGGGCCGGTGGCGGGGTCGGCGGCGATGCGGGGCGCGCCGGCCGCCAGGTCGCGGAGGTGGGCCACGAGCTGCTCGATGGAGACCACGCGCAGGCCGTGCTCGTCGGCGAAGGCGCGCAACTGCGGCAGGCGGGCCATGGTGCCGTCGTCGTTGACGACCTCGGCGATGACCGCCGCCGGGCGCATCCCGGCCAGGCGGGCGAGGTCGACCGACGCCTCGGTGTGGCCGCGCCGGGCGAGCACGCCGCCGGCGCGGTAGCGCAGCGGCAGCACGTGGCCGGGGCGCACGAGGTCGGCGGGGCCGGTGGCGGCGTCGGCGAGCAGCGCCACGGTGCGGGCGCGGTCGGCGGCGGAGATGCCGGTGGTGATCCCGGAGGCGGCGTCGACGGTGACCGTGTAGGCGGTGCGCATGCCCTCGCGGTTGTCGGTGGTCATCAGCGGCAGCCGGAGGCGGTCCAGGTCCTCGCCCAGCATCGGCACGCAGACGAGCCCGGAGGTGTGGCGCACCATGAACGCCATCAGCTCGGGGGTGGCGGCCTCGGCGGCGAAGACGAGGTCGCCCTCGTTCTCGCGGTCCTCGTCGTCCACGACGACCACCGGGCGTCCGGCGGCGATGTCGGCGATCGCGTCGGCGATGTCGTCCAGGACGCCGGCGCGGGCGGGTGCGGGCTGCTCGGTGGTGGTGCTGGTCATCGCTTCTGCTGCTCCTTGGCCTGCGGTGCGGTGCGGAACGGGGGGCGCGGCGGGGAAGGGCCGGCGGGGATGGCGGGGGGCGCGGGGGCCGCGCCCGGCGCCGGCGGGGCCGGCCATCAGGCGCCCGCCCGGCCGGCCGACACCAGGCGCTCGACGTACTTGGCGATGACGTCGACCTCCAGGTTCACCGGCGCGCCGATGCCCTTGCGGCCCAGCGTGGTGAGGTCGAGGGTGGTGGGGATGAGGCTGACGGTGAAGTTGTCGGCGCCCACGGTGGCCACGGTCAGGCTGACGCCGTCGACGGCGACGGAGCCCTTCTCGACCACGTAGCGGGCGAGGTCGGCGGGCAGGGAGAAGCGCAGGGTCTCCGCGCGGGAGCCGGTGACGCGCTCCAGCACCTCGGCGGTGCCGTCGACGTGGCCCTGCACGATGTGGCCGCCCAGCCGGTCGGAGACCCGGGCGGCGCGCTCCAGGTTGACCGGGGACCCGGGCACCAGCGCGCCGAGGCTGGAGCGGTCCAGGGTCTCCTTCATCACGTCGGCGCGGAAGGCGCCGTCGGCGGAGTCGACCACGGTCAGGCACACGCCGTTGACCGCGATGGAGTCGCCGTGCGCGGCGTCGGCGGTCACGAGGGGGCCGCGGACGGTGAGCCGCACGGCCTCGCCGGGGGAGTCGCCCGCCTGCTCGATCGCGGCGACCTCGCCCAGTTCTTCGACAATCCCGGTGAACACCTGCCACCCCACCCCTTCGCCTGCTCAAGGCTCCGGGGGTGTGGACAGGCGGACCGGTCCGGTCGAGGGCGGCGGCCGGGGCCGGGGCGTGTCAACGGCGCGCCGGGCTCGGCCGAGCCCACGCGTACTGCCTCCCATCCGGACTTTCACCGTCGGTACCGGAATTCCACCGGTTCAACCGGCCGATGGATTCGGCCGGGTCGCGGACTGTCACCGCCGGTTCGGACTTGCACCGACCCCGGAGCACGCGTTTGCTCAACGTCTTTGGCAACAGTGTGCCATGCGGGGTCATTCCCGGCGCGCGGCGGGGTCCCCGGCGCGGGGGGCGCGCTCGGGGTCGGGCCGGCGGGCCAGGCCGGTCAGCACGAACAGCTCGGGCGCGCCCAGCGCGCTCCACAGGGCCACGACCGCGAAGGACGCGAAGTCCAGCGCCGCGCCGGCCGCGCCGCCCGCCTCGGGCAGGGCGACTTGCATCACGACGAGCAGCAGCACGATCCCCGAGACGCCGATCACATAGCGCGCCACGCGGGAGACGACCGGGCCGGCGGCGCTGTACCAGCCCCGCGCGGCGAGCACGGAGAACCCCGCCAGGCCGCCGAACAGGCCGCCGGCGACGCGGGCGACGTGCTCGACCGAGCCGTCGCCCAGCCCGCCCGGCACCGCGCCGGTCCAGTCCTCAGGAGCGCGCCAGTCGGCGTGCACCAGGGTCTCCCAGCCCTGGGCCAGCAGCAGCGGCCCGGCCGACACCGCCAGCGCCAGCGCGATCTGCGCGGCCAGGCCCAGGCGCAGCCACCACGCGCGCAGGGCGTCCTCGCAGCGCACGGCCGCCCACAGCATGGCGGCGCCCACCAGCCAGCCCAGCAGGATGTCGGTGAGGAAGTGCGCGCCCAGGTAGAGGCGGGTGACGGCGACGGCCAGGACGATCGCCGCGGCGGCCCACCAGGCCCACCGGCGCGACAGCTTCAGCGCGAGGTAGCCCCACAGCATGAGGGAGTTCTGGGCGTGGCCGGAGGGCGCCCCGAAGGTGTGGGAGGACGACAGGGAGCGCACGCCGTGGTGGTACCAGGAGGGGCGGGCGCCGTGCAGGGCGAACTTCAGCAGGCCGTTGACGACGCCGCCGGCGGCGGCCACGAGGTAGGTGCGGGCGCCCAGGCCGGCGCTGACGCTCCAGAACACCAGCGGGACGAACACCACGAACAGCACCTGGGAGCCCAGGAGGCTGACGGCCTCCATCGGGGCCAGCAGCCAGGCGCCCCAGCCCTGGATCCACGCCACCAGGGTGATCTCCGTGTCCCACACCGCGTCCATGCCCACCTCGCGAAGGTCGAGGGTTGAGGGTCGAGGGCCAGGATCGTGCCCGCCGGCGCGGCCCTCAAACGGCCCCCGCCGCCGCCCGGTCCCGCTGACACGGGCCGAGGATAGGCGGCGCGGGGCCGGTCACCCCAACGTCCGGGGCGGGCACCCGCCGCCGCACCCGCCGCACCCGCCGCCGCGCGGGCCGCCCGGGGCCGCGCGCGCGGCGGTCAGGCGGCGGTCAGCCGGCCTGCCCGGCGGCCTTTTCGGCCTGGGCGCGCAGCGCGTCGACGGCGGCGGCGGGGTCGTCGGCGCCGTAGACGGCCGACCCGGCGACGAACACGTCGGCGCCGGCGGCGGCGGCGCGCTCCACGGTCTCCTGGCTGACGCCGCCGTCGACCTGGAGCCACACCGAGCCGCCGCTGCGCGCGATCAGCTCGCGGGCGGCGCGGATCTTGGGCAGGACGAGGTCGAGGAAGCGCTGGCCGCCGAACCCGGGCTCGACGGTCATCAGCAGCAGCATGTCGACCTCGCCGACCAGGTCGGCGTAGGCGTCCAGCGCGGTGGCCGGGTTCAGCGCCAGCCCGGCGCGGGCGCCCTGGGCGCGGATCTCGCGCAGGGTGCGCACGGGCGCGCGGGCGGCCTCGGCGTGGACGGTGACGCTCTGCGCGCCGGCCTCGGCGTAGGCGGGCGCCCAGCGGTCGGGGTCCTCGATCATCAGGTGGCAGTCCAGGGGGATGCTGACCGCCTTCAGCAGGGACTCCACGACAGGCAGGCCCAACGTGAGGTTGGGGACGAAATGGTTGTCCATGACGTCGACGTGCAGCCAGTCGGCGGAGCCGGCGACCGCCTCGGCCTGCTCGGCCAGGCGGGAGAAGTCGGCGGAGAGGATGCTGGGTGAGATCTGGATTGCCACGCCGCCGAGTCTAGTGGCGGCCCGGCGGGCGGCTGCGGAGGCCGGTGCGGTGGGCCGCACGGGCGGCCGCGCCGGTCAGCGCCTGCGCAGCAGCGCCAGGAACATGGCGTCGGTGCCGTGGCGGTGCGGCCAGAACTGCGCGTACGCGCCGTCGGGGCCGGCCGCGGCGTCGGGGACCTCGGGCAGGTACTCGGCGGCGCGCAGCGGCTCGGCGTCGGCGCGGTCGGCGAGCACCGCGGCGACGATCCCGGCGGTCTCGGGCAGGTGCGGCGAGCAGGTCACGTAGGCCACCACGCCGCCGGGGCGGGCGGCGTCCAGCGCGCGGTCCAGCAGGGCGCGTTGCAGCGGCGCGAGCCCGGCGGCGGTCTCAGGGGTGCGCCGCCAGCGCGACTCGGGGCGGCGGCGCAGCGCGCCCAGGCCGGTGCAGGGGGCGTCGACCAGGACCCGGTCGAACGCGCCGTCGCGCCAGGCCGGGCGGGTGGAGTCGGCCACGACGGCGCGCCCGGCGTCGCGCACGGAGCGCTCGACCGCCTGGGCGACGAGTCCGGCGCGGGCGGGCTGGACCTCGGCGACCAGCAGCCGGGCCTCGCGCTTGCCCGCCAGCCCGGCCAGCAGCCCGGCCTTGCCGCCGGGGCCGGCGCAGGCGTCCAGCCAGCGCGCGTCGGAGCCCTCCACGGGCACCCGGGACAGCGCCAGCGCGACGAGCTGGCTGGCCTCGTCCTGCACGGCGGCGCGGCGCTGGCGGACCTCGCGCAGCGCGGCGGGGTCGCCTTCGGTGAGGTAGGCGGCGTAGGGCGAGTAGCGGGCCGCGGTGGCGCCGCCCGCCACCAGGTCGGCGACGGCGGCGCGGCCCGGTTTGGCCACCAGGGTGACCTGGGGGCGCTCGTTGTGGGCGGCCAGCAGGCGCTCGGTCTCGTCGAGCGCGCCGGGGCCGGCCGCGGGGTCCTCGCCCAGGGCGGCCGCCAGCGCCGCCACGATCCAGCGGGGGTGGCTGTGCACGACGGCGAGGTGGCCGAGCGGGTCGGCGGTGCGGTCGGGGGCCACCACCTCCAGCCAGGCGGCCAGGTCGCGGGCGGCGACCTTGCGCAGCACGGCGTTGGCGAACCGGCTGCGGTGGTGGCCGATCACGCGGCGGGCGAGGTCGACGGTGGCGCTGACGGCGGCGTGCGGCGGGATGTTGGTGGACAGCAACTGGTGGGCGCCCAGCCGCAGCACGGGCAGGACCTCGGAGTCCACCGACTTCAGCGAGCGGTCGACGCAGGCGTCCAGGATGGCGTCGTAGGTGCCCTGGCGGCGCAGCGCGCCGTAGGTCAGCTCGGTGGCCAGCGCGGCGTCGCGCCCGCTGATGCCGCGTTCGCGCAGCGTGGCGGGCAGCAGCAGGTTGGCGTAGGCGTCGCGGTCGTGGACGGCCCGCAGGACGTCGTAGGCGGCCCGGCGGGCGGGGTCCTTGGGCTGCGGGGGCGCGTTCCGGGCACCGCCACCGCCGGTGGTGCGGCGGGTCGAACGGTAGGGCGAACGGGAACGGTCACTCACGTTGGAATCAGCCTTCAGCCTCGCGCCGGGGATGGTGTGCCAAGGACCCGGCCACCGCCGGGTCCGCACCCGATGCGGAGCGTGGCGGTTCGGGCGGGCCGGTTACCGAGGATACTCACCGCCGCCGCCGCGCACGGCCCACTCCCGCGACCGGCCCCTCCCCCTCCGCCGCTCAGGCGCCCAGCACGTCGGCCTCGGTGGGGCGCACGCCGCGTGCCCAGTCGGCGGCGGGCATGGGGCGCTTGCCCTGCGGCTGGACCTCGCCCAGCTCCACCGGGTGGGTGGCGGTCCCGGCGAATACGCCCTCGCGGGTGGCGGCCAGGGTGCCCGGCGGCAGCGCGTCGGCGTCGGTGCGGGGGCGCACCGGCCCCAGCTTGAGGCGTTCGCCGCGGAAGGTGGTCCAGGCGCCCGGCGCGGGGGTGCAGGCGCGGATCCGGCGGTCCACGCGCATGGCGGGCGCGGTGAAGTCGACCTCGGCGTCGGCGGAGGTGAGCTTGGGCGCGAAGGAGACGCCGTCGGCGCTTTGGGGGCGGGGGGCCAGCGTGCCCGCCTCGATGCCGTCGAGGGTGCGCAGCAGCAGCCCGGCGCCGGTCTCGGCGAGGCGGGCCAGCAGGTCGCCGCTGGTGTCGCGGGGGCCGATGGGCTCGACCACGGTGCCGAACACCGGGCCGGAGTCCAGGTCGGGCTCGATGAGGAAGGTGGCGGCGCCGGTGAGGTCGTCGCCGTGCAGCACGGCGTGCTGCACGGGCGCGGCCCCGCGCCACTGCGGCAGCAGCGAGAAGTGCAGGTTGACCCAGCCGTGGGCGGGGATGTCGAGGGCCTCCTGGCGCAGCAGCGCGCCGTAGGCGACGACGGGGCAGCAGTCGGGGCCGATGGCGCGCAGCCGCGCCAGGAACTCGGGCTCGGCGGCCTTCTGGGGCTTGAGCACCTCCACACCGGCGTCGGCGGCGACCTGGGCCACCGGGCTGGGCGCGACCTTGCGCCCGCGCCCGGCGCGGGCGTCGGGTCGGGTGACCACGGCCGCGACCTCGTGGCGCGAGGCCAGCAGGGTCTTGAGCGACGGCACCGCCGCCTCGGGGGTTCCTGCGAAGACGAGCTTCATATCTGCTGGGCACTTCCTCACTGACCGCTTGCTACCGCGTCCTGTCTACCAGGACGGCGGCGCCAACACGCGGCGTCGGGGCGGCACGGCGCGCGCGGCGCGGGGGTGTCGGCGGGCTCTGGTAAACCTGTTCTGATGACCGCCCAGCCCGATCCCGACAAGGGGCTCCTCTTCGACCTGCCGCGTCCGGCCGCCGCCGGATCCCCGGCGGACTCCGGGGCCACCGCCGGGCGGGGAGCCGCCAAGGCCCCCAAGGGCGCGGCCGGCAAGGCCGGCCCCAAGCCGCGCCGCCCGGCCGAGCGGGATCCCGTGGCGCGGGTGGTGGTCGACACCCCGCTGCCGCACCTGGACCGCCTGTTCGACTACCAGGTGCCCGAGTCCATGGACGACGCGGCGGTGCCGGGGTGCCGGGTGCGGGTGCCGTTCCACGGCCAACTGCTGTCGGGGTTCCTGCTGGAGCGCTGCGCGACGTCGGAGTTCCCGGGGCGGCTGGCCTACCTGCACCAGGTGGTGTCGCCCGAGCCCGTGCTCACCCCCGAGATCGCGGCCCTGGCCCGGGCCGTGGCCGACCGCTACGCGGGCACCCTCAGCGACGTCCTGCGCCTGGCCGTGCCCCCGCGCCACGCCCGCGTCGAGAAGGAGGACCCGGGAGCGGCGTCGCCGCCCCCCGGGAACGACGCGAAAGCGCCGAAGGACGGGACCGCGACCGCCCACGGCACCGAGCCGGGCGCCGAAGGCGCCCCAGCCCACCCGCCGACCGAGGCTCTGGAGGAGGATTCCCCCGCCCCGGAGGCCGATAAGGGCGCCGCCGAATACCCGGCTGCCGCCGACGGGGTCGCGGCCCCGTCGGAAGAGGCGCTGGAGGCCGTCGAGACCGCAGGGCACGACCACTCCGCCCGCGCGCAGGAGGGTGCGCAGGAGGCTCCCGACCGGGACGGCGCACGGACGCCGGAAGGCGACCGGGGTGCCCAAGGAACGGCGCCGGACAGCGGAGACGCGCCCGCGACCGCACCCGCCGAAGGATCCCCGTCCGGCGCGGCCGCCGCGCACGGCCGGTCGGACTCCGGCCGGGGCGGGGGCGCGGGAGTCGCGCGCCCGGCGGGCGAAACGCCCGTGTCCGCGAGCGCGGGCACGGCCGCCGGCCCCGACGCGCCACCCGGTGCCGACGCCGTCCTCTCCCCCACCGCCGCCTCCCCCGGCGCCGCAGGCCACGGCCCTGCGGCCGTCGATGAGGGCGGCGCGGTGGTTCCCGGCAGCGGCGGCGCCGACTCCCCCGGCCCGAGCGCGCCGTCCGGTCTCCCACCCGACGCCGCGTCGGCCGAAGCCGCTCCTCCGCCGCCCGAGCCCGGGCCGTGGGCGGACTACCCGGCCGGGCCGTCGTTCGTGGCGGCGCTGGCCTCGGGCGGCGCGCCGCGCGCGGTGTGGAGCGCCCTTCCCGGGCCGCAGTGGGCCGACGCGATCGCCGTCGCCGTCGCCGCCGCGCTGTCGGCCGGCAGGGGCGCGGTCGTGGTGGTCCCCGACGGCCGCGACGTGGCCGCCGTCGACTCGGCCCTGACCCGCCACCTGGGCGAGGGCCGCCACGTCGCGCTGACCGCCGGCCTCGGCCCGGCCGAGCGCTACCGCCGCTGGCTGCGCGTGCTGCGCGGCACGGTCCGCGCGGTGGTGGGCACGCGGGCGGCGGCGTTCGCGCCCGTGCGCGACCTCGGCCTGGTGGCCATCTGGGACGACGGCGACGACGTCCACTCCGAGCCGCACGCCCCCTACCCCCACGCCCGCACCGTGCTGTCGATGCGCGCGCACCGGGCGAACGCGGGGGCGCTCATCGGCGGGTTCACCCGCACGACCGAGGCCGCCCAGCTCGTGGAGTCGGGCTGGGCGCACCCGCTGGCCGCCGACCGCGCCCTGCTGCGCGAGCGGGCGCCCCGCGTGCGCGCCACCGGCGACGACAGCGAACTGGCCCGCGACGAGGCCGCCCGCACCGCCCGCATCCCCCACCTGGCGCTGCGCGTGGCCCGCGAGGCCGCCCAGAGGGGCCCGGTGCTGGTGCAGGTCCCCCGGCGCGGCTACCTGTTCTCGCTGGGCTGCGCCTCCTGCCGCGCCCCCGCCCGGTGCGGGGCCTGCCAGGGGCCGCTGGCTTTGCGCGGCGCCCACGCCATGCCCTACTGCCGGTGGTGCGGCCGCATCGCGGGCGAGTGGCGCTGCGCGGAGTGCGGCGGCACCCGGCTGCGCGCCGGCGTGGTGGGCGCGCGGCGCACCGCCGAGGAGCTGGGCCGGGCGTTCCCGTCGCTGACCGTGCGCACCTCGGGCCGCGACGACGTGCTGACCGAGGTCTCCGAGCGCCCGGCGCTGGTGGTCGCCACCCCGGGGGCCGAACCCGCCGCGCGGGGCGGCTACGCGGCGGCGGTGCTGCTGGACGGCTGGGCGCTGCTGGGCCGCGCCGACCTGCGCGCCGCCGAGGAGGCGCTGCGGCGGTGGTGCAACGCCGCAGCGCTGGTGCGCCCGGCCGACGAGGGCGGGCAGGTCGTGGTGGTGGCCGAGGCCGCGCTGCCGGCCGTGCAGGCGCTGGTGCGCTGGGACCCCGGCGGGTTCGCCGAGCGCGAACTGGCCGAGCGCCGCGAACTGGGGTTCCCCCCGGCGGTGGCGATGGCGTCGGTGACGGGCGAGGCGGCGCACGTGCGCGAACTGCTGGAGGGGGTGCGGCTGCCGGAGTCGGCGCAGGTCCTGGGGCCGGTGCCGGTGAACGCGGGCGCCTCGGGCCCCGAGGCCGCCCCCGAGCGCGCCCTGCTGCGGGTGCCGCGCCCCGACATCCATCTGCTCGCCGCCGCGTTGAAGGCGGCGGCCTCGGCCCGCAGCGCCCGCAAGGAGGAGCACGCCGCCCAGGTCCGCGTGGACCCGCTGGAGGTCGTGTAGGAGGCGCGGGACGCGGGCGGCGCCGCGCCGTGGCCGGCGCGGGTTTCGCCGTTTCCGCACGCGGCGGGCCGCGCCTTCGGATACTTGTCCTCATGAGGGCAAGAGGGCTTGATGACGGGTGAGGGCGGGCGGACGCGGGCACCGCGGTCACGACAGGTGACCGTGGCCGGCCTGGCGCGGACGCCGGACGACGGCAGGCGCTACGAACTGGTGGGCGGGCGGCTCGTGGTGTCCCCGGCGCCGCTCTTCCCCCACACCGTCATCGCCGACCGGCTTCTTCTGGTACTGCACCCGCAGACACCGCGTGGGCACAACGTCTCCGCAGCCGCCGGGATCGATTTCACCGCTGATCGGACGCATCACCGGATCCCCGACCTGTGCGTCATCCCCCGCGCCGACCGCTCGGCGGGCCACCTCACCCGGCCGCCGCTGCTGGCCGTGGAGGTGGTGTCGGCGTCGACCGCGTTCACCGACCACCACGCCAAGCGCGCGGAGTACGCCAGGTTCGGCATCGGGTCCTACTGGATCGTCGATCCCACCCGCGAGGAGGTCGGGATCGTGGAACTCCGGCTGGAGAGGGGCCGGTACCGCACCGCGAATCAGGCGTCTGGCCGCGCGCCGTTCCGGACCGACGCGCCCTTCCCCTACCGGCTGGTGCCGCACTGGCTGCTCGCCGACTGCGACGACTGGGAGGACCACGTCCTCGGCGGCGAGGCTCCCGGCGCCGGAGGGTGAGGCGCGGCCGCGCCCTTCACAGCGCGTCGGCGTGGGCGGCCGGGCGGGCGCGGTAGAGGTCGCGGAGCAGGGCCACCTCGGCGTGGTGGTGGATGATCTCGCGGTTGACGTGCAGGGCCAGCGTGACGAACGGGAACTCCGCCCACTGCGGCGGTTCGGCCGCGCCCACCGGGGCGGCGAAGTCGGCGTCGTCCAGCCGGCGCAGCTCGGTGATCCAGCGCCCGTAGGCGGCGCGCAGCCGGTCGAGGGCCTCGGCGGCGCCGCCGGGCCAGCGGACGTCGGCGAGGTCCAGGCGGCGCTCGCCGAAGTGGTGGTCGATGCGCATCTCCAGCACCATCACCACGACGTGGCTGAGCCGCCAGGCGATGGTGGTCACCGGCGGCGGCTCGGGCGCCGGATAGGCGTAGTCGGGGACGAACGTGCCGTCGGGGCGGGGCCGCACCGACCAGCAGCCGTCCACCGGCTCCCAGAAGTACTCGTCGTCGTCCAGTCCCTCCAGGCGCGGCCACATGGTGGTGTCCCAGTGGAACTCCAACTGGTCGGCGACCTCCGCGCCCCAGCGGGGGCCGGCGGATGCGGCCATGGCGTCCTTTCGCCGGTGCGGTGCGGCGGCCGGTCCGCCGCCGGTTGGTGTGGGCGCCGGGGTCAGTCGCGGCGGCCGACGCCGGCGAGGACGCCGGTGGGCTCGGCGCTGACCTCCTCGTCGGGGTAGGGCCACCACGCCATGTCGGCCAGGCCCGGCTCGATCAGCGTGAACGGCGCGAACACCGCCGCAGCGGCCTCGCGGCGGTGGGGGTCGGCGGTGTCGGGGGCGGGCTGGGCGACGGCGATGTGCGCCCCCGGGCTCAGCGCGGCGTGCAGCGCGCGGACCAGGTCGCGGACGGGCGCGCCGTCGCGGTCGGGGGCGGCGGCGTCGGTCAGCAGCACGCCGACGGGTTCGGCGAGGTCGACCAGGCCGCGGCCGCTCAACGCGGCCAGCAGGTGGTCGGGGTCCATGCGCTCCACGGCCAGCACCGCCGCGCCGTGGTCGCCGGCGCCCGAGCCGCCGGGCAGCGCGGCGGTGGACTCGGCGTGGACGTAGACGACGCGGGAGCCCGGCGCGTACTCGGCGGCGGCGCGCCCGATGCCCTCGCCCACGGGCAGGCGCGAGCCGAGGTCCACGAACTGGCGCACGCCGGCGTCGGCGGCGAGGTAGCCCACGGCGCGCCGCAGGAAGCCCCGCCGGGCGGTGCGAAGGCGGTCGGTGCCGGGGTCGCGGGGGCGGGGCGGCGGCGCCGGGCGGGCAGGCGCGGCGGGTCCGGAGGCGCGCGCCAGCCGCTCGCTGATGTGCACGACGCGCGGATCGGGGATCGCGGCCACGGCCTGGTCGCCGTCGATGTGGACTGCACGCCCGTTGTCGGTCACGATCGCGCCCCCCGAGCCGTCGGCCGGTGCCGAGGGTCGACCGGGCGCCCCCGGAGGGGTGCTCCGGGGCCGGTGACCCACCGCACTTCGTTAGCGCCCGATGGTACCTGGTGTGAGGTACGTCATTCACCCGGGGAGAAATTCACGCGTTCTTCCGCCGCGCCGCGCCCGCCGCGCGGACGCCGCTCAGCCGTGGTCGGGCACGAGGTGGCCGATGGACTCGTCCAGGCGGTAGCGCAGCCGGGGGCCGCGCCGGGCCAGCTCGCCGACGGCCCGTACCAGCCGGTCCACGTGCTCGGCGGTGGTGCCCAGGCCGATGCTGGCCCGCACCGCGCTGCCGTGGCCCTCGGGCAGCAGGCGGCGGGTCAGCGGGTGGGCGCAGAACAGCCCGTCGCGCACGCCGATGCCGTACTCCGCCGACAGCGCGGCGGCCACGACGTCGGCGGGCAGGGTGTCCACCACGAAGGAGGAGATGCCCACGCGCGGATGGTCGGCGGCCCACAGGCGCAGCTCGGTGACACCGGGGACGTCGGCCAGGCCGGTGCGCAGCCGGCCCAGCAGCTCCTGCTCGCGGGCGTGGAGGCGGTCCTGGCCGGCGTCGGCGAGGGTGTCGCAGGCGGCGGCCAGCGCCACCGCGCCCAGCACGTTGGGGCTGCCCGCCTCGTGCCGGGCCGGCAGGTCGTTCCAGCGCACGTCGGTGTCGGTGACGGCGGCGGTGGCGCCGCCCCCGGCGAGGTAGGGCGCCGCCGCGCGCAGCCAGTCGGTGCGGCCGGCGAGCACGCCGGTGCCGAAGGGCGCGTAGAGCTTGTGCGCGGAGAAGGCGACGTAGTCGGCGCCGGAGCGGCTGAGGCTGAACGCCTGGTGCGGCAGCAGTTGGGCGGCGTCCACGCAGATGCGGGCGCCCTCCTCGTGGGCCACGGCCGCGAGTTCGGCGACGGGCCAGACCTCGCCGGTGACGTTGGAGGCGGCCGTCACGCACAGCAGGCGCGGCCCCTCGGGCGCGGCGCGCAGCGCGGCGCGGGCGGCCGCGACGGCGGCGTCGGGGTTGGGCGGCAGCGGCAGGCGGGCCACCGACCCGGCGCGGCTGCCCCGGTGCTGCCAGGGCAGCAGGGAGGCGTGGTGCTCGGCGGCGAAGACCACCACCGCGCAGCCCTCGGGCAGGGAGCGGGCCAGCAGGTTCAGCGCGTCGGTGGTGCCGCGGACGAACACGACGGCGTCGCTGCCGCGCGCGCCCACGAAGCGGGCCACCGAGGCGCGGGCGCGCTCGTAGGCGCGCGTGGTGATCTGGGAGTGGAGCCCGGCGCCCCGGTGCACGCTGGCGTAGGTGGGCAGCGCGGCGGCGACGGCGTCGCTCACGGCGGCCAGGCACGGCGCGCTGGCGGCGTGGTCGAGGTTGGCGTACTCGGCGTGCCCGCCGGTGGCGAGTTCGACGCGGGCGCCGGCGCCGACCACGGCGGGCACGGCACACGGGTCGGCGGGCGGCACGGCGAGCGCGGCGGCGGGACGGGCGGTGTGGGCGGGAGCGGCAGTGGTAGTCACAGTGGCACCTCCAGGGGCCGTCAGGGACCCCTGGGACGCACCGCCCCGCTGCCGTCGCGGTGGCCGCGCGCATGGAACCTCGGGGGTCCGCGCTTGCCTGACACGGTCGAAACGGTCGTGTCCTGACCTGGTCCTCACCCGGGGCACCCCACCGCGGAAGGAGGGTTGCCGGCCAGCTAGCCGGGGCTTGACGCTGGCACTCATGACCTGGGCACGACTATAGCCCATGGCCCTATGGCGACCGCAACCCGGTTCCCGGGTCGCCCGGGTATCGCCCGGGACGACCCGACCGCAGGCCGACGCGCCGGAAGGCCCCAGCCGCGTCGCGTCGGCAGGACCGTCCGGGGCGGTACCCCCCGGCGGCGGGGGCCGGACCGCCGTCCACCACGGGAAGGGCAGGTGGCACCACGACGCACGCCCGCGGCCACGAAGACGGGCGTCTCCGGAACCACAGCGATCCCGGACGTGGCTGCCCTCCGCGCGGGCGGCCCGGACCTGCGACAGGGGTCGCGGCGCCCGGCCGCGCGGACCGCCACACCAGCATCCGTGAACCGCATCCGGCGCGGCGACCCGGTGGTGCCGCGTCCGGAGCCGCCTGGGGCGATCCTCGGCGCCGCATCGGCCCCGCACGACGGCCGCGTTCCGCGCGAGCGGTCAGCGAGGCGCCCGGCGAGCCTCCCGGCCCACGTGGGTCCGGACCAGCAGTGGGGGTCGCCGCGCCCCGGTCCGGCCGAGGGCGGAAGCGGCCGATCCGCCCCTCCGCGCGCCGACCGCCCGGCCGGCGCGCGGAGGGCGTCCGTGCCCGATGACCGCCCCCGGCGTGGGGCCGCGCCCCTGGTGCGCGCAGCCCCGCGTCGGCCTCCCGGGCGGCGATGCCGTGGCGGGTTGTTGACAGGCGGCGGCGGGGGTCGGGGATACTGAGTGCCGACTGCCCTCCCGCTGAGGGCGCCCGGCGTCCCCCGGTCGTCCCGCCAGGCGTGAGACTCCAGCACCCCCGGAGTTTCCGCATGCCCAACGGAGGGAGCACCGTGCCCGTACCCGAGCGGATCCGCCCGCTGCTGGAGGATCCCGGCGTCGTCCTGGTCTCAGGCTACGCCCGCCTGCCCGACGCCGTGGCGAGCCACTCCCAGTACGAGCGCCTGGGCGTCGTCCTGGCCGTGGACCTCGCCGACGGGCGGATCGTCGCCGCCGACACCACGCTGCTCACCGACCTCGCCAAGGAGTTCTTCCGCGCCCTGGTCGAGGGCCTGTCGGTGACCGAGGACATCACCGAGATCGCCGAGCGGGTCCAGCGCCGCTACGCGGGCCAGTCCGGGGGCGCGCTGGCCACCGCGCTGCGCCGCTGCCTGGAGACGTTTCACCAGGTGCGGGCCGCGCGCGCTGCCGAGGAGGCCGACCCGGCCGGTTCCCGAGGCACCGGGCCGGCGCGCGGGTGAGCGCGGCACGGGCACCACGAAGCGGACGGGGCGCCGCGCGGCCGCCCCGGGGCGGCGGTGAAGGGAGCGCGGACGGCATGGCCGAAGGCACCAGGGACGGCACGGCGGACGGCGCAGCGGGCACCCCGGCGGGCGCGGACCCCGGCCCCTCCCCCGGCGGCACCGGCGGCGCGGCGCCGGCCGGGCGGCCGCTGGCCGGGGTGCGGGTGGTCGACCTCTCGCGGGTCCTGGCCGGGCCCTACGCCACCATGCTGCTGGCCGACCTGGGCGCCGACGTGGTCAAGGTCGAGCACCCCGGACGCGGCGACGACACCCGCGCGTGGGGACCGCCCTGGGCCGGCGGCGAAGCGGGCTACTTCCTGGCGGTCAACCGCGGCAAGCGCAGCCTGGCCGTCGACCTCAAGGACCCCGAAGGGCTGGCCGCGGTCCGGGACCTCTGCGCCGCCGCCGACGTGGTGGTGCAGAACTTCCGCCCCGGCGTGGCCGACCGCCTCGGGCTGGGCCACGCGGCCGTGCGGGCGCGCAACCCCGCCGCGGTCTACTGCTCCATCAGCGGCTTCGGGCCCGAGCACGACCCGCCCGGCCGCCCCGGGTTCGACCTCATCGTGCAGGCCGAGAGCGGGTTCATGGCCTCCACCGGCTCCCCCGGCGGACCGCCCACCAAGACCGGCGTGGCCATCACCGACGTGCTCACCGGCCTCAACGCCGCCGTGGCGATCCTCGGCGCGCTGGTGCGGGCGCGCGCCTGCGGGCAGGGCGAGCACGTCAGCGTCTCGCTGGTCAACTCCGCGCTGTCGGGGCTGGCCAATCTCACCCAGCAGGCCCTGCTCACCGATGCCGAGCCCGAGCGCGCGGGCAACGCCCACGGCTCGATCGTGCCCTACCAGTCCTTCCCCACGGCCGACTCCGAGATCGTCGTGGCGGCCGGCAACGACTCGCTGTTCCGGCGGCTGTGCGCGGTGCTGGAGCGCCCCGACCTCGCCGAGGACCCCCGCTACGCCACCAACCCGCTGCGCGTGGCCCACCGCGCCGACCTGGTCGCCGAGATCTCCGCCGCGCTGCGCGCCCGCCCCGCCGCCGACTGGGTGCGCGACCTGCTGGAGGCGGGCGTGCCGGTGGGGCGGGTGCGCGGCGTGCTCGACGCCGTGCGCACCGCCCAGGCCGCAGGCGACGACGTGCTGCTCCACACCGTCCACCCCGCCGCCGGGCCGCTGGAGCTGGTCCGCGCCGGGTTCCGGCTCGGCTCGGCCCCGGCCGCCGGGGACCGCACCCCTGCCGCCCCGCCGCCGCTGCTGGGCGAGCACTCCGCCCGGGTGCTGGCCGAGGCGGGGCTGGCCCCCGAGCGGATCGCCGCCCTTGTCGAACGCGGCGCCGTCCACCAGGCCGACCCGCCCCACCCGGCCGACCCGCCCGCCACCTAGCCCGCCGCGCCCCGGCCGCCGGCCCCGCGCCGCCGCCCGGGTCGCCCGACGCCGCCCCCACCCCAGACCGCCCGCAGCAGAAGGGACCGCGCCATGACCGACCGCAACCGCCCCCCGGCGCCCGACCCGCTCGACTTCCTCGCCCTGGACGCCACCCTGGCCGAGGAGGAGCGCGACATCCGCGACACCGTGCGGGACTACGCCTCCCGTGAGCTGCTGCCGCACGTCGCCGAGTGGTTCGAGGCCGGCACCATCCCCGACCCGCGCGGCCTGGCCAAGGCGTTCGGTGACCTCGGCGTCTTCGGCATGCACCTGGAGGGCTACGGCTGCGCCGGCGCGAGCGCGGTGGCCTACGGCCTGGCCTGCCGCGAACTGGAGGCGGTGGACTCCGGCCTGCGCAGCTTCGTCTCGGTGCAGGGGTCGCTGGCCATGGCCGCGATCCACAAGTTCGGCTCCGAGGAGCAGAAGAGGGCCTGGCTGCCGCGCCTGGCCGCCGGCGAGGCCATCGGCTGCTTCGGCCTGACCGAGCCCGACTCCGGCAGCGACCCCGGGTCGATGCGCACCCGCGCCCGCCGCGACGGCCCCGACTGGGTTCTGGACGGCACGAAGATGTGGATCACCAACGGCTCGGTCGCCGACGTGGCCGTGGTGTGGGCGGCCACCGACGACGGCATCCGCGGCTTCCTGGTGCCCACCGACACGCCCGGGTTCCAGGCCAACACGATCCACCGCAAGCTGTCGCTGCGCGCCTCGATCACCTCCGAACTGGTGCTGGAGGGCGTGCGGCTGCCCGGCGGCGCCCTGCTACCGGGCTCCTCGGGCCTGGGTTCGCCGCTCTCCTGCCTCAACGAGGCGCGCTACGGCATCGTGTGGGGCGTGGTGGGCGCCGCGCGCGCCTGCTACGCCGCCGCGCTGGACTACGCGGCCACCCGGGAGCAGTTCGGCGGCCCCATCGCCGCCTTCCAGCTCACCCAGCGCAAGCTCGCCGAGATGGTCCTCGACGTCAACCAGGCCGGGCTCACCGCGCTGCGCGTCGGCCGCCTGAAGGACGCCGGCGCCTGCCACCACAACCACGTGAGCCTGGGCAAGTTCGGCAACGTGGCCGCCGCCCAGCGGGTGGCGCGCGCCGCGCGGTCGCTGCACGGCGCCAACGGGATCACCCTGGAGTACCCGGTCATGCGGCACATGGTGAACCTGGAGACGGTCGCCACCTACGAGGGCACCGAGGAGATCCACGCGCTGAGCATCGGGCAGGCCGTCACGGGCGTATCGGCGTTCCGCTAGCGCTGCGAGGTGCGTGGGACGGGCGAAAACCGCCACAATGGTGGGAGCCGAGTAAGGGAGAGGTCGATGGGCAACGACGCCGGGCGATTCCGCCGGACACGGGTGAGGCGCACAGCGAACGCCGTGATCGGGGGATTCATCAGTTTCGGGCTCGCCCCCTCCGACCTGCGGCTGCTGACCACCCGCGGCGCCAAGTCCGGGTTCCTGCGCACCACGCCCGTCAGCCTGGTCGAGAACACCCAGGGCCGGTTCCTCGTCGGCGCTTACGGCGAGACCGGGTGGGTGCGCAACCTGCGAAAGGACGGCTTCGGCACGCTGCGCCACGGCGGGTGGATCGAACTGGTCAGCGTGGTCGAGGTCGGGCCCGAGCGCGCGGCCCCCGTGCTCAAGGAGTACCTGGACCACCCGCGCGCGGTGATGGTGTCCGCCCAGTTCACCGCGGCCCCCGACTCCCCGGTCGAGGGCTTCGCGCAGGAGGCCGCCACCCACCCGGTCTTCGAGATCGTGCGCAGCACCACCGTGCGCCTGTAGCGCGGCGGAGTCGTACACGCTCCGTACAACTTAAGCAGCACCCGAATTCGGCAGCGCGCAGGACGCGCGGCGCCCCGGCGGTCGGGGAGCCTGGTTCCATGACGGGGCCGCACCGGGCGGCTCCGCTCCGTGACCGGCCGAACGGGGGCTGAACGATCATGGAACCGAGCACCGACGGCGACAGGACCGCACCCGCCGCGGATTCCCGCGGCGGGGGGCGGCTGCCGCTGCTGGACGTCCTGCGCGGGGTGGCCATCCTCGGCACGCTGGCGACCAACATCTGGATCTTCGCGGCGCCGGGCGCCGAGTGGGCGGTGCTGTCGAGCACCACCGGCGGCGCACCCGAGAGCGCCGTGGAGGGCGCCGGCGCCGCCGCGGGCGCCGCGCTGGAGGCGGCGCTGCGCTTCGCCGCCAACGGCAAGTTCCTGGCCCTGCTCACCCTGCTGTTCGGGGTGGGCCTGGCGATCCAGTTCCGCTCGGCGGCCAGGCGCGGCAGCCGCTGGCCCGGCCGCTACAAGTGGCGGGCGCTGCTGCTGTTCGCCGAGGGCACCCTGCACTTCGTCCTGGTGTTCGCCTGGGACGTGCTGATGGGCTACGCGGTCACCGCGCTGCTGGTGGCCTGGCTGCTGACGCGCTCGCGGCGGGCCCAGCGCGTCGCGCTGTGGGTGAGCGCGGGGGCGCACGTGCTGCTGATGGCGCTGCTCACAGCCGGGCTGATGGCCCTGGAGCGCATGGCGCCGCCGCAGCGCCAGGGCGACACCGACGCCGCCGCCGAGGTGGTCCGCCTCTACGCCGAGGGCGGGTACCTGGAGCAGGTGGCGTTCCGCCTGGAGAACCTCCCCATGCTGCGCATCGAACCGGTGCTGTCCTTCGCACTGCTGGTTTTCCTCTTCCTGCTGGGCGTGCGGCTGTTCCGCGCCGGGGCGTTCGCCCCCGACGCCGCGGGCCGGGCGATCCGCACCCGGCTGCTGCTGTGGGGCCTGGGCGTGGGGCTCCCGCTGAACCTGGCGACCACGCTGGCCGGGGGCAGCCTGTTCCTCGTCGACCGCTACATCGCGGCGCCGGTGGTGGCGCTGGGCCTGATCGGGCTGGTGGGGCGGCTGATGGACGCGATGACGGCGCACGGGCGCGCGCCCGGGATCGTGACCACGGCGTTCTCCTCGCTGGGCCGCACCGCGCTGTCGGGCTACGTCCTCCAGAACGTGCTGGCGATGCTGGCCTGCTACGGCATCGGCCTGGGCCTGGCGGCCCGGCTGGAGCACACCGGCCCCTGGTGGGTGATGGGCCTGTGGGCGGCCATCTGCCTGGTGCTGCTGACCGGCTCCACCCTGTGGCTGCGCCGGTTCGACAACGGGCCGCTGGAGGCGGGGCAGAAGTGGGTGCTGGCCCGGATCCCGGAGAAGCCGGCGCGCGGCGGCGGTGCCGCCACCGGGTCCGCGCCCGGTGCCGGTTCCGCGCTCGGGGCAGGTTCCGCGCCCGGGGCCGCTCCCGAGGGCGGCCCGGCGGCGCGCACGGTGCCCGGGTCCCGCTGACCATCCCCGCGCGCGGGCGCGCCGCCCGGCGGGGGGGGCGCGCCCGCGCCGGGCTATCCGGTGAACAGTTGCGCGGCCCGGGCGGTGTTCAGGCTGTCGGCGTATCCCAGCAGGACGGCCACCACCGCCCAGGAGACCACCAGCCACACGCCGCCGCCCCGGGGCACCGAGGTGGAACCGGCGGCCGCCGGCGCACCGGCGGCGCCCTCGGGCGCGGCGGGGGCGGGCCGGGCGGCGGGCTCGGGGGCGGAGGGCTCCTGGAAGCGCTCGGCCACCGGGCGGATCAGCAGGTTGGCGGCGAACCCCACCACCAGCAGGCCGACCATGGTGAACAGCGGCGCCTGGTAGGCCGACTGGGTCAGCGTGCCGGGTTCGCCCTGGGCGTCGAGGAAGGCGTTGATGATGAGCGGCCCGGCGATCCCGGCGGCCGACCAGGCGGTGAGCAGCCGCCCGTGGATCGCGCCGACCTGGTAGGTGCCGAACAGGTCGCGCAGGTAGGCGGGCACGGTGGCGAACCCGCCGCCGTAGAAGGAGATGATGATGCCCGCCGTGGCGGCGAACACGACCGTGGAGGTGCCGCCGACGGTGGCCATGAGCAGGTAGAGCACGGCGCCGGCGCCCAGGTAGAACATGTAGATCGGCTTGCGCCCGACCAGGTCGGAGGTCGAGGACCACACGAACCGGCCGGCCATGTTGAACAGCGACAGCATCCCGACGAACCCGCCGGCCGCGGCCGCCGTGACGGCGCTGGCGCCGCCGCCGTCGCGGAAGAAGTCCTGGATGAGCGGGCTGGCGTGCTCCAGGATGCCGATCCCGGCGGTGACGTTGGTGAACAACACCACCCACAGCAGCCAGAACTGGGGCGTGCGCACCGCGTTGGCGGCCGAGACCCCGCGCGTGGCCATCATCCGGGCGCCGGCGTGGGCGGTGGCGGGGTCGTAGCCGGCGGGCCGCCACCCCTCGGGCGGCACCCGGATCAGCCAGACACCCATCATCATCAGCACCAGGTAGGCCAGCCCGAGGGTGACGAACAGCCCCACCACCGCCCCACCGGAGGCCACCGAGCCGGCGGCCGAGGCGTCGTAGGCGGGGTCGTAGAAGGCCATGAGCTGGTTGGAGACCGGGGTCGCCACCAGCGCGCCGCCGCCGAAGCCCATGATGGCCATGCCGGTGGCCAGCCCGGGGCGGTCGGGGAACCACTTCATCAGGGTGGAGACGGGCGAGATGTAGCCGATGCCCAGCCCGATCCCGCCGAGCACGCCGTAGCCCAGGTAGAGCAGCCACAGCCACCCCAGGGCGATCCCCAGCGCGCCGACGAGGAACCCGCCGCTCCAGAACAGCGCGGAGACCAGCATGGCCTTGCGCGGGCCGGCACGCTCCACCCACGTGCCGCCCACCGCCGCCGACAGGCCCAACATCACGATGGCGATGGAGAAGATGACCCCGATCTGGGTCTGGCCGGTGTCGAAGTGCTCGACCAGGGAGTTCTTGTAGACGCTGGTGGCGTACGCCTGCCCGATCGACAGGTGCACCGCCAGCGCGGCGGGCGGGACCAGCCACCGGTTGTAGGACCAGGCGGCCACCGACCTCTCCCGGTCCAGCACGCGCAACGCGGACATCCGGCCCCCTCACCGCACACAGGTTCGCATACCGCATACAGCCGACCGGCGACATGATGCCACGCGTTCGCTACGGAGGGAACCCGCCCGCGCACAGGCGAGCGGGCGGTCAGTTCTCGTAGCGCGGGAACTCCGACGTCTCGATGCGAAGGCCCTCAAGCGGAGGAACCAGCTCCACGACGTCGCCGAAGCGCAGGCGGCGCAGGCGCCCGTACCCGCCCGAGGCGGTTCCGCGCGGTTCGGAGTAGAGCGCGATCTCCCCCTTCCGGGGATCCACGACCAGGTACATCGGAATGCTCCACTCCGCGTACAGGTCGGGCAGGACCTCCAAGTCCTTGTAGGGATTGTTTCGGGAGACCACCTCGCCGACGAGGTCGATCTCGCCGGCGGGGATGAGGGGTTCCATCCTGTTCATGGCGGCCCGGCTGGCGACGATGAGGTCGGGGATGGCGAAATCGCCCTTCTCCACATCGCGCGCGATGCCGTAGCCGGCGTTCGAGGGGCGCCTGTCCCCCGCCAGCTTGCCGAGCAACCGCTCCACCATCAGGTCGGTGATGAAATTGTGCCGGGGCACGGGCGCAGCAGACACGTAGATGCGTCCTCCGAGAATCTCCACTTTGAAGCCCTCGGGAACGTCAAGCCGTGCTTCGACTATCTCCCGCAACAGGTCGGTCTTGGGGGGGACAGTCGTCTGCGGGCGCTCGCATAGTTCCATGGTCACGGGCATTCCCTTCTTCGACGGGATCACGCTAGAGAAGTCCACATCAGCCCGTGGTCACTTTAGGCGACTGTCCACATGCGGACAGTTGTACGATGCGTGCCGCAGCCCACGGCAAGCGATGGTAGAGCGCGCGTGCTCGTCACGAGTCCACAGCTTGCCCTCCCGTACGCGTCCGGCCGCGACCCATGGTGGGGCGCGGCCGGGCGGATGGTGCGGGGAAAGGGGCGGGTCAGGCGCCCACGGCGGACTTCAGGGCGGCGGCGCGGTCGGTCTGCTCCCAGGTGAAGTCGGCGTGCTCGCGGCCGAAGTGACCGTAGGCGGCCGTGTGGGAGTAGATCGGGCGCAGCAGGTCCAGGTCGCGGACGATCGCGGCGGGGCGGAGGTCGAAGACCTCCTTGACGGCCTTCTCGATGACGTCGGGGGCCACCTGCTCGGTGCCGAAGGTCTCGATGAAGATGCCCACCGGGTGCGCCTTGCCGATCGCGTAGGCCACCTGGACCTCGGCGCGGTCGGCCAGGCCGGCGGCGACGATGTTCTTGGCGACCCAGCGCGTGGCGTAGGCGGCCGAGCGGTCGACCTTGGAGGGGTCCTTGCCCGAGAAGGCACCGCCGCCGTGGCGGGCGTAGCCGCCGTAGGTGTCGACGATGATCTTGCGGCCGGTGAGCCCGGCGTCGCCCATCGGGCCGCCGATCTCGAAGCGGCCGGTGGGATTGACCAGCAGCCGGTAGTTGTCGGCCTCAAGCCCGTAGCTCGCCACCACCGGGGCGATCACGTGCTCCTTGATGTCGGGGGTCAGCAGCTCGTCCATGTCGATGTCGGGAGCGTGCTGGCTGGAGACCACCACGGTGTTCAGGCGCACCGGCTGGAGGCCGTCGTACTCGACGGTGACCTGGGTCTTGCCGTCGGGCCGCAGGTAGGGCACGGTGCCGTCGTGGCGGACCGCCGCGAGCCGCTGGGAGAGCGCGTGGGCCAGCTTGATCGGCAGCGGCATCAGCTCGGGGGTCTCGCGGTTGGCGTAGCCGAACATCAGGCCCTGGTCGCCCGCGCCCTGGAGGTCGAGGGCGTCGGCGCCCTTCTCGACCCGCGCCTCGTAGGCGGTGTCGACACCCTGGGCGATGTCGGGGGACTGCGCGTCGATCGAGACCGAGACCCCGCAGGACTGGCCGTCGAAGCCCTTGGCGGAGGAGTCGTAGCCGATTTCCAGGATCTTCTGCCGCACGATGGCGGGGATGTCGACGTAGGTCTTGGTGGTGACCTCACCGGCCACGTGTACCTGTCCGGTGGTGATCAGGGTCTCTACGGCGACCCGGCTGGCGGGGTCGTCCTGGAGCATCGCGTCGAGGATCGCGTCACTGATCTGGTCGGCCATCTTGTCGGGGTGGCCTTCGGTGACCGACTCGGAGGTGAAAAGGCGACGGGACACGTTGAGTGACTCCTTGCAGCGGCTGCTGGCTGACAGTTGTCGGCTCGGCTCGGCCTCCGCCGCGGGTGGGGGGCCACGACGAAACCGACCGACGCGGTTGGTTTTCTTTCGTCCACTGTAGTGGGGCGTTGTCCGCAACGCTCGGGCGACCGGCCCCGATAGGTCAAGTACGCCGCCGTGCTGCGGGTGCGGCGCCGTGGCGCGGGGGTGCGGATGCCCTTTTCAGGCGGTACCCCAGTCGGTGTGACGCACGACACAGACGAATTTCCGGATGTGCGGTGATCATGCCGCTGTGCTGCGGTTTCCCGTAGCGTACAGCGAAACCGGACGCTGCACGCGCAACAGGGCGGACCGCCCCGGGCGCCCGCGCGCCCGGCGGGGCACGGCGGGGCGCGGCGCGCCGGGCGCCGCACCCGCGCCGGCGGGTCTTCAGGGCCGCGGCCCGGCGGGCGCCAGGCGGGCGGCCACCAGGTCCCACACCCGGTCGGCCAGGTGCTCCTTGGGGCCGTGCGGGATGTCGGTGGCCGAGCCGTCGGCGCCCAGCACCACCGCCTGGTTGTCCTCGGTGCCGAAGGCCCGGCCGGCGCCGACCTGGTTGACCACGAGCAGGTCGCAGCCCTTGCGCTCCAGCTTGGCCCGCCCGTGCTCCAGCACGTGGTCGGTCTCGGCGGCGAAGCCCACGACCACCTGGCCGGGGCGCGGGCGCTCGCGCGACAGCTCCAGCAGGATGTCGGGGTTCTCGACGAGGTCGATGACCGGCGGGCCGCCGTCGCCCTTCTTGATCTTGCCGTCGGCGACCTCGGCCGGGCGGAAGTCGGCCACGGCGGCGGTCATCACCACCGCGTCGGCCTCGGCCCGGTGCGCCAGCACCGCCTCGCGCAGTTCGCGGGCGGTGCCCACCCGGGTGATGTCGGCGCCGGCCGGGTCGGGCAGCTCCACGTTGGCCGCGATGAGGCTGACCCGCGCGCCGCGCGCCAGCGCGGTGGCGGCCAGCGCGTAGCCCTGCCGCCCCGAGGACCGGTTGCCCAGGTAGCGCACGGGGTCCAGCGGCTCGCGGGTGCCCCCGGCGGTGACCAGCACACGCCGCCCGGCCAGGTCGGCCGGCAGCGTGCCGCGCGCCAGGACGCGGCGGGCGGCGGCGAACAGGTCGGCGGGCTCGGGCAGCCGCCCCTTGCCGGTGTCGGCGCCGGTGAGGCGGCCCACGGCCGGCTCCAGCACCACCGCGCCGCGCGCCCGCAGGGTGGCGACGTTGGCGCGGGTGGCCGGGTGCTCCCACATCTCGGTGTGCATGGCGGGCGCGAACACGACGGGGCAGCGCGCCGTCAGCAGGGTGTTGGTGAGCAGGTCGTCGGCGATGCCGTGGGCGGCCTTGGCCAGCAGGTCGGCGGTTGCGGGGGCGACGAACACGAGGTCGGCCACGCGCCCGATGCGCACGTGGGGGACCTCGTGGACGGACTCCCACACCCCCGTGGCCACGGGCCGGCCCGAGAGCGCGGCCCAGGTGGGCTCACCCACGAACCGCAGCGCGTCGGCGGTGGGGACGACGGTGACGCTGTGCCCGGACTCGGTGAGGCGGCGGAGCAGCTCGCAGACCTTGTAGGCGGCGATGCCGGCCCCCACCCCCAGGACGATCTCGGGACGGTGCTCGGTGTTCACGACACGATCTCAGCAGACGCCGCCGCGCGGGCGCGGACCGGCCCCCGGGTGCGGCGGCGTGCGGGTCAGGCGCCCTCGTAGGGCTCGGCGGTCAGCAGGCCGCCCTTGATCTCGCGCAGGGCGATGGACAGCGCCTTCTCCTGGACCTGGGTCTCGACCAGCGGGCCGACGTACTCCAGCAGGCCCTCGCCCAACTGGGCGTAGTAGGCGTTGATCTGGCGCGCCCGCTTGGAGGCCATGGTGACCAGGCTGTACTTGCTGTCGACGGTCTCCAGGAGATCGTCGATGGGCGGGTTGGTGATGCCTTCGGCGACGGGCTCGGTGCCTGCCACGTGCGTCCCCCTGGAAATCGGTGTCTTCGGTGTCAAAGGCCCCGGAGGGGACCTGCGAAAGCGGACTCACGCCAGGATAGTCGCTGGACTCGGCGGATCCGCCGGTGCTGTGCCGCGGATATCACACCTGCGGCGCGAGGATCAACGCTAGCAGCTCGTCGCGGACCGCGCTCACCGACGTGTTGACGAGGGTGGTGTCGAACTCGCTCTCGGCGGCGAGTTCGACGCGCGCGGCGTCGAGGCGGCGGCGGATCACCTCGGGCGGCTCGGTGCCGCGCCCGGTGAGCCGGCGCACCAGCTCCTCCCACGACGGCGGGGCCAGGAACACCTGGAGCGCCTCGGGCATGGTGGCGCGGACCTGGCGGGCGCCCTGGAGGTCGATTTCCAGCAGCACGGGCTCGCCCTTGGCCAGCCGCTCCTCGACGGGGCCGCGCGGGGTGCCGTAGCGGTTGCCCGCGAACTCCGCCCACTCCAGCAGCTCGCCCTGGGCGACCATGCGGTCGAACCCGGCGTCGTCGGTGAAGTGGTACTCCACGCCGTCGGTCTCGCCGGGGCGGGGCGCGCGGGTGGTCGCCGACACCGACAGCCACACCTCGGGGTGGTGGGCGCGGATCTCGCGCACGACGGTGCTCTTGCCGACGCCCGAGGGCCCGGAGAGCACGGTCAGGCGGCGGGCCGGGCCGGTGCGCGGTGCGCCGGGTGCGGGCGGCGCCGCGGAGTGGTTGGGCACGGGCGAATCAGACTCTCGAAAGCCGAGGGCGAACGTGGAGGCGCGGCACGGTGGCCGCCGGCCGCCGCGCCGCAGCGGGCGGCGGCGCGGGCGCGGCCCGCGCGAGCGGGCGGCGGCGCCGGTTGGTCTTTTATACCACCGCGCCGCGGCGCGCCCCGTGCGCACGCCCCCGAAGGGGCGCCGCCGGGGCACGGCCGCGGCGCGGGTCGTGCCTGGTCGTGCGGTGCCGGACCGAGGTCCGGGGCGTCGGGGGCGGCTGAGGGGCCGCCCTACCGAACGCGGCGGGCGTTCGCCCGGGGGTGGCGCGGAACCCACCCGCCGACCGGTCCGGAGTCTCCGAGAGCGCTCGCGCGGCGCCGCATGTCCACGCGGTCTGCCGCGTCAGCGCAGGTGGGGGCTTTCCCAGTCCGGTACCGCCCGGTGTCCGACACACCGCCGACACCGCCACCGCGGGGCTGCGGCGACACGGCATCGGCGGTCGCACTCACCCGGCCGCCCGGGGGACGGCCGGAAGTCGCCGTGAAAAACGGCACATCCGCCTTTGAACGCTACTCGGCTCCGCCGAATTCACGCTCCAGAGCCGCGCGCTGGTTGGCACCCAGCCCGCGGACACGGCGGGACTCGGCAATGTTCAGCCGCTCCATGATCTGCTTGGCGCGGACTTTGCCGACACCGGGCAGGGATTCCAGGAGAGCCGAGACCTTCATCTTGCCGATGACGTCGTCGGTCTGGCCGTCGGCGAGAACCTCCGACAGCGAGACGCCGCCGTGCTTCAGGCGGTTCTTGACTTCCGCGCGCTCTTTTCTGGCCTTCGCGGCTTTCTCCAGAGCCGCGGCGCGCTGTTCGGGTGTGAGGGGAGGAAGGGCCACGCCGGGTCACCTCGGTTTTCTCTCGTTTGTAGAGGGCGGACGCCTGCGCAAGTTAGTAGGTTCCGACCCCGTTCGGCAACGCAAAGTGGCCTTTCAAGCGCCATTTCATCAAAGTAATTACTCTGGGTAATGGAACGATTGCTCAGCGCCGCCGAATTCGGGACTTTTGGCCCGGTTGGATCGACCGCCCAGCGTACTCGCCCGACGACGCTCCGGCGGCTCACGCAGGTCAGGACGGGGCACCGAAACCGGGTTTCGGCCGTGCCCAATCGCACACGCTCAGTTGGCCGCAATCGGTCACGCGACGCGGGCCGCGCGGCGTGTCCGCGCGGCCGGGGCGCGCACCGCGCCCGGCCACCCGGTCGGCGCCTCACGGCGCGGCCCGCGCCGCCTCCGCACGGCGCGGACCAGCCGGCACCGCCGGCACCGCCGGCGGGCGCGGATGCCGGGCGGACCCGGAACGGCCCCCGGGCGGCCCGCCGGCGCGGCGGGGCCGCCGCTCAGGCCGAGGGCGCCTCGACGCGCCGCAGCGCCGCCGCGATCTTGGCCGCCGCCGCGCCGGGGTCGGCGGCGCGGGTGATCGGGCGCCCGATCACGAGCAGGTCGGCGCCGGCGGCGAGCGCCTCCTCAGGGGTGGCCACCCGCGCCTGGTCGCCGCGGTCGGCGCCGGCCGGGCGCACGCCCGGGGTGATGAGCATGACGTCGGGCCCCACCTCGGCGCGCAGCGAGGCGACCTCGTGGGGCGAGCACACCAGCGCCCGCGCGCCCGCCTCGACGGCCAGCACGGCCAGCCGCCGGGCGGCGTCGCCTGCGGGGCCGGCCAGGCCGATCTCGCCCAGCGTGGCGTCGTCCAGCGAGGTCAGCACGGTCACGGCCGCGATGGTGGTCTGCGGCGCGGCCTCCACCGCCGCGGCGATCATGTCGCGCCCGCCGGCGGCGTGCACGGTCAGGATGGAGGGCTTGAGGCGCGCCACGTTGCGCGCGGCGCCGGCGACGGTGGCGGGGATGTCGTGCAGCTTCAGGTCCAAGAAGACCGAGGTCTTGGTGCCGCCGCGCAGCGTGCCCACCACCTCCGGTCCGTAGCGCAGGTAGAGCTCCAGCCCCACCTTCACCGTGCTCACGTGGGGGGCGACCTCGGACGCCCAGCGAGCGGCGGTCTCGATGTCGGGTGCGTCGATGGCGACGGCGATGGGCGCGGCCACGGTTGGTCTCCTTTGGGGTCACTCGACACGGGCTGGGCGGGCGGACGCCCGCTCGGGGGACGCGGCTCGGCCCGCGCACGGGCCGGCCCGGTCGGCCGGCGGCCGAGCGGGCTCGGGCACTGTCCGGAGCGGTTCCCCCCGAACGCCCGCTTCATGCGTCTAAGCGGTGAGACGTCCGCCGGTGCGGCTCAAACGGCCGTAGCGGCGCTTTCCGACCCCGGGGGTAGGCGGTACATCCCCCGGCACCGCTGGCAGCCTACAGGCCGCCTCAACGCATTTCGCGTCATCGGCCCAGCACAGCTCCGAGCGGGGCGCCGGCGGGCCGGTGGGCGGCGCCCACGACGTCGGAGACGCGGTCGGCGCCGCGCTCCTCCAGCAGTTCCTCCAGCTCCCGCAGGATCCGCACGCACGCCGAGGGATCGGAGAACGTGACGGTTCCCACGCCCACCGCCGAGGCGCCCGCCGCCAGCAGCTCCAGGGCGTCGGCGCCGGTGCGCACCCCGCCCATGCCGATCAGCGGGACCTCCGGCAGGGCCGCGTGCACCCGGTAGACGCTGGCCACCGCGATGGGACGGATGGCCGGCCCCGACAGCCCGCCCACGCCCCCGGCCACCGCCGGGCGCAGCGTGCGGGGGTCCACCGCCATGGCGCGCACGCTGTTGATCAGCGACAGGCCGTCGGCGCGGGCCTCAACGCACGCCCGCGCCAGCGCCACCAGGTCGGGCACGTCGGCGGCGAGCTTGGCGAAGACGGGGATGTCGGAGCGGGTGTGGGAGCGCACCGCGTGCACCACGCGCGCCGCCTCGGCGGGGTCGTCGGCGAAGTCCAGGCCGCCGCCCGCCGGGTTGGGGCAGGACAGGTTGACCTCGATCATCTCCACGCCCTCGGCCGCCGACAGCCGCCGCGCCAGTTCGGCGTACTCCCCCGCCCCGGCGCCCGCCACCGACGCCACGGCCCGCCCGCCGCGCGAGAGCAGCCACGGCAGGTCGCGCTGGAGGAACACCTCCACGCCCGGCCCCTGGAGCCCGATGGCGCTGAGCATGCCGCTGGGGGTCTCGGCCACGCGGGGGGCCGGGCGCCCGGCGCGCGGCTCCAGCATGACCGACTTGGTGACCACGGCGCCGATGCGGGCGATGTCGAAGAACTGGGCCAGCTCGCGGCCGGTGCCCGCGCAGCCGGCCGCCGCCATCACGGGGTTGGGCAGTTCGCGGCCCGCCAGCCGGGTGCGCATGTCGGTGGTCATCAGCCCGCCTCCCGGTCGGCGACCCCGCTTTGGGGGTCGGCGGAGTCCTCGCCGCGCGCCTTCCAGCCGGGCGCGCCCAGCGCGTCGAAGGGGATCGTGCCGACGTCGTCGAAGCGCACCCGTTCGCCGCGGAAGACCGGGCCGTCCACGCACGCCCGCACCATGCGGGTGATCCCGTCCTCGCCCACCACCGGGATGACGCAGCTCATGCAGATCCCGGTGCCGCAGGCCATGGTCTCCTCGACCGCCACCTGCACGGGCACGCCCTGGCGGGCCGCCACCGCGGCCACGGTGCGCAGCATCGGCATGGGGCCGCAGGCGTAGACCACGTCGGAGCGGGCGTCGTCCATGGCGCGCTCCAGCGCGTCGGTGACCCGGCCGCGCACCCCGAAGGAGCCGTCGTCGGTGGTGAAGGTGGTGGTCTCGGCGATGCGGCGGGCGCTGATGGCGCTGAACACCCGGTCGGCCGAGGCGGCGCCGAGCACGAAGTCCACCCGGCAGCCGCGCCGGCGCAGCGCGTGGGCCAGCGGGAACAGCGGCGCCGCGCCCGAGCCGCCGCCGGCCAGCATGCAGTTGACGGGGTCGCGCGGCAGCGGGAAGGGCCGGCCCAGCGGACCCACCACGTCCAGCAGGTCGCGCTGGCGCCGCTCGGCCAGCCAGGCGGTGCCCGGGCCGCGCACCGCGAACAGGAACTCCACGGTGCCGCCGTAGTCGGGCTTGACGTCGTGGATGGCGAAGGGGCGGCGCAGCAGCATGCTCGACTGCTCGCCGCCCACCGCCACCGACAGGAACTGCCCGGAGCGGAACCGCTCGGCGATCTGGGGGGCGACCACGGTGATGGCGTAGTAGGCGTCGACCCGGCGCACGGTCAGTACGGGGCTCCGCGTCTGCACCGGCCCGTTGTCGCTCACTCGTGCTGCCCTGCCTCGCCTCGCCGCGGTGCGCCGCCGCCTGCCCGGCCCCCGCCCGGTCTGCCCTCCCGCGCCTAGGCGCGGCTCACGCCCGCGCCCCCTGGAGGGCTGCGGCGTGCTCCTGGAGGGAGCGCACCCCGATGTCGCCCCGGGCCAGCGCCTCGATGCCCTGCACCGCCGCGGCCAGGCCCTGCACCGTGGTGACGCTGGGCACGCCGCGCACGACCGCCGCGGTGCGGATCTCGTAACCGTCCAGCCGGGGTCCGGCCTGGCCGGCGCTGCCGAACGGGGTGTTGACGATGAGGTCCACTTCGCCGCGGTGGATGAGTTGCACGATAGTGGGTTCGCCGTCGGGCCCGGGACCCTCGCTGTGCTTGCGCACCACGCGGGCCGTGACTCCGTTGCGCCGCAGCACCGCGGCGGTGCCCTCGGTGGCCAGGATCTCGAAGCCGAGGTCGGCCAGCCGCTTGACCGGGAAGACCATGGTGCGCTTGTCGCGGTTGGCCACCGACACGAACACCGCGCCGCTGGTGGGCAGCGAGCCGTAGGCGGCCATCTGGGACTTGGCGTAGGCGGCGCCGAAGTCGGAGTCCAGGCCCATGACCTCGCCGGTGGAGCGCATCTCGGGGCCCAGCACGGTGTCGACGCCCTCGCCCTGGCGGTCGATGAACCGGTTGAACGGCAGCACCGCCTCCTTGACCGCCACCGGGGCGTCCAGCGGCAGGGTGCCGCCGTCGCCCTCGGCGGGCAGCACGCCCTCCTGGCGCAGTTGGGCCACGGTGGCGCCCATCATGACCCGGGCCGCGGCCTTGGCCAACTGCACGGCGGTGGCCTTGGACACGAACGGCACGGTGCGCGAGGCGCGCGGGTTGGCCTCCAGCACGTAGAGCACGCCCGAGGCCAGCGCGTACTGGACGTTGAGCAGGCCGCGCACCCCGGTGCCCCGGGCGATGGCCTCGGTGGAGTAGCGGATGCGCTCGAAGTCCTCGTGGCCCAGGGTGATGGCGGGCAGGGCGCACGCGGAGTCGCCGGAGTGGATCCCGGCCTCCTCGATGTGCTCCATGATGCCGCCCAGGTACAGCTCGGTGCCGTCGTAGATGGCGTCGACGTCGATCTCGATGGCGTCGTCGAGGAAGCGGTCGATCAGCACCGGGTACTCCGGGCTGACCTCGGCGTTGCGCTCGATGTAGTCGGCGAGCATGGCCTCGTCGTAGACGATCTCCATGCCGCGCCCGCCCAGCACGTAGGAGGGCCGCACCATGACCGGGTAGCCGATCTCGTCGGCGACCTCCTTGGCCTCGGCGAAGGAGTGCGCGGTGCCGTGCTTGGGCGCGGGCAGGCCGGCCTCGGTGAGGACCTTGCCGAACTCGCCGCGGTCCTCGGCCAGGTCGATGGACTCGGGGCTGGTGCCCACGATGGGCACGCCGGCCTCCTTGAGCCGGCGGGCCAGGCCCAGCGGGGTCTGCCCGCCAAGCTGCACGATGACCCCGGCCACCGGCCCGGCGGCGCGCTCGGCGAGCACGACCTCCAGCACGTCCTCCAGGGTCAGCGGCTCGAAGTAGAGCCGGTCGCTGGTGTCGTAGTCGGTGGAGACGGTCTCGGGATTGCAGTTGACCATCACGGTCTCGTAGCCGGCCTCGGCCAGCGCGAAGGAGGCGTGCACGCAGCTGTAGTCGAACTCCACGCCCTGGCCGATGCGGTTGGGGCCCGAGCCCAGGATGATCACCTTGGGCCGGGTGCCCGCGGGCACCTCGGTCTCCTCGTCGTAGGAGGAGTACAGGTAGGGCGTCTTGGCGGCGAACTCCGCGGCGCAGGTGTCGACCGTGAGGTAGACGGGGTGGATGCCCAGCGCGTGCCGCAGCTCGCGCACGACCTCCTCGGACTTGCCGGTGATCTCGCCGATCTGGAGGTCGGAGAAGCCCAGCCGCTTGGCCGCGCGCAGCGAGGCGGCGTCGAGCTTGGGCGCCGCGGCCAGCTCGCGCGCGGTCTCCTCCAGCAGCAGCATCTGGTCCAGGAACCAGGGGTCGATGTTGGTGGCCTCGTGCAGCTCCTCGACGGTGGCGCCGGCGCGCAGGGCCTGCTGGACCAGGCGCAGCCGGTGCTCGCCGGGGGTGGCGGCGGCGCGCAGCAGGTCGTCCTTTGCGCCGGGCTCGCCCGCCCAGGTCAGGCCGATGCCGTTCTTCTCGACCGAGCGCATGGCCTTCTGGAGCGCCTCGGCGAAGGAGCGGCCGATGGCCATGGCCTCGCCCACCGACTTCATGGTGGTGGTCAGGGCGGGGTCGGCGCCGGGGAACTTCTCGAAGGCGAAGCGCGGGACCTTCACCACCACGTAGTCCAGGCTGGGCTCGAAGCTGGCCGGGGTCTCGGCGGTGATGTCGTTGGGGATCTCGTCGAGGGTGTAGCCCACGGCGAGCTTGGCGGCGATCTTGGCGATGGGGAACCCGGTGGCCTTGGAGGCCAGCGCCGAGGACCGCGAGACGCGCGGGTTCATCTCGATGACGATGATGCGCCCGGTGTCGGGGTGCACGGCGAACTGGATGTTGCAGCCGCCGGTGTCCACGCCCACGGCGCGGATGATGGCGATGCCCAGGTCGCGCATGCGCTGGTACTCGCGGTCGGACAGGGTCATGGCCGGGGCCACGGTGACCGAGTCGCCGGTGTGCACGCCCATGGGGTCGAAGTTCTCGATGGAGCAGACGACGACCACGTTGTCGTGGGCGTCGCGCATCAACTCCAGCTCGTACTCCTTCCAGCCGAGGATGGACTCCTCCAGCAGGACCTCGGTGGTGGGCGAGAGGGCGAGCCCCTGCCCGGCGATGCGGCGCAGCTCGGTCTCGTTGTGGGCGAAGCCCGACCCGGAGCCGCCCATGGTGAAGGAGGGCCGCACCACCACGGGGTAGCTCAGCTCCTCGGCGGCGGCCAGGCACTCCTCGATGGTGTGGCAGATGCGCGAGCGGGCGGACTCCCCGCCGATGCGCTCCACGATCCCCTTGAAGGTCTCGCGGTCCTCGCCGGACTGGATGGCCTCGACGTTGGCGCCGATCAGCTCGACGTTGTACTTGGCCAGCACGCCGGAGTCGTGCAGGGCCACGGCGGTGTTGAGCGCGGTCTGCCCGCCCAGGGTGGGCAGCAGGGCGTCGGGGCGCTCCTTGGCGATGATCTTCTCGACCATCTCCGGGGTGATCGGCTCGACGTAGGTGGCGTCGGCGATCTCGGGGTCGGTCATGATCGTGGCGGGGTTGGAGTTGACCAGGACGACGCGCAGGCCCTCGGCCTTGAGCACCCGGCACGCCTGGGTGCCGGAGTAGTCGAACTCCGCCGCCTGCCCGATCACGATGGGCCCGGATCCGACCACCAGGACGGACTTGAGGTCATTACGGCGCGGCATGTGTGTGGTCCCCCGGCTCTACGACTGCGCGGGCTGGGCCGGGCGGCCCGAGCTCGCGGACGGATCGGACGAGGCGGCCATCAGGTCGCAGAACGCGTCGAACAGCTCGGCGGCGTCGTGCGGGCCCGCGGCGGCCTCGGGGTGGTACTGGACGCTGAAGGCGGGCCGGTCGAGCAGCCGCAGGCCCTCCACGACGTTGTCGTTGAGGTCGACGTGGCTGACCTCGGCCCGGCCGTAGGGGGTGTCGAACGGGCCGTCGAGGGGGGCGTCGACCGCGAACCCGTGGTTGTGGCTGGTGATGTGCACCCGCCGGGTGTGCACGTCGCGCACCGGCTGGTTGACGCCCCGGTGGCCGAAGCGCAGCTTGAAGGTGCCCAGGCCCAGCGCGCGGCCCAGGATCTGGTTACCGAAGCAGATGCCGAACAGCGGCTTGCGGGCGTCCAGGACGCCGCGCACGGCCGCGACGGCGGTGTCGGCGGTGGCGGGGTCACCGGGGCCGTTGCTGAAGAAGACGCCGTCGGGGTCCAGGGCCAGGATCTCCTCGGCGGTGGCGGCCGCGGGCAGCACCGTGACCTCGCAGCCGCGCTCGGCCAGCCGCTGGGGGGTCATGGCCTTGATGCCGAGGTCGACCGCCGCCACGCGGAACCGGGTGGCCACGCCCTCGGGCGGGCGCACGGTGTAGGGCTCGGTGGTGGTGACCTCGCCGGCGAGGTCGGCGCCGGCCATGCGGGGGCTGGCCAGGACCCGCTCGCGCAGGCGCTCGGGGTCGGTCGCGGTGGTGCTGATGGCGGCGCGCATGGCCCCGCGGTCGCGCAGGTGGCGGGTGAGGGCGCGGGTGCCGTCCAGGGCGATGCCCACCACGCCCTGGCGGCGCAGCTCCTCGTCGAGGGTGCGCTTGGCGCGCCAGTTGGAGGAGACGCGGGCGGGTTCGCGGACCACGTAGCCGGCCACCCAGATGCGGCCCGACTCCGGGTCGTCGTCGTTGACACCGGTGTTGCCGATGTGCGGCGCGGTCATCACGACGATCTGGCGGTGGTAGGAGGGGTCGGTCAGGGTCTCCTGGTAGCCGGTCATGCCGGTGTTGAAGACGATCTCGCCCAGGGTCTCGCCGGGCGCGCCGAAGGAGCGGCCCCTGAAGTGCCGGCCGTCCTCCAGGACGAGGATGGCCTCGGCGTGCTCAGGTCCGCCTGCTGCTGTTGAACTCACTGGATCTTCCCATCGAGGACCGTCGGGGTGCCGCGCAGGAACGTGGCGGTGACGCGGCCGGGCAGCCGCATGCCCCGGTAGGGGGTGTTGGCGCTCTTGGAGGCCAGGGCCGCCGGGTCGACCTCCCAGGCGGTGTCCGCCTCGTACAGGGTAACGTTGGCGGGCTCACCTGGGGCGATCGGGCGGCCGTGCCCGCTGAGGCGGCCGATGCGGGCGGGCGCCGCCGACATCCGCTCGGCCACGCCGGCCCAGTCGAGCAGGCCGGTGTCGACCATGGTGTGCTGCACGATCGACAGCGCGGTCTCCAGGCCGAGCATGCCCATGGCGGCCGTGGCCCACTCGGTCTCCTTGGCCTCGGCCGGGTGGGGGGCGTGGTCGGTGGCCACGCAGTCGATGGTGCCGTCGGCCAGGGCCTCGCGCAGCGCCTGGACGTCCTCGGCGGTGCGCAGGGGCGGGTTGACCTTGTAGATGGGGTCGTAGCTTTCGGCCAGGTCGTCGGTCAGCAGCAGGTGGTGCGGGGTGACCTCGGCGGTGACGTCGCAGCCCCGGCTCTTGGCCCAGCGCAGGATCTGCACCGAGCCCTTGGTCGAGACGTGGCAGACGTGCAGGCGCGAGCCGACGTGCTCGGTGAGCAGGCAGTCGCGGGCGATGATCGCCTCCTCGGCGACGGCCGGCCACCCGGCCAGGCCGAGCCGGTCGGAGACCACGCCCTCGTTCATCTGCGCGCCCTCGGTGAGCCGGGGGTCCTGGGCGTGCTGGGCGACGACGCCGTCGAACGCCTTGACGTACTCCAGGGCGCGGCGCATCAGGAGGGGGTCGGAGACGCACATGCCGTCGTCGGAGAACACCCGCACGGCGGCGGCGGACTCGGCCATGGCGCCAAGTTCGGCCAGGCGCTCGCCGGCCAGGCCCCGGGTGACGGCGCCCACCGGCTGGACGTCGCAGTGGCCGGACTCCCGGCCCAGGCGCCAGACCTGCTCGACCACGCCGGCGGTGTCGGCGACGGGGTCGGTGTTGGCCATGGCGTGCACGGCGGTGTAGCCGCCGGCGGCGGCGGCGCGGGCGCCGCTGGCCACGGTCTCGGCGTCCTCGCGGCCGGGTTCGCGCAGGTGGGTGTGCAGGTCGACCAGGCCGGGCAGGGCGATGAGACCGTCGGCCTCGACGACGCGGGCGTCGGGTGCGCTCAGTCCGGGGCCGACCTCGGCGATCACGCCGTCGCGGATGAGGATGTCGGCCGGGTCGCGCCCGGTGAGGCGGGCGCCGCGGATGAGGTGGGCGGCGCTGCTGTGGGTCATCTCGTACTTCACTTCTGTGTCAGTGGCGGCTAGTGGCGGCTGAGGGTGCGGCCGGCCCGGTGCCGCCGCGCGGTGCGGCGGGCGCGCGGGCGCGGGCGGTGCCGGCGGCGGGCCGGGTGCGGCGGGTGGCGGCACCGCGGGGCTAGGACCCGCCCAGCAGCAGGTAGAGCGCCGCCATGCGGACGCTGACGCCGTTGGCGACCTGCTCGCTGATGGTGCTGCGCGCGGAGTCGGCGACCTCGGCGGAGATCTCCATGCCGCGGACCATGGGGCCGGGGTGCATGACGATGGCGTGGTCGGGCAGGCGGGCGAGGCGGTCGCGGTCCAGGCCGTAGCGGCGGCTGTACTCGCGGGCGGTCGGGAAGAACGCGTTCTGCATCCGCTCGGCCTGGACGCGCAGCAGCATCACCACGTCGGTCTTGGGCAGGACGGCGTCGAGGTCGTAGGAGACCGCGCAGGGCCAGGTGTGCACCGAGACCGGCATGAGGGTGGGCGGGGCCACCAGGGTGACCTCGGCGCCCAGGGTGTGCAGCAGCAGCACGTTGGAGCGGGCCACGCGGCTGTGCAGGACGTCGCCGACCACGGCCACGCGCAGGCCCTCGACGCGGCCGGTGCGCGCGCGCATGGTGTAGGCGTCCAGCAGCGCCTGGGTGGGGTGCTCGTGGGTGCCGTCGCCGGCGTTGAGCACGGCGCCGTCGACCCAGCCGGCGAGCCGGTGGGCCGCGCCGGAGGCGGGGTGGCGCACGACCACGCCGTCGGCGCCCATGGCCTGGAGGGTGAGCGCGGTGTCCTTGAGGCTCTCGCCCTTGGAGACGCTGGAGCCCTTGGCCGAGAAGTTGATGACGTCGGCCGAGAGTCGCTTGGCGGCGAGTTCGAAGGACGTGCGGGTGCGGGTGGAGTCCTCGTAGAAGAGGTTGACCACGGTGCGTCCGCGCAGGGTGGGCAGCTTCTTCACCGACCGGCCGCTGACCTGGGCGAGTTCGGCGGCGGTGTCGAGCACCAGCGTGGCCTCGTCGCGGGAGAGGTCGCCGGTGGAGAGCAGGTGGCGCATCAGCGGTCGTCCTCCTCGCCCGGGCGCGGGCGGGCCGGGCCCAGCAGCACGGCGTCGCGGCCGTCGAGTTCGGCCAGCCGGACGTCGACGCTCTCGCGCAGCGACGTGGGCAGGTTCTTGCCGACGTAGTCGGCGCGGATGGGCAGCTCGCGGTGGCCGCGGTCGACCAGGATGGCCAACTGCACCGCGCGGGGGCGGCCGATGTCGTTGAGGGCGTCCAGCGCGGCGCGCACGGTGCGGCCGGAGAACAGCACGTCGTCGACGAGGACCACCACGCGGCCGTCGACCCCTTGGGGCGGGATCTCGGTGCGGCCCAGGGCGCGCGCGGGCGCCAGGCGGAGGTCGTCGCGGTACATGGTGATGTCGAGGGAGCCCCAGGGGACGGCGCGGCCCTCGACCTGCTCGACGCGCTCGGCCAGGCGGCGGGCCAGCGGGACGCCGCGGGAGGGGATGCCCAGCAGGGTGACGTCGTGGGCGCCCTTGGTGCGCTCCAGGACCTCGTGGGCGATGCGGGTCAGCGCCCGCTGGATCTCGGGACCGTCGAGGACGGTCCGCGCGGTCTGGGCGCCGGGAGCCGTGGGATCGGCCGCCGGGGACGCCTCCGCGTCACTTTCCGCGCGTTTTCGCGCACACACAGTAGTGACCCCCTTTCCTGCCTCACGGGACAGGTCGTTAAAGGATGTCGATCGCGCACACGTTATCAGCGGAGAGGGACAGCGGTGATCACCGCCCGCAGCGATACCGGACAAAAATATGACACTCGTCACAGCGGGGCGCGTTGACATATCCCCCGATGTGGTGGCGTTCGAGGCGACTCGGACACCGCGTGTCTGGGGCGAACGCGTGGAATCCCAGCATTCTCGGGCTTTCCGCGCCGCCCGCGCGCGTGCGATGTCCGCTCGGTCACGTTTTGAGAGGGACCTCACTTACACACGGTTTGGCCACTGATTCATCGCGTTTCCGCCCAACGGCTTGACCTGGCAACCGAACGGCCTTACCGTCACTGTCCGTAACCAATCTTGGGCGGCGCAGCTTGGTGCCACCCCTGGGGCGGCCCCCTGACCGGGGTCCGCCGCGGGGTGCGGCCACCACCGAGCGAACTCGGGGCACACCGCCCACGCCAAGCACCTTCACGGCCGGGGAGCGACGAAGAAGATGCCATCCGAATACGCCAAGTCACTCGGCGCGCGGCTGCGCGCCATCCGCACCCAGCAGGGCCTGTCCCTGCACGGGGTCGAGGAGAAGTCCCACGGCCGCTGGAAGGCCGTCGTCGTGGGCTCCTACGAGCGCGGCGACCGCGCCGTCACCGTCCAGAAGCTGGCCGAGCTGGCCGACTTCTACGGTGTGCCCATGTCGGAGCTGCTGCCGGGCGGCGCCGCGCCGACCCCGCTGGGCCCCACGCCCAAGCTCGTCATCGACCTGGAGCGCATGCAGCAACTGCCCCAGGAGAAGGCCGGGCCGCTGGCACGCTACGTGGCCACCATCCAGAGCCAGCGCGGCGACTACAACGGCCGTGTCCTGTCCATCCGCCAGGAGGACCTCCGGTCGCTCGCGGTGATCTACGACCGCTCGCCGGGCGACCTCACCGAGGAGCTGATCAACTGGGGCGTCCTCGACCCCGAGGCGCGCCGCGCCGTCGACGCCTTCTAGCCGACCGCGCCGCGCGCACGGCGCCACCGGTCCTCTTCGTCGACGCCCCCGTGCCCCAGGGGCCCGCAGTACGCGCACCGGAAACACGGCAAACGGCCACGCCCCCTCAGGACGTGGCCGTTTTCGCGTGCCCGGGGCCTTCCCCCGCGCCCGGCGGGGGGTTTCGGACGTGCCGCGGCGGACCCCGCTCCCCGGCGCGGCGGAGACGGGCGCAGTGGCGCGGGTGGCCGACCTGGAATCCCAGGCCGCGCCAACGCAGGCGGAGCGCGGCAAAGTGAGAACGCCGACCCGGCCACCAGGCTCCGGGAGCGCCGCCCGCGTTCGGCGCGCGGCGCGCCGGCGGGATGGCACGGGGCGGCGGAGGCCGGCAGGTGCGGGCGTCAGGAACAACCCGGGAGGCCGAAGGCAGGCAGCGGGCCGCGGGGCACCGGAGGACGGCCGAGGGAGCCTGAGGCGGCCGGGAAGCCGCGAGCCGAAGCGCGGCGGAGCGTTGCCGCGCACACGAAGGCGGCCGGGCAAGAGGCTTCCCCTCCCCCCGCCCGGCCGCTTCCCCGCGTTCGCCCGGCGCCAGAGGTCAGGCACCGATCGGCCAACGCGAGCCGGAGCGTACTCCCGTGCTCCGCCGGCCGTCCGCCGACCGACCGACTCGAACAGAAGTACGAACAGGTCCAAGTTAAGCGCACCCCACCGTCCTCGTCAACAGCGGCGCCGGCGCGCGCGGCAGGGCGCGGCGATGCGGGTTAGGGTGGCGGCGTGTCCGGTGACATCGAGCTGTGGGAACTGGCCGCCCCCGCCTTCCTCCACACCCTTCCCGCCCTGGTGGAGGTCTACGCGGCCGCCATGAAACCGCCCCGCGACCAGCTCCCCGGGCGCCAGGCCATCATGCGCGAGCACGCCCGCCACCCGCTCTTCCGCAGCGTGGTGGCGCTGCGGCCCGGCGACCCCGGCGCGGCCGGGTTCGCCTACGGCTTCCACGGCCGGCGCGGGCAGTGGTGGCACGACATCGTCTCCGGCGAGGTGCGCGCCCGCGACCCCGAGGCCGAGCGGCGCTGGCTGGGCGACTCCTTCGAGATCGCCGAGGTGCACGTGCTGCCCGCCGAGCAGGGCCGGGGCGTGGGCCGCTCGATGCTGGAGGCGCTGACGGCGGCGCGCCGGGAGCGCACCGCCGTCCTGTCGACACCCACCGGGCCGACGGCGGCCCGGAGCCTGTACCTCTCGTGCGGGTTCGCCGACCTGCTGCCGGAGTTCCGCTTCCCCGGCAACCCGCATCAGCCCTTCGCGATCATGGCCGCGCCGCTGCCGCTGCGGGCATCCGGTCGGCGGCGATCTGCTGGTAGATCTCGCGCGTGGCAGTGGACTGGTTGAACGTGATGAAGTGGATGCCGGGCGCGCCCTCGTCCAGCAGCCGCTCGCACATGCGCTGCGCCTGCTCGATGCCCAGCGCCCGCACCGCCTCGGGGTCGTCGGCGACCCGCTCGAACTCCGCCGCTAGGTGGCGCGGGAACGGCGCGCCGGAGAGCTGCTCGGAGCGCTCGATGGTGGCCAGCTTCACCACCGGCATGATCTCGGGGATGATCGGGACGTCGCAGCCCCGGGCGGCGACCCGGTCGCGCAGCCGCAGGTAGTCGTCGGCGTCGAAGAACATCTGGGTGATGGCGTAGTCGGCGCCGGCGCGGCACTTGCGCACGAAGTACTCCACGTCGGAGTCGACGTCGGGCGAGCGCGGGTGCTTGTAGGGGAACGCCGCCACGCCCACGCAGAAGTCGCCGGACTCCTTGAGCAGCCGCACCAACTGCTCGGCGTACTCCAGGCCCTCGGGGTGGCGGACCCACTCCCCCAGGGGGTCGCCGGGCGGGTCGCCGCGCAGCGCGAGGATGTTGCCCACGCCCACGGCGGCGAACCGGCCGATGAGGTGGCGCAGCTCGCGCACGGAGTGGTTGACGGCCGTCATGTGCGCCACCGGCAGGAGCGTGGTGTCGGTGGCCATGCGCTCGGTGATCTCGACGGTGAGGTCGCGCGTGCCGCCCCCCGCCCCGTAGGTGACCGACACGAACGAGGGCGCCAGCGCCTCGATCTCGCGGATGACCCGCCAGAGCTTGCGCAGGCCCTCGGGGGTCTTGGGCGGGAAGAACTCGAAGGAGAAGGTGGGTTCGCCGGCCTTGAGCAGTTCGCGGATCCGGCGCGGCCGGGCGGACAGGGCCGGCGCGCTTCCGGGACGTGTCGATGAGGCGAGCATGCCCTCTACCTTAGGCGAACCGCCTCCGGCGGTGGAGTCGACCTGACACGCGCGGAGAGGGACACAGGGGCGGAATCGGTCGGTGCGCCAAGCCTGGTGCGCACACCCGATAACCTCTGCCCATGACCTCCTCCGACTCCTCTCCCGTCGCGTTCGTGCGCGCGGCCGTCGACGCCGAGCTGGCCCGCTTCGTCGCCGAGCGCCGCGCCCAGTTGCTGGAGATCGGGGGCGAACTCGCCCCCGTAGTGGACGCGCTGGAGGCCATGCTCGCCGGCGGCAAGCGGCTGCGCCCGGCGTTCTGCTACTGGGGCTGGCGCGGGGCGGGCGGCGCCGACACCCCCGACATCCACGCGGCGGCGGCGTCGCTGGAGTTCCTCCAGGCGTGCGCGCTCGTACACGACGACGTCATCGACAACAGCGACACCCGGCGCGGGATGCCCGCCACCCACAAGCGCATGGAGGAGCTGCACGCCCGCTCGGGGTGGAGCGGCGCGGCCGACGCGTTCGGGCGCGGGGCCGCCATCCTGATCGGCGACCTGTGCCTGGCCTGGAGCGAGGACATGTACCAGGCCAGCGGCCTGAGCCTGGCGGCGCTGCGCGCGGGCCGGCGGCCCTTCGACGCCATGCGCACCGAGGTCATGGCCGGGCAGTACCTGGACATGCTGGAGCAGGTGCGCGAGGACGGCGGCGTGGACGCGGCGCTGCGGGTCATGCACTACAAGGCCGCCAAGTACACCGTGGAGCGCCCGCTGCACCTGGGCGCGGCCCTGGCCGGGCGCTACGACGACCTGGGGCCGGTCTTCAGCGCCTACGGCCTGCCGCTGGGGCTGGCCTTCCAGCTCCGCGACGACATCCTCGGCGTCTTCGGCGACCCCGGCCAGACCGGCAAGCCGGCGGGCGACGACCTGCGCGAGGGCAAGCGCACCCTGCTGGTGGCCGAAACCCTCGACCGCGCCGCCCCGGCCGACGCGGCGGAGTTCCGCCGCCACCTGGGCGACCTCGACCTCACCCCCGAGCGGGTGGAGTGGATGCGCGCCCTGGCGGAGGACTGCGGCGCCCTGGCGGCGTGCGAGCGCCGCATCGACGACCTGGTGGCCCAGGCCACGGCCGCCCTGGACACCGACCTCATCGACGACACCGCCCGTGCCCCCCTGGCCGACCTCATCGTGGCGGCGACGGCCCGCAAGCACTGACGAAGGCGTCACGGGCACCAAGGGCGTTAACGACGTCAACGGCGTCAGCGGCATCAGGGCGCGGGAGGCGATCACCGGCCCGCCGGGCGAACGGCTGAGGCGGCGACGTGGCACCGAAGGCGACGGGGGCCGGACACGCGGTCATCGGGCACCCCACCTGAGGCCAGGGCCGCGACGGGGCACCGAAGGCGGCGGGGCATCCGGGCGGCCAACGGACCGCACCGCGTCCGTCCGGGGCGGCGACGATGGCGCCAAGGGCCGCAGCGGTCCGGGCACGCGGTCATCGGCACGGCGGCGGCAGGGCCGGGGAGCGAGGAGGCGCCGAAGGCGGCGAGGGGCCGGGCTCGCGCGAGCCGGTACTGCGGAGGGCGGCCGGGGCCGCGACGGGGTCCGCGCACCCGCGCGGCGGGCGGGGCGGACTGACGGTGCCGCCCCCGCCCTCGATGCCCCCCGCGCGGGACAATGCAGACAAAGCGGGCACCCGACCTCGGAAATCTCACATTGTGAGACGTTGGCGGCCTCTTTCACGACGACCTGCGAGTTCGACGCGCCAGAGCGACAGATAGGCGCGGTTCGTCGCCTCCAAAAAGCGACATAAGCGTCCAAATGGTCAATCGCCCCTCCCCGAGTGTCTCACCATGCGGGCGGAAGCACCCCTTCGGCACCCTTCGTCGCCCTTGCGTGACAGCCGAATGAAAGAACAAACAGGACAAATTGCTAAATAACAACGGGGCGCGAGCGGACGACATGTGGGTTTGCCCCACCAGCCCTCCGCGCGAGCCACTTCAAGCAGGGGCGGCCCCGCCACCAAGCCGCCAGCCCCGAGGCCGCCCCGTCGCCCACCTCAACCACCTGACGGCCGCACCGACGTTCGCCCGCCGAACCCCCATCCGCCCTCGCCGCCCCCGTCTCGGCCTCAGCCACCCGCCTTGGTGACCGGTGAACGCCACCCGGCACCCCACCACCCTCGCTGCCGCGTCGCCGCTCCAGCCACCGTGCGACAGCACCGATGACCGCCGCCCGCACCCCTGCGGCCCCCGGCGCCCCGTCGCCGCCCCAGCCACCCGACCGCCGCACCGATGTTCGCCCCACCCGAACCCCCACCCGCCGTCGCCGCCCCGACGCCACCCCAGCCAGCACGCAACAGCACCGATGACCGCCGCCCGCACCTCCGCCACCCTCGGTGCCTCGTCGCCACACCCGCCACCCGGGCGGCGGAGCGGTATGGCCTCCCCCGGACCTTCCGCCCCTCCCCCGCCCCCTCCCGAGGCCGGATGCGGACAGCGGCCGTGATCATCGCCGCACCCCTCCCCCTCCCCGCCGCTGTCCCGGCCCGCTCCCCCAGCACCCCAGCACCTACGTTTCCGCTGGTCAGATGCGCCATGAGGGCGACTGTCCCGCACAGAGGTGAAGGGCCTCCCCCTTGCGGTGGAGGCCCGCGCCCTACTCGCGGTCGATATGCCCTACGTCCGCATTGCGGCAGGGTGGAGGAATTAGTCCGTTATCGCGCTGACGCGCCTCGCGGCGGTCCGGCCCCGGCCCCGGCGCGGGTCCCCGAACATCCACCACCTGGAGTTTGCAGTGAACGCCACCACATCCCCCGCACGCGGGCCGGTGCGCCCCGACGAGCGGGCGCTGGCTCCTGACCTGGCGCGCGGGTTCATGCTCCTGATGATCGCGCTGGCGAACACGCCCTGGTACCTGTGGGGATCGCCGCAGTCGTCCATGGGCGCCCACCCCACCGACGGCTCGGCGCTTGACCGCGCCGTGCAGTTCGTCATGATCACGGCGGTCGACGGCCGCATCTACCCGATGTTCGCGTGCCTCTTCGGCTACGGCATGATGCGCCTCTACGACCGCCAGCGGGAGGCGGGCGCCAGTGAGCGGTCGGCGGCGGGCGTGCTGCGGCGCCGCCACCTGTGGCTGCTGGTCTTCGGCTTCCTGCACACGCTGCTGCTGTTCATGGGCGACATCCTGGCCACCTACGGCCTGGCCGGGCTCATCCTGGGCTGGCTGCTCCTGCGCCGCAGCGAGCGGGCCATCCGGATCGCCGCCGGAGTGCTGCTGGGCGTGGTGCTCCTGCTGTACGGCCTCACCCTGCTGGGCGCGGTCGCCGCCGCCTCCGCCCCGCCCTCCGCGGCCGACGCGGAGTCAACGGCCGGAATCCCCGACATCCTGCACGCCTCCTTCGGCGAGCCCGACATCCTGGCCGCCGCCGTGGACCGCGTCATCGTGTGGCCGCTGATGCTGCTCGTCCAGGTGTTCGGGCTGACCGTCCCCGCCATGATGGCGCTGGGCATGGTGCTGGCCAAGCGCCGCGTCCTGGAGCGCCCGCAGGACCACCTCCGGCTGCTGACCTGGACGGCCGTGATCGGCATCGGCGTCGCCTGGGTGTCGGGCCTGCCGCACGCGATGGCCCACGTCGGCCTCTTCGACTCCTCCGAACTCCTCAACACCTCGCTGGGCGGCGTGCAGCAGCTCAGCGGCGTGTTCGGCGGCACCGGCTACGTGGCGCTGTTCGGGTTGATCGGCTACGCGATGACCCGCCGCTCGCGCCGGGGCGTCGTCACGACGGCCGTCGCGGCGGTGGGCAAGCGCTCCCTGTCGTGCTACCTGGCCCAGTCGGTGATCTGCGCGCCGCTGCTGACGGCCTGGGGCGTGGGGCTCGGCGGGGTGTTCGGCAGCGCCCAGATGGCGGCGTTCGCGGTGGGTGTGTGGCTGGTGACGCTCGTCGGCGCCTACGCGATGGAGCGGGCCGACGTGCGCAGCCCGGCCGAGGTGCTGCTGCGCAGGCTCAGCTACCGGGGGCGGTCCCGCCCGGGCAACGACCCCGCCGCGACCGCCGGTGCCCCGGCGGCCGCACCCGCCGCCCCGTCCGGTACCGACGCCTTCCCCGCCTCGCCGACCGCCCCGCCCGCTCCGCCCACCCCCGGCCCGCAGCCGCCGGCCGACGGCCCGACCGCCCCGCCCGGCCGCTGAGGCGGCGTGCCGGCCGCCCCGCTGAGGACGGCGGCCGGCACGCCCCCTCCTCCGCCCCCGCACGGCACAACACGCTGAGCCCCCGACGCGACCCCCGCGCCCGCGCGGGTTGCGTACGGGGGTGCCCACGGTCGGTGACCATCACCCCCTGTTGCCCGATAATGACCGCCATGGGCGACGATCAGGCAATAACGCACACCATCGGCATTACGGGCGCCACCGGCGCCCTCGGCAGGCGCGTGGCCGACCGGCTGGCCCGGCGGGGGGTGGCGCAGCGGCTCATCGTGCGCGACCTCAACCGCGCCCCGGAGCTGCCCGGGGCCAGCGCCGTCATGGCGTCCTACGAGGACACCGCCGCCTTCGAGCGCGCCGCCAGGGGCGTCGACACCCTGTTCCTGGTGTCGCTGCCCGAGGCGGCGGACCGGGTGCCGGTGCACGCGCGGGTGGTCGACGCCGCCCTGGCCGCCGGGGTGAGCCGGATCGTCTACACGTCGTTCCTGGGCGCCGGCCCCGCCTCGGTGTTCATCTTCGCCCGCGACCACTTCCACACCGAGGAGCACATCCGGGCCTCGGGTGTCGCCCACACGTTCCTGCGGCCCAGCCTCTACCTGGACCTGCTGCCCTCCTGGGCCGACGACACCGGCATCATCCGGGGGCCGGCCGGTCTGGGCCGGGCGGCGTGGGTCTCGCGGGACGACATCGCCGACGCGGCGGTGGCCGTGCTCACCGGCGGACCGGCCCACCACGGCCGCACCTACGACCTCACCGGCCCGGAGGCCATGACGCTGGGCGAGACCGCCCAGCGGCTGTCCGCGCTGACCGGTCGGGTGATCGCCTACGTGCCCGAGACCTGGGAGGAGGCGCTGGCCTCGCGGCGGCTGACTGGCGCCCCGGACTGGCAGATCGAGGGGTGGGCCAGCTCCTACGCCGCCATCGCGGCGGGCGAACTGGACGTGGTCTCCCCCGCGGTGCCCGCGCTCACCGGCCATCCCGCCCAGTCGCTGGAGGGCTTCCTGCGCACCCACCCCACCGCGCTGCGGCACGTGCTCGTCTAGCGCCCGGCCCTCGGCGCCCGGCGCGCGGCGAACCCGGCCCCCTGCCGGGCCGCGCGGGCGGCACCGACCCGCACCGCCCGCCGCACCCGCGCATCCATCCGCCCCGCCGCTCTGCGGCCGACCGTGTCGGTCGCAGAGCGGCGGCGGAGTCCACCGGCCCGGCGCCGCCTACCCCCGGACCTCGGCCACCTTCAGGGCGCCCTCGGCGTGCCGGCCGCGCAGCACCTTCTTGTCGAACTTGCCGACACTGGTCTTGGGCACCTCCGCCACGAAGGTCCAGTACTCCGGCACCTGCCAGCGCGGCACCCGCTCGGCGAGGAAGGCCCGCAGCTCGGCGGCCTCCGCCACCGCCCCCTCCTTGAGGACCACCGCCACCAGCGGCCGCTCGTCCCACCTGGGGTCGGGCACCGCCACCACGGCGGCCTCGGCCACGGCCGGGTGCGACATCACCTGGTTCTCCAGCTCCACCGAGGAGATCCACTCCCCGCCGGACTTGATGACGTCCTTGGCGCGGTCGGTGAGCCGCAGGAAGCCGTCAGGGGTGAGCGTGCCGACGTCGCCGGTGCGCAGCCAGCCGTCGTGGAACCGCTCGGGGTCGTCGTCGCGGTGGTAGGAGCCGGTCACCCAGGGGCCGCGCACCTCCAGCTCGCCCACGCTGGTGCCGTCGTGGGGCACCGGGCGGCCGTCGGGGCCCACCAGGCGGCCCTGGACCGAGGCGGGCAGTCGCCCCTGGCTCAGCCGGTAGGCCCAGCGCTCCTCGCCCTCGGAGTCCGCCGGCGGCCGGGCGACGCTGCCCAGCGGCGAGGTCTCGGTCATGCCCCATGCGTGCAGCACCGGGATCCCGTACAGCTCCTCGAACCGGCGCATCAGCGACGGCGGGCAGGCCATGCCGCCCACCACCACGCTGTGCAGCGAGGAGACGTCGCGCGGCGCGGACTCCAACTCCTGGAGCACGCCCTGCCAGATGGTGGGCACGGCGGCGGCGAGGGTGGGCCGCTCCGCCTGGATCATGTCGGCCAGCGGTCCGGGCTGGAGGAACCGGTCGGGCAGCAGCAGCGAGGCGCCGACCATCAGGGCGGCGTAGGGCAGGCCCCAGGACATCGCGTGGAACATCGGCACGACGGCCAGCGCGTGGTCGGCCTGGCTGAGCGCCTTGCCGTCGGTCATGCACACCTGCATGGAGTGCAGGTACACCGAGCGGTGGCTGTAGGCGACCCCCTTGGGCGCGCCGGTGGTGCCGGAGGTGTAGCACATGGCGGCGGCGTCGCGCTCGTCGACGGCCGGCCAGTCGAAGGTGTCGGGCTGCCCGGCGATCAGCTCCTCGTAGGAGTGCACCGCCACGCCCTCGGCCGCCAGGGCGCCGGGGTCGCCGCCGCAGACCACGACGTGGCGCACGGTGCGCAGGCGGGGCAGGACCGGGGCGAACAGCGGCAGCAGCGAGGCGTCCACGATGACGACGTGGTCCTCGGCGTGGTCGGCGATGTAGGCGATCTGGTCGGGGTGCAGCCGGATGTTGAGGGTGTGCAGCACCGCGCCCATCGCGGGGACCGCGAAGTACGCCTCCAGGTGCTCCTGGTTGTTCCACTGGAAGGTGGCGACGCGCTGGTCGCCGGTGACGCCGAGGCCGCGCAGCGCGTGGGCCAGGCGCGCGGCCCGCGCGCCGACCTCGGCCAGGGTGGAGCGGCGCGCCGTGGCGGGGTCTCCCGACCAGGTGACGACCCGCGCGCGGCCGTGGACGGTGGTGCCGTAGCGGACGAGGTCGCCGATGGAGAGGGGTACGTCCTGCATGGTGCTGCGCATCAGCCCACACCCTTCGCAAATCCGTTGTGACGGGTATCACGGGTGCAACTGACGCTAGGAGCCGGGCGCGGCCCGGAAAAGGACGTAACGGAGATCGTTACCTAACGGTGTTAGGGGTGTGTGGCGCGCCGCAGCGGGGCGTCGGCCGGATCAGCCGTGCCGCCGCCCCGAGGGCGTGCTGCCGCCTCCCCGACTACCGCGAGGCGCCCGCGTCCGCGTTGGCGTCCCCGTTCGCGGCCGCGTCCAGGCGGCGCCGGAACTCCGCCGCCGCCGCCCGGGGGTCGTCGGCCTCGGTGATGGCGCGGACCACCACCACGCGGCGCGCACCCGCCGCCAGGACCTGGTCCAGGTTGCCCAGGTCGATCCCGCCGATGGCGAACCACGGGCGCGCGGTGCCCAGCGCGGCCGTGCGCTCCACCAGCTCCAGCCCGGCCGCCGCGCGCCCCGGCTTGGTGGGTGTGGCCCAGGTCGGGCCCACGCAGAAGTAGTCGACCCCCTCCTGCCCGGCCGATGCCGCCGCCATGGCGGCGTCGCTGTTGGAGCGGCCGATCAGCGGCTCGGGGCCGATGATGTCGCGGGCGGCGGGCACGGGGAGGTCCTCCTGGCCCAGGTGCAGCACGTCGGCGCCGGCGGTGCGGGCGATGTCGGCGCGGTCGTTGACCGACATCAGCGCGCCGTGGCGCGCGCAGGCGGCGCGCACGACCTCCAGGGCCGCCAACTCCTGGCGGGCCTCCAGCGACTTGTCGCGGAGCTGGACGATGTCGACTCCGCCCGACAGCGCCGCGTCGAGGAACTCGGCGAGGTCGCCGCGCTCGGCGCGGGAGTCGGTGCACAGGTACAGGCGCGCCCGTGCCAGGCGCTCGCGCAGGCTGGTGCTGGTGCTCACCCGCGTCATGCTAGTGCGCGCCCGCGCGGCGCCCGGCGGGCGGGGTGGGCGCCGCGCCCCGGCGTGCCCGCGGGCGCCGGGGCGGATCCGCCGCGCCCGCCGGGTGCGGCCCGCGCCTACAGGGCCATGGCCTGCGCCCGGCGGCGGACCTCGGTGCCGCGGTTCTCGGTCAGCGCCTGGATGGGCGCGCCGGGAAGGGTGTCGTCAGGGGTGAACATCCACTGGAGCGCTTCGTCGGTGCTGAACCCGGCGTCGGCCAGGACGGTCAGCGTGCCCGGCAGGCCCTTGACGATGTCGTCGCCGGCGATGAACGCGGCGGGGACGCACAGCTCACCCTTGCGGCGGACGCCGAGCAGCTTGTGGTCGGCGATGAACTGCTTGACGCGGTTGGGGCTGGTGTTGAGCGCCCGCGCGACGTCCTTGATGGTCATCCATTCACCGACGAGGGTGTCGGTGTCGTGGTCGTTCTCGGTCACGCTGCCAATGTCCCACACCCCGGCCCCTCGCAAACGCGGCCAACGTCCCCGCACCGGCCGCGTTCGCTCACGGCGTGACCGGCGGCGACCGGCGCGGTCCCCCGCCCGGCGCGCCCGGCGACCTCGGACGGCGCCCCTCGCGCCCCCGCCCTCTCCCTTCCGTCACCGCCGGCCGCGCCGACCCCTCCCCCGCCCGGCCCGCCCGCCCCTCCGGCCGCGCGGGGTCATAGGATGGGTGCGGACAAGGACACCCGCGGGAGCCGGGTCGGGACCCGGCTGAGAGGGAGGCTGTCAGCCTCCGACCGCATGAACCTGATCCGGGTCATACCGGCGAAGGAAGTGGCGACCACCGTGTGCGCAGCGATATCCGCCTCCCGCTCCCCCGACGTCGTCGTCGTGGGCGCCGGCCTGATCGGGCTGGTCACCGCCTGGCGGGCCGCCCAGCGCGGCCTGTCCGTCACCGTGGTCGCCCAGACCGCCGCCGGCGCCGCCTCCCCCGTCGCGGCGGGCATGCTCACCCCCGCCACCGAGGCCGCCTTCGGCGAGGAGGCGCTGATGCGCTTCGGCGTCCTCTCCCGCGACCGCTACCCCGCCTTCGTCGCCGAACTGGAGCAGGACAGCGGCCTGCCCGCCGGCTACCGCCCCCACGGCACCCTCCAGGCCGCGTTCGACACCGACGACCTCGCCCGGCTGGCCCACCTCAGCGAGCTGCGCACCCGCCTGGGCCTGCGCACCGAGCGCCTCACCGGCCGCGAGTGCCGCCGCCTGGAGCCGATGCTGGCGCCCGCCGTGCGCGGCGGCTACCTCGCCCCCGACGACCACTCCGTGGACCCCCGCCGGCTGCTCGCCGCCCTGCACGCCGCCGCCGAGCGGCGCGGCGCCGTGGGCGTCCGCGACCGGGTCAGCGAGGTCGTCCTCGACGGGGGCCGCGTGCGCGGCGTGCGCCTGGCCTCCGGCGGCGAACTCGCCGCCGGCCAGGTGGTGCTGGCCGCCGGCGCGGGCATCCCCGCCATCGGCGGGCTGCCCCCCGGCGCGGTCCCGCCGCTGCGCCCGGTCAAGGGGCAACTGCTGCGGCTGCGCACCCCGCCCGGCGAACCCCCGCTGGTGGGGCGCACGGTGCGCGGCCTGGTGCGCGGCTCCCCCGTCTACCTGGTGCCGCGCGAGGACGGCGAGATCGTGCTGGGCGCCACCCAGGAGGAGCAGGGCCACGACACCCGGCTCACCGCCGGCGGGCTGTGGGAGATCCTGCGCGACGCCCACGAACTGGTGCCCGGCGTCAGCGAACTGGAGGTCGCCGAGACCTGCGTGGGACTGCGCCCGGGCTCCCCCGACAACGAACCGCTGCTGGGCCCCACGTCGGTGCCCGGCCTGCACCTGGCCGCCGGGCACTTCCGCCACGGCGTGCTGTTCACCCCGGCCACCGGCGACGCCATGGCCGAGGCACTGACCACGGGCGCCCTGCCCGGGTACGCGCGCCGGTTCGCCGCCACCCGCGCGCTGGAGGCCGTCGGCGGCACCGGCACGGGAGGCGGAGCGGACCAGTGGACGTGACCATCAACGGGCGGCCGAGCAGCGTCGCCCCGCACACCACGGTGGCCGAGGTCGTGGCCTCGCTCACGCGGTCTGCGGGCGGCGTGGCCGTCGCCCTCAACGACGAGGTGGTGCGCCGGGCCGACTGGGCGACCACCGTGGTCGCCGAGAACGACCGCATCGACGTGCTCACCGCGGTGCAAGGAGGCTGAACCCCCATGACCTACGCCCCTGAGTCCCCCGCCGCCCCCGCCGGCGCGGCGCCGGCCGTCCCCGACCCCGCCGCCGACCCGCTGGTCATCGCCGGGCGCGCCTTCACCTCCCGGCTGATCACCGGCACCGGCGGCGCGCCGTCGCTGCGGGTGCTGGAGGAGGCGCTGGTGACCTCCCGGACCGAACTGACCACGGTGGCGCTGCGCCGCGTGGCGCCCGGCGCCGAGGGGTCGGTGTGGGAGGTGCTGCGCCGCAACGGCATCAGCCCCCTGCCCAACACCGCCGGGTGCTTCACCGCCGGCGACGCGCTGCGCACCGCCCGGCTGGCCCGCGAGGCGCTGGAGACCGACTGGATCAAGCTGGAGGTCGTCGCCGACGAGCGGACCCTGCTGCCCGACCCCGTCGAACTCCTGGACGCCGCCGAGCGGCTGGTCGACGAGGGCTTCACCGTGCTGCCCTACACCAACGACGACCCGGTGCTGGCCCGCCGCCTGGAGCAGGTGGGCTGCGCCGCCGTCATGCCGCTGGGCGCGCCGATCGGCTCGGGGCTGGGCATCCGCAACCCGCACAACATCGAGCTGATCGTGGAGCAGGCGAACGTGCCGGTGGTCATCGACGCCGGCATCGGCACCGCCAGCGAGGCGGCGCTGGCCATGGAGCTGGGCTGCGACGCGGTGATGCTGGCCACGGCCGTCACCCGCGCCAAGGACCCGGTGCTGATGGCGGCGGCCATGCGCGACGCCGTGTCGGCGGGGCGGGCCGCCTACCGGGCCGGGCGCATCCCGGTGCGGCGCTACGCCCAGGCGTCCTCCCCCGGGGTGGACTGACCGCCCCCTCCGCCTTCCCGCGCCTGCCTCCCGCACCCTTCCCCCACCCCGCGTCCGGCCGCGGCCCCTGGCGGCCGGGCGCGGCGCGGGCCGCGCGGGGCGGGTAAAGGATCGGCTCCTGGCCGCGCCGGGCCACCGCGTCGCGAACGCGGCCGTGGCGGGGGTTCCGGACGCCCCAGGCCGCCCCGCCCGGTTCGGCCGGGCGGTGGATCGACTACGACCGGCTGTCCCATACGCCCTAAACTCCCCTGTGTGGACATGACGACTGCGGACCCCCTTGTCGGCACGACCCTCGACCAGCGCTACCGCGTCGAGGCGCGCGTCGCCAGCGGCGGCATGGCCACGGTCTATGTGGCCCACGACCTGCGCCTGGACCGCCGTCTGGCGTGCAAGGTCATGCACCCCTCCCTGGCCGAGGACCCCACGTTCGTGCGCCGCTTCATCAACGAGGCGCACTCGGTGGCCAAGCTGTCCCACCCCAACGTGGTGGGCGTCTTCGACCAGGGCACCGACCAAGGCCACGTCTACCTGTGCATGGAGTACGTCCCCGGGCGCACCCTGCGCGACATGCTGCACGCGCGCGGGCGGCTGGCGCCGCGCGACGCCCTCGACATCATCGCCCCCGTGCTGGCCGCGCTGGGCGCCGCCCACCAGGCGGGCATGATCCACCGCGACGTCAAGCCCGAGAACGTCCTGCTCACCGAGTCCGGCCTGGTCAAGGTCGCCGACTTCGGCCTGGCGCGGGCCGTTGAGTCCCAGCAGGGCATGACCAAGACCGGCACCCTCATGGGCACCGCCGCCTACCTGGCGCCCGAGCAGATCGAGCGCGGCACCTCCGACGCCCGCACCGACGTCTACGCCGCCGGCATCATGCTCTACGAGATGCTCACCGGCCGCCAGCCCCACACCGGCGACACCCCCATCTCCATCGCCTACCAGCACGTCAACGAGGACGTCCCGCGCCCCTCGCGGATGGTGCCCGGCATCCCGCCCGAGGTCGACACCCTGGTCACCCGCGCCACCGAGCGCGACCCCCGCTACCGCCCCGCCAACGCCGGGCAGTACCTCGCCCTGGTGCTGGAGGCCCGCAACTCCCTGCCCGCGGCGGCCGGCGCCGGCCCGGTGCCCGGCGCCGCCGCGCCCGCGCCGGTCAACGCCAACGACACCCTGGTGGTGGAGGCCGGCGGTCTGGCCGACCTCCGCGACCCCGACGACCTCGACGACGACCTCCCGCCCGAGCGGCGCGGCCCGCTGGGCCGCCTGGACCGCCGGCACTACCCCGCCCTGCTGGTCTCGGCGGTGCTCGCCCTGGTGCTCATCGTGCTGGGCTGGTGGTTCTTCATCGGCCGCTACGAGCCCGTGCCCGACGTGGTCGGCATGGGCGAGGAGGAGGCCGCCAACGTCCTGCGCGACGCCGGGCTGCGCATGGAGGTCGCCGACTCCCAGGTCTACAGCGACGACGTCGAACCCGGCCTGATCGCCGAGGTCGACCCCGGGGTCGACGACCGCGTGCTGCCCAACGACACCGTCACGGTGTCGCTGTCCAAGGGGCCCCAGACCGTCGAGATGCCCGACGTGGTCGGCCAGTCCGCCTCCGACGCCCGCGCGGCGCTGGAGGAGGAGGGCTTCACCGAGATCACCGAGGAGCAGACCACCTCCCACGAGGAACCCGCCGGCACCGTGCTCAGCACCGACCCCGAGCCCGGCGCCGAGGCCGACCGCGAGGGCGAGATCGTCCTCACCGTCGCCCAGGGCTTCGACCTGCCCGACGTGGTGGGCCAGGACCAGGAGCAGGCACGGTCCACGTTGGAGGACCTGGGCCTCCAGGTGTCGCTGACCGAGCAGTCCAGCGACGACGTCCCCGCCGGGCAGGTGATCTCCCAGGACCCCCAGGGCGGCTCCACCGCCAGCGCCGGCGACGACGTCACCCTCACCGTCTCCACCGGGCCCGAGATGGTCGCGATCCCCGACGTCACCGGCTGGAAGGTCCAGGACGCCGAGAAGGAGCTGCGCGAGCTGGGCTTCGAGGTCACCGTCACCGAGATTTTGGGCGGCGACCGGGTCGTGCGCTACAGCCCCGAGGGCGAGGCCGAGAAGGGCACCGAGATCGAGCTGTGGGTCAGCCCGTTCGGCCCCGGCGGCGACGAGGGCGAGGGCGGCGGCAACGGCAACAACGGGAACGGCAACGGCAACGGGCGCGGCGGCGACGACTGACCCGGGCCGCCGGCGGCCCCGCCCGCCGGCGGCCGTTCGCTAGGCTCGCCGCATGGACAGCCCGCCCAGCCCCGACCGCGCCGCCGCACCCCCGGTGCGCCCGGTGCGCGTCATGGTGGTCGACGACCACCCGATGTGGCGCGACGCCGTGGCGCGCGACCTCGCCGAGGCCGGCCTGGAGGTCGTCGCCACGGCCGGCGACGGCGCCAAGGCGGTGCGGGTGGCCCCGGCCGCCCGGCCCACGGTCGCCGTGCTCGACCTCCAGTTGCCCGACATGTCCGGGGTGGAGGTCACCCGCCGGCTGCTGGCCGCCGCCGACCCGCCGCGCATCCTGATCCTGTCGGCCAGCGGCGAGCGCGCCGACGTGCTGGAGGCCGTCAAGGCGGGCGCCACCGGCTACCTGGTGAAGTCGGCCGGGCGCGAGGAACTGCTGGACGCCGTGCGGCGGGTGCACGCCGGCGAGGCGGTCTACACCGCCGGGCTGGCCGGGCTGGTGCTGGGCGAGTACCGGCGCATGGCCGCCGAGCCCCGCACCCGCCGCGACCCCGCCCCCGCGCCCTCCCTGACCCCGCGCGAGACCGAGGTGCTGCGCCAGGTGGCCAAGGGCCTGGGCTACAAGCAGATCGCCGAGCGGCTGTCGATCTCGCACCGCACGGTGCAGAACCACGTGCAGAACACGCTGAACAAGCTGCACCTGCACAACCGGGTGGAACTGGCGCGCTACGCGATCGACCGGGGCCTGGACGCCGACGGCTGAGCCGGCCGCTGACGCGGCGCCCCGCCCCCGCGCCGCGCCATGGCGCAGCCTGGCGCGCCGGGGGCCGGCGGCGGGGCGGCGGGGACCGGGCCGCCCTTGGCCCCGCTGGGCCGTCAGCCGATGTCGGCCCAGCCCTTGGTCCGCTCCACCGCCGCGCGCCAGCGGCGGTGGGCGCCCTCGTGGCGCTCGCCCGGCTCGAACCGGCGGTCGAGGTTCCAGGTCTGGGTCAGCTCGTCGGTGGAGGACCACACCCCCGTGCCCAGGCCGGCCAGGAACGCCGCCCCCAGCGCGGTGGTCTCCTGCACCTGGGGCCGGGCCACGCTCACCTGGAGCTGGTCGGCCTGGATCTGGCACAGCAGGTTGTTGGCCGAGGCGCCGCCGTCGACCCGGAGTTCGGGCAGTTCGGTGCCCGAGGCGCGCGCCATGGCCTCGGCGACGTCGCGCACCTCGAAGGCGATGGCCTCCAGGGTGGCGCGGGCGATGTGGGCGCGGCCGGTGCCCCGGGTGATGCCGAAGATCGCGCCCCGGGCGTGGGGGTCCCAGTCGGGCGCGCCCAGGCCGGTGAGCGCCGGCACGAACACCACGCCGCCGGAGTCGCGGACGCTGGCGGCCAGGCCCTCGGTCTGGGCGGCGGTGTCGATGAGCCCCAGTCCGTCGCGCAGCCACTGCACGGCGGCGCCGGTGACGAAGATGGAGCCCTCCAGGGCGTACTCCAGGCGGCCGTCGGGGTGCTGCCAGAGCACGGTGCTCAGCAGGCCGTGCTCGGGCGCCACCGGCGACTCCCCGGTGTTGACGAGCACGAAGGACCCGGTGCCGTAGGTGCACTTGGAGGAACCGGGGGTGTAGCAGTTCTGGCCGAACATGGCCGCCTGCTGGTCGCCGGCGATGCCCGCCACGGGCAGGCGCAGGCCGAGGAACTCCTCGGGGTCGGTCTCGCCGACGGTGCCGTAGGAGGGCACGACCTCGGGCAGCGCCGAGACCGGGACCCCGAACAGCTCGCACATCTCCTCCGACCAGCGGCCCTCGTTGATGTCGTAGAGGAGGGTGCGCGAGGCGTTGGAGGCGTCGGTGACGTGGCGGGCGCCGCCGGTCATGCGGCTGATGATGTAGGAGTCGACGGTGCCGGCCACGGTGTCGCCCGACTCCACGCCGCTCCAGGCCCGCTTGTCGTTGCGGCTCATCCAGGTGAGCTTGGTGGCGGTGAAGTAGGGGTCCAGGCGCAGCCCGGTGACCTGGGTCACGCGCTCCTCGTGGCCGGCATCGCGCAGCTCCGAGCAGATCCCGGCGGTGCGGCGGTCCTGCCACACGATGGCTCTGCGCGGCGCGCCGCCGCGCTTGCGGCTCCACAGCACGGCGGTCTCGCGCTGGTTGGTGATGCCGATGCAGGTGGGCGCGGTCTCGGTGCCGTCCAGCGCGGTCTGGCACGCCGAAAGGGTGGCCTGCCAGATCTCCTCGGGTACGTGCTCGACCCACCCCGACTCGGGATAATGCTGAGCGAACTCCTGGTAACCCCGGGCGAGAACGGCGCCGTTCTCATCCACGATGAGGGCGGTGACACCGGTTGTTCCGGCGTCGATCGCGAGGACGGTCATGGGTTGGCCTCCAGCACGTTGGACGACTATGGTCTAGACCATGCGGACGGTGTGAGCGGACGGCACCGGCCCCCGCTCCCAGACATCACCCGAGGGGTCTACCCGGGGGTGCGGGGCTTGCAACGCGCGCCGGACGCCATCCGTGACACCGGTCACATTCTCGCTGCCGTGCCGGCGGCGGGCGACCCCGGGGTCCGCAACGCCTGGAGGGCGCCCCGCGCCGGCCATGGCAGTCAGGGTTTCGTCATTGGATTCGAGGAGTACGCGCATGCGAGTCGGGGTGCTGACCGGCGGCGGTGACTGCCCGGGGCTGAACGCGGTGATCCGCGCGGTCGTCCGCAAGGGGATCAAGGACTACGGCTACGAGTTCGTGGGGTTCCGCGACGGCTGGCGCGGCCCGCTTGAGGGCGACACCATGCCCCTGGACCGCGCGGCCGTCAGCGGGATCCTCCCGCGCGGCGGCACGATCCTGGGCTCCTCCCGCACCAACCTCATGAAGATCGACGGCGGGGTGGAGCGGGTCAAGGCCAACATGGCCGAGCTGGGCATCGACGCGCTGGTGGCCATCGGCGGCGAGGACACCCTGGGCGTGGCCACCCAGCTCACCGACCGCGGCGTCAGCGTCGTGGGCGTGCCCAAGACCATCGACAACGACCTCAACGCCACCGACTTCACCTTCGGCTTCGACACCGCCGTCAACATCGCCACCGAGGCGATCGACCGGCTGCACACCACCGCGGAGTCCCACCACCGCGCGCTGGTCGTGGAGGTCATGGGCCGCCACGCCGGGTGGATCGCCCTGCACTCGGGCATGGCCGCCGGCGCCAACGTCATCCTCATCCCCGAGCGGCCCTTCGACATCGACGAGGTCGTGGCGCACGTCGAGAGCCGCTTCAAGACCAACTACGCGCCCATCATCGTCGTCGCCGAGGGCGCCCACCCCAAGGACGGCCAGATGGAGCTGTCCACCGGCGAGAAGGACGCCTTCGGCCACGTCCGCCTGGGCGGCATCGGCCAGCGCCTGGCCGACGAGATCGAGTCGCGCACCGGCAAGGAGGCCCGCTCGGTCGTGCTGGGCCACGTGCAGCGCGGCGGCACCCCCTCGGCGTTCGACCGCGTCCTGGCCACCCGCCTGGGCGTCAACGCCATCGACGCCGTCCACGACGGCGACTTCGGCAAGATGGTCGCCCTCCAGGGCACCGACATCGTGCGGGTGGACCTCTCGGCGGCCACCGAGAAGCTGAAGACCGTCCCCACCGAGCGCTACGAGGAGGCCGAGGTCTTCTTCGGCTGACCGGCGCCGCGCGGCCCGGCCGCGCACAGCCCCGCACCGCCGCGGCGGCGCGCGGGGCCCCCCCGCGCGCCGCCGCGCCCGGGGGCGGCCCCTCCGGAGTCCCGGCCGCCGGAAGCGGGAATCCGGTTGTCCCGACCGGTCGTTGGGATGTTCGATACTGGGATATCACCCGCAGGCGCCGGGCGCGGCCCCCTCCGCGGCCGCCCGCGCGCCTCCGGGCACCACGCACGCGAACGAACCGTTGGAGCCGCCGCCATGGCCGTCATGTCCGAGCCCGAGGCCGTCGACGGGCGCGAGGCCGCCGAAGCCGCCGTCCAACTGCGGTCCGCCTCCGGACCGCACGAGCTGTGCGTGCTGATGAAACTCGGCGAGATCGTGCTCAAGGGCAGCAACCGCCGCCTGTTCGAGCGCCGGCTGCACAACAACATCCGCGCCTCGGCGCGCGGTCTGGGCGAGATCAAGCTGACCCAGCGCGGCGCCGGCGTGATCATCGTCCGCATGCCCGGCGGCTCCGACCTGGAGGTCGCCGAGCTGGCCGAGCGCATGCGCAACGTGATGGGCGTGGTGTGGGTGCACCTGGTGCGCCGGGTGCCCAAGGATCTCGACACCGTGACCGCCACCGCCGTGGCGGCCCTGGCCGACCGCACCGGCACCTTCGCGGTCAAGGCGCGCCGCCGCGACAAGCGGTTCCCGCTGACCTCCTCCGAGATCGCCCGGCACGTGGGCGCCGCCGTGCAGGCGGCCCACGGCCTGCCGGTCGACCTCAAGCGGCCGGCCAACACGGTCGCCATCGAGGTCGACAAGGACGAGGTGTTCGTCTTCACCGACGGCATCCCCGGTCAGGGCGGGCTGCCGGTGGGCATGAGCGGGCGCGCGCTGGTGCTGCTGTCGGGCGGCATCGACTCCCCCGTCGCCGCGCACCGGATGATGCGCCGCGGCCTCAAGGTCGACTTCCTGCACTTCTCCGGCATGCCGTTCACCGGCCCGGAGTCCATCTACAAGGCCTACAGCCTGGTGCGCCAGCTCGACCGCTTCCAGGTGGGTTCGCGGCTGTTCGTGGTGCCCTTCGGCAAGGCCCAGCAGCAGCTCAAGAGTTCGGGCGTGGAGCGGTTGCAGATCGTGGCGCAGCGGCGGCTGATGCTCAAGACCGCCGAGGCGCTGGCCGACGACCTCGGCGCCGAGGCGCTGGTCACCGGCGACGCGCTGGGCCAGGTCTCCAGCCAGACCATGACCAACCTGACCGCCCTGGACGACGCCGTCGACCTGCCGATCCTGCGCCCGCTGATCGGCATGGACAAGACCGAGATCATGGACCAGGCGCGGCGGATCGGCACGCTGACGATCTCCGAGCTGCCCGACGAGGACTGCTGCACGCTGCTGACCCCCCGCCAGGTCGAGACCGCCGCCAAGATCCCCGACCTGCGCCAGATCGAGAAGCGGCTGGACGCCGAGGAGCTGGCCGAGCACCTGGTCACCACGGCGCAACTGCACCGGCCCAGCTTCCTGGGCGACTCCGCGCCCGCCAAGGTCTGAAGGCGCTCGCGGCGCCAAGGCCGCATCGGGGGGCGCCGCGCCGCCGCGCACGGCGGCCCCGGTTCCGGGCCGGAACCGGGGCCGCCGTCGTGTGCCACGTGCGAAGGGACAGCCCAAGCGACGCCGTCAGACCCCGGCCGGCTCCGGCCGGGCGGCGGGCGACGGCGCGGGCGTGAGGGTGCGGCCCAGCAGCGCGGGCAGCGTGGCGGCGATGTCGGCCAGCTCGGGGATGTCGGAGTCCACCAGCGCCTGCGGGCCGTCGCACAGCGCGGTCTCGGGGTGGGGGTGGACGTCGACGATGATGCCGTCGGCCCCCACCGCGATGGCGGCCCGCGACAGCGGCAGCACCAGTTCGCGCTTGCCGCCCGAGTGCGAGGGGTCCACGATCACCGGCAGGTGGGACAGCCGCTGGGCGACCGGCACCGCGCTGATGTCCAGGGTGTTGCGGGTGGCCTTCTCGAAGGTGCGGATGCCGCGCTCGCACAGCACGATGTCGAGGTTGCCGCGCTGGGCGATGTACTCGGCGGCCATCAGCCACTCCTCGATGGTGGCGTTCATGCCGCGCTTGAGCATGACCGGGCGGCCCGCCTCTCCGGCCGCCTGGAGCAGCGCGAAGTTCTGCATGTTGCGGGTGCCGATCTGGAGCATGTCGGCGTAGCCGGCGACCAGCTCGACGTCGGCGGCGTCGACCACCTCGGTGACGATCGGCAGGCCGGTCTCGGCGCGCACGTCGGCGAGGATCTTCAGGCCGGTCTCGCCCAGCCCCTGGAAGGCGTAGGGGGAGGTGCGGGGCTTGTAGGCGCCGCCGCGCAGCAGCGCCGCGCCGGCGGCCTTGGCCATCTGGGCCGCCCGCAGGGTCTGGTCGGGGGTCTCGACCGCGCACGGCCCGGCGATGACGGTCATGTGGTCGCCGCCGATGGGCACCCCGGCCACCCGCACGGTGGAGCGGGTGGGGTGGTTCTCGCTGCTCACCAGCTTGTAGGGGACGCTGATGCGCAGGACGTCGCTGACACCGGGCATGGCACGCAGGTCCAGGGTCTCGAACTGCGCCACGTCGCCGACCAGGCCGATGATGGTGCGGCTCACGCCGCGCGTGACGTAGGCCTCGCCTCCCGCGCTCGTCACGAGGGCGACGAGGTTGTCGATATGTTCGGGTGTTGCTCCTGGTCCCATGACGATGACCATGGTGGTTGTCCCTTCGGCGTCGTGTGCGTCCGTGGCCGGACGTGGCTGTCGTGCTCGGGCGCACCGGGTGCGGTCCGGGACCGGACCGGCCCGTGAGACGCGAAAGAGCCCCGGGCCGGTGACCGGCCCGGGGCTCTTCGATGTCGTCCGTGTCAGCGCAGCGCTTGGCGGGCGACCGTCCTAGCCGTGGGCCGGTAGCCATAAAAGCGCCAAAAGCTGAGCTGCATGGAAGCGACTATAGCGCACCACGGTGAGGGGCCGGGCAGCTGAGGGGGCGGGTGGAGGGCCGGGACGGCCCTGGCAGGATGTGAGGGAGAGCGCACCGAGGAGAGCCGATTGTCGGAACAGCCGCTGCCGCCGGGGCAGTACGTACCGCGCGAATGGCCCGCCCTGCACTACGGGCCCGTGCCGCGCTTCCGGCCCGAGCGGTGGGACCTGCGCGTCTACGGGTTCACCGAGAACCTGGGCGAGTACCGGTGGACCTGGCCGGAGTTCGACGCGCTGCCGCGCGTGGACAGCGTCTCGGACTTCCACTGCGTGACCAGGTTCACCATGCCCGAGGTCCCCTGGAGCGGGGTCTCCACCCGGACCCTGGTGGAGCTGGCGCCGCCGGCGCCCTCGGTCACCCACGTGCTGGTGTGGGCGGAGTACGGCTACAGCGCCAACATGCGCATCGGCGACTTCCTGGCGGCCGGGGTGCTGCTGGCCACCCACCGGGCGGGCGCGCGCCTGGCGCCCGAGCACGGCCACCCGGTGCGGCTGGTGGTGCCCCACCTCTACGGGTGGAAGAGCGTGAAGTGGGTGCGGGCGGTGGAGTACCTGACCGCCGACCGGCGCGGATTCTGGGAGGAGCGCGGCTACCACAACCTGGCCGACCCCTGGAAGGAGCAGCGCTACTCCTACCAGGAGGAACCCGGCGACGGACCGCCGCTGGTGTGATGGCGTGACGGTATGACCGGGCGGATGGCGGCGGCCGGACGGTGATGCCGGACCCGGTGGTCGGACACGGCCCGGCGGTGGAACACCGCCGGCGGCCGGACCCGACCTGGTGACCCGGCGCGACCTGGTGACCGGGTCGGTGCGGCACCTCAGGCAGCGGGGCCGAACCAGCGGGCCAGCGCCGCCCGCAGCTCGCCGAGGTCGCGCTCGGCGGGCCGCTCTGCCGAGGACGCCCAGGCGGTGTAGCAGTCGGGGCGCAGCAGCAGCGCGCGGGCCGGCGCCTCGCCGACGGGGCGGGCGGAGACCGCGTGCACTCGGTCCGCCCAGTCCCCGGCCTGGGCGGCGAACGCCCCCGTGCCGGTGAGGTCCAGCAGCAGCGGGCGGGCGTCGGGGGTCAGGTTGTCCAGGGCGCGGGTCGGGCCGCCGTCGACCGGCTCCAGCACGAGGTCCGGCGCCCAGCGCCCCACGAGCGGGTGGGGGTCGGGCGAGTCCGTACCCATGTCGTAGCGGACGTCGGCCCCGGCCATGGTGTCGGCGACGTGCTGGACGACGGCGGGCAGGCGCAGCAGCTCGGCGAACAGGCGGCGCAGGGCGGTGGTGTCCGGGCCGGGGGCGGTCAGGGCGGACTGCGCCTGGGTCTGCATGGTCACCCGCTCGGCGACCGGGCGGCGCTCGGCCTCGTAGGTGTCCAGCAGACCGGGGGCGGCGCGGCCCCGTACCTGGGCGGCCAGCTTCCAGCCGAGGTTGACGGCGTCCTGCAACCCCAGGTTGAGGCCGGGGCCGCCCATGGCGGAGTGCACGTGAGCGGCGTCGCCGACCAGCAGGACGCGGCCCGCGCGGAACCGGTCGGCCAGGCGGGTGTTGCCGCCCGCGATGCGGCGGAGCACGTGCGGCCCGGGACCGGCCGGGGGCGCGAGCGGCACGTCGGCGCCCAGGACGCGGCGCACGCTGTCGCGGACCTCGGCCAGGGTGGGCACCTCGTCGGTCGAGGGCGCGGGGGCGCCGCCGGGCTCGATCCACTCGGTGACGCTGAGCAGCGGGGCCTCGGGGGTGAACGGGGCGAAGGCGATGAGCCCGTGGTCGGTCCGGTGGTGGGCGAAGGCCGGGACCGTGCCGTGACCGGGGACGCCCAGCCCGCCGGTCGCGGGGTCCACGAGCGCGGCCGGGACGCTGACGTGGGCGGTCAGGGTGACGGTGTTGTCGCGGGTGACGCCGGGGAAGCCGATGCCGCTGAGCTTGCGGACGGCACTGCGGCCGCCGTCGGCGCCGACCAGGTAGCGGGCGCGCAGCTCGTAGCCGCCGCGGGGGTGGTCGGCGGCCTCGACGGTGACGGTGACGCCGCCGGGGTCGGTGGCGGGGCCGCTGCCGGGACCGGTGGCGGGGTCGGCGTCCTGGGACAGGGCGGTGAGGGCGTGGCCCCAGCGGATCTCCACGCCGAGTTCGGCGGCCCGCTCGGCGAGCACGGCCTCGACGCGCCGCTGGGGCACGGGCAGGAGGTGCAGGGGGTTGTCGGCGGCCAGGCGCAGGTCCAGCGGAAGCGCGCCGAAGACGTACCTGTCGGTGGGGAGGGGCGGCTCGGTGTCGCCGGTCAGGCGTCGGCCCAGGCCCCGGCGGTGCATCAGCGGCACCACCCGGCCCACGAGCCCGTTGGCCCGGTTGTCGGCCGTGGGGCCGGTGCGCTTCTCCAGCACGACGGGGCGCACCCCGGCCAGGGCGAGTTCGCACGCGAGCATCAGTCCGTTGGGCCCGGCCCCGGCGATGACGACATGGGTGGTGGGCGTGGTGGCGGGTGTGGAAGCGGACATGCGTCGGTCCTCCTGGGACTCGGGCGGATTTCGGGCATGGCGGACGGCGCCCCGGCGCTGCCGGGGCGGTGGAGGGTGACGGGGTTACGGGGAAGGGTGATCTGCGCGGAGCCGGTCGAGGGCGGGGGCCGGACTGCGGGAGGAGTCAGGGAGGGGCAGGACAGGTCAGGGCGGGGGCAGCCCGGCGGAGAGCCGGCTGATGGCGTCGTCCAGCAGCGGCAGCAGGGGGCCGGGCGGGTCGGCCCGCAGCCACCGCCGCATGGCGGCGTGCATGGCGGCGCCGACGGCACCGGCCACCAACTGCGGGTACAGGTCCTCGGGGTCGGTGCCGGTGCGGTCGGCGACCGCACCGGCGAGCGCGTCATGGGCGGCGGCGTCGATCCGGAACAGTTCGGCTTGCAGGGCGGGCTCGGTCAGCATCAGCCGGACACCGGCGATCCAGTGGTCGTTTGGGGTCCGCTCCCCGTCGGAGGGGCGGTCGAGGGCGACCCGCGCCCGCGCGGCGTTGCGCACGGCCGTCCAGAGGGGTTCGGAGTCGGGCCGGGCTCGCAGTTCGTCGGCGATGAGCCGCGCCCGGTCCAACTGGCGCGCGGCGATGGCCTCGCCCTTGCTCGCGAAGTAGTTGTTGAAGGTCCGAGCCGAGACGCCGACCTCGTCGGCGATGTCCTCGACCCGCACGTTGGCGTACCCGCGTTCGACGGACAGCCGGATGGCCGCCCAACTGAGCGCCATGCGGGTCCGCTGCTTCTTCCGCTCCCGGAGCCCCGGAGGGGAGGGGTCGTCGGCGTCCATGCGTTCACCCTACCCCAAAGTTTCCGACCACGAAAAATTTCTGACTCGGAAATTTTTTGGCTCGCCCCGCCACCGCGAGGACACCCGGCCGGGAGGGGGCGGCGGTCCTAGCGGGGCACGCGGAGTTCGATCTCCGTGCCCTGGCCTGGGGCGGTGGTGACCACCGTGGTTCCGCCGAGGTCGGCGATGCGCCCGCGGATGGAGTGGGCCACTCCCATGCGGCCCTCGGCGCATGCCCGGTCCAGGCGGTCGGCGGCCATGCCGGGGCCGTCGTCGCGCACGGTCACGGCAACGGTGTCGCCCTCGTCCTCCACCAGCAGCCACACGCGGGTCTCATCGGGGCAGTGCCGCTCGACGTTGGCCAGTGCCTCGCCGACGGCGGCGTCGATCTCGGTCGCGGCGTGCTGGGGCAGCCCCACCTCCGTGGCCGGGGCCGAGACGCTGACGCGGGACGACGCGCGGCCGCGCAGCAGCGCGGCCAGGTCCTCGGTGGCGGCCGCGTGGATGCCGCCTCCACCGCCCTCGCCCGCTGCGGGCGCGCCGCTCCCCGCCCCGTCGCGCAGGTCGATCAAGGCGCGCAGCTTGGCCTCCTGCTCACCGGCCAGCCGCCCCAGTTCGGCCGCCTCTCCCCCGGCCTCGGCGCCGCGCCGCTGCACCAGGGCCAAGACCTGGAGCACCGAGTCGTGGATGGACCTCGCCAGCCGCTCCCGCTCGCGGGTGCGGGCGGCCAGTTCCACGGCCTCGGTGAAGCGCCGCTCGGCCAGGTGGGCGTAGTTGGCCATGTAGCCCACGGCGTAGCCCGCGAGCATCAGCAGCGCCACGCCGCGCGGCACGGCGGCGGTGATGGTGAGGCCCAGGGCCAGGCGCACGCAGATGTCCACCACCCCGTGGCCGAGGGCCACGCCCAGCGCCCAGCGGCGACCGCCGATCACGGCGGCGGCCAGCGCCGCCCCGGCGAACCAGGTGGTGGTCAGCGGCGGCCCCATCCGCAGGTAGCCCGGCTCCACCACCAGCGCGGTGGCCGCCAGGCAGCCGAACGTCAGGGCGAGGTCGGCGGCCAGCAGCCCCCACGCGCGGCGCGGCGGGTTGGGGCGGGCGTAGAGGTAGGCCGAACCGGCGGTCCAGGCGGCCATCACCACCAGCACGGCGCACGCGCCCAAGGGGTGGGCCAGCAGGTCGCGGTGCTGCACCACCAGCACCACGGCGTAGACCAGCGACGCCACGCGGAACACGGCGATGGCGCGCCACAGGGGCGCGGTGAACCCGGGGCGCGCGGCGGTGGCGGATCCGGTCGGCCCCGCCGATCCCGTGAACGCCGAGCCGGAGGACGCCGAATCCGAGGCCGCCGACGCCGCTCCCGGCCACCACCGCCCTGGCTTCAGCCATGCCCCCGGCCCTGACCCCCGCGCACTCGCGGAACCGGAGGACGCGGTGCCGGAGGACGCCGCGTGCGCGGCCTGCGGCCGGGTGGTGTCTGTCATCAGGGCTGCCGAGGGGTGCGGTGCCGCCGGGCGTCAGACCACGGCGCCGTCGTCGGGCCCGTGGTCGCCCGGCGGGCGGTCGCCCATGCGCACGACCAGCACCACGAAGCCCGCGATGAACGCCGCCACGGCGAGGAACGCCACCCACCCGGGCAGGGACACGCCCAGCAGCATCGAGCCCAGCAGCACCAGCGGCCCGCCGAACAGGCCGCCCCAGGACAGCCGGCTCACGAGGTCGCCCCGGGGCAGGGGCGGCGGCGGGGGCGGGACGTAGTGGTCCTGGGGCTCGGCGTTCTGGGCCGGGCGGACGATCCGGGCGCGCGGTTCGTCGTCGTCATCCGGGTCGGGCTCGGGCTCGCGGGTGTCGAGCAGGTCGCCCGGGTCGGGCACGGAGCCCCGGTCGCGGCCCCGCCCCCGGCCGCGGTCGTCGTCGGCTGCGGCGCGCTCCTCCGCCGAGAGGTTCTCGGCGTCGGGCCAGTGCGGGGTGTCGCCGCCCCGGCCGCCGTCGTCGTAGAAGCGGGCGACGAGGTCGGCCCACACGTCGTCGTCATCCCCGGCGGTGCCGCGCGCGGGGTCGGCGGCGGCCGGGCCGGGGCCCGGAGCCGCCTCGGCGGGCTCGCCGCCCCCGGCCGATCCGCCGGAGTCGGCGGCGGCCGCGCCCCGCTCGGAGCGGTGCTGCTCCAGGTCGGGCAGTTCGGCCCGCAGGATCTCGGCGGCGGCGGCGCGCTGGCGGGCGTCGACGTAGAGGTGGTCGGTGGGCGGGTCGTCGAGGGCGTCGGCGGACTCCAGCGCGCCGTCCAGCGGCATGGCGTAGGCCGCGATGCCCGAGCGCCGCAGCGCGTCGAGCATGAGGTCGGCCAGGGCGGGCGGGAGCAGGATGAGCGGGACATAGGTGTCCGCGAGCAGGCCGTTGCCGCGGCGGTGCGTCATCGCTTCGTCCCTTCCCCGCTCCTGCTGTGCTCGCGGACGAACGCGAGGCTTCCCTCGAAGATGGTCGAGGCGTCGTAGTCCAGGGTGGCCACGTGGTAGCTGTTGTCCAGGGAGTGGACGCGCAGCTCGGCGTTGACCGCCCTACTGGTGAGGATACGCAGACTCCGGGGCCCGACGACATGGTCCTGGGGACTTCGGTAGGCCAGGACGGGGGCGGTGATGGCCGCGAGGTCGCGTTTGGTGTCGCGCCACAGCTTCGGGAGTGTCGCGGCGGCGGCCGTGGGCACCTTGTCATAGGAGCCTTCGCCCACGCCGGGCTTCTTGATGTCCTCGCCGATGCTGTCGGTGGTGGGCAGGATCCGCGCCAGGGCGGGGGCCACCAGCAGCAGCCAGTTCTCCAGGGCGAGGGACGGGTTGACCACCACCACCCCGCACACCTTGTCGGGGTGCAGCTCGGCCAGGCGCAGGGCGAGCGTGCCGCCCATGGACAGCCCCATGACGAAGACCGTGTGGCAGGACTCGTGCAGCCGCAGCAGCGCGTCCTCCACGGTGGCCAGCCACTCGGTGCTGGTGGTGGCGGCCATCTCCTGCCAGGTGGTGCCGTGGCCGGGCAGTAGCGGCAGGTCGACGGTGAGCCCCTCCTCGCCGAGGTACTGGGCCCACGGGCGCAGCGAGGCCGGGCTTCCGGTGAAGCCGTGGCAGAGCAGAACGCCCACCCCGGCGCCGTCGCCGTCGCAGCGGTAGGGTTCGGCGCCCGGGACAGGCAGCATGAGGACTCCTCGGCTCAAGGATGCGCGTATGACCCGACTTTACGAAATTAGTACGCGCCGCGCGTCCCCGCCTACCCCCGGCCGTGTACGGCCTCGCGCCCGTGGTGGCGGGGGTGGCCGGACCGGGCGGAGGGCGCCGCGCGGGACCGCCCACCGTTCCTACCTGCGGGTAACTTTTCCCGATATTGGTAGTCGGTCGCCGACGATGGGAAGATGACCACGATTGTTCGTGGAAGCGTTCGTGGAAGCGGGAAGACCGACGCGGCGGGAACGCCACGGCGCGGCCCGCGTGTCCGAGGGTGAGTGCCGGTGTTCTATTGGGTGGTCAAGGCGATTCTGGGCCCCGTGCTCGCGGTGCTGTGGCAGCCGCGCGCCGAGGGCGTCGAGAACGTGCCCCGGCAGGGTCCGGCGATCATGGTGAGCAACCACCTGTCGTTCTCCGACCACTTCTTCGGCCCGCTGCCGCTCCCGCGCAAGATCACCTTCCTGGCCAAGGCGGAGTACTTCACCGGCACCGGCCCCAAGGGCCTGATCAGCCGGCTGTTCTTCACCGGGGTCGGCCAGATCCCCATCGACCGCTCGGGCGGCAAGGCCAGCGAGGCGGCGCTGCGCACCGGGCTGAAGGTGCTCAAGCAAGGCAAGCTGCTGGGCATCTACCCGGAGGGCACCCGCTCCCCTGACGGCCGGCTGTACCGGGGCCGCACGGGCGTGGCCCGCCTGGTCCTGGAGTCCAAGGCGCCGGTGGTCCCCATGGCCATGATCAACGTCGACAAGATCATGCCGCCCGGCCGCACCATCCCCCGGCTGGGCATCCGGCCCAAGGTCGTGTTCGGCAAGCCGCTGGACTTCTCGCGCTACTACGGCATGGAGAAGGACCCCCGCGTGCTTCGGGCCATCACCGACGAGATCATGTACGCGCTGATGGAGCTGTCCGGCCAGGAGTACGTGGACCGCTACGCGCAGTCGGTCAAGGCCGAACTCGCGGCGGCGGCCAAGGAGGAGCGCAAGGAGCAGCACGCCGACGAGAAGCAGCGCCGGCGCGCGGAGCGGGCCGAGCGCAAGGAGCGCCGCAAGGCCGAGCGCGCCCGCAAGAAGGAGTCGGGCAAGGCGGAGAAGGGCGCGGCGGGCGGCGAGGCCGACACCGACCCCGAGGGCGTGCCGGGTTCGGCCACCGACGAGACGCCGGGGACCGCCGCCTAGGGACCGCCCCCCGGTCCCCGTCCTCGCCCTCCGGCGCCGCCGCGTCGCCGACCTCATAGGGATCACGCGGATCGGCGGTCCGGCGGTCTGGGCGGCCACCCGCCCGGGCCTTCCGACGTTCCTCCGCCAGGCCGCGCGCCTCCCGCGCGGCCTGCCGCCGGTGCGTGACGGGTGGGGCGACCGGCTGTCCGGGCCGACGGCCGTCCCGTGGGTACAGCGCCTCTCCCCCGCCGCGCACGTGGACGCGACATCTCCGGCATCTCCCCGCAAACCCGCGCAAGACTTCCACAAGCTTTCCCTTCCGAGTGCACGTCGGCGGTCGGCGGCCTTCCCCAGCTCAGGCGCCCGCACGCCGTCGCCCAGCGCTTCTGATTCGCCACGCTTCGGCGTACAGCCACGTCACGCCCCCCTCGGTCTCCTCGGCACCCCGGGCTCAGGACGCGACCCGCCCTTCGTAGGGGCATTCCCAAGCCTCCTCCGGCTTGTTACATTCGCCACAGCGCAAGAGTTTTCCGCAATTACATTGAAAACGACGGCGCCGCTTGAGTCCCCCATTTCGCCCGGAGGCGTGATGAAGCAACCACCACGACTCGGCGCGGCGGCGGTCTCCGCCGTCCTCATCGCCACCGCGGCGGCGGCCCTCACCGCGTGGCCCGGCGCGGCCGCCGCCGACCGCGACTCCGACCCCGCACCCCGGCCCCCGTCTTCCGCCGCCGATGCCCCTGCGGCCGCCCCTGCCGCCGACAGCGGCGGCACCGCCGCCCAGGCCAACGGCGACGTCATCGTCCACCTCTTCCAGTGGCGCTGGGAGTCCGTCGCACAGGAGTGCGAGGACGTCCTGGGCCCCAACGGCTACGGCGCCGTGCAGGTGTCGCCGCCCCAGGAGCACGTCGTCCTGGCGGAGGAGGAGCACCCCTGGTGGCAGGACTACCAGCCGGTCTCCTACTCCGTCGACAACACCCGGCGCGGCACCCGCGCCGACTTCGCCGACATGGTGGCGCGCTGCCGCGACGCCGGGGTGAGGATCTACGTCGACGCCGTCGTCAACCACATGACCGGCACGGGCTCCATCGGCAGCGGCCCCGGCAGCGCCGGGAGCACCTACGCCAAGTACGACTACCCGGCGGTGCCCTACGGCGACGGCGACTTCGGCGACTGCCGCCGCGACGTCGCCGACTGGACCGATCCCGCCGAGGTGCAGGGCTGCGAACTCCTGGCCCTCTCCGACCTGGACACCGGCTCGGCGCACGTGCGCGGCGCGATCGCCGACTACCTCAACGACCTGGTCGGGCTCGGCGTCGCCGGGTTCCGCGTCGACGCCGCCAAGCACGTGCCCGCCGAGGACCTGGCCGCGATCTACGCCCGCCTGGACGAGGTGCCCGGCTACGGCGGGCGGCCCTACGTCTTCCAGGAGGTGCTGGACGGCGGCGGCCCGGAGTCCATCCGGCCGCCCGGCTACACCCACCTGGGCGACGTCATCGACGACCGCTACCACAGCCGGGTCGGCGCGCAGATCCGCGACGGCCGGCTGGGCGACGTGCTGGAGACCGTCCGCACGGGCATGGCGGTGGAGTCCGACCAGGCCGTGGTGTTCGTCGACAACCACGACACCCAGCGCTCCGCCCCCTCCATCAGCTACCAGGCCATGGGCCAGCGCCACGTGCTGGGCCAGGCGCTCACCCTCGCCCAGCCCTACGGCACGCCCAAGGTGATGTCGAGCTACCGGTTCGACTCCTCCGACCAGGGGCCGCCCACCACCGGCACCGAGGCGGGCAACCCGGCCGGAGCCCTCACCGCGCCCACCGACTGCTCCGGCGAGCGGTGGTTCTGCGAGCACCGCGACCTGAACGCCATGCCGACCTTCGCCAACGCCGTGGGCGACGCCCCGGTCGTGGAGCGGGCCGAGGACGGCGCGGCGCGGATCGCCTTCGACCGGGGCGAGCGCGGGTTCGCCGCGTTCAACGCCGGAGGGTCGGCGTGGACGCTCACCTCGGCCACCGGCCTGCCCGACGGCCGCTACTGCGACGTCGCCAACGGGACGATCGGCCCGGACGGCTCCTGCGACTCGGCGGGGTACGCGGTGTCGGAGGGCGAGGTCACGGTGACCGTGCCGCCCAACGGGGCCGTCGCCCTGCACGTGGACGCGCTGTGCGCCGAGGGCGCGCCGTGCGCCGAGGACGGCGGACCGCCGGACGAGGAGTGCGCGAACGTCACGGCCGCGTTCAGCGTCCGGGCGCAGACCTGGTACGGGCAGGACGTGCGCGTCGTCGGGTCGGTCCCGGCCCTGGGGTCGTGGGACCCGCAGCGCGGGGTGCGGCTGGCCACGGACGAGGACACCTATCCGACGTGGCGCGGCGAGGTGGACCTGCCCGAGGGCACCGCGTTCGAGTACAAGCTGGTGAAGGTCGCCCCCGACGGCGCCGTGGAGTGGGAGTCGGGCGCCAACCGCGCGGCGGCCGTCGACTCCCCCGACGCCGAGTGCGTGCAGGCGTTCACGGGCGAGTGGCGCTAGCCGCCGCACGCGCGGGCGGTCCCGGCCGGGAGTGGCCGGACGGGACCGCTTCCGGCTGCCGGTTCGGATTGCGCGGATGGTGCGGGCTGCGGCGGCTCAGGCGGCGGTTCGCGCGGCGGATTCGCCCGCGGCTCGGTCGGCGGTTCACGTGTCGCCGTGGAGGGTGATGTCGGCGAGCACCGGCCGGTGGTCGCTGGCGGCGGCCATGTCGTCGGGGTCGGCCAGGTCCACGGGCACCCCCGCGCGCCGCACGTGCACGTCGCCGGAGGTGAACACCCCGTCGATGCGGGTGCGCGGGCGGCGCGAGGTGAAGGTGTCGGCCGCGCCCCAAGGGTGCTCCCCGGCCGCGTCGTGCATGACGGCGGTGATCAGCCGCCAGGCCGACCCGTCGGGCGGGCAGTTGACGTCGGCCGCCAGCACGTAGGGGCCGGGGTTCTCGGCGGCGAAGGCGCCGAGATGGTCCAGCGCCTCCCCGGCGTGGTGCAGCCGCGCCCCGGGGTGCAGGTCGAGGTGGGTGCAGCCGACGAGCAGCGGGTTGCCGTCGATCTTGAGCGCCGCCATGGACAGCGTGCGGGTGTGCATGGCGGGGTACTGGCGCAGGACGCGGTGGCCGATGCGGCGGACCTCGATCCCCGGGCGGCACAGGATCGCCAGGCCGCCGGTGCGTCGGCTGATGGCGGGGACCATGCCGGTGGCGCGGTCGAGTTCGCGCCGCTTGGCCCGCCAGCCGAGCAGGCGCGGCGCCTCCTGGAGGCACACGATGTCGGGGTCGCAGGCGTTGATCACCCGCGCCACGGCGTCCGGGTCGTCGCGCAGAGCGCGCACGTTGTAGCTGAGCACGCGAAGGTCCGAGTTCGACACATCGTGTCCCTACCCTTCTGCGCCGCGTCAATCGCCGCCGACTGCGAGCGTTGGCAGGCACCCCCCGCCGATGGCGGCCGCCGCGGCGACTGTCGGCGCAGGTCGGACGCGCTTCGGGGCGGCAGGGGCGGGCGCGGGGCGCCGTCGGCGGCGGTCCGCCCGGCACCGACCAGGCCACCGTGAACCGGCGACCGCCCGCCCGAACCCGCGCCCGACCTCGGCGCCCCCGACGCGGCCTCTAGCGCAGAGCCAGGTCGGCGGCTCCCACGATGCCTGCGGCCGACCCCATGCGGGCGACGCGGACGTCGGCCAGGCGGCGGGTGGCGCGGCCGCTGACGTTGCGGTGGAAGGAGTCGCGCACGGGGCCGAGGAGGATGTCGCCGGCGTCGGAGACACCGCCGCCGATGACGAACAGGGCGGGGTCGAGGATCGCGGCGAGGTCGGCCAGCCCCAGCCCGACCCACTCCCCCACGGCGCGGAAGCACGCCAGCGCGCCCGGGTCGCCCTCCACGGCGGCGCGGGTGATGTCCGCGCCCTGGATCGCGGTGATGTCGCCGCCGGCCAGGTCGACCAGCCGCGCGGCGCGCGCGGGGTCGGTCCGGGCCAGGTCGTGGGCCTCGCCGACGAGCGCGCGGCCGCTGGCGTACTGCTCCCAGCAGCCGTGGTTGCCGCAGCCGCAGCGGCGGCCGTAGGGCACGACCCGGTAGTGGCCGAACTCGGCGGCCGCGCCGAACCCGCCGCGCTGGATCTCGCCGTCCATGACCACGCCGCCGCCGACACCGGTGCCCAGCGTCACGCAGACGACGTGGCGGCTGCCCTGCCCCGCGCCGAAGCGGGTCTCGGCCCAGGCGGCGGCGTTGGCGTCGTTCTCCACGACCACGGGCAGGTCCACGCGGCGCTGGACGCGCTCCTTGAACGGGTCGTCGGCGAGTCCCAGGTTGGCGGCGAGGACGATGGTGGCGCGGTCGGCGTCGACGAACCCGGCGGTGCCGATGCCCACGGCGGCGGTGTCGGCGCCAGCGCCGCGCCCGCGCAGCTCGCGCACCGCCGCCCCCACGACGTCGGCCAGCGCCTCGGCGTCGCCGAAGGGCGTGGGGTGCTTCACCACGTCGAGGACCCGCCCCTGGGGGTCGACCACTCCGGCGGCCACCTTGGTGCCGCCGATGTCCACGCCGATCGTCGTCCGCATGGCCGGCTCCTTCGTCTGCGTCGCCGCACGCACCGGCGCGGCGGTGGGCGTGCCGAGGGGGCGCGCGCGGGGGTGCGGGCGCCGCCACTGGATTAAACCAGTGGCATAGACCAGTGCCCCACCCCGGCCCCGGGGCGTCCCCCGGGCCGGGCCCGGGGCCGCTCCCCGTGCGCACGCCCGCCCGGCGGACGGTCCCGGCCGGCGCGTACCGGTGTCACTCCCCGCGCGAGATCTGGCGCGGCCCCGAGCCGGTGGTGTCGGCGCCGGTCCCCGCGCCGCCGCGGGCGGAGTCGCGCTGGGCGGCGGCCTCGCGGGCGCGGCGCTCCAGGGTGGTCTCGACCACCTTGAAGGTCTCGCCGAGGGCGCCGGCGAGCGCCATGCCGGCGCGGCCGAGGTGGCCGGCGACCTCGGGGCCCTTCTCGCGGGCGATGCCCAGCAGTTGCTCGACGGGGTTGGGCTCGGGCTCGGGGTGCTGCTCGCGCACGGCCTCCTCCCACACGTCGCCCTTGCGCGGCGGCGCGGAGGAGGGGCCCGCGGCGCCGCGCCGCACGCCGGCCACGATGAGGCGGCGCTGCAAGGCGTCGACCAGCCGCAGGGCGTCGTCGATGATGTCCTGGGATCCCTGGGATCCGGTGGAGTCGCGGTTCGGCTCTGCCATGGTGGTGGTGCCCCTGTTTCGCTGTCCCGGTGGGTCCCGGTGGTCCGGGCGGCCCGGTGGTGGGCCTGATGACGGCTCTGCCCGTCACGTTAGCCGCACCCGGGCGGGTGTGGTCGGGGCGTCCGGGGGAAAACCGGGGGTATCCCGCGCCAATCCCAGGGTTCCCGGACACACCGGACGGGGGCCGGGCGGCCGCGGGCACCGGTTCCCGTTCGCGGTGGGCCACCCGAAGCGCCCCCGCGTTGAGGTCGGATCACTTTCGGGTACCAGACGAGAACTTGTTCTACCCAGCGGTAACGAAAGTTGTTACCTTCTGTTTCGTCCCCTCTCGCAGAACTACGTCCGTCCGGGAGAGAACAGGTGCGCGAATACAGCACTCCGCTGAAGGTCACGGTCGCCGACGACTCGCGGCTGCCCGACACGCTCTTCACCCGGGCCGAGAAGGAGCCCGGAGCCGTCGCCCTCCGCCGCCAGGAGGCCGGCCAGTGGCGCGACGTCACCTGCGCGCGGTTCCGCGACGACGTCGCGGCCGTCGCCAAGGCGCTCATCGCCGCCGGCGTCCAGCACGGCGACCGCGTCGGCCTGATGTCGCGGACCCGCTACGAGTGGACGACCATCGACTACGCGATCTGGTCCGTCGGCGCGGTGACGGTCCCCATCTACGAGTCCTCCTCCGAGGAGCAGATCGCCTGGATCCTCGGCGACTCCCAGAGCAAGGCGGTCTTCGCGGAGCTGCCCGAGCACGCCGCCCGCGTCGAGGCGGTGCGCGGCGAGCTGAGCGGCCTGGCCCACGTCTGGCCGATCGAGGGGCCGGAGTTCGCCGCGTTCCTGGAGACCGGCGCCGACGTCGCGGACACGGTGGTCCACGAGCGCCGCCGCGCCGGCGGCGCCGACGAACTGGCGACGCTGATCTACACCTCGGGCACCACCGGCCGGCCCAAGGGCTGCGAACTGACGCACCGCAACCTGCTGTTCACCATCCTCAACACGATCAACGGCCCGCTGGAGCAGGTCTTCACCATCGAGGGCCGCTCGACGCTGCTGTTCCTGCCGCTGGCGCACTCCTTCGCCCGCATCATCCAGGTCGGCTGCATCGAGTCCCACACCGTGATGGGCCACTTCCCCACCACCGGCCCCGAGGTGATCGACGCGCTGGGGTCGTTCCGGCCGACCTTCCTGCTGGCGATGCCGCGCGTGTTCGAGAAGGTCTACAACAAGGCCGAGCAGCGGGCCACCTCGGAGGGCCGGGGCCGCATCTTCCGCGCGGCGGCCGACACCGCCATCGCCTACAGCCGCGCGCTGGACACCGGGCGGGTGCCCCTGGGCCTGCGGCTGCGCCACGCCCTGTTCGAGCGGCTGGTCTACGGCAAGATCCTGGCGGCCGTGGGCGGTCAGGCGCGCTACGCGGTGTCGGGCGGCTCGGCGCTGGGCGACCGCCTGGGCCACTTCTTCCGCGGGGTGGGGCTCACCGTCCTGGAGGGCTACGGGCTCACCGAGACCTCGGCGCCTACCTGCGTCAACAGCCCGCAGCGCAACAAGGTCGGCACGGTCGGCCCGCCGCTGCCCGGTGTCTCCCACCGGATCGCCGAGGACGGCGAGATCCTGGTGAAGGGCGACCACGTGATGCGCGGCTACTGGGGCAACGAGAAGGCCACCCGCGAGGCGTTCGACGAGGAGGGCTGGTACCGCACCGGCGACCTCGGCGCGCTGGACGAGGACGGCTACCTCACCATCACCGGCCGCAAGAAGGAGATCATCGTGACGGCGGGCGGCAAGAACGTCGCCCCGGCCGTGATCGAGGACCGCCTGCGCGGCCACGCGATCATCAGCCAGTGCATGGTGGTCGGCGACAACCGCAACTTCGTCTCGGCGCTGATCACCATCGACGAGGAGGCGCTGGAGTTCTGGAAGGGGCAGCACAACAAGACCGGCTCGGTCGCCGACCTGGTCGAGGACCCCGACCTGGTGGCGGCCGTCCAGGAGGCGGTGGACGACGCCAACAAGGCGGTCTCCCGCGCGGAGTCCATCCGCAAGTTCGCGATCCTGCCGGTGGACTTCACCCAGGAGGGCGGCCAGATGACGCCCTCGCTCAAGGTCAAGCGGCACGTGGTGGCCCAGCAGTTCAGCGCCGAGATCGAGAAGATCTACGCCGGCTGACCCGCTTCCCGCGGGGCCGAGCGGTCGACGGGCGCGTCCGCGTGCGGGCGCGCCCGTCGGCGTGTGCGGGGCCGTCCGGGGCGGGCCGCGCGGGTACGGGCGCGGCGGCCCGGCGCCCGGCCGACGCGACGCCCCGGTGTCCTCCCAGCTCAGCCGTTGTGAACACGTGATCAAGAAACAGCGCCACACTCTGGCACAAACCGGTCAATCTGGCTACATTCACGCTGCCGACATGATCGCGGGACGTTGCCGCGTGCGGCGGTGGGTCGTTCCAGGTGAAAGGCAGGTGCGCCGCGGTGGGGCGTCGAATAGTGGTGGGGATCAGCGGGGCCTCGGGCGCGGTGTACGGCATCCGGCTGCTGGAGGCGCTGCGGGCCGCCGACGTCGAGACGCACCTGGTCGTCTCCCAGAGCGGCAAGCGCGCCATCGCCGAGGAGACCGACCACACGCTCAAGGACGTCCGCGCGCTCGCCGACGTCGTCCACCCCAGCGAGGACGTGGGGGCGCCGATCTCCTCGGGGTCCTTTTCGACCATGGGGATGGTGGTGGCGCCCTGCTCGGTGCGCTCGCTCGCCGAGATCGCCTACGGCAACACCACCGGCCTGCTCACCCGCGCCGCCGACGTGGCGCTGAAGGAGCGGCGCCGGGTGGTGCTCCTGGTCCGCGAGACGCCGCTGCGCATCACCCACCTGCGGGCCATGGCGGCCGCCGCCGAGGACGGCGCGGTCATCATGCCGCCGCTGCCCGCCTTCTACACCCGCCCCACCAGCCTGGCCGAGGTGGTCGACCACACCGTGGGCCGGGTGCTCGACCAGTTCGGCATCGACAGCGGCCTGGTGCGGCGCTGGACGGGGAGCCGGGCATGACCGGGGCACCGCGCGTGCACGACCTCGCGCTCATCATCGAGGACCTCGACGCGGCCGGCCGCCTGGTGCGCGTGCGCGGCGAGGTCGACCCCCGCCTGGAACTGGCGGGCGTGGCCGCCGCCTTCGAGGGCACCGACCAGGCGGTGCTGTTCGAGCGGGTCAAGGGCCACACCGCGCCCGTCTTCACCGGTCTCTACTGGTCGCGCACCCTGCTCGCCGGACTCCTGGGCCAACCCGAGCCGACCCTGGCCCACTACGTCACCGGGCGGATCGCCCAGTGGAAGGCGCGCCCGGTCCCGCCGGTCGTCGTGGCCGACGGCCCGGTCCTGGAGGTCACCGAGAAGGACCTGGCCGCCCTGCCCGTCCCCGTCCACGCCGAAGGCGACGGCGGCCCCTACATCGACGCCGGGGTGGTCATCGCCCGCGACCCCGAGACCGGGGTGCGCAACGCCTCCATCCAGCGCTTCATGGTCGCCGGCCTCGACACCCTGCACATCAACATCGACGCCGGCCGGCACCTGGGGCTCTACCTGGACAAGGCGGCCCGGCTGGGGAGGAACCTGCCCATCACGGTCAACGTGGGCGTGGGCCCCGGGGTGCACTTCGCCGCCGCCGCGCCCGCCGAGGCCGCCGGCGCCGACGAGGACGAACTGGGCATCGCCTCGGCCTTCCACGGCGCCCCGCTGCGCCTGGTGCCGGGCACGCTCTCCGACGTCGAACTCGTGGCCGAGGCGATGTACGCGCTGGAGTGCGAGATCGTGCCCGGCGCCCTCGCCGAGGAGGGGCCCTTCGCCGAGGTCACCGGCTACTACGCCAAGCGGCTGCCCCGGCCGGTGGTGACCGTCCGCGCCGTGCACCGCCGCGCCGCACCCGTCTTCCACACCATCCTGTCGGGGGCCGAGGTGTGGAACTCGGTGGGGCTGCTCGGCGAGGCCAACATCCTCGACCTGGTCAGCCGGCAGGTGCCCGGCGTCCGCGACGTCTACCTGCCCCACGGCGGCTGCGGCTTCTACCACGCCGTCGTGCAGATGGAGCAGCGGCGGGCCGGGTGGGCCAAGCAGGCCATCATGGCGGCCTTCGCGGCGTTCCCGCCGCTGAAGATGGTCACCGTGGTCGACGAGGACGTCGACCCGCGCGACCCCTCCGACATCGAGTGGGCCATGGCCACCCGGCTGGACCCCGACCACGGGATCGTGCGCATCCCCCGCGCCTACGGGCACGGGCTCAACCCCGGGTTCCCCGACTACCTCGGCACCAAGGTCGGCTTCGACGCGACCCGCCCGGCGCCCCGCACCCCCGAGTACGACCGGGTGCGCTACCGCGCGGTCGACCTCGACCGGTTCGACATCCTGCGGCCCTGAGCCCTCGCCGGCGCGGCGCGGAGTGGGCCGGCGCCGCCGCCCGGCGCCCGGCTCGCCCCGCTCATCCGGCTCAGCCGGCCAGCAGCGCGTCCAGGCGCGCGGCCACGCCCTCCCAGGCCCACTCCCGCTCCACCCAGGCGCGCCCGCGCGCGCCCATGGCCCGGGCCGCCGCCGGGTCGCCCAGCAGGCGCAGGAGGGCGCGGGCGGCCGGTCCCGGCCGCTCCCCCTCCACCGCCGTGCCCGTCTCGCCCTCCAGCACCGCGTCGGGGGCGCCGCCGGAGCGGCCGGCCACCACGGGCAGGCCCGTGGCCGACGCCTCCAGGTAGACGATCCCCAGGCCCTCCACGTCCAGGCCGCCGTTGCGGGTGCGGCAGGGCATGGCGAACACGTCGCCCGCCGCGTAGTGCGCGGGCAGCTCGGCGGCCGGCACGTCGCCCGCGAAGACCACGGAGCCGGCCACCCGCCGCTCGGCCGCCAGCGCCTCCAGCCGCCGCCGGTAGGGTCCGCCGCCCACCAGCAGCAGCGCCGCGCCGGGGATGTCGGCGAGCACGCGCGGCCAGGCCCGGATCAGGGTGTCCTGCCCCTTGCGCGGCACCAGCCGCGACACGCACACCACCACCGGGCGGCCGGTCAGGCCGTGGCGCTCGCGCACCGCCGAGCCGTCGACGCCGGGGTGGAAGCGGCGGGTGTCCACCCCGGGCGCCAGGCGCCGCATGCGCGCGGCCGCCGCGGGCGAGAGGGCGCGGGCCAGGCGGGTGCGGGTGTAGTCGCCGAGGTAGGTGAGGGTGTCGGACTCCTCGCCGATGCGGTGCAGCGCCCGGCGGGCGCCGGGCAGCGCCGCCCAGCCGGTCTCGTGGCCGTGGGTCAGCGCCACGACGCGCCGCGCGCCCGCGCGGCGCAGGTCGGGCGCCATCAGGCCCAGCGGCGCGGCGGCGCCGAACAGGACGGAGTCGCAGCCCTCCAGCTCCAGGATGCGCGCCGCGCGGCGCCGCACCCCCGGCGTGGGCAGCAGCACGGAGGTGCGCTCGCGGACGACGGGGAAGGGCTGGGCGAGGTCGAACTCCGCGGCGCCGCCCCAGGCGGCCGAACCCCGGCGGCCGGGGGTGGAGCAGTAGACCACCACGGAGCCGGGCGGGCGCCGCAGCGCGAGTTCGTGGACGAACGCCTGGATGCCGCCGGGGCGCGGCGGGAAGTCGTTGGTGACGATGAGGGTACGCGGCACGGGACCCGAGTCTAGGGCGGACCCGCCCGCGCGGGGTGCGGCGCGCGCCGCGGGCGGGCGCGGGAGCCGCCGTGCCGGCGCTCCGCGCCCCCGCCCGCGTGCGGCGGTGCGCAGCGGGTGCTAGGGGCGGACGGCCGAGTGGAAGTTGCTCTGGTAGTAGCCGCTCAGCTCGACCTCCATCACCGGCTTGGAGGAAGTGGAGGCGTGCACCATGCGGCCGTTGCCGACGTACATGCCGACGTGGTCGGGGCCGCCGTAGAAGAAGATCAGGTCGCCGGGCTGCATGGCGTCCCAGGACACCGGCGTGCCCGCGTTGACCTGGTCGTAGGTGGTGCGCGGCAGGCTCACGCCGGCCTCGGCCCACGCGGCCTGCACCAGGCTGGAGCAGTCCCAGACGTCGGGGCCGTTGGCGCCCATGCTGTAGGAGTCGCCGATCTGGGCGTAGATGAAGTCCAGGGCCACCGCGGCGTCGCCCGAGGCGTTGCCGGTGTAGCTGGTGCCGCCGGTGCCGTTGTTGACGCCCGAGGTCGCGGCCGCGGCCTCCTCGGCGGTGAGGTCGGCGAGGATGTCCTCCTGCTCCTGGATCTTCTCCTCGGCCTTGTCCTTGGCCTCCTCGGCCTCGTCGAGCTTGTCCTTGGCCTCTTCCTCGACGTCGGCCGCCTCGGCGGTCAGGTCCTCCAGCTCGTCCTTCTCCTCGAGGTACTGCTCCAGGGTGTTGGACTGGCTCTCGGAGAGGTAGCCGAGGTCGGCGGCCTGGCGCAGGGCGTCCTCGGGGCCGCTGGCGCTGAGGAGGTAGGCCGGGGAGGAGTAGTCGGCGTTGGTGTAGGCCGCGTTGGCGAGGTCCACGATGTCGTCGCGCATCGAGTCGATGCGGTCCTCGGTGTCCTGCTGGTCCTCGCGGAGGTCCTCCAGCTTCTCCTTGGCGGCCTCGTGGTCCTCCTGGGCCTGGTTGTACTTCTCGGCGAGCTTCGCGTGCTCCTCTTCGAGCTTCTCGATCTTGCCGCGCACCTCGTCCTCGGTCGGCTCGGCGACCGCGGTGCCGGTGGACAGGATCAGAGCACCTGCGGCGACGAAACCGACGGTGGCGAGATGCCGCCGGAACGAGCCACGTTCATGGCGTTCGCCCACGATAGTGGCACACCTTTCTCCCAGGGCCGCCTTGTCCGGAGCGCACGGGTGGGCCCGGCGTGGCCGTCGGGCGGCGCGCACGCGCGGCTCCCATGGCCGCCGGCGCCGCACGCGTGGGCACGGGGCTGTGCGGGCGTCGCGCGCTGCCGCGCGACCGCGGGGGTTCTCCGGTCTCCGCAGCGAGGGGGGCTGCCGGGGGTGCCGCGGAGTTCGGCGGGAGCGGGCCGCCGCCATCCTGGTGATGGCAAGAACGTCGACCACGCTCGGCGTCGAACACTAATGCATACGCGGCACCACACTCAACCGATTCGTTACCAATTTCGCCGGTTTGTGGTATGTCCGAATCGGGACCAGCGGGTGTCCCCAACCGCCGCGACCACGGCCGCCGCGCCCGCGCGGGCCGGCCGGGACCGGGCGCGGCGCCGGCCGCCGTGTGACATTCGCCCGGCGCGGCTGTGCCGCCGCGCCCCGGCCGCGGTGCGGCGGGATGCGGCGGCACAGGCCGTGCGGTGGAGCCGGGGTACCGCCCCGGGTCAGGGGCGCACGCCGAACTGGAACTGGCTGTCCCAGTAGCCCGCCAGCGCCACGACCTCGACGTTCTTGCCGGTGCGCGGGGCGTGGATCATCTGGCCGTTGCCGACGTAGAGGCCGGCGTGGCCCAGGTCGCCGAAGAAGAAGACGATGTCGCCGGGCTGGAGCGCGTCGCGGCTGACCCGGGCGCCGGCCTCGGCCTGGCCGTAGGTGGTGCGGGGCAGGCTCACGCCGGCCGCGCCCCAGGCGCGCATGATCAGGCCGGAGCAGTCGAAGCTGTCGGGGCCGGCGGCGCCGTAGACGTAGGGCTTGCCGAGCTGGGCGTAGGCGAAGTCGAGGGCGGTGCGGGCGTCGCCCGAGGCGGCGCCGGTGTAGCTGCCGCCGGTGTCGGAGCCCTCGGTCGCGGGGTCGGCGTCGGGGAACTGCGCGAGGAGGTCCTCCTGCTCCTCGATCTTGTCCTCGACGTCCTCCTTCTTCTCCGCGATCTCGTCCTTCTTGTCCTTGGCCTCGGCCAGGGCCTCGTCGGCCTCGTCCTTCAGCCGGAACAGGCGCTCGGAGGACTCGCCGAACTCGTCCAGCTTGTCGCGCTGGGTCTCCGACAGGTAGCCGACGTCGGCCGACTGGGCGAGCAGGTCCTCGGGGTTCTCGACGCTGACGACGTTGGCCGGGCTGTCGAGGTCGGTGCCCTGGTAGGCGGCGCTGGCGAACTCGGCGACCTCGTCGCGGAGCTTGTCGTAGCGCTCCTGCTCCTCGCCGACCTGCTCCTCAAGCTCGTCGGCCTTCTTCTTGGCGGCGTCGTACTCGTCCTTGGCCTCGTTGTAGTCCTGGACGATGGTGCTGGCCTCTTCGTTGAGGCTGTCGAGCTTGTCCTCGACCTCTTGCTGGGTCGGCTCGGCGTAGGCCACACCGGGGGGCACGATCAGACTTCCGGCGGCCACGACCCCGATACCGGTCGCGATCCGGCGGGCCGTGCGCCGACCACCTGGGTTCGTCATGGCGGTCCACGCTCCTAACGGGTCAAGGTCCTCATGCGGGGATGGGGTAAAGGCGATGGCTGGAAGGCGGCGTGCGGTGCGGGGAGCGGGGACCACGGACACAGCGCGCCGGACCATCCGAGCGGCGCCGCGCCGAGCCGGCCGGGGCCGCTCATCGGCGCCGCAAGGGCCTCCCAGCGGACGCGACGACCACCGGCGCGCGGTGGCCGCACGCCGACGCGAACCTCGTCCTATTCGGGAAACCCGTCAAGCTACCGGGAAGAACCTAGCGGACGGGAGTGCGCAGCTCAACCACGGGACCCCCGGCGACACAGGGAAACCGGGCGCCTCACCTGCCCCGCGCGCGGCCCCCGGCCGCTCCCGCGCAGCTCGCGGCGCAGGCCGCGCGGGCGCGTCGGCGCACGTCGCCCCGCCCGCGCGGTCCGCAACGAATGCGTCACACCGCGCCGCCGGCCCCCGCGCGCGGGCGGCGCGCCGCCCGAGTTAGGCGCCCAGGCGGCGCAGCAGCAGGGGTGAGGACAGGGTGCGGGCGCCCTCGCGGCGCACGGCGGTGACGATCTCCTTGTCGGAGGTGGCCACCGCCAGCGGCCGCCCGTGCGGTTCGGCGCGGACCAGGCGCACGATCAGCTCGTCGGCGGTCTCCCCCGGGTCGCTGAAGAGCACCCGCACCCGCCGGGTGGCCGACAGCGCGGGCGGGGTGCCCACGTCGGCGCCGTCGAACACGCAGGTGATCTCCGCCTTGGTGCGGCTGGCCAGCCCCTCCAGCGCCGTCAGCAGCCGGCCGCGCTGGTCGGCCAGCGGCAGCGTGCCGTACCCGGTCTTGGTGACGTTGTAGCCGTCGACCAGCAGGTGGGCGCGGGGCAGGCTGAGCACCTCGTCGACCAGGCCGGGGTCGTCGTCGGGCAGCCCCTGGCCGGGCGGCGCGGCGGCGCCGGCGCGCGCGGGGTCGGCCACCAGGTCGGCCGGGCTCTCGATGGAGGTGGGCAGCGCCAGCTCCCGGCGCAGGCCGTGCGCGGCCTCCAGCAGGACGTCCAGCAGCACCCGCAGCCGCGCCTCGTCGGCGCTGCGCCCGGCCCGCGCCGCGCGGCGGGCGTTCTCGACCTGCGCCTCGGCCGCCGCCAGGCGGTTGCGCAACCGGCGGTTCTCCGCCTCCACGGCATTGACCTGGACGGTCGTCGTGGCAGTGCGGTCCGCCGCCTCCGCGATCGCCTGCTCGGCCTCGCTCACGGCCTCCTTGGCGCGCTGCCGCTCCCCGTGCAGCCGGCGGCGCAGGTCGGCCACGGTGCTGCGGTACTCCCGCAGCTCGCCGCGCAGCCGCTCGATCTCCTCGCGCTGCTCGCTGCGCGCCTCCTCCACCTGGCGGCGCAGCGCGGCGATGGTGTCGGCGGCCTCGTCGGCCTCGCGCACCGACTCCTGGCGGTCCAGCTCCTCGCGGATGCGCGCCACGATGTCGGACCAGCCCTCGGGCCGCAGCAGGTAGGCCGCCGCCGCCACCGCGACCGGGTCGGCCGCCGGCGGCACCACGCCCTTGCGCAGCCCCTCGGCCAGCTCGGGCCACACCTGCTCGACCCGCTCGCCCACGCGGGTGCGGAAGTCGGCGTCGGCCTCCAGTTGGGCGGCGATCTGGGGGCCGGCCAGGCGGGCGCGGCGGCGCGGCTCGAAGCGGGCCACGCGGCGCAGCACCGGCGGCAGGTCGGCCACCCGCATGCCGCCCAGCACGTCGGAGCCGTACTCGATGACGCGGGCGCGCACGGCCTCGGGCAGCGGCCGGTCGGCGCCGCCGGCGCCGTCGCCCCCGGCGTTGGGCGACGGCTCCCCGCTTCCGGGGCTCACGCCGGTTCCGCTGCGCCGGCGTCGGGGCGGTCGACGGTCTCCACCGCGTCCACCGCGTTGCACCAGCGGCAGCGGACCTGCTCGATCGTCTCGGCCAGGGTCTCGCTCTCCTCCACCCGGCTGCCGCCGGAGAGGTCGAAGTGCAGGTAGTCCCGCGACCGCACGGCCCGCGTGACGTCGAAGCGGGTGAGGTTGCCGCACTGGGTGCACCGCCAGCGCTGGGTATCGGACGGCACCGAAATGCTCACAGCCATGTCCTCCTTCTTAACAAACGCACCCGGCGCGAGCACGTGAACGTGCACGTGCGCGGCACCGGTGCGGCGGCCGTCGGGCGCGGCACGCGGGGTCTGGCCCATCCTTCCACGTGCGGGGCCGGCAAAACCGGTCGGACCCGCCCCCGACCTGCGGCGCCGGAGGCGGCGGTGACCGGAACCCGCCGCGGTTCGGTCGGTGCCCGGGGCTACCCTGGCCGGGTGGCAGAGCAGTTGACCGCGGTCCAGGGCACCCTCGACGACCTCGGCACCCCCCTGTCGCGGTGCACCTTCGTCATCGTCGACCTCGAGACCACCGGCACCCGCTCCGACGGCGCCGGCATCACCGAGATCGGCGCCGTCAAGGTGCGCGGCGGCGAGGTCCTGGGCGAGTTCGCCACCCTGGTCAACCCGGGGGCGCCCATCCCGCCCTTCATCACCCTGCTGACCGGCATCACCCAGGCCATGGTCGCCCCCGCGCCCGACATCGCCGCCGCGCTGCCCGCGTTCCTGGAGTTCGCCGGGCTGGACTCCGGCGCGATCCTGGTCGCCCACAACGCCCCCTTCGACGTCGGCTTCCTCAAGGCCGCCTGCGCCGAGCACGGCTACCCCTGGCCCGCGCCCCAGGTCCTCGACACCGTCGCGCTGGCCCGCCGCCTGGTCACCCGCGACGAGGTCCCCAACCACAAGCTCGGCACCCTGGCCGGGTTCTTCGGCGTGCCCGACCAGCCCACCCACCGCGCCCTCGACGACGCCCGCGCCACGGTGGGGGTGCTGCACGGCCTGCTGGAGCGGCTGGGCTCCTTCGGCGTCGACACCGCCGAGGAGCTGCGCTCCTTCCGCTCGGCGCCCACCGCCGCCCAGCGCGCCAAGCGCCGCATCGCCGACGGCGTGCCCGAGGCGCCGGGCGTCTACGTGTTCACCGACGCCAAGGGCGACACCCTCTACGTCGGCAAGAGCACCAACCTGCGCCGCCGGGTGCGCTCCTACTTCACCGGTTCGGAGAAGCGCGCCCGCATCCGCGAGATGGCGGCCCTGGTCGAGGGCGTCACCCCCATCGTGTGCGGCACCGGGCTGGAGGCCGAGGTCCGCGAACTCCGGCTCATCGCCGAACGCAAGCCGCCCTACAACCGGCGTTCGCGCAACCCCGAGCGCGCACCCTGGCTGAAGCTGACCCGCGAGGTGTTCCCCCGGCTGTCGGTGGTGCGCTCCGTCCGCGACGACGGCGCGCCCTACCTCGGCCCGTTCCGCTCCTCGCGCGAGGCCGAACTCGCGCGCGAGGCGCTGCACCAGGTGTTCCGGCTGCGCCAGTGCACCCGCCGCATCGTCCCGGGCCGCCCCACCGCGCCATGCGTGCTGGCCCAACTGGGCCGCTGCGGCGCGCCGTGCGCGGGCGGGGAGTCCCCCGAGGAGTACGCCGCCCACGCCGACACCGCCCTGGCCGCCATGACCGCCGACCCCGCACCCGTGGTGGAGCACCTCAGCGCCCGGATCGCCGAACTCGCCGCCGACCTGCGCTACGAGGAGGCCGCCGGCGTCCGCGACCGCCTCACCGCGTTCGTGTCGGCCGCCGCCCGCGCCCAGCGCCTGGGCGCGCTGGCGGCCGTGCCCGAACTCGTGGCCGCCGCTCCCGCGCCCGCGCCGCCCGGCTCCGGCGCCCGCCCCGGCTGGGAGGTCCACGTGATCCGCCATGGCCGGCTGGCCGCCGGCGGCCTGATGCCGCCCGGCGCCGACCCCGCCGCGTTCGTCTCGGCGCTGGTGCGCACCGCCGAGTCGGTGTTCCCCGGTCCCGGCCCGGCGCCCAGCGCCACCCCCGGCGAGATGGAGTGCGTGCTGCGCTGGCTGGAGCGGCCGGGCGTGCGGCTGGCCGAGGCCACCGGAACCTGGACGTGCCCCGTCAATGGGGCCGAGAAGTACCGGCACCTGACAGACTGGGACCGCGGCGTGCCGGCGCCCGCGCCGCACCGCTGAGCCGCCCGGCGTCCCGGGCGGGGGCGGCGCCGCCGACCAGCCGGAGTCCTCGCGCTAGGAGTGCAGATGGCGGGCGTCCCGCTCAGTGACGACTACCCGGTGCGGCGCGTGCCCACGGTCACCTACCTGCTCATCGCCGCCAACGTCGCCGTCTACCTGCTCTCGCCGCTGTCGATGGTGGCGTTCTGGTACGGCGGGGTGGAGCGGATCTGCGACGCCCAGCGCTACCACTTCCAGTGGGGCGCGGTACCGGTGGAGCTGCTCACCGGCCGCCAGGTCGCCATGCCCGGGCCCTGCCCCGGCGGCGACTACACCAAGGTCCCGTGGGTCTCGGCGTTCACCTCGATGTTCCTGCACGGCGGCGCGGCCCACCTGATCGGCAACATGGTCTACCTGTTCGTGTTCGGCCCGGTGGTGGAGGACCGCCTGGGCCGGCTGCGCTACCTGGGCCTGTACCTGGTCAGCGGGCTGGTGGCCACCTACGGGTTCGCGCTGACCGAGGCGGGCTCGCAGATCCCGCTGGTGGGCGCCTCGGGTGCGATCTCGGGGGTGCTGGGCGCCTACCTGCTCGTGCAGCACCGCAGCCGGGTGATCACCCTGGTGTTCCTGGTGATCCCGGTGCGCCTGCCCGGCTGGGCGCTCGTCGGCACCTACTTCGTGCTCCAGTATTTTCTCTACATCAGCATGTCGCTGTACCCGGGCGAGGACTCCAGCGTGGCCTACGCCGCGCACGTCTACGGCTTCATCGCCGGCGCCGTGGGCGCCCTGCTGATGCACCGCGTCCGCTGGCGCTCGGGCACCCGCCCCTCCGACGTCTACTGATGTCCCGCACGCACCACCAGGAGGAACCCTCGTGATCACCGCGATCGTCATGATCAAGGCCGACGTCGGCCGCATCCCCGAGGTGGCCGAGGCCATCGCCGAGATCGAGGGCGTCAGCGAGGTCTACTCGGTCACCGGCGGCGTCGACCTGATCGCGGTGGTCCGCGTCCGGGGCCACGAGGACCTCGCCGAGGTGATCCCCGGCCACGTCAACAAGGTCCCCGGCGTGCTGTCCTCCGACACCCACATCGCCTTCCGCGCCTACTCCAGCCACGACCTGGAGGCGGCGTTCTCCCTGGGCATGGAGTAGCCGCCGGGCCGGCCCGCGCGGGGCCGGGCCGGCGGCTCCGGCCCGGCCGGGGCGCCGGCGCCGCCGGCTACTCCGAGGGCTCGGGCAGGCCCGGGCACTCCACGGTGGGGTTGACGCCGATGTAGTTCAGCGGGCCGACGACGATGGTGACCAGGGTGCTGCCGATGTCGGCGCAGTTCTGGTCGCTGTCGCTGAAGTAGCCGCGCTGGACGGCGGCGAGGAGCCCGATCAGTAGCCAGATGACCAGGATCGCCGGAAGGACGACTCTGCCGCGCACTGCTGCCTCCGGGGGGAGAAGGGTCGGTGGGGTCGCTGGGTCGGTGTGCCCGTGGCCTACCCCGCACCGGCGCGATGTCACCTGCGCGCGTGCCCGCGCACGGCCGCGCGGGCGGCCCCACCTGCGCGTTCGCCGCCGCGAGGACCTCCGCGGGCGGCGGACCGCGCCGGGCGCGGTGCCCGCCGCCCCGCCCGCTGCCGGCCCCGCCCGCTCCCGGCGCGGCCGGTGGGGGGCGGGGCCGTGTGCCTCAGCCCTGCCCGTCCTGCTTGGCGTAGGACTGGCTGACCTCCACCCAGCGGTCCAGCAGGGCCGCCGCGCGGCCGTCGGCCAGCGCGGCCTCGGCCCGCTCCAGGCCGGCGCGCAGCAGCTCCACGGCCGGGCGGCGGCCGAAGTCGGGCAGGGTGGTGGCCAGCGCCGCCGCCGCGTTGAGCAGCACGGCGCCGCGCACCGCGCCCTCGGTGGAGGGGGCGCCGGCGAGCAGGTCGCGCACCACGCGGGCGTTGTACTCCACGTCGCCACCGCGCAGCGACTCCGGGGTCGAGCGCTCGATCCCCAGGTCGGCGGGGTCCACGACCTCGTGGCCGACCTCGCCGCCGGCCACCGTCCACACCCGCGAGGTGGTCGTGGTGGTCAGCTCGTCCAGGCCGTCGTCGCCGCGGAAGACCAGCGCGGAGGTGCCGCGCCGGGCGAACACCCCGGCCACGGCCTCGCACATGCCGGCGTCGAAGACGCCCACCGCCGCGGCGCGGGTGCGCGCCGGGTTGGTCAGCGGGCCCAGGAAGTTGAACACCGTGGGCACCGCCAGCTCGCGCCGGGTCTTGGCGGTGTGCCGGAACGCCGGGTGGAACAGCGGCGCGAAGCAGAAGGTGATGCCGGCCTCCTCTGCCACGCGGGCGGTGTAGCGGGGCGGCAGGTCGATGACCACGCCCAGCCGCTCCAGCACGTCGGCGGTGCCGCACGAGGACGACGCCGAGCGGTTGCCGTGCTTGACGACCTTCAGCCCGGCCGCGGCCGCCACGATGGCCGCCATGGTCGAGATGTTGACCGTGTGGGCGCGGTCGCCGCCGGTGCCGACGATGTCGGCCGTCTGGCCGGGCACGGTGATCTGCACGGCGTTGTCCAGCATGCCCTCGGCCAGGCCGGCGACCTCCTCGGCCGCGGCGCCCTTGGCGCGCAGCGCGATGGCGAAGCCGGCGATCTGCACGTCGGTGGCCGAGCCCGACATGATCTCGTTCATGGCCCAGTTGGTGTCCTCGGCCGAGAGGGTGCGGCCCTCCAGCAGGGCGGTGATCAGTTCGGACCAGGTGCGTTCGGTGGCGCTCACGGCGGTACCACTCCTCGTTCGGGGGATCGGCGGACGGGATCGGGCGAGGGCTGACACAGGTCAGCGCCATCGCGCGATGTCGGCCCCGTGGTGGGCCGCACCGCCGAAGTACCGGGGTGTGGGGCCGCCGCGCGCCGCGGCCGGCTGCTGCACCATCGCAAGGTCTCCCGCTCGACGCGTCAAAGTTCTCGGTCCGCGGACACCGGTCCCGGCGCCGCCGAGGGGGCCGGGGACGGGAGGAGCGGTGCGGTGTCCGTCAGCGCGAGACTACCGGAGCGCGCCGCCCGGCGGGCTGCCGGCCGCCGGGCCGGTACCCGGGCGCGCCGCCCGGCCGGTGCGCCCCGGCGGCGCGTGGCGGGGGCTCGCGCCCCGAGCGGCCCGGGACGCGGGCGGGTCCGGCGACCGGGCCGGGCGGGTCACCCGGTGTCGGCCGCCCGGGGGGCGTGTGCGCCGCCGGCGGCGGCCGCGAGATGGGCGGCCCGGCCCGCCCCGCCCGGAGGCGGCCTGCGGGCCGGTGCCGCCCGCGCGTCAGTTGAGGGCGGGGGTCTCGGCCAGGCGCTCGCGCATGAGTTCGGCCAGGGACTCGGCCAGGGCGACCGGGTCGACGGGGTGGCTCACCACCTTGTCGGCGCGCGACCAGGTGGCCAGCCAGCCGTCGTCGCGGCGGCCGATCAGCAGCAGCACCGGCGGGCACCGGTAGATCTCGTCCTTCACCTGGCGGCACAGGCCCATGCCGCCCACCGGGGCGGACTCGCCGTCGAAGATCGCGACGTCGATGCCGCCCTCCTCCAGCCGGGCCAGCACGCCCGGCCCTGTGGCGCACTCCACGAACTCGACCTTGGGGACGTCGGCGGCGGGGCGGCGGCCCACGGCCAGTCGGACCTTCTCGCGGGTGCCGGGCTTGTCGCTGTAGAGGAGGACGCGCATGCGGGGGGCGCGCTCCGCGGAGTCGGAGGCGTTGGGCGCCATGGTCAACCGTCACCATCCCTGTACGTCTCGGCCGCGCCGGAGCGGGGCGGGCGCGGGCCGCCCGTCCAGGCGAGCCTATGCCCTGCGGCCGTCGAGTTGAGACCTTCGCCACCCCAGCATGCCACCGGCGCCACACCCGGGGCCATCCGCGGTGCCCGAGCGGGGCGCGCCCGCCGGCACCGCCCCGCGCGCCCGCGCCCTCCCGTGGCGCCGCCGGGCGCGCGGGCCCCGAGGCGCTCCGCCGCCCGCCCGCACCGCCGGCACCCCCGTCACGCCGTGTACACCGACGATCGCGCAGCGGTCACTGACTCCGGGCGGCCGAGGCGCTATCCTCGGTGCAGCGGACGCGCCGCGGTCGACGACCCCCGCGCAGCCGGTCGGCGGGCCGGCCCCGGCAGTTACGGGCCGATACCGTTGTCACGGCAGATCGGGCGCCTTTCGGGGGGTCGTGCACCAACCCCCGCAGGATGCCGTAATAATGCTCCCGTGGCGACAGCAACCGCGAATCAACCGACAGGACCGACACCAGTGCATGGTGCGGCCAAGCGACCTGACCTGGTGAGCGTTGGCACCATTGTGTGGTTGGCCAACGAACTCATGTTCTTCGCAGCGCTGTTCGCGATGTACTACACCATCCGATCGGTGACCAAGGGCAACCCCGAGCTTGGCGAGTGGCCGGACACTCACCTCAACGTGCCGTGGGCCCTGGGTATCACCATCATCCTGGTGGCCTCCAGCTTCACCGCTCAGGCCGGCGTTTGGGCCGCCGAGCGCGGTGATGTCCGGAAGCTCCGTATGTGGTTCTTCATCTCGTTCCTCATGGGTCTGGTCTTCGTACTCGGCCAGGCATACGAGTACTACGAACTCATCGTCCACGAGGGCCTGACCCTTCAGTCCAGCGCCTACGGCTCGATGTTCTACCTCACCACGGGTTTCCACGGTCTCCACGTCATCGGTGGTCTGATCGCGTTCCTGATCATGCTGGGACGCACGTACGCCGCGAAGCGCTTCACCCACCAGCAGGCGACCAGCGCGATCGTTGTGTCCTATTACTGGCACTTCGTCGACGTGGTCTGGATCGCTTTGTTCGCAACCATCTACTTCCTTCAGTGACCCGAAACGGGGAAACCGTGAAATGGATTACCGCGCGGCGACGGCATCCCCTTGCGGGGTACGCCGTCGTCATACTCGCGCTCACGCTCTTCGGTGCGGGCTACGCGTTCATCGCCCCCAGCGCTGACCGCGCTGAGGCGCAGACCCTGGCCGCCGACGCCGCGGCGGGCGCCGAGCAGCCCGACGCGACCGACGTGACCGAGGGCCGCGAGATCTACGTCAAGAGCTGCGCGAGCTGCCACGGCATGGACGGCCGCGGCGGCGAGGGCTACACCGGCCCCGACATCACCGGGGAGGGCGGCGCCGCCGTCGACTTCCAGGTCAGCACCGGGCGCATGCCCTCGATGAACCCCAACGCGCAGATGCCCCGCAAGCCGCCGGCGTTCTCCCAGGAGGAGATCGACGACCTCGTCGCCTACTACGAGGCCGAGATCGGCGAGGAGGACGCCCCGCGGGTGCCCGCGGCCGACGTCCCCGCCAGCGCGCCGCAGCGCTCGGACTTCGAGGACGAGGCCGCCTACGAGGAGGCCCGCGCCGACTGGGAGGCCGACTACGAGGAGTACCTGGCCGGGGCCAGCGACACCGAGGTCGGCATGCGGCTCTACCTCGCCAACTGCGCGCACTGCCACAGTTGGTCGGGTGAGGGCGGCGCGCTGACCGACGGCCGCTGGGCGCCCGAGATCCACGAGTCCTCCCCCCGGCAGATCTACGAGGCCATGCTGACCGGCCCGGGCCAGATGCCCGTCTTCAACGACGCGTCCATCACGCCCGACGAGAAGCAGGAACTGATCGCCTACGTGAAGAACCTCCAGGCCGAGCCCGACGCCGGCGGGATCTTCAACCTCAACCGAGTGGGCCAGGTGGCCGAGGGCCTCATCGGCTGGACCGTTGGGCTCAGCCTGATCGTGGCCTGCGCCGTCTGGATCACCGCGAAGCAGCGAGCCCATGACTGACAACAACCGCAACCACGACAGCGAGACGGGCGCCGAGGGACCCGACCGGGTCCTGGGCACCCCCACCTCCGCCGAGGGGGGCCGCGTGGTCACCCGCACGGCCGACCCGCACGAGGACCACGAGGGGCCCTACCCGGCCGAGGAGACCCACGTCCGCCCCGAGGAGATGCAGCGCAGGGGCGAGCGCGTCGCCGCCCTGTGGTTCACCGTCGCCTTCCTCGCGGGCGTGGGCTTCATCGTGGCCTACTTCCTGTTCCCGAGCCCGCCTGAGGGCGAGCCCGCCATCGCCGACCCCCAGGTCGGCCAGTGGGCGAACATGGCGCTGGGCGGCACGCTCGCGCTGGCGCTCTTCGGGATCGGCGCGGGGATGACCGTCTGGGCGCGCCAGGTGATGCCGCACTACGAGGTGTCCTCGCCCTACGACGAACTGCCCTCCTCCCCGAAGGAGAAGAGCAGCTTCAGCGACTTCTTCATGCGCAGCGCCGACGAGAGCGGGTTCACCAAGCGCCCGCTCATGCGCCGCACCCTGCTGCTGGCCATGGCCCCGCTGGGCCTGGCGCCGATCGTGCTGCTGCGCGACACCGGCCCGCTGCCCGGCGACACCCTCAAGCACACGCTGTGGGAGCCGGGCATGCACATGGTCGTCGAGGGCACGCACCGCACGGGCGACAACCACTGGATCCACCAGGACGACCTGGAGCCCGGCAGCATGATCAGCGCGCTGCCCTACGTCGAGCCCACCGAGGAGCACCCGCACGGGCTGAGCCTGAACGACCAGGCCAAGACCGTCATCCTGCTCATCCGGATGCCCGACGGCGAGTTCGGCCCCGACATGACCCGCGAACAGCTCAACTGGACGCACAACGGGATCGTGGCCTACTCCAAGATCTGCACCCACGTCGGGTGCCCGGCCGCGCTGTACGAGAAGGGGTCGCACCGGATCCTGTGCCCGTGCCACCAGTCGACGTTCGACGCCGCCAACGGCGCCAAGGTCGTGTTCGGTCCGGCCAACCGGCCGCTTCCGCAGCTGCCGATTACAGTGGACGACGAAGGCTACCTGGTAGCGGACGGCGACTTCTCCGAGGCGGTCGGGCCGACCTTCTGGGACGCGCAGAGGGGGAACTAGCCCATGAGCAGGACAACACAGGCGCCCAAGCTGCTGCGCGGCGCCGGAAACTACATCGACGACCGGTTCCACCTGGCCAAGACCGGCGAGAAGCAACTCCGCAAGGTCTTCCCGAACCACTGGTCGTTCATGCTGGGCGAGATCGCCCTGTACTCGTTCATCATCCTGCTCGTGACGGGCGTGTTCCTCACGCTGTGGTTCAAGCCGAGCATGGCGGAGATCGTCTACGACGGCTCCTATGAGCGGATGCAGGGAGTCGTGATGAGCGAGGCGTACGCCTCCACGCTCTACATCGACTTCGACGTCCGCGGCGGGTTCCTGGTCCGCCAGATCCACCACTGGGCCGCGCTGATCTTCCTCGGCTCGATGCTGATCCACATGCTGCGGGTGTTCTTCACCGGCGCGTTCCGCAAGCCGCGCGAGATCAACTGGCTGATCGGCATCGCGATCTTCGGCCTGGCCATGGTCGAGGGCCTGTTCGGGTACTCGCTGCCCGACGACCTGCCCTCGGGCATGGGCGTGCGCATCCTCCAGGGCGTCATGCTGGCGATCCCGGTGGTGGGCACCTACATCTCGATGTTCCTGTTCGGCGGGGAGTTCCCCGGCCAGGACATCATCCCGCGCCTGTACATGCTGCACGTGCTGCTGATCCCGGGCATCCTGCTGGCGCTGATCGGCGCCCACTTCATGATCCTGTGGCACCAGAAGCACACCCAGTACCCGGGCCGGGGCCACACCGAGAAGAAGGTCGTCGGCGTCCCGATGCTGCCGGGCTTCGCGGTGAAGGCGGGCGGGTTCTTCTTCTTCGTCTTCGCCGTCACGGTGGGCCTCAGCGGGTTCGTCCAGATCAACCCGATCCACCTGTTCGGGCCGTTCACCCCGACCTCCATCACCTCCGGGCTCCAGCCCGACTGGTACATGGGCTTCATGGAGGGGTCACTGCGGATCTTCCCGAACTGGTTCGACATCGACTTCGCCGGCTACTCCATCCCGACCGGTGTGCTCGTGCCGGGCCTGGTGATCCCGGGGATCCTCTTCGGCGGCATGGCCCTGTGGCCGTTCGTCGAGGCGTGGATCAGCGGCGACCGCCGCCACCACAACGTGGCCGACCGCCCGCGCAACGCCCCGGTGCGCACCGGTGTGGGCGTGGCCGGCATCGTGTTCTACGGGCTGCTGTGGCTGGCCGGGTCCAACGACATCATCTCCGAGACGTTCCAGGTGTCGCTGTACGGCACCACCTGGTTCTTCCGGATCGGGGTGATCGTCGGGCCGATCATCGGGTTCATGGTCGCCAAGCGGATCTGCCTGGGCCTCCAGCGCCGCGACCGGGAGCAGCTCTCGCACGGCTACGAGAGCGGCACCATCCAGCAGCTCCCCAGCGGTGAGTTCATCGAGGTCCACAAGGAGTCCTCCGACGAGACCGTGCACGTCCTCCAGAGCAAGGCCCCGGTCTCGCGGATCGACGTGGAGTCCCACGACGACAACGGCGTCGAGGCGCCGGCGTCGCGCGGGATGATGGGCCGCCTGCGGCGCAGGCTGGCGGACTGGTACACGCGCGACAACGTCCCGTTCGAGGACGTCCAGCCGCACACCGGCCACCACCTGCACCACGGCGCCCACTACGACGAGTCGGCCGACGCGGACACCAAGCAGGAGGCCACCAGCGGCGCCTGAGCGCCCCGGTGACCTGAGACGGCGAAGGGCCCGGCACCCCTGA
>NZ_JAJAQC010000021.1 GCF_027604915.1 Streptomonospora mangrovi
CGCCTCGCGGCGCCCCCGCCGGCTCCACGAGCCGCGCGGCCGGCCCGGGGGCGGCCCGGGCGCGGCCGCGCCCCGCCCGGCACGCGGGCGGGCGCGGAGCAGGGGGCTCGGACTCGGTGCCGCCGGGACCGGCGGCGCCCCCTCAGCGGCTCGGCGACCAGCGTGCCGTGCTCCGCTGTGACGCGGCAGTGCGCGCGCTGGGAAATCGCTGAGGATGGGGCGCGGGGGCGGCGGGCGGGGCCGGTGGTGCGGGATGGGCGGAGGGGAAGGGGCGGTGCGGGGGATGGGCGGGACGGATCCGGCCGCGCGGGCTCGGCGGCGGGGGACCGGACGCGTGGAATCGGCCGCGCGCGGGTTGAACCGTTCGGGCGTCCCCTGCGTCACATTTGGCAGAGCGGCGATGACGGCGCTTCACCCCCACAGGGATTCACCCCACAGGGAGACGGGAGGCCCCGGAGCGGAGGACGGCCGCGCCGGGGCCTCGCCCGTGCCCGCGTCCCTGTCCCGCCCGCGCCCCGAGCCGCACGCGCCGCGTGCCCGATCGTGCGGCGCGTGTCGTAGCCGGGCGCTAGCCTGACTGCGTGCGTATCGCCACGTGGAACGTCAACAGTGTCCGGGCCAGGGCCGAGCGGATCGCCGCCTGGCTGGAGCGGAGCGACATCGACGTCGCCGCCGTGCAGGAGACCAAGTGCCGCGACGACCAGTTCCCCACGGAGCTGTTCACCGAACTCGGCTACGAGGTCGCCCACCACGGGCTCTCCCAGTGGAACGGCGTGGCCGTCCTGTCGCGTGTGGGGATCACCGACGTCCAGATCGGGTTCCCCGGCCAGCCCGGCTGGGGCGACCCCGCCGCGCCCGAGGCGCGGGCGCTGGGCGCCACCTGCGGCGGGGTGCGGGTGTGGAGCCTCTACATCCCCAACGGCCGCGAGATCGACGACCCCCACTACGCCTACAAGCTGCGCTGGCTGGAGGCGCTGCGCGACTACGCGGCGGGCTGCCTGGCCACCGACCCCGCCGCGCAGATGGCGCTGTGCGGCGACTTCAACATCGCCCCGCAGGACGACGACGTCTGGGACATGGCCGAGTTCGAGGGCAGGACGCACGTCACCAAGCCCGAGCGCGACGCGTTCCGCGCCGTGGTCGACGCCGGGTTCGCCGAGGTCGTGCGGCCCTTCGCGCCGGGTCCCGGCGTCTACACCTACTGGGACTACAAGCAGTTGTCCTTCCCCAAGCGCAAGGGCATGCGCATCGACTTCGTGCTGGCCTCCCCGGCGCTGGCCGCGCGGGTCAGCGGGGCGCTCATCGACCGCGAGGAGCGCAAGGGCAAGGGCGCGTCCGACCACGCGCCGGTGATCGTGGAGCTGGACCGCACCGCCCAGGAGACCTCCGACGCCGCCGACGCCGCAGGGGCCACCGCGCCGCCCCAGGTCTGACCCGCGGCGGGGGCTGACACGTCCGCGCCGGGGGTGGGCGCCCACCGGGCCGCCCGATAGGCTCGGCGCGTGAGTTCGCCCAGCACCTCCCCGGCGCGGCCGCCGCGCATCGTGGTCTTCGGCAGCGTCAACATGGACCTCGTCGCCTACGTCGACACCGCGCCCGCCAGCGGCGAGACCGTCACCGGCACCCGGTTCGCCCAGGTGCCCGGCGGCAAGGGCGCCAACCAGGCGGTCGCGGCGGCCCGCGCGGGCGCCGACGTCGCGTTCATCGGCGCCGTCGGCGACGACTCCTTCGGCACCCAGTTGCGCGGCAACCTGGTCGAGTGCGGCATCGAGGTGTCGGCCCTGCGCACGGTGGGCGGCGCCTCGGGCGTGGCGCACATCGTGGTCGACGGGCGCGGCGCGAACTCCATCATCGTCATCCCCGGCGCCAACGGCGAGGTCACCGGGCTGGCCGCCGAGGACTCCCGGCTGCTGGCGGGCAGCGCGGCGCTGCTGCTGCAACTGGAGCTGCCGATGGAGGGGGTTGTGGCCGCCGCGCGCGCCGGGCGCGCCGCCGGGGTGCCCACGGTGCTCACCCCCGCCCCGGCGCGCGAGCTGCCGCCGGAGCTGCTGGAGAACGTGGACCTGCTGGTGCCCAACCAGCACGAGGCCGCCGCCATCACCGGCCAGACCGACCCGCGCGCCGCGCTGGCGGCGCTGCTGCGGGCGGTGCCCGAGGCGATCGTCACCCTGGGCGAGGAGGGCTCGCTCCACGGCACCCGGGGTGCCGAGCCGGTGCACGTGCCCGCGTTCCGGGTCTCCCCGGTCGACACCACCGCCGCCGGAGACACCTTCTGCGGCGCGTTCGCGGTGGCCCGCGCCGAGGGCCGCGCGCCGCAGGAGGCGCTGCGCTTCGCGTCGGCCGCCTCGGCCCTGTCGGTGCAGCGCCACGGCGCCGCACCGTCGATGCCTGGGCGCGCGGAGATCGAGGACCTGCTGCGGCAGGGATAGCCGGCCGCACCGAGGTGAGGTGCGGCAGAGCGGAGGCCCCTTGCCCGAGCCGTCCGCCGCCGTCGCCGCCCCGCCGCCCACGTCTCCCGGGGGCCGCCGGCGGCTCGTCCCGAGGGCTAGGCCACGTGGCCGATGTGGCGCAGGAAGTGGATCGGGTCGCGGTCCTGGAGACGGACCTCCAGCACGATGTCGAGGGCGTCGCCGACCAGCCGGCCGCCCCACGGGACCGGGCCGCCGTCGCCGACGCCGAAGTCGCTGAGGCGGATCTGGCCGTTGCCCGCGAAGAAGTGGCCGTAGGTGTGGTCCGGGTCGGCGTAGTCGGGCGCCTCTCCGGCCCACTGGCAGTCCAGCGAGACCGGGCGCGTGGTGCCGTGGACGGTGAGGTCGCCGTCCAGGTGGAAGGTGCCCTTGGCGCGGGAGCGCTCCTCGACGCGGGTGCTGGTGAAGCGGATCTCGGGGAACCGCTCGACGTCGAGGAAGTCGGGGGAGCGCAGGTGGTCGTCGCGCGCCTGGACGCCGGTGTTGAGCGACGCGGCGCGGATGGACACGTCCACCGTTGAGTCGACGGGGTCCTGGGCCACCGCCACCGTGCCCCGGGCGTCGCTGATGGTGCCCTGCACGCGGCCGAAGCGCAGGTAGCGCGCCACGAAGACGATGCAGGAGTGGACCGGGTCAAGGTGCCAGGTGCCGGGTTCCGGGCCGAGGCCGTCGTCGGGTTGCGGACCAGAAGTCATGACTGCTTTCTCCTCGATTGGATGGATAACAGGCTAATAGTCGGTTTCCTCCTGTTTGCCCGTGGTTCCGGCGGTCGGGCGGCAGCGGCGCGGGCGCCTGGGCAGGCGGGGGCCGTGCGCCGCCCGGCGCGCGGGCTCGGCGGGTGCGGCGCGACCGGGCGGGATGTCGGATGCGTCACACCCGGCCCGAGTCGGCCGCCGTATCCACTGCTGCGTCCGTCCCGGAGAAGTCGAGTTGGTGAGTGCGCCGGATTGGCCGTAACGCGCAGATAGTGGTGAACCGACCGCGTTGTACCCTTGGGGAATCCGTGCGCCGGGACTCCGTGCACCGCACGACGGCCCAGGCCGACACCCCCTTTCAGCGAGAAGCCAGCCACCCCCATGAGCAGCGCACCCGAAGGTCCCGAGGTAGTACCTGGCCGCCACGACGACCGCCGCCGGCAGGAGCGGCTGCGCAGGCGCGGCCAGTGGATGATCGCCGCCGGTGTCCTCACCGCGGGCCTGACCATCACCGTCGCCGTCCTGGCACTCTTCAGCCTGCCCAGCAGCGGCGCCGAGGTGGGTGTCGACAACCCGCCGGCCGTTCACGGCCAGGTCGGCGACGGCCACGGAGACGCCCCCCGAACTCCCTCAGAGGAGCCCGCGCCCAGCCCCACGGCCTCGCGCGACGCAGAGGCGACCCCGGCTCCGGCCGCGCCGAGCGGATCCTCCGCCCCCGCGACCGCCCCCGCTCCCGGGACCGGGGCCACCTCCACCGAGCCCCCCGGCGCCACCGCCACCCCCGGCGGCGGAGGGGGTGGCGGTGGCGGCGGCGGTGGTGGCGGCGGCGGAGGGGGCGGCGGGCGGCCCGCCAACCCGCCTTCCCCGCCCACGCCCGACCCCTCGCCCAGCACGCCCGACTGGGACGACGACGATGACGACGACGGCCACCCCGGGCGGGGCGGCCCCCATGACCACTCCGTCATACCGCCCGCGCTCTCGCTCTGGCTGGTCCTCTCGCTCTGAACGGCGCGCCCCACGCACCCGCTACGGAACGCGCGCAGGGCCGCCCCGCTGTGCGGGGCGGCCCTGCGGCGCGATGCGGGACCGGCGGCTACATCTGCTCGGGCGTGCGCACGCCCAGCAGGCCCAGGCCGGTGACCAGGGTGCGCAGCGTGGCCGCGATGAGCGCCAGCCGGGAGTCGCGCACCGCCGGGTCCTCGGCCTGGAGCACCGGGCAGTGCTCGAAGAACGCGGTGAACGCCTGCGCGAGGTCGAACAGGTAGCCGCACAGCCGGTGCGGCTCCAGGGTGTCGCCGACCGCCGCCACGACCGGGCCGAAGCCCAGCAGCGCCAGCGCGAGGTCGCGTTCGGCGGGCTCGGTCAGCGTGATGGGGCCGGTGGCGGAGTCGGGGTCGACGCCGCCCTTGCGGAAGATGGACCGGATCCGCGCCGCCGCGTACTGGAGGTAGGGGCCGGTGTTGCCGTTGAGGGCCAGCATCCGGTCGTAGTCGAACACGTACTCGGTGTCGTGGGAGACCGACAGGTCGGCGTACTTCACCGCGCCGATGCCGACCTCGCGGGCGATGGCGGCCCGGGTGGTGTCGTCGAGGTCGGGCCGGTTCTCGGCGACGACCTTGGCGGCGCGGTCGACCGCCTCCTCCAGCAGCGCCATGAGCCGGATCGGCTGCCCGCTGCGGGTGCGCAGGATCTTGCCGTCCTCGCCCAGCACGTTGCCGATCTGCACGTGGACGGGGGTGACGCGGTCGGGCAGCCACCCGGCCTTGCGCGCGGCCGACCACACCATGCGGAAGTGCAGGGCCTGCGGCGCGCCCACCACGTAGATGACGCGGGAGGTGGCGCCCAACTCCTCGACCCGGTAGCGGATGGTGGCGAGGTCGGTGGTGCCGTAGCCGTAGCCGCCGTCGCTCTTGCGCACGATCAGCGGCACCGGCTTGCCCTCGCGGCCGGTGAACTCGGGCTGGAACACGCACAGCGCGCCCTCGCTGACCTCGGCGATGCCCTTGCCCTCCAACTCGTCGCAGATGCCGGGCAGCATGTCGTTGTACATGCTCTCGCCGGCGAGGTCGGAGTCGGTGAGGGTGACGTCGAGGGTGGCGTAGACCCGGTTGAAGTAGACCTTGGAGAGGTCGACCAGTTCACGCCACAGCCGCAGGGTCTCGGGGTCGCCGGCCTGGAGCGCCACCACCCGCTTGCGCGCCCGCTCTGCGAACTCCGGCGAGCCGTCGAACTTGGTGCGCGCCGCCTGGTAGAAGGCGTTGGGGTCGGTCTTGACGAGTTCGGCCTCGGGGGAGTGCTCGCCGGAGTCCAGCAGGTGCTCGATGAGCATGCCGAAGGGGGTGCCCCAGTCGCCGATGTGGTTCTGGCGGACCACGGCGTGGCCCAGCGCCTCCAGGACGCGGGCGAGGGCGTCGCCCACCACGGTGGTGCGCAGGTGGCCGACGTGCATCTCCTTGGCCACGTTGGGCGCGGAGTAGTCGATGGGGATGGTCTGGGGCTGCTGCCGGGGGATGCCCGCCCGGGGGTCGGCCAGCAGGTCCTGGGCCCGCGCGGCGATCCAGTCGTCGCGCAGGGTGAGGTTGATGAAGCCGGGCCCGCTGATCTCGGCGTCGCGGCACATGTCGGCGATGTCCAGGCGCGCGACGATGTCGGCGGCGACGTCGCGCGGCGCGCGGCCCAGGCGCTTGGCCAGGGGCAGGGCGGCGTTGGCCTGGAAGTCGGCGAACTGCGACGGACGGATGACGGGGTCGGTGTCGGCGAAGTCGGGGCCGAAGGCGGCACCGAGCGCGGACTGGACCCGTTGCGCGAGGATCTCCTGCGGGTCGGCCATGCCCTAAAGCCTACCGATCCGGGCGGTGTGGCCGTGCGCGGTTTTCCCACGTCCCGCGCCGGTGGCGCACAGGGAGCGCGGGGCCGGGCACCCGCCCGGAGGCGTGCCGGTTCCGGCCGCGCGCACCCCTCGCGGCGGGGGCGCCGGGCTCGCTAGATTGCCGGGGAGGAGAGGGGTGGAGAATGGCTGAAAACAGCGGAAACCCACCGGTTCCCGGCGATGCGGCGGGCACCCACCGGCCTGACGGGGGCCGCGCGGTGCCCGCCGACCCCGACGCGAGGACCCTGCCCGGGATGCCCCAGGTGTTCTCGGGGATTCCGGAGGGCCGGCAGCGGCCGGAGACACTCGCCGCGTTCCCCGACGGACTGACGCTCAAGCCCACGGAGAAGTACCCCTACGGTGTGGTCGTGGAACCGGGAGCGCACCTTCCCAAGGCGCTGGGCGCCGAGCTGTCCGCTCTCAAGTCCGCGGAGCGGGCGCGCGAGGGGGCGGCGGCGGACCCGGGGGCCGTCGTGGGCAGCGGATCCGGCATGGGTCCCGACGCGCTCGCCAAGGCCCGCAAGGCGCGGAAGGGGCAACCGAAGCAGGGCAGCCCTCCCGACCCCCGGCTCGGCTGGCGGGCGGGCCGGGACCCCCGGCACCCCGAGGGTCCGCCCAAGGGGCGCGGGATGGGCTGATCCCCCGATGCCCTGATCCCCGGCCCGCACCGGCGGACCCGGCGGCACGGCCCGCGCGGACCCTCCTCAGGCGCGGCCCGCCTGCTCCTCCGCCTGGCCGCGCCGGTGCAGCCAGGTGGTGCGGGCGGTCGCCTGCACCCGGGTGCGCACCTGGTCGGCGATCCCGCCGGTGGTCAGGTCGTGCGCCAGTTGGCAGGCCCGCTCCACCGCCGGCGCGTGGCTGGCGCCGTGGGCGATCACCACGGTGCCGTTGAGGCCCAGCAGCACGCCGCCGCCGTAGGTCTCGGAGTCGAAGCGGCCGCGCAGCGAGCGCAGCGCGCCCCGCTGGAGCAGCGCGCCCGCCTTGGCCATGGTGCTGGAGCTCAGCGCCTCGGTGACCGACGACAGGGTGAACCGCACCGCGCCCTCCACCGACTTCAGCGCCACGTTGCCGGTGAACCCGTCGGTGACCACCACGTCCACCTCGCCCGCCAGCAGGTCGTGGCCCTCCACGTTGCCCCGGAAGTCCAGCCGCGGCGCCTGCGCCGATGTGGCGGCGAGCAGTTCGGCCGTCTTGCGGGCCAGCCGGTTGCCCTTGCCCGGCTCCGAGCCGATGGTGAGCATGCCCACCCGGGGGTGGGCCACGCCGAACGCGCTGTTGGCGTAGGCGGCGCCCAGGTGCGCGAACTGCACCAGCATCTCGGGCTTGGCGTCGGCGTTGGCGCCGGCGTCGAGCAGGACGGTGGGCGTGGGCCGGGTGGGCAGCGCCACCGCCAGCGCCGGGCGCAGCACGCCGGGCTGGGTGCGCAGCCGCACGGTGGAGGTGGCCACCACGCCGCCGGTGGACCCGGCCGAGACGAGGGCGGCGGCCTCGCCCTGGCGGATGAGCTTGCAGGCCACGGCCACGCTGGAGCGCGGGCGGCGCCAACTGGCGAGCGCGCCCTCGTGCATGGCCAGCGCGTCCTCGGCGTGGGCGATGGGGATCGCGCCGGCCGCGCCCTCCTGGGCCAGCAGGCGGGCGATCTCGGGGCGCCGGCCCACCAGGACCACCCGCAGGCCGCGCTCCCGCACGGCCAGGACCGCGCCCTTGACGATCTCGTCGGGCGCGTGGTCGCCGCCCATGGCGTCGAGGGCGATCACCGGTTCGGGTCTCCCGGCGGGCGCGGCCGCCTGGGGTGTGCTCACGAGAACCCCCTCACTTCCCACCGCCGGCCGCGGGCGGCGCCGGGTGCGGCGGCCGCCCGGCGCACGGAGCGCGGGCGACCCGCGTCGCGACCGTACCGGCTCAAGGCTATGCCGCCGCGCGCCCGGCCCGGACGAGGGGACGCGGGCTCGGGTCCCCGGCCGGTCGCGGGTCCGGTGTCCGCCGCGAAGGTCACGGCCCGGCCACCACCCGCCATCAACTGGAGGCGGGCCCTTTCAGCAAACCCCTTTCTGGCGGATGATTGGGTACAAACCACCCAAGGTCGGGTGGGTCGACTCATCGGCCGGTCCGGTGCCCCCGCTCGCGACCGGCGCGATCAGTGCTGATGTGTTTCGCGGAGTGTCCCGCCACACGCGGGGCCCTCCCGCCTTCGCCTGCCCTGACACACGCCGGGGCGGGGCAACCCCCAGGAAAGGAGACGCGTGAGCTTGACGCACGACGCGACGCCGTCGCCGTCCGCCGGCCGCCGGTTCCGGGCCTACACGGCCAAACACCTCGACGAGCTGACGGCGCGCGCCGGGCTCGGTGAGGCGGACCGCCTTGCGGTGCGGGCCGTCGCCGCGGTTCTGCCGTTCCGGGTGAACAGCTACGTCATCGAGGAACTGATCGACTGGGACGCCGCGCCGGACGATCCGATCTACCGGCTGGTGTTCCCCCAGGCGGACATGCTGCCGCAGACCGACGTGGCCCGTATCGCCGACCTGCTGCGCTCCGGCGCGCCCGCCGGCGAGGTCAACCGGGCGGCCAACGAGATCCGCGCCCGGCTCAACCCGCACCCCGCGGGTCAGATGGATCTGAACGTGCCCACCACCGGCGGGCGCGACCCGCTGGAGGGCATGCAGCACAAGTACCCCGAGACAGTGCTGTTCTTCCCCAAGCAGGGGCAGACCTGCCACGCCTACTGCACCTACTGCTTCCGGTGGGCGCAGTTCGTCGGCGACGCCGACCTGAAGTTCGCCTCCAGCGAGATCGACCACCTGGTGGCCTACCTCAAGGAGCACCCCGAGGTCACCAGCGTGCTGCTGACCGGCGGCGACCCCATGATCATGGGCGAGGCCGTGCTCCGCCGCTACGTCGAGCCGCTGCTGGACGTGGCCTCGCTGGAGTCCATCCGGATCGGCACCAAGTCGCTGGCCTACTGGCCGCAGCGGTTCACCACCGACCCCGACGCCGACGACACGCTGCGGCTGTTCGAGCGCGTGGTGGACTCCGGCAAGAACCTCGCCTTCATGGCGCACTTCTCCCACCCCCGGGAGATGGCGCCCGAACTGGTGCAGCGGGCGGTGCGGCGCATCCGGGCCACCGGCGCCGTCATCCGCACCCAGGCACCGCTGATCCGCACCATCAACGACGACTCGGCCACGTGGGAGACCATGTGGCGCACCCACGTGCGCCACGGCATGGTGCCCTACTACATGTTCGTGGAGCGCGACACCGGCCCGCAGGACTACTTCGCGGTGCCGCTCGCCCGCGCCTACGAGATCTACCGCGGCGCCTACAACCGCGTCTCCGGGCTGGCGCGCACCGTGCGCGGCCCGTCGATGTCGGCCACACCCGGCAAGGTGTGCATCGACGGCGTCGCCGAGATCGCGGGCGAGAAGGTCTTCGTCTGCCACTTCATCCAGGCGCGCGACCCCGAGCTGGTCGGGCGGCCCTTCTTCGCCCGCTACGACGAGAAGGCCGTCTGGCTGTTCGACCTGGAGCCGGCCCTGGGCGCCGAGCGGTTCCCGTGGGACCAGGCGCCGCCCGCCGACGCGGCCCTGCTGGACGCCGCCCACCCCTAGCCGGCCGGGGTTCCGGCCCGCGGGCCGGGGCGGTTCACTCCGCCGCGCGGGCACCCGCCCGCGCGGCGGCACCGCCGCCGGAGGCGCGGCCGCCGGCGGTACGGCCGGCGCCGCGTGCGGCACCGCGCCGGCGGGTGTTGCGCACCGCCAGCGCGCTCAGCGCCGTCACGGCCATGGCCGCGACCGGCACCAGGCCCACCACGTGCGCGGTCTCGGTGAAGGCGTCGGCGAACACCGAGCGCGCCAGGTGCGCCATCTGGTCGGCGGTCGCGGCGGACACCCCCTCCGGCGGCGCCGGCGCGGCGGCGCCCGCTCCGCCGACCTCCACCCCCTGGTCGGCGGAGCGGGCCAGGCCCCGCACGAACGGCTCGCGCGCCGGTTCGGGCAGCCCGGCCGCCGCCTCGCGGGCGCGCGCGGCGATCCGGTCGGCCAGCACCGACTGGAGCAGCGCGCCGGCGACCACGCCGCCCACCACCGAGCCGAGTTGGCGCGCGGTGTTGAGCACGCCCGACCCCGCGCCCGCCATGTCGGGGCGCACCCGGTCCATGGCCAGCGTGTTCATGGGGCCGAACACCGCGCCCACGCCCAGGCCCATCAGCAGCAGCGGCGCCAGGAAGGTGCGCCAGTCGCCCTCGGTGCCCAGGAGGGCCACCACCCAGGCGGCGGAGACGGCGAAGAGCGCGCACCCGCCGACCAGCAGGTACTTGCCGCCCACCCGGTCCACCAGGCGGCCCACCACCGGGGCGGTCACCATGGACACCGCCGCCTGCGGCACCAGGGTCAGCCCGGCCTCCAGCGCGCTCATGCCCAGCACCGACTGCAAGTGGATGGACACCAGCAGGAAGAACGAGAGCATGGCCACCGACACCAGCGCGGCGGCCAGCGACATCAGCCCGAAGTTGCGGTCGGCGAACAGCGCGAAGGGCACGAGGGGGTCGCGGCCCTGGCGGCGGACCTGCTGCACGGCCAGCAGGGCGAGCAGCGCGGCGCCCGTGCCCAGCAGGAACGGGATGGTGACCGGGCCGTAGACCCGGCCCCAGTCGAAGCGCTCGCCCTCGATGAGCGCGAAGGAGACGAGGGTGAGGGCGGCCGTGGCCAGCAGCACCCCGGGGACGTCCAGGACCGGGCGGCGGGCCGAGGGCGGGTCGACGGGGATGAGCCGCCAGCCCAGCAGGAGCGCCATCGCGCCCACGGGCAGGTTGATGAGGAAGATGAACCGCCAGTCCAGCGCGGTCACCAGCAGCCCGCCCAGGGAGGGGCCGGTGATGGTGGCCAGGCCCGCCACCGCGCCCCAGGCGCCCATGGCGGCGCCGCGCCGCTCGGGCGGGAAGACGCGCACGATCAGCGCCATGGTCTGGGGCATCAGCACCGCCGCGCCCACGCCCTGGACCACGCGCGCCGCGATGAGCGTGTAGACGTCGGGGGACAGCCCGCACAGCGCGGAGGCCACCGTGAACAGCGCGACGCCGACGAGGAACAGCCGCCGCTGGCCGAACAGGTCGCCCAGGCGGCCGGCCGTGATGATCAGCACCGCCAGGACCAGGGTGTAGCCGTTGATCACCCACATGATGTGGTCGAGCGCGGCGCCGAGCCGGTCGGTCATGTCGGGGATGGCGATGTTGACGATCGTCAGGTCCAGCAGGGTCATGAAGAACCCCAGGCACAGCGCGACGAGGATCGCCCAGGGGTTTCCGCTCGGTGTGTTCACGGACGCCTCCTTGTCGGCGGTGGGGCGGTGGGGCGGTGGGGCGGTGGCGGGTTGCGGTGGATCAGTGGCGGGTGGCGGGTGGCGGGTGGCGGGTGGCGGGTGTCGGTGGGTGCCGGTGTCGGGCGCCGGACTGAGGACGGCAGGTCGGGATGGCCGGGTCGGGACGGCCGGGTCAGCACGGCAGGGCGCGGGGCGGCGGACCTCGGGACGGCAGGGAACGTGACGGTTGAGACGTCCGCGAGCCCGGGGGCGCGGTGAGCGCGGTCCACCCTAGTCCGCGCGGACGGGACGAGCAGGGCGTCTCGGGCGCGCGAGTCATAAAGGAACAAGTACTGCGGGTCGGGCAGGTCGTGCTGGAGTGCCGGTGCGGCGACGCCGGAGGGGACGACCGGGACGGGTGGGGCGGATAGCCCGGGGCGGGCGGTCGGTACGGGAAGGAGGGCCAACCCGGGCGGGACGGTCGGTGGGGATTGGTGGTCGCGGCCCGCCGTACCCGGCAGGTCATGCGCTGGGGCATGACCTGCCGGGTAATCGCGCGCGGACGCCGCCGCTGGAAGGCTGCAAGCACGCACCCGCCGCTACCCGCAGGAGACGGACATGACGCACTCCATCCACCCCACCCGGTCTTCCGACCTCGCCCCGGCCCGCGCCGGCGGCGCCGCGCGGCTGCTCGGCTCGCTGCCCCTGGCGCTGGGCGCCGACGCCGCCGTGACCGGCGCCAACGCCCTCCTCTACCTCGCGCTCGCCGCACCGCTGTCCGGGCTGCTGGGGGTGCCCGCGCCGTGGCTGCTGGGCGTGGGAGCCTTCCTGGCCTGCTACGCCGCCGCCGTGGCCCTGGTCGCCCGCCGCGCGGCGGGGCCGCGCCCCGTGCGCGCCGCCGTGTGGCCCGTGGTCGGCCTGAACCTGGCGTGGACGGCCGCGAGCCTGGCGGCGGCCGCCGGCACGTTCTTCCCCCTGACCGGAATCGGCCGCACCTGGACGGTGTTGCAGGCGGTAGCGGTCCTCGGGTTCGCCCTGTGGCAGGTCAGCGCCCTGCGCGGGCGCCGCGCCTGAGCGGCCCGGCCACGCCGCCGCGCCGGGCCGAAACACCGCGCGCGGCGGCGAACCGCCGCTCGGCCGACCGCGAGAACGTACTGTTGGGGGAGTCACCCCCTGCGTGCCCCCGGGTGGCGGCTTTTCCCCACTCAAGGAGTCCGATGGTCGAGTGGTTCGGCAGCAGCGTCGTGGCGACCGGCCGGCTGCCGTTGTTCAGCTTCTTCGTCGCCTTTGTCGCCGGTTTCCTGCTCATCCGCATGAGCGTGCGCATGATCCGCGCGCGGGTGCGCTGGTGGCCGGGCAACGTGCGGCCCGGCGGGCTGCACATCCACCACGTCGTGTTCGGCGTGGGTTTCATGATGCTCGGCGGCGTGGCCGCCCTGCTCATCACCGACCGCACCGGCGTGCCGATCGCGGTCGCCGCCGCGCTGTTCGGGTTCGGCTCCGCGCTGGTGCTGGACGAGTTCGCGCTCATTCTGCACCTGCGGGACGTCTACTGGACCGAGCAGGGGCGCGCCTCGGTCGACGCCGTGTTCGTCGCCATCGCGCTGACCGGCCTGCTGCTCACGGGGGTCCGCCCGTTCGGCTGGGAGCAGTTCCACCCGGCGGCCGGCCAGGCCGGCGGGGGTCAGGGGGTGCAGGCGGCGCTGATGGTGCTCAGCCTGGTCAATCTGGCCGGATCGGTGGTGAGCCTGCTGAAGGGCAAGATCTGGACCGGGCTGATCGGGGTGTTCCTGCCTGCCGTGTCCATCGTGGCCGCCGTGCGGCTGGCCGTGCCCGGCTCCCCGTGGGCGCGCTGGCGTTACCCGGCCGGTTCGGAGAAGTGGCACCAGGCCGTGCGCCGCGACCGCCGCATCCGCCGCCCGCTGATCCGCGCCAAAATCCGCGTCCAGGAGTTGATCGCCGGCCGCCACGACCTCGAACCCACGGTCGACCCCACTCCCACCCCCGACCCCCGCGCACTTACCCGGGCGGGTTAGCCGTTCGCTGAGGAGGCCGAGGACGGCGAGTCCTCGGGGCGACGGTCAACGGTCCGCACGCCAGTGGTGCCGCACCCGACGCGGGCGGCGACGGCGGTGGATGGTTCGGGCGCGCGGTGATCGGACCGCGCACCAGCGGTTGAGGTAGGTGACGGGGCGGCGAGGCGGCGGGGGCTGGGGGCTCGCGGGCGCCGAATCCGTCGTTCGCCCGCGGTTGGCGACTCCCGGCTCGTTCGCGAACCGGGCAAGTCGGTCACCGCCCCCCGGGAATCTCACATGGTGAGACGAAAACAGCCTCTTTCACCACGAGGTGCGGCTTTCCATCGCCCTTCTGAACGGTAGAGCACTTTCGTCAGCCCCAGAATCAGGCATAGCGAACATAAGGGCGTCCATTCTGCCCCGAGCATCTCACCATGTGGACGCTCAGGCCCTCCACAAGCCCTTCCGGGGCCGCCGGGGCCGACTTTGTCAGCGACAAAACGGGCAAACGATGAGGAATCGCGGCGCCGAGCGCAGACGAGATGCGAGTTCTGTTCACCCGCCCCCTCCACCGGCCACCCGGAGCGGAGACCGAGCCATGGACCCCCGCCGCGCCCGTCGCCCACCCCGGCCACCCGCCCCGCGACCCGATGACCGCGCGCCCGAGGCATCCGCTGCCCTCGCCGCCCCGTCGCCCGCCCCGGCCGTCCGCCCCGCTGGCCGATGAACGCCTGTCCGGACCCGCGCCGCCCTCGCCGCCTCGTCGCGGCCCCGGCCGTCCGCCCTGCTGACCGGTGGCCGCGCGCCCGAGCCCTCGGCCGCGCTCACCACCACCCATCACCCGCGCGCTCGCCGGGCGCTTCGTGTCGGCCCATGCGCTTCCCGCCCGCTGCGGGGTGGTCGCTTAGAGTTGGCGGGGTCATGGTTATCTCCTGGGGCGGCGACCGCCCGTACCGGCGTGGGCTTGCCATCGGTGTCGACATCGGCGGGAGCAAGGTGGCCGCAGGGGTGGTCAACGCGGCCGGGCGGGTGCTGGAGCGGGTGCGCACCGAGACCCCCGACCGCAGCAAGAGCCCCAAGGTGGTCGAGGACACCATCGTGGGCGTTGTGGAGGAACTGCGCCGCCGTCATCCGGTGCGCGCGGTGGGGATCGGCGCCGCCGGGTTCGTCGACGAGCAGCGCGCCACCGTACTGTTCGCGCCGCACCTGTCCTGGCGCGAGGAGCCGCTGCGCGACGCCCTGCGCGACCGCCTGGAACTGCCGGTGGTGGTCGAGAACGACGCCAACGCGGCGGCCTGGGCCGAGGCGCGGGTGGGTGCCGGGCGCGGGGCCTCCGACGTGGTCGTGGTCAACCTCGGCACCGGGATCGGCGGCGCGGTCGTCATCGACGGCGAGCTGTACCGGGGCCGCCACGGGATCGCCGGGGAGTTCGGGCACATGACCGTGGTGCCCGGCGGGCACCGCTGCGAGTGCGGCAACCGGGGCTGCTGGGAGCAGTACGCCAGCGGCAACGCGGTCACCCGCGAGGCACGCGAGCTGGCCGCTGCCGACTCCCCGGTGGCGCGGGCGCTGCTGAACGCCGTGGCCGGTGACCCCCGGCTGATCACCGGGCCGCTGGTCAGCGAGCTGGCCGCCGAGGGCGACCGCGCGTGCGTGGAGCTGATGGAGGAGGCCGGAACCTGGCTGGGCGTGGGCCTGGCCAACCTCGCCGCCGCCTTCGACCCCGAGCTGTTCGTGATCGGCGGCGGGGTGTCGGAGAGCGGGGAACTGCTGCTCGCCCCCGCGCGGCGCGCGTTCCGCCGCTCGCTGACCGGGCGCGGCTACCGCCCCGAGGCGCGCATCGAGGCGGCCGAGCTGGGCAACGAGGCCGGACTGATCGGTGCCGCCGACCTGGCCCGCGACGCGCTGCCGCGCTGGCGGCAGGGCCGCCGCCAGGGCCGGATCGGCAGCCGACCCGTGCACCGCCGGGGCCGCCCGGGCGCGCCCGAGTAGAACCCGTTCCGCACCCGGCCTCCACCTGGATCCCATCTGGCCCCACCCGGCCGTCATCCGGCCAGTGCCTGGGCCGGACCCAACCCGCGCCTGCCCTCACTCGGCCCGCCCCCGCACCCGTCGCCGCGCCGGGGCGCCGCGCCTCCTCCGGCGCGTTTTGCGTGATGGGCAAGGGACTCCGCGATTAACCGAACCTCGTTCTAGTCTGCGGGCCCCCGCATCTGTAGAGTGCGGCCCATGGAGCTGAATGGAGTTGCCGCCCTCGTCTCCGGCGGCGCAAGCGGGCTGGGTGAAGCCACCGTCAAGGAACTCGCCTCCGCGGGGGCGACCGTCGTCATCGCCGACCTCAACGCCGAGCGCGGCGAGGCCCTGGCCAAGGAGGTCGGCGGGGTCTTCGCGGCCACCGACGTCTCCGACGAGGACCAGGTCGCCGCCGCCGTGCAGAAGGCCGTGGACACCGGCCGCCCGCTGCGCGCCGCCGTGTCGTGCGCCGGGATCGGCTGGGCCACCCGCACGGTCAACAAGGAGGGCCAGCCGCACGACCTCGCCAGCTACAAGAAGGTCATCGACGTCAACCTGATCGGCACGTTCAACGTGCTGCGGCTGGCCGCCGCCGCCATGAACGCCACCGAGCCGATCAACGCCGACGGCGAGCGCGGCGCGATCGTCAACACCGCGTCCCTGGCCGGCATCGAGGGGCAGATCGGCCAGATCGCCTACTCCTCCTCCAAGGGCGGCATCATCGGCATGACCGTGCCGGCCGCCCGCGACCTGGCCGCGGCGGGCATCCGCGTCAACACCGTCGCGCCGGGCATCCTGGACACCCCCATCTACGGGCAGGGCCCCCAGGCCGAGGAGTTCAAGCAGCGCCTGGCCGCGCCGATCCCGTTCCCCAAGCGCCTGGGCACCCCCGCCGAGTTCGCCAGGCTGGTGCGCGCGCTGCTGGAGATCAGCTACATCAACGCCGAGGTCGTCCGGCTCGACGGCGGCCTGCGGATGCCGCCCAAGTAAGGAGAGCGCGATGAGCGACGAGGTCGACTACACCGCCGAGGACGGCGTAGCGGTCATCACCATCAACCGCCCCAAGGCCAAGAACGCGGTCAACGCCGCCGTGGCGCGCGGGATCGCCGAGGCGCTGGACGACCTGGACTCCCGCTCCGACCTGGTCGTGGGCATCCTGACCGGCGCCGGGCAGACCTTCTGCGCCGGGATGGACCTCAAGGCGTTCATGCAGGGCGAGGTGCCCACGGTCGAGGGGCGCGGGTTCGCCGGGTTCGCCCAGCGCCCGCCGCGCAAGCCGCTGATCGCCGCCGTGGAGGGCTACGCGCTGGCCGGCGGGTTCGAGGCGGTGCTGGCCTGCGACCTGGTGGTGGCGGCCGAGGACGCGAAGTTCGGGATCCCCGAGGTCAAGCGCGGCCTGGTGGCGGCCGGCGGCGGGCTGCTGCGGCTGCACCGGCGCATCCCCCGCAACATCGCCATGGAGTTCGCCCTGACCGGTGACTTCGTGGCCGCACCGCGCATGGCCGAGCTGGGCCTGGTCAACGCCGTCACCCCGCCCGGCGGCGCGCTGGAGGGCGCCCGCGCGCTGGCGGCGCGGGTGGCGGCCAACGCGCCGATGTCGATCGCGGTGTCCAAGCGGGTGATCACCGAGTCCGACGACTGGCCGGCCGAGGAGATGTGGGAGCGCCAGGACGCCATCACCGGTCCGGTGTTCCTCAGCCACGACGCCATGGAGGGCGCCGCCGCCTTCGCGGAGAAGCGCGCCCCCCAGTGGAAGGGCGAGTAGCAACCGACCCCGACAGGACTCCGCGCCCGCCTCACGCCCCGCCCCCGCTCGCGCGCCCGGCGGGGGCGGGCGGCGGGGGCGGGGCGGCCGGCGGCCTCACACGCGCCGGGCGGCCTCGATCAGCACGGTGCGCAGGATCGCCTCCATCTCCTCGAAGTGCTCCGGGCCGCAGATCAGCGGCGGCGAGAGCTGCACGACGGGGTCGCCGCGGTCGTCGGCGCGGCAGATGAGCCCGGCGTCGTAGAGGGCCGGCGAGACGAACCCGCGCAGCAGCCGCGCGGCCTCCTCGTCGGTGAAGGTCTCGCGGGTGTCGCGGTCCTTGACCAGTTCGATCCCGTAGAAGTAGCCGTCGCCGCGCACGTCGCCGACGATGGGCAGGTCGTAGAGCTTCTCCAGGGTGGCGCGGAAGACCGGCGCGTTGCGCCGGACGTTCTCCAGCAGCCCCTCGGACTCGATGACGTCGAGGTTGGCCAGCGCCGCCGCCGCGGCCACGGGGTGGCCGCCGAACGTGATGCCGTGGGAGAACATGCTGCCGGGCTCGCGGAAGGGCGCCATCAGGTGCTCGCGCGCGATCACCCCGCCCATCGGCACGTACCCCGAGGTGACGCCCTTGGCGAAGGTGATCATGTCGGGCAGGTAGTCGTAGCGCTCGGCGCCGAAGTACTCGCCGAGGCGGCCGAAGGCGCAGATGACCTCGTCGGAGACCATCAGCACGCCGTGGCGGTCGCAGATCTCGCGCACCCGCCGCAGGTAGCCGGGCGGCGGCGGGAAGCAGCCGCCGGAGTTCTGCACCGGTTCGACGTAGACGGCGGCCACGGTCTCGGGCCCGTTCTGCACGATGGCCTGCTCGATCTGGTCGGCCGCCCACGCGCCGAACGCCTCGGGGTCGTCGCGGTGCACCGGCGCCCGGTACAGGTTGGTGTTGGGCACCTGGATCGTGCTGGGCACCAGCGGCTCGAACGCCGACTTCAGCGCCTGCACGCCGGTGATCGACAGCGCGCCCATGGTGGTGCCGTGGTAGGCGATCGCGCGGCTGATCACCTTGTGCCGGGTGGGCTCGCCCACGGCCTTGAAGTACTGGCGGGCCAGCTTCCAGGCGGTCTCCACGGCCTCGGAGCCGCCGGTGGTGAAGAAGACGCGGTCGAGGTCCCCGGGGGCCAGGGCGGCGAGGCGGTCGGCCAGGCGCACCGCCGCCGGGTGGGCGTAGGTCCAGATGGGGAAGTAGGCGAGGGTGCGGGCCTGCTCGGCGATGGCCTCGGCGATCTCGGCGCGGCCGTGGCCCACCTGCGAGACGAACAGCCCGGCCAGGCCGTCGAGCCGGCGCCGCCCGGCGGTGTCGTAGACGTAGGGGCCCTCGCCCCGGGTGATGACCGGGATCTCGGCGTCGGCGTAGGCCGACATGTCGGTGAAGTGCATCCACAGGTGGTCGCGCGCGGCCTGCTGGAGGTCGGTGTCGGGGTCGTACTGCCGGGCTGTCACGTGGTTCCCCCTGCACGGGTGGTGGATCGCGGGGACCGCACGGTCGACCCGCCATGATCAGGGATTTCGTCGTTCTCTCCGATGGTACCCACTGGTTTCGATGTGGCAAGCGGCGAATGCAACCGTTTCCGTTGTATTGCGCGGCGGTGGTGCGGGGTTCGCGCGCGGGGGGCCGGACCAGCGGCGACGGCGCTGACCAGCGCGGAGAAGGTCCCCGTGTGCCAGGGAAACAGTCGCTATAGCCCGAAGATGATCACGTATCAACGGGGAAATGGGATCTTTACAACGGAATCCCTTGTACGGCCCTGGAAGGGTCTGCCATGGTACGTAGGAGCACCAGGACCGGGTCCCCATTACCCCTCCGGGAGGTAGCCCCCCGTGCACGAGCAGCCCACCCCGCCCCGGCGGTTGCGCAACTTCGTCAACGGCGACTACACCGACACCGCCGAGGGTGCGGTCAGCGACGTCGTCAACCCCGCCACCGGCCGCGTCTACGCCCAGGCCCCCGTCTCCGGCCCCGCCGACGTCGACGCCGCGTTCAGGGCCGCCGCCGACGCCTTCGAGGGCGGCTGGCGCGACACCCCGCCCGCCGAGCGCCAGATCGCCATGAACCGGCTCGCCGACGCGGTCGAGGCCCGCGCCGACGAACTCGTGGCCGCCGAGGTCGAGAACTGCGGCAAACCCGTCCAGCTCACCCGCGACGAGGAGATCTGGCAGGTCACCGACGCGCTGCGGTTCTTCGCCGGCGCCTGCCGGGTGCTGGAGGGCAAGGCCGCCGGCGAGTACATGGCCGACCACACCTCCTGGATCCGCCGCGAGCCGATCGGCCCGGTCGCCCAGATCACCCCGTGGAACTACCCGCTGGCCATGGCCGCCTGGAAGATCGGCCCCGCCCTGGCCGCCGGCAACACCATCGTGCTCAAGCCCTCCGACACCACCCCGGTCTCCACCCTGCTGCTCGCCGAGATCGCCGCGGAGTTCCTGCCGCCCGGCGTGCTCAACGTCGTCTGCGGCGACCGCGACACCGGCCGCGCCCTGGTCGACCACCCCGTGCCCCGGCTCGTCTCGCTCACCGGGTCCACCCGCGCCGGGTTCGAGGTCGCCCAGCACGGCTCCGCCGACCTCAAGCGCCTCCACCTGGAGCTGGGCGGCAAGGCGCCGGTCATCGTCTTCGACGACGCCGACCTGGAGAAGACCGCCGCCGGGATCGCCGAGGCCGGGTACTTCAACGCCGGGCAGGACTGCACCGCCGCCACCCGGGTGCTGGCCGCCCCCGGCGTCCACGACGACCTCGCCGCGGCGCTCGCCGAACACGCCCGCGCCACCAAGACCGCCGGACCCGAGGTCACCGACGCCGCGTTCGGGCCGCTCAACAACACCGTCCAACTCGACCGCGTCACCGGGTTCCTCGACCGCGCCCCCGACCACGCCGAGGTGCTCACCGGCGGCTCCCGGGTCGGCGACACCGGCTACTTCTACGCCCCCACCGTGGTCTCCGGCCTGCGCCAGGGCGACGAACTGGTCACCGACGAGGTGTTCGGCCCGGTCATCACCGTGCAGCGCTTCGACGACGAGGACACCGCCGTGGCCTGGGCCAACTCCGTGCGCTACGGGCTGGCCTCCAGCGTGTGGACCCGCGACCACGCGCGGGCGCTGCGGGTGTCGCGCCGCCTGGACTTCGGCTGCGTGTGGATCAACACCCACATCCCGATGGTCGCCGAGATGCCCCACGGCGGGTTCAAGCACTCCGGCTACGGCAAGGACCTCTCGCTCTACAGCATGGAGGAGTACACCCGGGTCAAGCACGTCATGAGCTACATCGGGCGCGACTGAGCCCGGCCGGACGCGGGGCTCCGGAGTCGCGGGGCGCGCGGTCGCGCGGCACGGCCGGTGCCGCCCGGCGCGCCCGCGGCGCCCCCGCGTCCCAGCGTCCCCGGGACCTCCGCGTCCCCGGCCCCCGCGCCTCCTGAGGAGCCCCGAGCCTCCGACCCCCCGCACCGCCCGAGCCACCCGAGGACACCGAATGGCGACCGCCACCCACCCCGAACGCGCCGGCCCCGGTGAAGGCCCCGGCGCCACCGCCCTGCCCGCCATCAGCCTGGAGCGGATCTCCAAGACCTACCGCTCCGGCGGCGAGGCGGTCGCGGCAGTGCGCGAACTGGACCTGCGCGTCGAGAAGGGCGAGTTCTTCTCCCTGTTGGGACCCTCGGGCTGCGGCAAGACCACCACCATGCGGGTGATCGCCGGGTTCGAGGACCCCACGACCGGCACGGTGCGCCTGCACGGCGACGACGTCACCCAGGTGCCCCCGCACCGGCGCGACGTCAACATGGTCTTCCAGAGCTACGCGCTGTTCCCGCACATGACGGTGTTCGACAACGTCGCCTTCGGCCTGCGCCGCAAGGGCGTGGCGCGCGAGGAGCTGAACCGGCGCGTGGGCGAGGCGCTGGAGCTGGTGGAGCTGGCCGGGCGCGGGCGCACCCGGCCGGGCCGGCTCTCCGGCGGCCAGCAGCAGCGGGTGGCCCTGGCCCGCGCCCTGGTCAACCGGCCCAGCGCGCTGCTGCTGGACGAGCCGCTGGGCGCGCTGGACCTCAAGCTGCGCCAGGCCATGCAGATCGAGCTGAAGCGCATCCAGCGCGACGTCGGCATCACCTTCGTCTACGTCACCCACGACCAGGGCGAGGCGCTGACCATGTCCGACCGCATCGCCGTGATGAACGAGGGCCGCGTCGAGCAACTGGGCACGCCCGCCGAGGTCTACGAGCACCCCGCCACCCGGTTCACGGCCGGGTTCATCGGGACCTCCAACCTCCTCAGCGGCGAGGTGGCCGACACGGGCGGCGGCGTCACCGCGATCGAGGTGGCCGGGGCCGGGCGGGTCCTGGCGGCCGGCGGCGCGCAGGCGGGCGGGTTCCCGGCGGGCGTGCGGGTCGACGTCACGGTGCGGCCCGAGAAGGTCGCCATCGCCCGCGCCGAGCCCCGGGGCGACCTGGTCCGGCTGCGCGGCACGGTCACCGAGGTGGTCTACCTCGGCTCGGCCACCCACTACACGGTCAAGCTCGGCAACGGCGCCGAGATCGTGGTGTTCCAGCAGAACTCCTCCGACGCCGTCGGCGCGGCCGAGCGCGGCGACACCGTGTGGGTGTCCTGGCGCCCGGAGCACTCCTCGGTCCTGACCAACTGACCTGGCCGGCCGTCCGGCCGGCCCCCGGCCCCTACCGTTCCCTCTCCTCCCCCCTATCTCCGCCTTCCGTCTCCTCTCTCCCTCGCCGCCTCCCCCGTCGTCCACAGCCACCAGCAGGAAAGAGCGGACCGCCGTGACCCCACGACCCCACCCCGCCCGCGCGGCCCTGGCGCGCGGACTCACCCGCCGCCGCGTCAGCCGCCGCACCGCGCTCGGCCTCACCGGGCTGTCGGCCGCCGGGCTCGCCCTGTCGGCCTGCGGCGTCCAGGGCCAGGGCGGCAACCAGCCCGCCGCCGAGGACTTCTGGGCGGGCAAGGAGAGCAACGGCCGCCTGGACTTCGCCAACTGGCCGCTGTACATGGACCCCGGCAAGCCGGAGCTGGCGGCGTTCACCGAGGAGACCGGGATCCGGGTCGACTACGACGAGGCGATCCAGGACAACCCCACGTTCTTCGGCAAGATCCAGCCGATGCTGGCCCAGGGCGAGCCGATCGGCTACGACCTCATCGTGCTGACCAACGGCATCGAACTGACCAAGCTCATCGAACTGGGCTACCTGGCGCCGCTGGACCACGACCGGCTGCCCAACTTCGCCGAGAACGCCGGCCGGATCTACAAGCACACCGCCTACGACAGCGGCAACCGCCACACCGTCCCCTACGCCTCCGGCATCACCGGGATCGCCTACAACCCCGACTACGTGGACCGCGAGATCACCGCCATCGCCGACCTGTGGGACCCCGCCTTCGAGGGCAAGGTCGGGATGATGGCCGACCCCCAGGAACTCGCCAACTTCGGGCTGCTGCGGATCGGGGTGGCCCCGGCCGACTCCACCGAGGAGGACTGGGCCGCCGCGGCCGACGCCCTGGAGGAGCAGCGCGACCTGGGCCTGGTGCGGCGCTACTACTCCCAGGACTACATCCAGCCGCTGAGCAGCGGCGACATCTGGATGTCCATGGCCTGGTCGGGCGACATCTTCCAGCAGAACGCCGAGCAGGGCACCAACCTCAGGTTCGTGGTGCCCGAGGAGGGCGGGACGCTGTGGTCGGACAACATGATGATCCCCTACACCGCGCCCAACCCCGTGGACGCCATCATGCTGATGGACTTCCTCTACGACGCGGAGGTCGCCGCCGACCTCACCGAGTACATCACCTACATCCCGCCCGTGCCGCGCGCCCGCGACATCCTCGCCCGGCGCGCCGAGGAGGCCGAGGGCGAGGAGCGGGAGCTGTTGGAGCAGGTGGTGGGCAGCCCGCTGGTGTTCCCCAGCGAGGCCGACTACGACAAGCTGCACAACTACGTGTCGGTGACCACGGAGAACGAGGAGTCGTTCTCGCCCCTGTTCCTCGCCGTCTCGCAGTCGTGACCATGGCGGCGACGACAGCGGCGGAGGCCGCACCGGGGCGGCGCCCGGCCGGGCGCCGGGGGCGCCTGGCGCCCTACCTGCTGGTCCTGCCCGGCTGGCTGTGGCTGGCCGTGTTCTTCGTGGCACCCATCGCCAGCGTGGTCTCGATGTCGCTGATGACCGGCAGCCTCACCGCCGGCTTCACCTTCACCTTCGAGACCGCCAACTACACCCGCGCGCTGGGGCTGTACTGGGAGCAGATCCTGCGGTCCCTGGCCTACGGCGGCCTGGCCACGCTGCTGTGCATCGCGCTGGGCTACCCCGTGGCCTACTGGATCGCGTTCCACGGCGGCGCCTACAAGTCCACCTACCTGCTGCTGGTGCTGCTGCCGTTCTTCGTGTCGTTCGTGCTGCGGACGGTGTCGTGGGGGTTCATCCTCGCCGACAACGGGATCGTGCTGGGCACGCTCAAGGACCTCGGGGTGCTGCCGGGCGACGCCGGGGTGCTCAACTCCGCGCCGGCGGTGGTGTTCGGGCTGGCCTACAACTTCCTGCCGTTCATGGTGCTGCCGATCTACGCGGTGCTGGAGCGCATGGACCACCGCGTGGTGGAGGCCGCCCACGACCTGTACGCCGGGCGGCTCCAGGCGTTCGCGCGGGTGGTGCTGCCGATGTCGCTGCCGGGCGTGTTCGCCGGGGTGATCATGACGTTCATCCCCACCAGCGCCGACTACGTCAACGCCACCATCCTCGGCGGCACGCACAACACCATGGTCGGCAAGGTCATCGAGACCCAGTACCTGGTGAACAACGCCTACCCGCTGGCGGCGGCGATCACGGTCGTGCTGATGGCGGTGCTGCTGGCGGGGATCTTCGCCTACGCCCGCGCGCTGGGCACCGAGCAGGTCATGGAGGTGCAGGCCGGATGACCGCGACGGAGGGGACGAGGGGCGGCGCGGGCGCGGAGGCCGAGAGGGGCGCCGGGCCGGGTGCCGAGGCGGTGGCCGGGGCCGCGCCGCGCCGGGTCCGCCGCCGGCCCGACTGGGGCAAGTACCTCACCTGGGCCGTCCTGGCCTGGCTGTTCGCACCGATCCTGTTCATGGTCGCGTTCAGCTTCAACGACGCCCAGGGCCGCCACAACGTCACCTGGCAGGGGTTCACGCTGCGCTGGTACGGCGACGCGTTCGCCTACCCCGACCTCAACGCCGCGCTGGCCAACACCCTGAGCATCGCGGTGCTGACCATGGTCGTCTCCGGGGTGCTGGGCACCCTGCTGGGGGTGGCGCTGGGCCGCTACCGGTTCCGCGGGCGCGCGGCCACCGACCTGGTGATGTTCTCGGCGATCTCGGCGCCCGAGGTGGTGCTGGGGGCGGCGCTGCTGTCGATGTTCCTGACGATGAACGTCGCGACCGGCTACCTCACGGTCCTGCTGGCGCACGTGATGTTCTCGGTGTCGTTCGTGGCCATCACCGTGCGGGCGCGGGTGCTGACCATGGACGCGAGCATCGAGGAGGCCGCGCGCGACCTGGGCGCGGGCCCGGTGACCACGTTCCGGCTGGTGACGCTGCCGCTGCTGCTGCCCGCCGTCACCGCCGGAGGGCTGATCGCGTTCGCGCTGTCGGTGGACGACTTCATCATCACCTCGTTCGTCAGCGGCAGCACCCAGACGTTCCCGCTGTGGATCTGGGGCGCCACGCGTGTCGGTATCCCGCCGCAGGTCAACGTGATGGGCACGCTGATCTTCGCGGTGGGGGTGCTGCTGGCGGCGGGCAACGTGCTGCTGGCCCGGCGCCGCGCCCGCTGAGAGCGGTGCCGCCGGGCCGACCGAGCGGCCGGGGCCTCCCGCCGACCCGGTACCGGTGAGCCCGCCGGCCCGATCGCCCGCGAACCCGCGCAACCTCGACGAACGGAGCCGATCCGCCATGTCCGCCGACCCGTCCCGCCGGAACCCGTCAGCGACGGCCGACCGCGCCGCCGCCGCCCTGGCCTCGGCCCGCCCCGCCGTGTTCTGGCTGGACCCCGAGGTGCCCGGCCACCGCCCGCCGCCGCCCGCGCCCGCCCTCACCGGCCCGGTGCGCGCCGACCTCGCGGTGGTCGGCGGCGGCTACAGCGGCCTGTGGACCGCGCTGACCGCCAAGGAGCGCGACCCCGACCGCGACGTCGTGCTGGTGGAGGCCCGCACCGTCGGCTGGGCGGCCTCCGGCCGCAACGGCGGGTTCTGCGCCGCCAGCCTCACCCACGGGCACGCCAACGGGGCGGAGCGCTGGCCCGAGGAGATCGCCGAGCTGGAGCGGCTGGGCCACGCCAACCTCGCCGGTATCGCCGAGGCGGTGCGCCGCCACGGCATCGACTGCGAGTTCGAGCGCACCGGCGAACTGGTGGTCGCCACCGAGCCCTGGCAGCTCGACGGCCTCGCCGAGGAGGCCGCCGCCCTGCGCGCGCTGGGCCGGCCGGTGCGCACGCTGACCGCCGAGCAGGCGCGCGCCGAGGTCGACTCGCCCACCTACCTCGGCGGCCTGCTGGACCCCGACGGCACGGCCCTGCTGCACCCCGCCAAGCTCGCGTGGGGGCTGCGCGCCGCCTGCGAGCGGCTGGGGGTGCGGTTCTTCGAGCACAGCCCCGTGCGCGCCATCAGCGCGGAGGCGGGCGGGCTGCGCCTGGAGACGACGCGGGGCGGATCGGTGACCGCGCGCCGCACGGCCTGGTGCGGCGGCGCGTTCCCCGGCCCGCTGCGCCGGCTGCGGCACTTCGTGGCGCCCGTCTACGACTACGCCCTGACCACCGAGCCGCTGACGGCTGAGCAGGCGGCCGCGATCGGGTGGCGCGGGCGCCAGGGGCTCAGCGACGCGGGCAACCAGTTCCACTACTACCGGCTCACCGCCGACAACCGGATCCTGTGGGGCGGCTACGACGCGGTGTACCACTACGGCGGGCGGGTGCGGCCGGAGTACGAGCGGCGGCCCGCCACGTTCCGGCTGCTGGCCGAGCACTTCCTGGCCACGTTCCCGCAGTTGGAGGGGATCTCCTTCAGCCACGCGTGGGGCGGGGTGATCGACACGTGCAGCCGGTTCTGCGCGTTCTTCGGCACCGCCTACGGCGGCCGGCTGGCCTACGCCGCCGGGTACACCGGCCTGGGCGTGGGCGCCACCCGGTTCGGCGCGCAGGTGCTGCTGGACCGGCTGGCCGGCGCCGACACCGAGCGCACCCGCCTGGCGATGGCGCGGAGCAAGCCGGTGCCGTTCCCGCCCGAGCCGCTGCGCTACGCCGGGATCGAGCTGACCCGGCGGGCCATGGCGGCGGCCGACCGCGACGGCGGGCGGCGCAACCTGTGGCTGCGGGCGCTGGACGCGGCGGGGATGGGGTTCGACAGTTGACCGCCGCGCCGGGGTGGCAGAGGGGGGACCGAGGAGGCGCTGAGGGGGCGCGCGCGGTGACCGGCCGGGCGCGCCGGCGGGCCGGGCCGGGCGCGGGCCGGCGTCGGCGCGGCCGGTATGACAGGTGTCATGCCCGCGACGGGGTGATCCGCACCGCGCGCCGGTGACATCGGGATCTGCCGCCCACCCGCGTCCCTCGGCCAGGATCGTTGGCATGAGCACAGGGCAACGGCCGACCGCCGGACCGGACGGCGGCGAGAACGCGATCACCGTCCGCGACCTGCGGCAGAGCTACGGCGACTTCGAAGCCGTCAAGGGAATCTCCTTCGAGGTCGCCCGAGGCGAGCTGTTCGCGCTGCTCGGCACCAACGGCGCGGGCAAGACCACCACCATCGAGACGGTCGAGGGCTTCCGCCGCCCCAGCGGGGGCAGCGTCCGGGTCTTCGGCCTCGACCCCTACGGCCAGCCGGCGGCGCTGCGGGAACGCGTCGACGCCGTGCTCCAGCACAGCGGGTCGTTCCCCGAGCTGACCGTCGCCGAGACCGTCGACCTCTCCCGCGACCTGGCCGCCGACCCCATGGACCGCGACGAGGTCCTGGCCCTCACCAACCTCACCGACAAGGCGGGCGTGCAGGTCCGCCAGCTCTCCGGCGGCCAGCGGCGCCGGCTCGACCTCGGCCTGGCCGTGCTGTCGCGGCCCGAGGCGCTGTTCCTCGACGAGCCCACCACCGGCATGGACCCCGAGGCGCGCCGCGCCACCTGGGCCACCATCGGCGACCTGGTCCGGCAGGGCATGGCGATCGTGCTGACCACCCACTACCTGGAGGAGGCCGAGCGCCTGGCCGACCGGCTCGCCATCATGCACCGGGGCGAGATCAAGGTCGAGGGCACGCCGCGCGACGTGGTCGTGCGGTGGGGCGACCGGATCGGGTTCCTGCTGCCGCCCGACGTGCGCTCCGAGGACCTGCCCGCGCTGCCCGGCGCCACGGGGGCCGTCGAGATGCGCGGGGGGCAGGCGTGGGCGGCCTACACCGTGCGCGGCGACGACGCCGACGGCCGGGCCCACCGCGCGATGGCCGAACTCATGGACTGGGCGCGGGCGCGCGGCACCACGCTGCGGCGGCTGGAGCTGCGCGGCGCCTCGCTGGAGGACGTGTTCCTCAGCGTGGCGGAGGGCGCGACCGAGGCCCTGGCGGGCGGCCCGCGCACCTGACCGGGCCGGGCGGCGTGCGCCGACGGGGGCGCGGGCGGCGGCGAGGACGGCGCCCAGACCCGCGCCCGCCGCTCCCGGACCCGGCTCCCGGTCCCGCACCCCCTGCCCCCGCAGCCGCATCCCCTTTCCCACCCCACCGACCTCAGCGGAGGAACCTGCCATGACCGCCACCGAAACCGCAGCGGCGGGCGCCACCCGCCCGGCGGCGCGCCGCCCCGTCGGGGTGGTGCGGCAGACGCTGCGCCTGGCCCGCACCGAGTTCACGCTCATCTACCGGTACCGCACGGCGCTGTTCTTCGTGCTGTTCCCCCTGATCTTCGTCGCGCTGGCGACCATGGGGGAGGGGCCGTCGCTGCTGGAGGGGATCTCGGCCGCCGAGTTCTCCGTCGCGGGGACCCCCTCCACCATCGCGATGATGATCGGGATCATGCACGTGTCCAACGCCTACGCGGCACGGCGCGAGCAGTTGATCCTCAAGCGCTACCGCGCCAGCGGGGTCTCGCCCTACGCCATGTTCGGCGCCACCACGGTGTCGGTCGTCGCGGTCACCGCCGTGCTGACCCTGATTGTCGGCGCGGTGATGGCCGGTCTCTACGGCACCCTGCCCGCCGACCCCGTGATGGTGGTCGCGGGCGTGCTGCTGACGGCGGTGACCATGTCGCTGCTGGGCGCGGCGATGACGCGGCTGGTCGCCAGCGCCGAGGGCGCGCAGATGCTCAGCATGGTGCCGTTCCTGGTGCTCTACGCCTCCGCCGGGCTGATGATCCCGCTGGACGTCTTCCCCGACGGGGTGGCCGCCGCCGCGCGGCTGCTGCCGATGGCCCCGGCCGTCGACCTCGTGCGGGCCGGGTACTTCGGCCGCGACCTCTTCGGCGGCGTCTCCGGCGCCGAGGCCGCCACCGGCCTTGAGCTGTGGGCGGCGGCGCTGCCCGCGCTCGGCGTGTGCGCGGTGTGGGCGGGGATCGCGGTCTTTTTGCTCCGCTACTTCCGCTGGGACCCCCGCCAGCCGAAGTAAGCGGCGAGAACCCGCCGGAGGAGCAGGGCGCGCTTCCTCCGGCGGCGCGGGCGCGGCGGCCGTCTCGACCGCCGCGCCCGCTCACCTTGTTGGGAGGGCCGCCCGGCCGTCCGGCAAGGGCTGTGGACAACAAGATCGCGGGCGGGCGCGCCGCATTAGGCTTGGCGGCAGGCCGGAGCGGGTCTGGAGCGGGTGGTGGGTTTCCGTGCGCTCGCGCGGGCGAAGCAGCGGCGGAGCAGGGACCAGCGGCGGAGCGGCAGCGGAGGAACGGAGGGCGGGCGCATGGCCGGTACGGGCACGGACACGGTCCCGGGCGGGCAGCGGCGGGGCGCCTCGCGCGGCGGCATCCAGCGCAGGCTGAACACGGCGCGCCGCGCCGTGCTCGCGATGTCGATGACCACCCCCCTGTTCTCCGTGCTGACTCCGATCGTGGCGGTGCCCAACCTGGGCTTCGAGGTCGACGCGGTGAACACCTTCGCCAGCCGCGCGCCCGGCGCGCTCGCCCCGGTGCTCGCGGGCGTGGGCGTGCTGTTCGCCGTGGTCCAGGGCTACTTCTCGATGAGGGTCGTCCGCACCCGCATCGACCGGCCCGACACCACGCTCGACCGCGACGTCGCCCTGTCCTACCTCGCGCTGGCGGGCTGCATGGCGCTCCTCGGCCCCAACCCCTACGCCCTGTGCGGCTCCCAGTTCTGGGGCGCCAGCGTGTGCGTCACCGGCACCCGACGGCGCAAGGCGCTGTACGCCGTGCTGATGCTGCTGGCGTCGACCGTTCCGCTGGTGATCGCGCTGCGCGGCGAACCGCTCATCGTGCCGGTCGTCGTCGCCCTGTACTCGATCGTCGTCTACCTGATCGTGTGGGGCGTGATGCTCGGCAGCAACGCCGCGATCATCGTGCTGTGGGACGTGGTCACCGAGGCCCACGCCGCCCGCGACGCCCAGGCCCGGCTGGCGGTCTCCGAGGAGCGGCTGCGGTTCTCCCGCGACATGCACGACCTGCTGGGGCACAGCCTGTCGGCGCTCGCGGTCAAGAGCGAACTCGCGGCTCGGCTGGCCGAACGCGACCCCCAGCGCGCCGCGAGCGAGATGACCGCCGTCCAGCACCTGGCGCGCGACGCCCTGCGCGAGGTCCGGGCCGCCGTGAGCGGCTACCGCGAGGTGGACCTGGCGGCCGAGGCCGCCAGCGTGCAGGCGGTGCTGACCGCCGCCGGGGTCCGCTGCACGGTGGCGGGCGCCGATCTGGACCTCCCTTCGGCCCAGCGCGCCGTCGCCTCGTGGGTCGTGCGCGAGGGCACCACCAACGTGCTGCGGCACAGCGCCGCCCGCACCTGCGCGGTCGAGTTGCGCCGCAGCGCCGACACCCTGGTGGTCGAGATCCACAACGACGGCACACCGGGCGGTGGGCACGGCGAGCGCGGCAGCGCGCCGGAGTACGGCAACGGCCTGTCCGGGCTGACCGAGCGCGTCGCCGCCGTCGGCGGCGCGCTCACCGCCACCTACACCGGCGGCGGGTTCCTGCTGCGCGCGGTGCTGCCGCTGCCCGCCGCCGACCCGCCGGGCGCGGGCGCGGCAAAGGACGGCGTCGGCCTTCACGGCGGGCACGACCGTGACGGACTGGACAGAGAGGACAGAGAGGGCGTGACCGCGTGATCCGCATCGTGCTCGCCGACGACGAGCACCTGGTGCGCGGGGCCATCGCCGCGCTGCTGGGACTGGAGGAGGACCTGGAGGTCGTCGCCGAGGTCGGCCGGGGCGACGCGGTGGTCGACGCGGTCGTGGGCAAGGAGGCCGACATCGCCGTGCTCGACATCGAGATGCCGGGCGGCAGCGGCCTGGAGGTGGCGGGCGACCTGCGCAAGGCCGCCCCCGGGTGCGGGGTGCTGATCCTCACCAGCTTCGGCCGCCCCGGCTACCTGCGCCGCGCCCTGGCGGCGGGCGCGCGCGGCTTCCTCGCCAAGGACGCCCCCGTGGACCAGTTGGCCGGAGCCATCCGCAAGGTCCACGCGGGCGGCCGCTACATCGACACCGAACTCGCGGCCACCGCGATGGCGGCGGGCGAGAACCCCCTGACGGCGCGGGAGGTCGAGGTCCTGCGCGCGGCGTCGGAGGGGAAGGCGGTCGGCGCCATCGCGCGCGGCCTGCACCTCACCGAGGGGACCGTGCGCAACTACCTGTCCAGCGCCATCACCAAGACCGGCGCCGACAACCGGATGTCCGCCATCCGCACCGCCCAGGAGATGGGCTGGCTGTAGCCCGAGCGGGGGCGGAGAAACGCCGGCCGGGCGGTCTCCGCCTACAGGAACCGCAGCACCAGCATCGCCGTGTCGTCCGTGTGGCCGCCCGGGGCGAACTCCTCCAGGTCGCGGTCGATGCGGACGATGACCGCCTGGGCCGTCAGGCCCGAGCAGTTGGCGAAGATGCGGGTCAGGCCCTCGTCGCCGAGCATGTCGGTGCCGCTGCGGCGCTCGGTGACGCCGTCGGTGACGGCCAGGAGGACGTCGCCGGAGTGGACCTCGATGGTCTCGGTGAAGAAGTCGACGTCCTCGAAGGCGCCCAGCAGCGGCTGCGAGGTGCCCAGGGAGTCCACCTCGCCCTTCTGGTTCAGGCGGAGGGGCAGCGGGTGGCCCGCCGACACCATGCGGATGCGCATGCCGCCCTCGTCGCCGCCCAGCGGCGTCATCTCGCCGTAGAGCATGGTCAGGAACCGGGTGCTGGTGTTCTCGTCCAGGATGGCCTTGTTCAACCGGTCCATGATGTGCGCGGGCGAGAACCCCTCGCGCGCCAGCGCGCGCAGGGTGTGGCGGGCCAGGCCGGTGACGGCGGCGGCCGCCGGGCCGGTGCCGCAGACGTCGCCGATGGCGAAGCACCAGCGGCCGTCCGTGGCGAACACGTCGTAGAAGTCGCCGCCGACCACCGTGCGCTCGTCGGCCGGGCGGTAGAACACCGCGTGGTCGACGCCGGGGATGTCGGGCTCCTTCTCCTTGGCGGGCAGCAGGCTGCGCTGCAACGCCTCGCTCATGGAGGTCTGACCCGCGTACAGCCGCGCGTTCTCCATGGCCGAGGACACCCGCTGGGCGAGGTCGTCCACCACGTCCACGTCGTCGCGGGTGAAGTCGGCCCCGGCGTCCCTGCCCAGGGTCATCCGGCCCAGGGTCTGCCCGTGTGCCACCAGCGGCACGCTGATCCCCGGCCCCTCGGCCAGCTCCAGCAGCAGCTCGTCGTCCATCCCGGCCAGCGCCAGCATGTCGCGGTTCCACAGCGGCCGGGGCTCGCGCTGCTCGGGCGGCGGCAGCTCCGTCAGCAGGGTCCGCAGCACGTCGTTGTAGTTCTCGTTGCGGTGCATCACGTGCATCAGCCGCGCCGTGCCGAGATCGTTGATGGAGTGCACCGCGCACCAACTGCCCAGCCGCGACGCCACGAGCTGCGCGGCCAGCGCGGCGGTCATCTGCTCGTTGAGCGTGCCGGTGAGCAGGTCGCTGGCCTCGGCCAAAAAGCTCAGGCTCGCCCGCCGCGCCAGCTCGACCTCGGCCAGGCGGGCCCGCTCGATGGGCAGCGCGATCCGGTCGGCGCCGTCCTGGAGCCGCTGGGCGGCGGTGTCGCCGAAGTGGCGGATGCGCCGCGAGGCCACCCCGATCAGCCCGGTGATGCGGCCGTCCACGATGAGCGGCGCGGTCACCAGCGAGCGCATGCCCGCCCGCGCCAGCTTGCCCCGGTGCGCGCGGGCGATCATCAGGTCGTCGTTGATGACGGCGCCCGGCGCCGGCGCCACTGAGGGAAACGTCTCCTCGGTGCGGCTGCGGAACGGCCGCCAGTGCCCCGACGACAGCCCGGTGGCCGCGCGCATGTCCCACTGGGTCTCGTCGGTGGTGGCCAGCGCGATGTAGGCGGCGTCGCCGCCCAGCGCCGTGCGGGCGTACTCCACCGTGCGGTCCAGCAGGTCGGGCAGGGCCAGCCGCGCCGCCAGCGCGGCGTCCAGCGCCGCCCACGGGCTGGGCTTGGGCGGGCGGCGGCGCTGCGGGCGCACCGGCAGCGGCGGCGCCAGGGCCGGGCCGTCCTCCTCGGCGGGCGCGTCCTCCTGCATGCGGAACCAGACGGCCTTGTCGTCCTTGCTGTAGCTCACACCCCAACTGGTGGCCAGCGCCGCCGCCAGCGCCAGGCCCAGGCCGCCGCTGCGGCCGGGGTCGGCGGAGGGGGAGGTGTCCACGGCCAGCGGCCCGGCCTGGGGCACGGCGCGCTCGGGCACGCGATCGGCCACCACCACCTCGACGGCCGAGGGCAGGCGCCGCACCACCAGTTCCAGCACGCTCTCGGCGTGCACCACCGCGTTGGTCACCAGTTCGCTGACCAGCAGGACGATGTCGTCGGCCGAGCGCTCGGCACCCCAGGACGCCAGGGTCTCGCGGACGAAGTCGCGGGCCTCACCCGCGGTCTCGGGGGCGGGGGAGAACTCGCGGCGGGCGGTTTTCAGCGTTTCAGATGGCATCGTGCGGCCGTAGCGTTTCCTCGGCGTAGTCCCCCGCGTTCCCCCCGGTGCCGACGGCGGCGAGGCCCGAGCGGCGCGCCTCGGGTGGGGTGGTGACGGGAAAGGGTGACGAAGTCATGATGTCAGAACGTTCATCCATAGCGTGGGCAGGCCGCATAACCTGAAGCATCGCGGTCTGTCTCGGCCGATGTCTGGTGAGGCCCTCACGCATCACGGTACGGTGCGTCGACGGCAGCCCCGCCACGACGATACTGCCAGGCGGGAACCACCGCCCGTGGGTGCGGCACCCGGCAGCCCCCGCCCGAGACGCCGCGCTGAGCCGTAGAGGCCAAGAGGAGGGGACGATGCCCGAGGCCACCCAGGCACCGGACAAGCAGGAGGCGCAGCTCGACGAGCTGCTGCGCGCGCTCTACAGCATGCGCGACGGCGACTTCAGTGTACGGCTGCACCCGCGGGGAGAGGGCCGGGCCGCCGAGGTCGCGTCGGTCTTCAACGAGGTCCTGGACCACTGCGAGCAGCTCAGCAGCGAACTCCAGCGGGTCGGCGGCGTCGTCAGCAGCGAGGGCCGCCTCAACGAGCGCATCGCGGTCAGCCCCGCGCGCGGCGCGTGGGGCAAGAGCGTGCGCGCGCTCAACCAGCTTTTGGACGAGGTGAGCCAGCCGGTCACCTCGGTCGCCCAGATCCTGGAGGGGGTCGCGAACGGCGACCTGTCCCAGCGGGTCGACCTCACCAGCCGGCACGGCTCGCTGCACGGCGACCTGCTGCGCCTGGCCACCTCGGTCAACCGCATGACCGACCAGATGACCGGGTTCACCAACGAGGTCACCCGCGTGGCCCGCGAGGTGGGCACCGAGGGCAAGCTGGGCGGCAGCGCGAAGGTCGAGGGGATCTCGGGCGCCTGGCGCGACGTCACCGAGGCGGTCAACCAGATGGCCTCGCGGCTGACCGCGCAGGTCCGCGACATCTCCGACGTCACCACGGCGGTGGCGCGCGGCGATCTGGGCCGCAAGGTCACCGTGGACGTCCAGGGCGAGATGCTCCAGCTCAAGGACACCGTCAACGGCATGGTCGACCAGCTCGACTCCTTCGCCGACGAGGTCACCCGGGTGGCCCGCGAGGTGGGCACCGAGGGCAAGCTGGGCGGGCGCGCCAACGTCAAGGGCGTGTCGGGCATCTGGAAGAACCTGACCGACAACGTCAACTCCATGGCCGACAACCTCACCAACCAGGTGCGCGACATCTCGCAGGTGACCACGGCGGTGGCGCGCGGCGATCTGGGCCGCAAGGTCACCGTGGACGTCCAGGGCGAGATGCTCCAGCTCAAGAACACGGTCAACACCATGGTCGACCAGCTGGAGTCCTTCGCCGACGAGGTCACGCGCGTGGCCCGCGAGGTCGGTACCGAGGGCAAGCTGGGCGGGCGCGCCAACGTCAAGGGCGTGTCGGGCATCTGGAAGGACCTCACCGACAACGTCAACTCGATGGCCAACAGCCTGACCTACCAGGTCCGCAACATCTCCCAGGTCACCACCGCGGTCGCCAAGGGCGACCTCTCCAAGAAGATCACGGTGGACGCCCAGGGCGAGATGCTGGAGCTGAAGGACACCGTCAACACGATGGTGGACCAGCTGGAGTCCTTCGCCAGCGAGGTCACCCGCATGGCGCGCGAGGTGGGCACCGAGGGAACGCTGGGCGGCCAGGCCCACGTGCGCGGCGTCTCGGGCGTGTGGAAGGACCTGACCGACAACGTCAACTCCATGGCGAACAACCTGACCCACCAGGTGCGCCAGATCTCCACCGTCACCACGGCCGTGGCGCGCGGCGACCTCTCCAAGAAGGTCACCGTCAACGCCAAGGGCGAGATCCTGGAGTTGAAGGACACCATCAACGTGATGGTCGACCAGCTCTCGGCGTTCGCCGACGAGGTGACCCGCATGGCCCGCGAGGTCGGCACCGAGGGCAGACTGGGCGGCCGCGCCGACGTCAAGGGCGTGTCGGGCATCTGGAAGGACCTCACCGACAACGTCAACTCGATGTCGCAGAACCTCACCACGCAGGTCCGCAACATCTCGCAGGTGACCTCGGCGGTGGCCAACGGCGACCTGTCGAAGAAGATCACCGTGGACGCCCAGGGGGAGATCCTGGAGCTGAAGGACACCGTGAACACCATGGTGGACCAGCTCTCGGCGTTCGCCACGGAGGTCACCCGGGTGGCGCGCGAGGTCGGCAGCGAGGGCCAGCTCGGCGGCCAGGCCAAGGTCGAGGGCGTGTCGGGCACCTGGAAGCAGCTCACCGACAGCGTCAACGAGCTGGCCGGCAACCTCACCACCCAGGTGCGCGCCATCGGCGAGGTCGCCAGCGCGGTCACCCGCGGCGACCTCACCCAGAACATCCAGGTCGACGCCCGCGGCGAGATGCAGCAGCTCAAGGACAACATCAACCTGATGGTGAGCAACCTGCGCGAGACCACCGCCGCCCAGCGCGACGAGGACTGGCTGAAGAGCAACCTCGCCAAGATCTCCGGCCGCATCCAGGGCCACCGCGACCTCAACGAGCTGGCGCGCCTGATCATGACCGAGGTCACGCCGCTGGTCGACGCCCAGCACGGCGCCTGCTTCCTGCCCGAGGACCAGGACGACGAGGAGAACTTCCTCCTCTACGGCAGCTACGGCTACCAGCCCGACGAGCGCCGCCGCCGGGTGCGCGCCGGCGCCGGCCTGGTGGGCGAGGTCATCGCGCAGAAGAAGGAGCTGATCATCCACAACGTGCCCAGCGGGTACGTGCGGGTGGGCTCGGGCCTGGGCGAGGCCGAGCCGCTGAGCATCGTCATCCTGCCGATCCTTTCGGAGGGCCGGGTGCTGGGCGTGGTGGAGCTGGGCTCCTACGGCCGCTTCCGCGAGGTGCACCTGTCGTTCCTGCGCCAGTTCGTGGCGCAGCTGGGCACCACGGTCAACACCATCCTGGCCAACTCCAAGACCGAGTACCTGCTGCTCCAGTCGCGCCAGCTCACCAACGCGCTCCAGGAGCGCTCCAACGAACTCCAGCGCCAGCAGGAGGAGCTGCGCCGCAAGAACGCCGAGCTGCACAGCAAGGCGGGCCAGCTCGCCAGCCAGAACCGCGCCATCGAGTTGCAGAACCGGCAGATCGAGCGGGCGCGCCGCTCGCTGGAGGACCGCGCCCACCAGCTCCAGGTCTCCTCCAAGTACAAGTCGGAGTTCCTGGCCAACATGTCGCACGAGCTGCGGACGCCGCTCAACAGCCTGCTGATCCTGGCGCGGCTGCTGGCCGACAACAGCGAGCAGAACCTCACCTCCAAGCAGGTGGAGTTCGCCCAGACCATCCACAAGGCGGGCAACGACCTGCTCCAGCTCATCGACGAGATCCTCGACCTCGCCAAGGTCGAGGCCGGGCGCGCCGAGGTCCAGCCCTCCGACGTCTCCATCAGCCAGCTGGTCGACTACGTCGAGGCCACCTTCCGGCCGATGACCGCCGAGCGCGGGCTGGCCTTCGGGGTGGAGGTCTCGCCCGACATCCCCAGCCACCTGTGGACCGACGAGCAGCGGCTCCAGCAGATCCTGCGCAACCTGCTGTCCAACGCGGTGAAGTTCACCCCCGCCGGCGAGGTCCGGCTGCTCATCGAGCCCGCGTGGGCGCTGGAGGACGCCGACCTCGACATGTTCGGCGAGAACGAGGAGATCATCGCGTTCTCGGTGGCCGACACCGGGATCGGCATCCCCGACGACAAGTTGCAGGTGATCTTCGAGGCGTTCCACCAGGGCGACGGCGGGACCAGCCGCCGCTTCGGCGGCACCGGGCTGGGGCTGTCCATCAGCCAGAACTACGCGCGCCTGCTGGGCGGCGAGATCCGGGTGCAGAGCGTCCACGGCGAGGGCAGCACGTTCACCCTGCTGCTGCCGGTGCGGGTGCCCGAGGGCACCGCGCGGCGCATGGAGGAGCCGATGCGCCCGGCGGTGAGCGGGCTGGTCGAGGAGCGCGCCGACATCGAGCCGCTGACCGAGGTCCCCGCCGAGATCACCGACGCGGAGGACGACCTCGCCCCGGTGGAGGAGCCCGCCGCCCCGGCGGCCGAGCAGCCCGAGGCCCCGGCCGAGCCGGACTCCGCTTCGGTGCCGGCGCTGGCGCCCGCCCCGGACCGCGCGGACTCCGGCGGCGAGCAGGACTCCGAGGCGGTGGACGACCCCGCGCGCGACGCCGCGCTGGCCGGGCGCGAGGTGCTGATCGTCGACGACGACATCCGCAACGTGTTCGCGCTGACCAGCGCGCTGGAGGCGCACGGGCTGAAGGTGCACTACGCCGACAACGGCCACGCCGGCATCGAGAAGCTGGAGGCCAACGAGAACGTCGAGCTGGTGCTGATGGACATCATGATGCCGGAGCTGGACGGCAACGCCACCACCCGCGCGATCCGCGAGATGCCGCAGTTCGCCGACCTGCCGATCATCTCGCTGACCGCCAAGGCCATGCAGGGCGACCGCGAGCGCAGCCTCAAGGCGGGCGCGTCGGACTACGTCACCAAGCCGGTCAACCTCGACCACCTGCTCGACGTGATCCGCAAGTGGTTGGATGGTGGCGGATCCCCGCAGAGCACGGACAAGGAGCAGGAGCAGTAGACGTGCCGCAGAAGGCCAACATCCTCCTCGTGGACGACCGCGACGAGAACCTCACGGCCCTGGAGGCGATCCTGACCTCCCTGGACCAGAACCTGGTGCGCGCGAACTCGGGAGAGGCGGCACTGAAGGCGCTGCTGGAGGACGAGTTCGCCGTCATCCTGCTCGACGTCGTGATGCCGGGGATGGACGGGTTCGAGACCGCCTCCCACATCAAGCAGCGCGAGAAGACCAAGGACGTGCCGATCATCTTCCTCACCGGTGTGGGGATCGACCGGCACCGGGTCTTCCGCGGCTACGCCGCGCGGGCCATCGACTACCTCACCAAGCCGTTCGACCCGTGGGTGCTGCGCTCCAAGGTCGAGGTGTTCGTGGAGCTGCACCAGGTCAAGCAGCGGCTGCGCACGCAGTCGCTGATGCTCCAGCGCGACCTGGCCGCCGAGACCGGGGAGTCCGCCGCACCGGTGGCGGCGCAGCTGTCCCGGCGGGTGGCCGACCTCAACTCCAGCCTGGAGAAGCTGCGGGAGCGGATCGTCGCCGACGAACTGGACTCCGACCCGCGGACGGTGGAGGCGGTGCGCGACCTGGACCGCTCGCTGGCCCAGCTCACCACGCTGGTGGACGCCCTGCGCGGACCGGAGTAGCGGCGCCGCCGGTTCGGCCTGGTCTGGCCCGGCCCGGTCCCGTCCGCGGGACCGGGCCGGTCGTGTGTGGCGCGGTTCCCCGCGGGGCGGGTGCGGCGGCCGCCGTGCGAATCCCTGGGAACCGGACCGCGCGGGGCGGCGTCCTATCTGCCATAGAGGGGCACAAAGGGGCGCTACTCAGCGGCGATGCTGTACCCAGGCGGTCTCGTGTCTGTAACAAAGGGTGAAACGCCCCAGTTGAGGGCAATCCGTTCATCTAGCATGTTGCTGCACATCGATGAGCCGCATGGCCCGCTGCGACGCGCGCGGTAGCCTCCCGGACGCCCTCGCATCGATAAACCCCTACCCGCGACAGCGGCCCCGAGACTCCGGCCCCCCGACACCGGATCCCGCCGCGGTCCCGCGCAAACCGCACATGCCCTCATCCATCGGACTCCTTGGAGCGACAACCGTGTCCCGTACGATGTCCCGCACGGCCTTCGGCCTCGCCGCGATCAGCTTGGGCCTGGGATACTCCCTCAGCACTACGGCCGTGTGGGCGGACACGGTCGACGGCACCTCGGCGACCTACAGCTACACCTGCACCGACCAGGACGACTCCACGCTCACCGAGACCATGGACATCAACGTCTGGGTCGGCGCGCAGCCCGAGGCCGAGGTCGGCCAGGAGGTCCAGTTCCAGGTCGAGCCGGACGACTACAACTACTACATGTACACCTCCGGCGGCGAGATCACCGAGGGCACGCTGACCGCCGAGGTCCAGCTCGGCGGCGAGGCCGCGCCGTCCGCCACCGCCAGCGCCGAGATCGACGCGTCCGGTCCCTTCGGTGAGAACAACGAGGAGACCTTCGACGAGACCGCGCTCACCGGCACGTTCACGCCGACCGCCCCCGGCGAGATCACCGTCGCCCCGGGCAACATCACGATCTACGTGAACCAGAGCATGGGCCCGTCCACCACCGTGTGCGTGCCCGACGTCACCACCGACGCCCTGGCCACCGTGACCGTGACCGGCGAGGCCGTCCCCACCGAGGCGCCGACCGACACCGCCACCGAGGACTCCGGCGCGGAGGCCCCGCCCTCCACCGGCGCCGCCGAGGAGGGCGGCCAGACCATGATCGTGATCGCCGCCGTGGTCGTCGGTGTGATCCTCATCGGCGCCATCGCCATGATCGGTCTGCTCGTCTACTTCATGCGCCGCTCCTAGCGGCCGCTTGGGCACAGCCGGGCGCGGCGCCCCCGCCGCCGCCCGGGGCCGGACGAACGCGGGGCGGGGGCGCCGGTGCGGCCGGCGCCCCCGCCCCTTTTCCGCGTGTGCGGAGTGGTCGTGCGGGCGGACGGTGGGGGTGCGCGGGTGTGCGGAAGGCCGCGCGCGCCGCTCAGGCGGTGGGCACCACCAGCGTCGCGGGGTCGTCCTCGGGCGAGCCGAACACCACCTGGTCGCCCGCTTCGGTCTCGTTGACGTAGCGCGCGTCCTTGGTGTCGACCACCAGGGCCAGCCGGTGCCCGGCGGGGACGTCCCACACCACCGGCTCCAGCTCCACGTCCACGGCCACCGGCTCACCGGGCCGCGCCTCGCGCAGCGTGTAGGGCTCGTGGGTGATCAGCGCCCCGGTGCCCCGGGAGTTCACCGCGTAGAGGTAGACGTAGAGCGACTGCTCCTCGGCGGTGGGCGTGACGGTGAGGTGCGCCCGGGGCGCGCCGCTGACCCGCACGCCCTCGGCGTAGGGGGCGCCCGTCCACACCCCGGCGTTCCTGCGGTTGACCAGCGGCAGCGACACCCCGGTGGGGATGTCGGCGAACTGCTGGAGGGCGCCGGAGAGGAACAGCGTGCCGCTCTCGGCGGTGGTGCCGGCGCCGGCGTTGACCGTGTACTCCCACCCGTTCTCCGGCGCGGTCTCCAGCCCGCCGGTGGACTGCCAGTTGGTCCAGGTGCGCTCGGGCCGGCCCAGGTGCAGGGTGGTCTCCTGGGCCGTCACCGACTCCCAGTCGGGGTAGGCCGCCCAGTCGCCGCGCCCGTTGTTGGGCTTGACGCGGACGGGCGCCTCGGCGTCCACGCCGTTGTCGACGCCGCGCAGGTGGTGGTCGAACCAGCGGGTCAGCGACGCCCAGGTCTCGTTGGGCAGGCCGAACGCGCCGAACGCCTCGGGGGTGGCGTGGTCGCCGGGGGAGAGCATGAGGCGCTTGGGGCCGGTCAGGTCGGTGTAGAAGTCGGTGAGCTGGCCGGGCGGGAAGATGCCGTCGTTCCAGGCGTGGCCGATCATGACGGCGGTGCCGTTGGCGTTGATGGCGTCGATCTTGGTGGCGGCCGACCGCTCGGGGGCCAGTTCCAGGGCCGGCTGCACGTTGCCGCGCCGGTACTCCTCCTCCATCTCGCGCAGCGCCGCGCCGGGGCGCCCGGTGAGGTTGGCCGAGCCCAGCAGCAGCTCCACGGCCTGGTAGCTGATGGTCTCGTTGGAGTAGATCGACTCGGCGAGGTCGGACCAGCCGCTCATGGCGCCGACGGCGCGCACGCGGTCGTCGGCGGCGGCGGTGAGCAGGCTGATCCCGGCGCCGTAGGAGATCCCGGCCATGCCGATCCGCTCGGGGTCGGCGTCGGTGTTGGCCAGCGCCCAGTCGATCACCGCGCTGGCGTCGGCGACGTCTGCGGGGCCGGCGACCTCGACCTCGCCGCCGGAGTCCCAGAACCCGCGCGAGGTGTAGCTGATCACCTGGTAGCCGGACTCGTAGGCCAGGCGGTGGGCGGCGCCCACGTAGAGGAGGTTGTTGGTGGACCAGGCGGCGGGCATGACCAGCAGCGGGTGCGGGCCGTCGCCGGGCGGGGTGATGACCATGGCGGCCAGGTTGACGCCGCCGGAGCCGGGGATGGCCCGGTAGTCGACGTCGACCCCGGCGGGGACGGCCTGGGTGGTGTCGGCGTGTGCGGGCAGTGCTGGTGCGGACACGAGGAGTAGTGCGGCGAGCGCGCTCGCCGCGAGGGCGCGGACAGGGGGCATGGGCACCTCGGACGCGACGTCCGGCCCCGAGGGCGGGCCGGAGGGGGGGCGGGGGATCGGGGGCGGGGGGAGAGGGGGAGAGAAGGGGGTCGTGGCAGGCGGGCGGGGGCGGTCGCGCCTCCGCCGGAATCCGCGCGCCTACCGGACGGTAAGTTACTGCGACGTTAAGTTAGTCCGCGCGCCGCGCCGTGTAAAGGGGGCCAAGGGCGCCCGTCCGCGCCGGGGTGGCCGGGCGCGCCCGGTCGCCGGCGGCGCGGCCGCCTCCGGCACCGGCGGACCCGTGCCGCCGCCCGGTCCGGCGCCGCCCGGTCCGGCGCCGGCCGGCCGGGGTCAGTCGCCGCCGGGCGGCAGGCCCAGTGCGGGCAGGATCGCCTGGTCCACGACGGCGTCGATGTAGGCGTCGTCGGGCGGCACGGAGTGGTCGTGGTCGAGGCCGTACTTGATGATCAGCGCCTCCCCGATGTCGAGGACGACCGGGGTGAGCCGCGCGGGGTCGACCACGCCGTGCTCGGCGTAGTGGAGCAGGACGGTCTGTGTGAAACGGCCGCCGCGCTCGCCGAAGACGCGGGCGTAGACCGCCTCGACCAGTTCGGGGTGGCGGTCGCGCGCGGTCACGACCTCGGCGACCGCGCGCGCCCCCAGGGAGGACATCCAGTCGCGCATCATCCGCAGTGCCCGCACCAGGTCGCCGCGCAGGTCGTCGGTCGACGGCGAGGGCTCCTCCTGGGGGAAGACGCGGAGGAAGGCGTCGACGAGGACTTCGTGCGGCGACGGCCAGCGCCGGTAGAGCGAGGTCTTGGCCGTGGCCGCCCGCCGGGCGATGCCCTCCATCGTCATCCGGTCGACGCCGACCGCGAGCAGCTCCTCGATCGCCGCGTCGTGGATGGCGTGCACCAGTTCCTCGCCGCGCCGCCGGGTCGCACCGGGGCGCCGTACCGCGCCGTCGTCACTCACCTGTCCGCCACTCTTCTAGATACGCCAACGTATTCTATGATGCACCTTTGAGATACGCCAGCGTTTCTTATTGTGCTAGATTAGATACGTCAGTGTTTCTTATCCGGTCCGCCGTCCCGCGGACTCCCCGGAAAGGTACCCCCGCATGCCTCCCACCTCCGTCGCGGCCCCACGCGGAGCCGTGACCGCCGCCGAGAGGTCCCTCGCCCCCGACCTGGCCCGCGGCGTCATGCTGCTGGTCATCGCCGTCGTCCACGCCCACATCCTGCACGGCCTCGCCCACGGCGGCGCCGCCCCGTCGAGCGCGGTCGACACGGTCACCTCGGTGGTGGTCCTCGCCTTCGGCGAGGGCCGCGGCTACCCGATGTTCGCGGCCCTCTTCGGCTACGGACTGGCCAGCATTTACGCGCGCCGGACCGCCCAGGGCGACTCGTGGCCGACCGTCCGCTCGCTGATCCGCCGCCGGGGGCGCTGGCTGTTCGTGTTCGGCATCCTGCACACCCTCCTGCTGTTCTTCGGCGACATCCTCGCCGTCTACGGCCTCATCGCGCTGATGTTCGCCGGGATGCTGGTCCGCAGCGACCGCCGCCTCCTCGCCTGGGGCGCCGTGTGGGCCGTCGGCGGAACGGGCCTTTACACACTGGTCAACAACCTGCTGGTGGCCGACGTCGAGGGCGACACCCAGGTCCTGGCGCACCCCCTGACCGACATCGTCACCCGCGCGATGACCTGGCCGGCCATGGCCCCGCTGCTGCTCGTCACGTCGGTGTTCCCCTTCCTCGTCGGCGTCTGGGCGGCCCGCCGCAACCTGATGACCGCGTCGGAGCGCAACCGCGCGCTGCTGGTGCGCACGGCCGCCATCGGCATCCCGGTCGGCGTCATCGGCGGCCTGCCCTACGCGCTCATCTCGGCCGGCGTGTGGGACGGCGGCCCCGCTGCGGCGGCGGTCACCGGGTGGGCGTTCATGCTCACCGGCTACGCGGGCGGGTTCGGCTACGCCGCCCTCATCGCCCTGATAGCGGCCCGGATGGGCGCACGGCGCGGGCCGGTGGCCACGGCGCTGGCCGCGTGCGGGGAGCGGTCGTTGACCTCCTACCTGCTCCAGTCCGTCGCCTGGATCGTGCTCTTCGCCCCCTACATGCTCGACCTCGCGGTGCGCGTCAACGGGACGGCGGCGGTCGCGATGGGCGTCGGTGTCTGGGTGGCGACGGTCGTCCTCGCCGACGTGCTGCGCCGGGCCGGGATCCGCGGCCCCGCGGAGTGGGTGCTGCGCCGACTCTCCTACGGCCCGCGGCACACCGCCCGCGGCGTGGCGGCCGGTCAGTCGGCGGCGCACCGGTAGGCCGGGTACACCGCACCGAACGACACACCCGGTTCCCCCCGCTGGAGGCCGCATCCGCCCTCCAGCGGGGGAACCGGCAGGCCGCCGCCCAGCACCACGGGGCGGAGGAGCACACGGGTGGACGAGCACACGGGTGGACGAGCAACCGGAACCCGTCGACCAGGCCGAGCCGGAGGAACGGCGTCGCCGGCCTCGGCCCGCCGAGGTCCATGTCGCCGCCCGGCTCGGCCGAGAGCCGGGCGGCCTCGCCCAGGCGGTCGCCCGGACAGCCGCGAGCGCCCCCGACCTCGGTGGGGGGTTGAGACCGACGACGCTCCCGACCGGAAGGACGCGGCCGCGCGTTCCCCGACGCGCGCCCTACTCGGCGACGCGCGGCGGCAGCGCCAGCCCGATGTGCTCGCCGATCTCCTCGATGAGCCCCAGGTCGGCGAGCCGGAACGAGCCCCGGTTGCTCCGCCGGATCAGCGTCACCGCGCCCCGCACCCCCCGGCTGCCGCGCAGCGGCACGCACATCAGCGACCCCGCACCCAGCGCGCTGAGCACCGGCGCGCCGGTGCGCGCCCGGCCCAGCACGGTCTCGTCCTCGATGAGCTGGTTGAGCACCGACTTGCCGCTGGCCAGCACCGTGCCCGGGATCTCGGAGTCGCTGGGGTCCAGGGCCGCGAGCAGGTCGTGCTGGGCGTCCTCCCCGGGCGGACCCGACACCACGGCCCGGCGCGGCCGGTCGGCGCTGTCGGGCATGTCGCAGACGTCCACCACCACCCAGTCGGCGTAGGAGTCGGCCAGCAGCGCGGCGGCCTCCTCCAGCGCCAGCGGCCCCTTGCCGCCGCCCGGCCCGGCGCTGGCCAGCAGCAGCCGGGTCATCCGCGTCAGCACGTCCAGCCGGCGCGCCGCCAGCACGACCACCTGGTCCTCGACCTCGGCCTCAAGGGGTGCGGGGCCGTCGTCCTCGGCGGCGTTCAGCGGCGGCGACATGACCACCAGCACCATCGGCGCGGCCTCGGTGGAGACCTCCAGGCGGGTCAGCGTCACGTGCACGTCCTCGGCCCACCCGCGCTGGGCCAGCCGGGAGTCGAACGACGCCGACTCCCCGTTGCGCAGCACGGCCGCCAGCCAGGAGCGCATGGCCGCGCGGCGGCGCAGGTCCACGAAGTTGGAGAACGGCTTGCCCGACAGGTAGCCCGGCGTGCTGCCGAGCCGCTCGGCGCCGATCGTGTTGATGCGCCGGATGTAGCCCTCGTGGTCCAGCAGCACCACCGGCACGGTCAGCTCGGCGAAGACCGCCCGCAGCAGGGCGCGCTCGTCGTCGCCGTTGCCCCGGCGCGGCGCGGCGGTCTCGGCGGCCTCGGCCAGCCGGCGGCCGCAGTCCTTCAGCAGCTCCTCGGCGAACCCGAGTTCGGCCAGCGCGGCCTCGGCGGTGCCGGCGGCGTCGCCCGGGTACATGGCCTGCGTGCTGCGCAGCGCGGCGACGCGGTCGCTCAACTCGGTGATCTCACGCTGCAACTCGGCGAGGTTCTCCGGCACGCTCACTCCCGACTGACGATGGCCGGGGCCGGCCCTCGGGCGGCGGCCCCCGGACGACGCTAACGCATGGACCGCCCCATCGAGATCAGGGCTACCGTGGAGACGTGCGGACGGCCGCGCGAGGTTCCGCCGCCGGAAGCCGACGACCGGAAACCGACCACCGGAAGCCGACAGCCGAAAGGGGACTCCGCTCATGTGGGTCGACCGCCTCGCGCGCGAGATCGGCGCCTTGGGGCAGGCCGAGAACGCCACCCCGGAACGGGCGCTGGACCAGATGAGCGCTGCGGCGGCCCGCGCCGTGCCCGGCTGCTCGGCGGCGCTGGTGGTGATCTGGCGCGACGTCGGCGCCGACTCCGCGCCCGCGGCCGGGCGGCACGTGGTGGTCGACTACGGCGCCTCCCACCCCGATCTGGCCACCGCCTTCGAGCACCAGTACACGACCGACGAGGGACCCACCGTCGAGGCCGTGCGCGACATGCGGCCGGTGGCCGTGGGCGACGTCCTGCGCGAAAACCGCTGGCCCAACTACACCAGCATGGCCGTGCAGTGCGGCGACCGCTCCTCGGTGACCTTCCCCTCCGAGTTGGAGGGCGAGGTCGTGACCTTCGGGGTGCACGCCGTGCGCCCCGACTCGTTCGACGAGGCGGTCGTCACCCCGGTGGTGGCGCTGCTGGCCGAGCACGCGGCGTCGGCCCTGCACAGCGCCGACCGCTACACCGACGTCGCCCGCGAGGCCGCCCACATGCGCCGCGCCATCACCGTGCGCGCGGTGATCGACCAGGCCAAGGGCATCATCATGCACGCCCGGGGATGCGACGCCGCCGAGGCGTTCGAGGAGCTGCGCCGGGTCGCCCAACGCAACCGCCTCAAGGTCGCCGACGTCGCCCGCAGCCTGGTGGCCGAACACGCCCAGCACGCCGACACGGGCGGCAGCCGCTAGAGCGCCGGCAGACGTGTACCTGGGTTTGGCCCTGGTCCTGGTCCTGGTGCTGGTCCTGTCCTGGGTCTCGGCTCAGGCAGGCGGTCACCGGCCAGCGGGGTGGGTGGTCGGGGTGGGCGGCGAGGGCGGCGGAGGGCTCGGGCGCGCGGTCATCGGTCAGCAGGGCGGATGGTTGAGGTAGCGGCGGGGCGGCGACGGCGGCGCGGGTCCGGACGGGCGGTCATCGGTCAGCAGGGCGGATGGTTGAGGTAGCGGCGGGGCGGCGACGGCGGCGCGGGTCCGGACGGGCGGTCATCGGTCAGCAGGGCGGGTGGCCGGGGTGGGCGACGGGCGCGGCGGGGGTCCATGGCCTGGTCTCCGCTCCGGGTGGCCGGTGGAGGGGGCGGGTGAACAGAACTCGCATCTCGTCTGCGCTCGGCGCCGCGATTCCTCATGGTTTGCCCGGTTTGTCGCTGACAAAGTCGGTCCCGACGGCCCCGGAAGGGCTTGTGGAGGACCTGAGCGTCCACATGGTGAGATGCTCGGGGCAGGATGGGCGCCCTTATGTCTGCTATGCCTGATTCTGGGGCCAATGAAAGTGCTCTACCGTTCAGAAGGGCAATGGAAAGCCGCACCTCGTGGTGAAAGAGGCTGTTTTCGTCTCACCATGTGAGATTTTCGGGGGGCGGTGACCGACTTGCCCGGTTTGCGAACGAGCCGGGAGTCGCCAACCGGGGCGAACGACGGATCCGGCGCCCGCGAGCCCCCAGCCCCCGCCGCCTCGTCACCTACCTCAACCGCTGGTGCGCGGTCCGATCACCGCGCGCCCGAACCCTCCGCCGCCGTCGCCGCCCACGTCACCACCCCGGCCGTCCGCCCCGCTGACCGGTGACCGCCTGCCGGGCCACCCGCTGCCGTTGGTGCCCCGTCGTCACCTTGGCACCCGCCCCGCTGTCCGGTGACCGCCCGCCCTGGCCGCCCGCTGCCGTCGCCGCCCCCGTCGCCCCCTCCGCCATCCGTCCCGCGACTCGATCGCCGCCTGCCCGGACCATCCGCCGCCGTCGGCGCCCCGTCGCCACCCTCACCATCCACCCCACCGATCGGAAAACGCTTACCTCGCCTCGCACTCAGGACCTTGGTCACGTGTTGGCGGGCAGGTGTGTGACGCGTACCGCATCGCCCGCGCGCGCGGCGTATCAGTGTGGTCAAGGCAAAGACCGAATCCTGTATCGCCTACTGTTGTGCCGCTAGTGTTGACCGCAGCGGATTACCCCCGTGCGACGCACCGGCGCGTGCGGCGGGGGCGAACCCGGCCCCGGCCCGCCGAGCGGGCGCGGTCGGCGATCCGGCGCGCAGCGCTTCCGAACCAGGGAGCTGGGCGGCGAGTGAGCGGATTTTCTGCGGCGCGCAGCGCCCCCCCGGCGAGTATCGAGGAGCATGACTGTGGCATCGGATATCCCGGTGCGGGCCGAGGGCGACGTGGTCGTCGTCTCGCCCGCGGGCGAACTGGACGCCGTGACGTCCCCGGGGCTGGCCGACGTGCTGAACGACATTCTCGGCGACCCCGACTCCTACCGGGGCGTCGTAATCGACCTCTCCCAGGTGACCTTCTGCGACTCCCGCTGCATCGGCGTGCTGGTGTCGTCCTTCCGGCAGGCCCGCGACAAGGGCATCGGGCTGGCCCTGTCGGCGCCCCAGCGCACGGTGCTGCGGCTGTTCATGATCGCCGGGATCGACCAGGTCATCCCTATCGAGGAGGACACCGGCCACGCGGTGGAGTCGGTCCTGGCGTGAGGTGACCCGCGCGCGGAGCCGCCGGTTCCGGCGCGCCCGAGCACCCAAGAGCCCGAGCACCCAAGCGCCCGCGCACCCAAACACCCGAGCACGTCCCGCCCCGGCTCCGCCCCTCTCGGCTCGCCCCCTCGGGGCTCAGCCGCCCCCGGCTCAGCCGCGCAGGTGCAGCCGGATCAGCGTCCCCCCCGCGGCCGCGCTGATCTCCATGAAGTCGCAGAGCTGGCGGGTGATCCACAGGCCGTAGCCGCGCGGGCTGTAGGGGTCGGCGGGGTGGTAGCCGCTGAGCGGGTCGCGCAGCTCGCCGCCGTGGTCCAGGACGTCGCACACCACCCACCCCGGTCTGCGCCACAGCGCCACGGTGCCCGACCCGCCGCCGTGCTCGACCACGTTGGCGGCCAGCTCGTTCACGGCCAGGACCAGGTCGTCGCGCCGCTCGCGGGGTACCGCGGCATCGGCGGCGAGTTCGGCGAAGCGGCCGCGCAGGGCGCCCAGGTCGGCGGTGATGGCCATGCGCAGCGCCGCGCCGCTGGGCGCGGGCAGCGGGCGGCGGACGTCGGCGGCGTTGAAGACGGCGGGGTCGGTGTAGTCGGGGCTGGCCACCTCCCGCTCGGGGGTGAGCAGCACCGGGTGGGTGCGGCGCACGGTGCGCAGCACCACCTCGGGCAGGCCCCGGGTATCGTGCAGGCACAGCATGCCCAGCCGGGTCTCGGCCAGGGCGGCCCCCAGCGCGGAGTCCAGCCGGTGCCACTCGCGCAGCGGCATGGGCTCGCTCACCGGCAGCGGGGGCTCGCCCACCACCAACACCCGGCGGGGGTGCTCGGCGCGCGCCCGCCGGTGCAGCACGGCCAAGGTGCGGCCGGGGGCGTCGTAGAACCCGGCGTGCCCGGCCACGTGCACGCGGGCCGCGTCGGCGGCGCCCAGCTCGGCCAGCAGGACGTCGCGCGTGGAGTCCGAAGCGGCCAGCACCGTGTGCTCGCCCCGCTCCAGCGCGGAGCGCAGGCGGGGCACCACGGTGCGGCGCAGGTGCTCGGCGGAGTCGAACAGCACGGCGTGGTGCTCGAACCCCCTGAGATCGTCGCGGTCCAGCCGCGCGGACTCCACGTGCGACGTCATAACCTCACCCCGGGCCACCCTCCCAGCCGGGACGCGCGGTGGCGCCGCCGGCTGCTGCGTCTGGTCGGACTGCTTCGGCCCCAGCGGTGGACCGGGGCGCCCGCCCTGGCCCGGCGCCGTCCGCCGGAACGGACTCTAGTCGGCATCGGCGCCGGCCGCGCGGGGCAGTTCGGCCTCGCGCTCGGGGCACACGCGCCGGTACACCTGCTCGGTCTCGCCGGCCACGCGCTCCCAGGCGTAGCGGGAGGCCGCGCGGTCCACGCCGGCGATCCCGTAGGCCGTGGACATCGTGGGCTCGCCCAGCATCGTCCGCACGGCGCGGGCGATGGCGTCGGGCCGCGAGGCACGCAGCAGGGTGCCGGTGGTGCCGTGCACCACGGCGTGGGCCGCGCTGCCGGTGCCGCGGGCGATCACCGGCAGGCCGCAGGCCATGGCCTCGACCACCGCACCGCCGTAGGGCTCGTAGGCGGCCCCGGAGACGAAGACGTCGGCCGAGCGCAGCAGGCGCGGCAGCTCCTTGCGGGACAGCGGGCCGGTCAGGGCGACGCGGTCCTCGACCCCGGCCTCCTTGGCGTGCAGCTCCAGGCGGCGGGCGTCTTCGTTGAGGGGGACCTCGACCTGCGCCGGGCCTGCGACGACGGTCAGTTCGGCCTCGGGCAGCCGGCGCAGCGCGTCGATCAGCACCTCGGCGCCGCCGTGGGAGAGGTCGGCGACGGTGACGACGCGGGTCCGCCCCTTCTTGCGCGGGCTCCAGGTCTCGGCCGTGGTGGCGCCCTCGGGGCTGAACTGGTCGGCGTCGACGCCGAAGGGCACCACGCTCACGCGGTTGCGCGGCACGCCCATGCGGGCGAGCTCGAAGCGCTGGTCGTCGGAGTTGACCACCACCGCGTCGGCGCGGCCGGCGACGGCGGCCTCGATGCGGGCGCGGTCGGGGCGGGCGGCCAGCCCCGCGCGGCGCTCGGCGACGTTGAGGGAGTGGAAGGTCTGCACGACCGGCAGCGGCTCGGGGGTGTCGACCCCGCTGGCGGCGGTGATCGCCGCCAGGCCGCTGGTCCAGCCGACGGCGTGGAGGACGTCGGGGGTGTCCTCGGCGATCCGCTCGGACAGCAACGCCGCGAAGGCGCCGGTGTGCTCGGCGGCGTTGTCCTCCGACAGGGGCCGGGCGGGGCCGGCGGCCAGGTGCTCGACGTTCACGCCGCGCCCCATGCGGGCGCGCTCGGGCTGCTCGGGGTCCTGGCGGCGGACGTAGACGGTGACGCGGTGGCCGAGCTTGGCCAGGTGGCGGGACAGCGCGGCGATGTGGACGCTGTCGGCGCCGGAGGGCTCGCCCTTGTGGGCGGGGAGCGGGTTGGCGTGCTCTACGACCATGGCGATCTTCACGTGTGGCTCCTCATGGCGAGACGACGACCCGGAACGAAGGCGGGTGCTGGGCCGATGGCGTGCGGTGCCGCGCCGGGCGCGGCGGAGCCGGCATGCGCGGCGCGGGGGAGCGGCGCCGTCCGCCGCGGGGCGCGGCGGAGCGAGCGGCACCGGACACCGGGCACGCGGCGGGAGGGGGTGGAAGAGGGGAGTCGGTACTCCGCGGGGAGTGGCTGCTCCGGATAAGAAAAAAGCTGGGCCAGACGCATGTGAATCACACCTTGAGCGTTCGCGGGAGGAAACGAAAAAGCGCTCGCAAGTCCGCGGACACCAAAGGGTGGCCCGGCGCGAGCGCGCGAACGTCGGTGTGTCTGCGTCTTAGACACCCAACGCGACTGATTGTGCCAGACACCGGGCGGCGGCACAACCCCCGGTCCACGTGCGCCGACGCCGCCGCCCGCCGCCGCGCGGAGTTTGGCCCCCATCGGCAGGGGCAGGGTGGGCGCAAGGCGAACGGCGGATGAACGGCGAACACGGGCGCTCAACCGCCGTGTCGCGACACCGCACAGGTCCGCGGCCGTGCGGCCCGGACCGGAGACGGAGGCCCACATGACCGCGCGGCCACCCCGGCAACGAGCCCCGGCACCCCACGCGCGGGCCGGCCCCCGCGAGCCCGGCGACCCCCTGCCCGGCTACACCGGCACCGGGCGGCTGGCCGGGCGCCGCGCCCTGGTGGTGGGCGGCGTCTGGGGCGGCGGACCGGGGCGGGCCGTGGCCACGGCCCTGGCCAAGGAGGGCTGCGCGGCGGTGGCCGTGGCCGACCGCGCGCCCGGCGGGCGCGGACCGGGCGCGGGCGCCGTGCCCGCGGAGGGGCCGGGCGACGACCCCCTCCGCGCGCTGGCCCGCCAGTTGTCGTCCCTGGGGGCGTGGGCGCTGCCGATCCACTGCGACCCCGGCACCGAGCGCGACGTGCGCGCCGCCGCCGCCCACACCCTGCTGGAGTTCGGCTCGGTGGACGTGGTGGTGGTGTGCGAGGGCGCCCCCGAGCCCTCCGGCCCCGCCGGCGCCGTGCCCTCCGCGCGCGCGGCGGCGCGCGAGAGCCTGCTGGCGCGCGGCCTGCGGCTGGTGCGCGGCGTGCGGTCGCTGCTGGGCGAGGGCGCGGCGGCGGTGGTGCTGGCCGAACCGGTCCTGGCCGAGCCGGGGCGCTCCCGGCCGGCCGGCGCCGAGGCGGGCGCCGGCACCGCGATCACGGTGAACGGGGGCGCCCGCGCGGCGCGCCGCGCCGCCGCCGAGGACGCCCGGCGCGGCGGCGTGCGGCTCAGCGGGCTGCTGGCCGGGCGCCGCGACACCGACGCGGAGGTGGCGGCGGCGGTGGTGCGGCTGGCCGCCGGCGCGGTCCGCAGCGGCGACGTGGTGGAAGTGGCGCAGGTGCTCCGCGCCTCCGTCTGACCGAAAACAACGGAAACGGCGGTGGGGAGTGGCCGGAGCGGGCGGATACTCGCCTCCGGAGCCGAGGAAACCGTACTTTGGAGGCGGGAACCGGAACAGGAACTGCGTATGGGGGCGATTTCCGCCATGATGTACGCGGATTTTGACCACGATCAGCGGTCCCCCGATACGGTTGCTTGATCAACGCGCCTTGGCCGCGGTCCGGCTTGGCGCCGCTTGGGACTGTTCGGCAGGTACTGCCGTTGAAACAGGAGGTTAGGGCGCATGGGTGTCGCCGGCGGGGAAGTCACTGTCACAGCCCTCACGCACCGGGGCGCTGTTCGCTCGGCCAACGAGGACGCCGTGGTCATGGGTGCGCTCACCATCGCCAGCGCCAACATGACGATGCCGGTGCGCTGCGTCCTGCCGCTCACCGAACCGGTGGTGATCGCCGTCGCCGACGGCCTGGGCGGCCACGCTGCGGGTGAGATCGCCTCCGAGCACGCCGTGCACCGCATGGCCGAGATGAGCCCGCGCCTGCTCAGCCCCGACGACGTCGACGTGCTGCTGAAGAACATCGACGAGGAGATCAAGGACCACGCCAACCAGCACACCGAGTTCTCCGGCATGGGCACCACGGTCGCCGGGCTGCTGCTCAACGGCGACGGCAACTTCTGGTTCAACGTGGGCGACTCCCGCACCTACCGGCTGGAGGGCACCCGGCTGCGCCAGCTCTCCCAGGACGACTCCCCGCCGCTGCCGCCCTCCGACGACGGCAAGCCGGTGACCACCAACTTCATCACTCAGTCGCTGGGCGGCAGCGGCAGCACCGCGATGGTGCCCCACGTCGGCCGCGACCACGAGCCCGACCCCGGCACGTGGCTGATGTGCAGCGACGGCCTGAGCGACCTGGTGGCGCTGGAGGACATGGAGCGCATCATCGCCGAGGCCGGCAGCGACGAGGCCGCCGTGCACGCCCTGTGGCAGGCGGCCATGGACGCCTCGGGCCGCGACAACATCAGCATCCTGCTGGCCCGCCGCATGTAGCCGGCCCCCGCGCATACGAACGGCGGCCCTCGGAGCAGCGCTCCGGGGGCCGCCGTTCGTATGCGCGTCTGTGTGGGCCGTGTGCGCGGGTCAGCCCTGGGCCGGGGGGCCGGGGCGGCGGCGCATGCGCACGAGCAGGATGACGATCAGCGCCACGATCGCGATGCCGCCGACCACGGCGCCCACCGGCCCGAAGGTCGACAGGGGGTCGGCGGACTCCGTCGCGGCCGGGGACTCCTCGGCGGGTGCGGAGGAGCCGGTGGAGTCGTCCTCCGGCGCGGCCGCCGTGTCCTCCGCCGAGGGGCTGGGCTCGGGCACGGCCTCCTCGGAGAGGGTGAAGGTGAGGTCGTCCTCCAGGATGTGGCCGTCGGCGGAGACGATCCGGTAGGCCACGGTGTACTCGCCGGCGGTGTCGAGTTCGCCCAGCGGCACCGACGCCTCGGCGCCGTCGACGGTGACCTCGCCGTCCTGGTAGGTCCGGCCGTCCTGCGGGCCGGTCACCACGATCGCGTTGGCGCCCTCGCCGACGTCGGCGTTGAAGGTGAGCACCACCTCCTCTGGGGCGGTGTCCAGCTCGGCCTCGTCCTTGGGAGAGGAGTCGATGAGCGTGTTGTGCGCCAGGGCGGCGGGCGCGGCGCCGACACCGAGTACGGCGGCGGCGCCCAGGGCCGAGGCGAGCACGGCCAGGCGGCGCGCGGCGCGGCGCCGGGGCGCGGACGCGAGGGCGGGGGCGGGCGGGACGGCGGGGTTCATCGGGTCGGTCACCTTCCGGGCGGGGGTGTGCGGCCCGTCCGGCGCGGGCGGGCGCACACCGGTGGCTCCCCGTGCGGCGCGCGGCCGTGGGCGGGGCGGTGTTCGGATGCGGCGCGGGGGCGCTCAGAGCGGGCGGAGCACGGTCGGGACGGCGGCGCGCCGCCGCTCCGGCGCGCGCGGCGCCGCACCAGTCCGAACCTAACCGAGCCGTGCGCCCCGGTGCACGCCGCACCCCGGGCGGGCGGCGGTCAGGATGCGGCGGGCAGCAGGTCGCGGCGCAGGTAGCGGCGGTCCTCGGGCGTGGTGCCGCCCCAGACGCCGTGGGGTTCGCCCGCGCGCAGCGCCCAGTCCAGGCACTCCTGGCGCACCCGGCACGTGCGGCACACGGCCTTGGCCAGTTCGGCGTCGGCGCGCCCGGGCCCGGTGGTGCTGACGGGGAAGAAAAGCTCGGGGTCGTACTGGCGGCACGCGCCCTGCTCGACCCAGTCCTCGCTCTCGTGGTAAAGGCGGTTCACCAGGAGCCTCCGTTCCCTGGCCGGTCCGCTCGGCGCGGGGCGGAGGCCGCGGCCGCGCGAGGGACGAGATGTGGTCGCGGCTCGGCCGGGGTCCGGCTCCTTCGCCGCTGATGCGACCTATCGTAGTACTACGAGCGGTCGTACTACAGGGAGTCTGCCAAAATTCGGAGCACCGGATCAACCCGGCGGTCCTGGTGAGGGGCCGCGCCCGGGGCGGGTGCGGGGCGGGGCGGATGTGCCGCGTTCGCCATGGTCGCGGCGCCGCTACCCCGAAACCGCCGGAACTCCCGCCCGTGCGGGCGCGGGTTTCGGGCCTGCGTCACCCAGGGTTTATGTCGCCTGGTGGGAATGTCGCGAGGATTCACCCGAATTGGTGTGATGTAAGACACCCTTAAGATTCCCTGGGCCTACCCCTATGTTTGGCTGTTGCCACGCAGGTCGCCCGTGTGAGACGCTCCGCCCACGGCCGCGCCGCGCCCCCGCCGCGAGGGGGCGGAACCCCCTGGTGGCACCCGCGTGTCGCGCACCCCCGCCGCGCCGCCCCCGGCCCCCGCGCCGACCACCCAAGGTGACGGCCCCCGGCCAAATCCACGGACCTACCCGGCGCAACATGGCTGAAACATTTGCGGCGAATCTGCGGAAATCGCTGCTCAGGAACGTTCGCTATGTTCCGACAACGTGCCTCACCAACAGAGCCATGTGCCCCACGGAACACGTGACGACCAGACGAGCGCGCCCTCGCCGGCCGCGCCGGAACCCGCTGTAGCCGGCGGCGCCGACGACGGCGTCCGCCTGGCCGCGCCGGTCCTGGGCGACGGACCCGACCTGTGGCGCCTGGCCCGGCTCGCCGGCCTGGCCCTGAACTCGCCCTACTGCTACACGCTGTGGACGCGGGACTTCTCGGCCACCAGCGTGATCGCGCGCGACGCCGACGGGCAGGCCCGCGGCTACATCATCGGCTACGTCCGCCCCGACGCGCCCGACACCTACTTCCTGTGGCAGGTCGGGGTGGACCCGGCGTTCCGCGGGCGGCGGCTGGCGCGCCGGATGATCGACCACGTCGGCGACCGCATCACCGAGCGCGGACTGACCCACCTGGAGGCGACGGTCACGCCGGACAACGCCGCGTCGCGCGCGCTGTTCGCCTCCTTCGCCCGCGCCCGCGGCTGCGAGGCCGCCTGGTCGCCGCTGTTTCGCCCCGAGCACTTCCCGGCCGAAGCCGCCGAGGACGACGAGTACGAGGACCTGGTCCGCATCGGCCCGCTGGGACGGGCGGGCTCCTGACCACCGCGGACCCACTCCGGCAACGACCCACGATCCCGACAACCCCGTGCGTCATTCGCCCGGCAACCCGCGACCCGGGTCCGGGGGAGAGGAATGAAGGAAGCACCATGGAGATCTTCGACCGCCTCGAATCCGAAGTCCGCAGCTACTGCCGCAGTTGGCCGGTCGTCTTCAACGAGGCGCGGGGCAGCCACATCTTCGACGAATCGGGGCGCCCCTACCTCGACTTCTTCGCCGGCGCCGGCTCGCTGAACTACGGGCACAACAACCCGGTGCTCAAAACCAAACTCATCGAGTACCTGATGGCCGACTCGGTCGTGCACAGCCTCGACGCCTACTCCGTGGCCAAGCGCGACTTCCTGACCGCCTTCGGCGACATCGTGCTGGCCCCGCGCGGCCTCGACTACAAGGTGCAGTTCCCCGGCCCGGCCGGCAACAACGCGGTCGAGGCGGCCCTCAAACTCGCCCGCAAGTACACCGGCCGCGAGACCGTCATCAGCTTCACCAACGGCTTCCACGGCATGACCCTGGGCGCCCTCGCCGTCACCGGCAACTCCATGAAGCGCGGCGGGGCGGGCGTGCCGCTCAGCCACGCCGCCACGATGCCCTTCGACGGCTACATGGACGGCCAGACGCCCGACTTCCTGTGGCTGCGCAGCCTGCTGGAGGACAGCGGCAGCGGCCTGGACGCCCCCGCCGCCGTGATCGTGGAGACCGTCCAGGGCGAGGGCGGCATCAACGTCGCCGGCGCCGAGTGGCTGCGCGGTCTGGAGGCGCTCTGCCGCGAGTACGACATGCTGCTCATCGTCGACGACATCCAGATGGGCTGCGGGCGCACCGGCCCGTTCTTCAGCTTCGAGCACGCCGGGATCACCCCTGACATCGTCACGGTGTCCAAGTCCATCAGCGGCTACGGCCTGCCGCTGGCCCTCACCCTGTTCAAGCGCGAGCTGGACGTGTGGGAGCCCGGCGAGCACAACGGCACCTTCCGCGGCCCCAACCCGGCGTTCGTCACCGGCACCGCCGCGCTGGAGACCTTCTGGCGCGACGACGCGCTGGCCCGCGCCACCGCCGCCAAGGGCGCGCTGATCGAGCGCCGGCTGGGCGAGGTCGCCGACGAGCTGGGTCCCGAGGAGGCGCACGTGCGCGGCCGGGGCATGGCCTGGGGCCTGGTCCTGCACCGCGAGGGCGCCGCCAAGGCGCTCAGCCGCGAGGCGTTCGAGCGCGGCCTGCTGCTGGAGACCTCGGGTCCCGAGGACGAGGTCGCCAAGCTGCTGCCGCCGCTCACCACCACCGAGGAGGAGCTGGAGCAGGGCCTGGCGATCATGGCCGAGTCGGCGCGCGCCGTGATGAAGGAGCCGCTTCCGGCGTGATCATGCCCGCTCCTGAGCGGGTAGTCCACCATCGCAATGGCCTGTGCGGAGGCCGGGGCCCGGCGGGTGCCGGGCGCCGCCTCCGGGCCGGCCCACCATGAAGCAACCAGGAGGAGTAAGCACCTTGATCGTGCGCAGCCTTCAGGACGTCGACGGAACCGACGCCGATGTCAGGACCGAGACCTGGCGCAGCCGCCGCGTCGTCCTCGCCAAGGACGGCGTCGGGTTCTCGTTCCACGAGACCGTCCTCTACGCGGGCACCGAGACCAGCATGTGGTACGCCAACCACATCGAGCTGGTGCACTGCATCGAGGGCGAGGCCGAGGTCACCAACGACGACACCGGCGAGACCTTCCTCATCACGCCGGGCACCCTGTACCTCCTCAACGGCCACGAGCACCACACGGTGCGGCCCAAGACCGACTTCCGGGTGCTGTGCGTGTTCAACCCGCCGGTCACCGGCCGCGAGGTGCACGACGAGAACGGGGTCTACCCGCTGCTGACCGAGGACGGCGAGGAGGCGAAGGGCTAGCGGACGCGCGGCGGGGGCGGCCAGGGCGCCCCGCCCGCCGCCCGGCCGGCCCCCCCGCGCGGGGGCGACGGGCGGCGGCCGGCGGCACACCGGCCCGGGGGCGCGAGCCCCCGGCGGGACGGGGGACACGGGGGCGAGGAGAAACCGGCGGAACACCCAGCGACCAGAGGACCAATGGCCCGCCGCGACGGCGGGCCGCACTCCGCAGCAACCGAAGGAGCGAATCCCTCAGGGGTAAGGCCATGAGTGTGTTGACCACCGAATTCGAGCAGCCGACCATGGACGACTACCCGTCCCGCAAGCACCACACGCCCGCGCTGATCTACCGCCGCGACCGCGCCGTGTGGGGCGACGCCGACTCCGGCCCGCTGGACGACGCCGCGCTGCGCGGCTACGACGAGCGCGGCTACCTCCAGATCGAGGAGCTGATCACGCCGGCGGAGGTGGCGGACTACACCGCCGAGCTGCACCGCCTCAGCGCCGACCCCCGGCTCCGGTCGGACGAGCGCGTGGTGGTGGAGCGCGGATCGCAGGAGGTCCGCTCCATCTTCGAGGTGCACCGCATCAGCGAGGTGTTCGCCGAACTGGTGCGCGACCCGCGGATCGTGGAGCGCGCCCGCCAGATCCTGGGCTCCGACGTCTACATCCACCAGAGCCGGGTCAACAACAAGCCGGGGTTCTCGGGCACCGACTTCTTCTGGCACTCCGACTTCGAGACCTGGCACGCCGAGGACGGCATGCCGCGGATGCGCGCGGTCAGCATCTCCATCGCGCTCACCGACAACCACGTGCACAACGGCTCGCTGATGATCATGCCGGGCTCGCACCGGACCTTCGTGTCCTGCGTGGGCGAGACCCCGCCAGACCACTACCGCGAGTCGCTCACCCGCCAGGAGGTCGGCACGCCCGACGAGGGCAGCCTGTCCATCCTGGCCGAGCAGCACGGGATCGACGTGCTGACCGGCCCGGCCGGCGGCGCGATCATGTTCGACTCCAACTGCATGCACGGTTCCAACGGCAACATCACGCCCTACCCGCGCGCCAACGTGTTCGTCGTCTACAACAGCGTCGAGAACACGTGCGTGGCGCCGTTCGCCGCGGCCAAGCCGCGTCCGGCGTTCCTGGGCGCGCGCGATTTCACCGCGGTGTGATCCCGGCGCAACCGCCGGTCAATGAAGACCACGACAGTGGAACCAGGACAAATCGGGCCACTCCGTGGCGCGATCGTTACGGGGCCGGTCTCGGCCAGGCGGCGGGGTAACCAGTGCATAACGTGCTATTCCACCGCAGTTAGTCCGAAGCGATCATGGGCACGGAGTTCGCAGCAACTGTCCTTGCAACGCGACCCGCGTGACCGGGGGTACTGAGACGCCCTGCTCCACGCCCCGACCGGGGCCGTCTCTGGGCCACGCACGGCGTGTACGACGCACCGACGGAAGCGGCGCTTCCTCCCCGCCGGGAGGGAGCGCCGCGCCGTCCGCCAACCCTGGTTTCACGATGAGGAGACGAAGACGATGAGGAACACCAATCCCCTTGGCCGCCTGGGCCGCCGCGACGCGCTGCGCGTCGGCGGCGTCACCGCCGCCGCCCTCGTGGCGGTGCCCGGCCTGGCCGCGTGTTCGCGGACCGAGCCCCGCGAGGGCCAGTCCACGCTGGACGCGCTGCGCGAGCAGGGCTTCATCCGCGCCGCCATCAACAACGAGCCCCCCTTCGGCTTCATCGACGAGGAGGGCAACGTCACCGGCGAGGCGCCCGAGCTGCTGCGCGCCATCGCCAAGGAGATGGGCATCGAGGAGGTCCAGGCCGAGACGGTGGCCTGGGACGGCCTGATCCCGGGGCTGAAGGCCAACCGGTTCGACGTCGTGGCGGCCGGCATGTACATCACCCCCGAGCGCTGCGCGGAGGTCGCCTTCGCCGAGCCCGACTACAAGGTGCTCCAGGCGTTCATGGTGCCCAAGGGCAATCCCGACAACATCGAGACCTTCGAGACCTTCGCCGAGAACCCCGACCTGAAGGTGGCGGTGCTCAACGCCTCGGTCGAGCAGGAGTACGCCGAGGGCGCGGGCGTGCCCGCCGAGCAGATGGAGTTGGGCGACAACGCCGTCGGCATGATCGAGCTGCTGGAGAAGGGCCGCGTCAACGCGGTGGGGCTGAGCACCTTCTCGCTGAACTACCAGCTCAAGCAGCGCAACATGGGCGACGAGTACGAGGTCACCGAGGGCTTCACCCCGGTGGTCGACGGCGAGGAGGTCAAGCCGGCCGGCGCGTTCGCGTTCCGCAAGGGCGACACCGAGCTGCGGGACCGCTTCAACGAGGTCCTGGCCGACTTCAAGCAGAACGGCCGGCTCACCGAGATCGGCGAGCCGTTCGGGTTCGACGAGACCGCCCACCCCGGGGACCTCACCACCGAAGAGCTGTGCTCGGAGTAACAGGTAAGGCAGAGGTTTCCTCGTGGATTTCTTCGTCTCGACATTCCCGATGTACCTGGCCGGGGCCGGTATCACGCTCCTGCTCACGGTCGCCGGCTCCGCGCTCGCCTTCGTGCTGGCGATGGCGGTCGGCATCCTGGGCACGCTGCGCAACCCCGTGGCCCGGGGCATCGCGACCTTCTACACCGAGGTCTTCCGGGGCGTGGCCGCGCTGGTCGTGATGTTCTGGCTGGCGTTCGCGATCCCGCAGATCACGCCCTACCAGCTCGACATCAACTTCGCCGCCATCCTGGCGCTGGGCCTGAACGTCGGCGCCTACGGCGCCGAGGTCGTGCGCGCCTCGATCAACGCCGTCCCCCGGGCCCAGACCGAGGCCACCGTCGCGCTCAACATGTCGTGGGCGCGGCGCACCTGGCGGGTGATCCTGCCGCAGGCGTGGGCGCAGATGCTGCCGACCTTCGGCAACCTGGTGATCGAGCTGATGAAGGCGTCGGCGATCGTGTCGCTGGTCGGCGTGGCCGACCTGACCCAGATCGCCAACCAGCAGCGGGCCGCCACCGGTGACACGGTGCTGGCCTTCACCAGCGCGCTGGTCATGTACTTCGTCATCGCCCAGGTGCTGGTGCTGGGCGTGCGGCTGCTGGAGCGGCGGGCCAACCGCCGCCTGGGCCGGACCCCGGCCGGCGGCGGGCTGCTGGCGCTGCTGCGCCCGCCCGCGGCCACGACCCGAGCGAAGGTGACGGCCCTGTGATGTGGGACACCGAGTTCGCCATCGGGATCATCCCCCAGTTGCTGGAGGGCCTGGTCGTCACCGTCCAGGCGACCGTGCTGGGGTACGCGGTCGCGCTGGTGCTGGGCCTGGCCGTGGCGCTCATCCGCCGCGTGCGGGTGGTGGGGCCGCTGGTCTTCGCGGTCTTCGAGTTCATCCGCTCCACGCCGCTGCTGGTCCAGTTGTTCTTCGTCTTCTACCTGGCGCCGGCCAACCTCACGCCGCTGACCATCGGCGTGGCGGTGCTGGGCGTGCACTACGCCGCCTACACCGCCGAGGTCTACCGCTCGGGCATCGAGGGTGTGGCCAAGGGGCAGTGGGAGGCGTGCCGCGCGCTGAGCCTTCCGCCGCTGCGGGTGTGGGGCGCGGTGGTGCTGCCGCAGGCCATCCGCAAGGTCATCCCGGCGCTGGGCAACTACCTCATCGCCATGTTCAAGGACACGCCGCTCCTGTTCGCCATCACCGTCCACGAGATGATGTTCGTCGCCGACACCATCGGCAGTGAGACGTTCCGCAGCATGGAGGCCTACACCCTGGTGGGCCTGCTGTTCCTCCTCGTGAGCGTGCCGTCCGCCATCGTGATCCGACGTCTGGAGCGCCGATATGCCGCAGTCTGAGCCGACCACCGGCGTGCAGTCCGCAGAGGCGGCACCCGCCGGCCCCATCATCCGATTCGACAAGGTGGTCAAGCGCTACGGCGACAACGTCGTGCTGCGCGAGCTGGACTTCACCGTGGACCCCGGCGAGCGCGTGACGCTCATCGGGCCCAGCGGTTCGGGCAAGACCACGATCCTGCGCCTGCTGATGACCCTGGAGACCGTCGACGGCGGTGTCATCTGGGTCGACGGCGACCCCCTCAGCCACATGGAGCGCAACGGCAAGCTGGTCAAGGCCAACGAGGCCCACCTGCGGCGCGTGCGCAGCCGGATCGGGATGGTCTTCCAGCAGTTCAACCTGTTCCCCAACATGAACGTGCGGCGCAACATCACCGAGGGACCCGTGCACAGCCTGGGGGTCTCCAAGGACGAGGCCAACCAGCGGGCCGAGGAGCTGCTGGAGCTGGTGGGGCTCAGCGACAAGATCGACGCCCACCCCACCCAGCTCTCCGGCGGGCAGCAGCAGCGCGTGGCGATCGCCCGCGCGCTGGCCATGCGGCCGCAGATCCTGCTGCTGGACGAGGTCACCTCGGCGCTGGACCCCGAACTGGTGGCGGGGGTCCTGGACGTGCTGCGCGACATCGCCCAGAGCACCGACATCACCATGCTGTGCGTGACCCACGAGATGTCCTTCGCCCGCGACGTCTCGCACCGCGTGATGATGTTCGACCACGGCCAGATCGCCGAGGAGGGCACCCCCGAGAAGATCTTCGGCGACCCCCAGCAGGAGCGCACCCGGACCTTCCTCAAGGCGGTCCTGGAGCACGGCTGAGGCGTCCCCTCGGGCTGCGGGGCGGGGGGGGGGGGGGCGCCCGGGGGGCCCCCCCCCCCCCCCCGCGCCCCCGGGGTGGGTAAAAAAAAGACGGGAAACACAAAAACGGTGCAA
>NZ_JAJAQC010000022.1 GCF_027604915.1 Streptomonospora mangrovi
GGGGGGGGCCGGGGGGGGGGGGGGGGGGGGGGGGGGCCCCCCCGCCCCCCCCCCCCCCCCCCGCCGCGCTCGCCCCGTGTTAGGTAAAAAAACGGAGAGTAACGACATACCGTTGCCATTGCGTCACCTTTTCCTGTCTTCGGGAGAGACTGAGGTCTGGACCTGGGGGGAGGCCGGTGGCGAAGGAGTACGGACGGGCGCTGAGGTGGGGGCTCGCCGCCGTGGTGGCGGCAGCCGCCCTCGCCGTGATCCTGATTCCCGGGCTGCCGGCGCTGGGCTGGTGGCGGGGAGCGCCGCTGTTCGCCAGCGTGCTGGTGCCCATCCCGGTGTCGCTGCTCGTGGCGGTGCTGGTGACCGACCACGCCAGGCGCGCGGCGCTGGACCGGCGGGCGCGGGCCGCGCTCGACGGCCACTCCATGCGCTATGAGCTGACGTGGCTGATGGTGCTCCTCCTCGGGTTCACGGTCGCCACCGTGGCGGTCTCGAACTTCGCGGCGGCACTGTTCCACGGGGTCTCCTGGGAGATCCTGATGCCGCCGGTGCGGATCCTGTTCCTGTTCGTGCTGCCGCTGCTGGTGGTGGACCGGGGCGGGTTCACCACCTCGGGCCACGGGACGGTGATGCCGCGCGTGGCCATGCGGGTGACCGACCGGTGGCGCTGGGCCGGGCTGTTCCCGGTCGGGGTGAACTTCGCCCTGATCGCCGCCGCGGTGTTCCCGGTGCCCGCCGTCCCGGCGGGCCTGGTCCTGGGCGCGGCGCTGGCCATCTTCGCGGCGGTGGCGGTGCCCGAGGAGATCTTCTACCGCGCGCTGTTGCAGACCCGGCTGGAGCGGCTGCTGGGCCGGTGGGGCGGGATCCTGGCGACGTCGGTGGTGTTCACGGCGGTCAGCGTGTTCCTGGCCGCCTACGGCGACTCCACCACCGAGGCGGCGACGGTCTCGGCCGGCGTGCTGGAGTCCGTGGTGGTCTACGGCGCGGCCGGGATCGTCTACGGCTACGTGTGGTCGTGCTACCGCAACATCTGGCTGAGCATCCTGTTCCGCGGCGGCTCCCTGCTGCTCGCCATCATCCCGGAGCTGCGGCTGCTGTGAGGGCACCGGGCGCCCGTGCCCCGGCCGCCCCCTCCCGGTCACCCTGCCGGCCGCCCCGCCCTGCCGCCGGTCCTTTCCGACACCCCCCTCCGGCGGCGCCGTGTCCGGTTTGACAGGCTGGTGCGGGTACGGGGCGTGACCGGGCTTCCCGGTGCGGGGACGGGGAACACCCCACAGAGAGCCCGGTGCGGGCGGGTTTCCGGGCGGTCCCGTACCGGGGCTCCGGCGGGCGCGGCGGTCTCACGCGGTCACTGCCTTAACCGCGGGCTCACCGGCGCGCCGGACATCGTTCACACGGATGGGGGACTCTGCGACCGTGACTGTTGAATCGGTGGTTCCAGGGCAAAGCGGAGCGAACCTTCCGCCGGACCGCTTCCTCGACCGCGAGGAGGGGTGGCTGCGGTTCAACCAGCGGGTCCTCGAACTCGCCGAGGACGTCGAAACCCCCCTGCTGGAGCGCGCCCGCTACCTCGCGATCTTCTCCAGCAACCTGGACGAGTTCTTCATGGTCCGGGTGGCCGGGCTCAAGCGGCGCCTGGCCACCGGCGTGGCCGTCACCGCCGCCACCCGCCACCACCCCCGGGCGCTCCTCCAGCGCGTCTCCGCCGTCTCGCGCGAACTGGTGCTGCGCCAGGCGCGCTGCTTCCACGAGTCGGTGGCCCCCGCCCTGGCCGAGGCGGGCATCAGCATCGTGCGCTGGGACCAGTTGGACGACACCGAGCGCCGCCGCATGCACCGGTTCTTCCACGGCTCGATCTACCCCGTGCTCACCCCCTTCGCCGTCGACCCCGCGCACCCGTTCCCCTACATCTCCGGGCGCTCCCTCAACCTCGCCGTCACCGTGCGCGACCCCGAGAACGGGCGCACCATGTTCGCCCGCGTCAAGATGCCCTCGGTGCTGCCCCGGTTCATCGACCTGGGCCGCGAGCGGTTCGTCCCGGTCGAGGACGTGGTGGCCGGCCACCTGTCGGTGCTGTTCGAGGGCATGGAGGTGCTGGAGCACCACGCCTTCCGCGTCACCCGCAACGCCGACCTGGAGGTCGACGAGGACGAGACCGACGACCTCGTGACCAGCCTGGAGAACGAACTGCGCCGGCGCCGGTTCGGCCCGCTGGTGCGGCTGGAGGTCGAGGAGACGATCTCCGAGGACGTCCTCAACATCCTGCGCCGCGAACTGGGCGCCGACGACGAGGAGGTCTACCGGGTCCCCGGCCCGCTCAACCTCGCCGGCCTGGACCAGATCGCCGACCTCCCCCGGCCCGAGCTGCGGTTCCCCCCGATGGTCCCGGTCGAGCCGCAGGTGCTGACCCAGGACGACTTCTTCGCCGCCGTGCGCCGGCGCGACCTGCTGGTCCACCACCCCTACGAGTCCTTCACCACCACCACCGAGCGGTTCCTCGCCATGGCCGCGGCCGACCCCAAGGTGGTCGCCGTCAAGCAGACCCTCTACCGCACCAGCGGCGACTCCACCATCGTGGAGGCGCTGATCGACGCCGCCCGCGCGGGCAAGGAGGTCGTGGTGCTGGTCGAGATCAAGGCGCGCTTCGACGAGCAGAACAACATCTCCTGGGCGCGCAAGCTGGAGGAGGCCGGCTGCCACGTCGTCTACGGCGTGGTGGGCCTCAAGACCCACTGCAAGCTCGCCCTGGTGGTGCGCCAGGACGACGACGGCGTGCTGCGCCGCTACTGCCACGTGGGCACCGGCAACTACAACCCCAGCACCGCGCGGATCTACGAGGACTTCGGCCTGTTCTCGGCCGACCCCGAGGCCGGCGAGGACCTCAGCGACCTCTTCAACCACCTCACCGGGTTCTCCCGCAAGTCCGCCTACCGGCGGCTGCTCGTGGCCCCCGCCGCGCTGCGCGAGGGCCTGATGGAGCGCATCCGCGGCGAGATCGCCAACCACGAGCAGGGCCGCCCCGCGCGCATCCGCATCAAGGTCAACTCGCTGGTGGACGAGGACGTCATCGACGGCCTCTACGCCGCCTCGCGGGCCGGCGTGCCCGTGGACCTGTGGGTGCGCGGCAGTTGCGTGCTGCGCCCGGGGGTGGACGGGCTGTCGGAGAACATCCGGGTACGCAGTATCCTCGGACGGTTCCTGGAGCATTCCCGGATCTTCGTCTTCGAGAATGGAGGGGAACCGCAGGTGTGGCTCGGCAGCGCCGACCTCATGCCGCGCAACCTGGACCGCCGCGTCGAGGCGCTGATCCGTGTCGCCGACCCCGACCAGCGCCGCCGCCTGGTCGACCTGATGGACCTCGCCATGGCCGACACCACCGCCTCCTGGCGCATGGCGGCCGACGGCGAGTGGACCCGCGTCACCCGCGACTCCGGCGACCACCACCTGCTCGACATCCAGAACGCGCTGCGCAACGACCGCCACCTGCGGGTCGTCGATGGCTGAGAACCCAGAGCACCCGATCACGATCACCAGCGCCTTCCCGCCCCGCGACACCGCACCCAGCGGCTACCTCGAACCCATCCGCTCGGCGGGCGCGGTGCTGTGGCGCGGCGACCCCGCCACCGTCGACACCGACCCCGCCGCCCGCGAGGTCCTGCTCGTCCACCGCCCCGACCGCGACGACTGGTCGCTGCCCAAGGGCAAGGTCAAGAACCGCGAGCACCTGCTGTGCGCGGCGGTGCGCGAGGTCACCGAGGAGGCCGGCCTGGCGCCCGTGCTGGGCCACCGCATCCCGCCCCAGCGCTACCTCAAGGAGGGCTGGCCCAAGCAGGTGGAGTGGTGGGCCGCCACCGCCGCCGGGGAGTCCGCCTTCGAGCCCAACGACGAGGTCGACCGGGTGGAGTGGCTGCCGCTGGACAAGGCGCGGCAGCGCCTCACCTACGGCCACGACGTCCAGGTCCTCGACAACTTCGCCAGCGGGCCGGCGCGCACCTTCCCCCTGGTCCTGGTGCGCCACGCCGCCGCCGGCGACAAGAGCACCTGGGACGACGACGACCTGCTGCGCCCCCTGGACGCCGCCGGGCGCGCCGACGCCCAGGAGTTGGCCCAGGTGCTGTCGGCCTTCGGCGCGCCCCGCGTGGTCAGCTCGGCGGCGGCCCGCTGCACCGAGACCGTGCTGCCCTTCACCGTGGCGACCGGCGCCGACCTGCGCACCGAGCGCGCGTTCACCGCGCAGACGGTGGGCGCCGACACCACCGTCTTCGACCGCGACGCGGCCGCCGAGGCGTTCGCCGGGCTGCTGGAGGAGGGCCGCCCCACGGTGGTCTGCACCCACGGCGAGCTGGTGCCGGTGCTCATGCGCGAGGCGCTGGGGCTGCTCGGCGCGCCGGTCACCCAGCAGTTGTCCCTGCGCAAGGGCGCGTTCTGGGTGCTGCACGTCGCCCACGCCGACCGCGCGCTCGCGGCGGTGGAGCGCCACGCCGTCCGGGTCTAGCGCCGCGGCCCCTCCCCTGGGGCCGGAGCTGGAGCGGGATTTGACATGCTTTGCGCCACGCGTTGAAAGGATGCGGGTATGGCCAAGAACCGAGTCTCGCGCAGCGTCGTGATCGACGCCCCCGCCGAGAAGATCTTCGACATCATCGCCACCCCCGGGCGCCACCACGAGTTCGACGGGTCGGGCACCGTGCAGGGCGCCCACGACGGCGACGAGCGCCTGGGGCCGGGCTCCCGCTTCGGCATGAGCATGCGCATGGGGCTGCCCTACCGCACCGCCAACCGGGTGGTGGAGTACGTCGAGAACCGCCGCCTGGCCTGGCGCCACATCGGGCCCCACATCTGGCGCTGGGAGCTGGAGCCCCAGGAGGACGGCACCACCACGGTCACCGAGACCTTCGACTACTCCGTCGGCGCCTTCGCCTACATCCTGCTGGGCTACCCTGCGCGCAACGCCCGGGGGATCGAGGAGACCCTGCCCCGGCTCAAGCGCCTGGCCGAGGGCGAGGCCGCCGGCGGCACGGACGCGGCCTGACGCGCGACCGCCCGGGGCCGCCCGCGCGGCCCCGGCCGGAAGCGGTCGGATGCGGGCTCGGCGGGGACCGGGCGGCGCCGGGCTCGGCGCGCCGTGCGGGCGGGCGCGTGCCAGACTGGACCGCATGCCTTCCTCGTTCGCCGAAGCCCGCGTTGACCTGGGCGCCATCAGTGAGAACACCGCCGCCCTGGCGCGCCGCGCGGCCGGCGCCCAGGTGATGGGCGTGGTCAAGGCCGACGGATACGGCCACGGCATGCTGCCCGCCGCCCGCGCGATGCTGGCGGGCGGTGCCACCTGGCTGGGCACGGCCATCATCGAGGAGGCGCTGGAGTTGCGGGGCGCCGGCATCACCGCGCCGCTGGTCTCCTGGATCGTGCCGCCCGGCGCCCCCCTGGCGGCGGCCCTGGCCGCCGACATCGACCTGGGCCTGAGCGACCCCCCGCTCATCGACGCCGTGGCCGCCGCCGCCCGCGAGACCGGGCGCACCGCGCGCGTGCACCTCAAGGCCGACACCGGGCTCAACCGGGGCGGCGTCACGGCCGAGAAGTGGCCGGCGGCGGTCGCGGCGGCGGCCCGCGCCGAGGCCGACGGGCTGCTCCGCGTGGTGGGGGTGTTCTCCCACTTCGCGTGCGCCGACGAGCCGGGCCACCCCTCCATCGCGGCGCAGACGGCGGCGTTCCACGAGGCGCTGGAGGTCGCCGCCAAGGCCGGGCTGCGGCCCGAGGTGCGCCACCTCGCCAACTCCGCCGCCACGCTCACCCTCCCCGAGACCCACTTCGACCTGGTGCGGCCGGGAATCGCGAGCTACGGCATCAGCCCCATCCCCGGGCTCACCGGCACCGGACTGCGCCCCGCCATGACCCTGCGCGCCCGGATCGCCCTGGTCAAGCGGGTGCCGGCGGGCAGCGGGGTGTCCTACGGGCACCGCTACACCACCGACCGCACCACCAACCTGGCGCTGGTGCCGCTCGGCTACGGCGACGGGATCCCGCGCGCGGCCACCAACACCGGCCCCGTGCTGGTGGCGGGCCGGCGGCGGACGATCGCGGGCACGGTGTGCATGGACCAGTTCATGGTCGACATCGGCGACGACACCGCCGAGGGCCACCCCGACGCGGTGCTGTTCGGCCCCGGCGGCGACGGCGAGCCCACCGCCCAGGACTGGGCCGACGCGCTCGGCACCATCCCCTACGAGATCGTCACCCGCATCAGCCCGCGCGTGCCCCGGGTCTACGTCGGGGGCTGAGCCCGGTCTGATCGGGGCTGAGCCGGGGGCCGACCCTCGCCGGGTTCAGCCGGGATCAGTCGTGGAACTCCGCCTGGCGCCTGCGCTCCTCGGCGCGGGCGCGCTCGGCCGCCGCCGCGCGCGCCTCGGGGTCGTCGACCTCGGCCTTCAGAGCCACCCGCAGGACCAGGCGGGCCTCGTCCGGCGTCAGCTCGGGGGGCCGCCAGTCATCGCCCAGGGCGGCGCGCAGCGCGGCCTGTGAGGTCCACATCGAGGTCAGCCGCACCTCGTAGGGGTCCTCGCGGCTGCCGGTGGGGCGGCGCACGGTCATCGTGGCCGTGCAGCCCTCGACGCCGCGCAGCGGGTCCAGCAGTTCGCGCTCGAAGTGGGCGGCGGCCTCGTCCGCCAGCTCCGGGGTGGTCCACACGCTCCAGGAGTGTCGCAGCACGCCCCCATTGTCGCGGCGCGGCGGCGCCCGAGGAAGGCCGCCGGCGCGACCGGAGGCGGACACCGCGCCGGTCGATCCCGGGCGGTCCCGGGCGCCCGGCCGACGGCGTCACCCCGGCGCCCCAACGCGCCTACCCTGGTAGGGAGGGCGGGACACCGCCGCACCCCGCTCCCACATCCATGAGACAGCCCGTCGACCAGTGCTGTGAGCCCATGACCGAGACCACCCGCCCCGCCGCCGGCGCCGCCGCCCAGCCCGGCGCGCGCACCGCCGCCGGGGCCGCCAACACCGCCTTCGTCACCGCCGACACCGACACCGCCATGCGCGCGCTCGGCCGGCACCTCGCCGGCCTGCTGCGCCCCGGCGACCTGCTGATCCTCAGCGGCCCGCTGGGCGCGGGCAAGACCACCCTCACCCAGGGCATCGGCGAGGGGCTGGGCGTGCGCGGCCGGGTCACCTCGCCCACCTTCGTCATCTCCCGCGTGCACCCGGCGCCCGCCGGCGGCCCGTCCCTCGTTCACGTCGACGCCTACCGCCTGGGCGACTCCGCCGAGGTCGACGACCTCGACCTCGACAGCTCCCTGGCCGACTCCGTGACCGTGGTGGAGTGGGGAGAGGGCGTGGCCGAGGAACTGGCCGAGGACCGCCTGGAGATCACCATCGCGCGCCACCCCGACGACACCCGGGGGGTCACGCTCACCGGCGTCGGCGCGCGCTGGGCCGACGTCGCGCTCCGACCGGAATAGGCTGGCCAACTGTGCTGATTCTGGCTTTCGACACCGCAACCCCGGCCATCACCGCCGCCCTGTGCCAGTCCGACGCCGAGGGCGGGGCCCTGGTGCGGGCCGCCGCGTCCACCGTCGACGCCCGGCACCACGGGGAACTGCTGACACCCCAGATCCGCGACGTGATGGCGCGGGCGGGGGCGGACCTGGGCGAGGTCACCCACATCGCGGTGGGGATCGGCCCCGGCCCCTACACCGGGCTGCGGGTGGGGCTCGCCACCGCGCACGCGCTCGCCGACGCCCTGGGCGTGCCCTGCCACGGGGTCGCCACGCTGGACGCCGTCGCCCTGGCCTCCGGGCGCGAGGAGCCGTTCGTCGCGGCCACCGACGCCCGCCGCAAGGAGGTGTTCTGGGCGCGCTACGCCGACAGCCGCACCCGCACCGGCGAGATCGCGGTCGACCGGCCCGCCGACGTCGACACCGGCGGGCTGCCGGTCATCGGCCACGGGGCGCAGCTCTACACCGAGGTCTTCGGCGCGGCGGCGGCCGACCCCGAACCGCTCTACCCCACCGCCGCCGCCATCGGCGAGATCGTCCTGCGCCGCCTGGCGGCGGGCGAGCCGCTGCCCGAGCCGCGCCCGCTGTACCTGCGCCGCCCCGACGCCGTGCTGCCGGGGGCGCCGAAGAAGGTGCGGCAGTGGCAGACCTGAACCGGCGCACCGGGTTCGTGGTCCGGCCGATGACGGAGTACGACATCGGGCCGGTCATGGAGTTGGAGCACGACCTGTTCGGGGCCGACGCCTGGAGCGAGTCCATGCTGCGCTCGGAGTTCGCCGAACCCACCCGCCACTACGTCGTGGCCTGCCGCGACGACACCCCCCGGGGCGGCGCGGGCACCGGCGCCGACGGCGGCGGTGCGGTCCTGGGCTACGCCGGGCTGCGCTCGGTGCCGCCCGAGGGCGACGTGCAGACCATCGCCGTGGGCCGCGCCTGGTGGGGGCGCGGCATCGCCACCGCGCTGATGACCGAGCTGCTCAGCCGGGCCTACTCCCAGGAGATCACCGACGTGTTCCTGGAGGTCCGCTCGGACAACCTGCGCGCGCAGGAGCTGTACCGGCGGTTCGGCTTCGAGGACATCGGGCTGCGCCGCAACTACTACCGCGACGCCGACGCGATCGTGATGCGCTGCTCGCGGGTGGCCACCGCGCTGGTCGGCACGGGCGGCGGAGAGCCCGGTGAGGCGCCGGAGGCCGGGGCCCCCGACGACCCCATCGACGGCACCGAGCCCCTTCGCGGCGGCCGCCCCACCGGACCGGTGGGGTTCGGCGCCGCGTTCGCCGGCGTCCAGGACGGCCGCGAGGGCGCCGAGGACGGTGGTGTCGACGGTGCCCACCACGGCGTCCACGACGCCGACATGATCCAGACCACGGACCCGGCGGTCCGCGACGCGGCGCCGGGTGAGGAGAAGGCGTGATGAGTTCGCTGGACCAGCCCCTGATCCTGGGCATCGAGACCTCCTGCGACGAGACCGGTGTGGGTCTCGTGCGCGGCTGCGAACTGCTCGGCGACGAGGTCGCCTCCAGCGTCGACCAGCACGCCCGCTTCGGCGGTGTAGTGCCCGAGGTCGCCAGCCGCGCCCACCTGGAGGCCATGACGCCCACCGTGCGCCGCGCCCTGGACAGCGCGGGGGTGAAGCTGGCCGACGTGGACGCGATCGCGGTCACGGCCGGCCCCGGCCTGGCGGGCGCGCTGCTGGTGGGGGTGTCGGCGGCCAAGGCGTACGCCATGGCGCTGGGCAAGCCGCTGTACGGGGTGAACCACCTGGTGGGGCACGTGGCGGTGGACCAGTTGGAGCACGGGCCGCTGCCCAAGCCCGCCATCGCGCTGCTGGTGTCGGGCGGGCACACCTCGCTGCTGCTGATGCGCGACCTGGCCACCGACGTGCAGTCGCTGGGCGACACCGTGGACGACGCGGCGGGGGAGGCCTACGACAAGGTGGCCCGGCTGCTCAACCTGCCCTACCCGGGCGGCCCGCCGATCGACCGCGCCGCCCGCGAGGGCGACGCGCGGGCGATCCGCTTCCCGCGCGGCAAGTGGGGGGACGGCACCTACGACTTCTCGTTCTCCGGCCTGAAGACGGCGGTGGCGCGGTGGGTCGAGGACACCGTGCGCGACGGCCGCGAGGTGCCCGTGAACGACATCGCGGCGGGCTTCCAGGAGTCGGTGGTGGACGTGCTGACCCGCAAGGCGGTGGACGCCTGCCTGGAGCACGGCGTGGAGCACCTGGTGATCAGCGGCGGCGTGGCGGCCAACTCGCGGCTGCGCGCCCTGGCCGAGCAGCGGTGCGCCGAAGCCGGCATCAACCTGCGCGTGCCGCGCCCGCGGCTGTGCACCGACAACGGGGCGATGATCGCCGCCCTGGGCGCGGAGGTCGTCGCGGCCGGCCTGCCGCCGTCGAGCCTGAACCTGGCCACGGACACGTCCCTGCCGGTGGACCGCCCCCTGGCGGCGTAGCGGCGGGCGCCCGGTCGGGCGTCCGGTCCGCCGGGCGCCCGGGGCCGTGCCCCGGGCAGCCCGGCCGGCGCGGGATGGGGCCGCGGGTGTCGGTCAGCGGTACCGGTCAGCGCACGCGGCCGTCCCACTGCCAGGCCGTCCGCCGCCCGAGGCCGGGCAGCGCCGTGCGGCCGGTGCACCACAGCAGGGTGTCGGCCGGGGCGTGGCCGTGCGGCGCGTCGGGGAAGAGACGGGCCAGGACCGCCGCGCTGAGGTCGTCGGGCATGGCCCAGGCGGACCCGAGCGACCGGGTGATGTCGTGGGTGTGCACCAGCAGTTCGGTGACGCCCATGGCGGCGAACCCGACCGGGTCCGAGTGGCCCCAGGGATGCCACGCACGGACGTCCTCCGGCGTGTCCGCGACCGTCCTGGCGAGGATGGCCACGGCGATGCGCAAGCCGTCCACGCAGCCGGGGATCGGCGCCTGCGGGTCCAGCGAGCCGAAGAGGGTGACGTAGCGGTCGCGCGGCTGGGAGATGAGCAGCCCGGCGTAGCCCAGCAGGCCCAGGGCCAGGTGGTCCAAGGTCTGGCGGCAGGACCAGTCCAGGCCGCGCGCCGGGCGCGACCAGTCGCGGTCGGCGGCGGCGAGGAGGCCGTCAAGGCTGACGTCAGCGGCGGCCGCCAGCAGCCGGGGCCACGATTGCGCGGCGTCCGCCGGACGGTCCTCGGCAGGGAAGGGGCCGAGGTGGGAGGAGCGGGCGGTGGCGTGGGTCACCGCGCCTCCACCGGTTGGCGCAGGACCTCCACCACTCCGGCGAAGCTGTCGGCGCCGTGCCCGGCCGCGGCGGCCCGCTCCATGAGGCCCTTGAGCAGCTCGGGCAGCCCGTTGTCGATCCCCCGCGCCTCGGCCGCGTGGATGAGGTGGTCGATGGCGGCGATCTGCACGTCCACGGTGGCGTCGTCGCCGGGGTAGCGTCCGGCGTCCACCTGGGCGGCGTACCTGGTCAGAAAGCCGGAGACGGCGCCGCTCAGCCAGCGGACCGCGAGCTGGGTGAAGTCCACGGCGGGCGTCCTGTCCGCGCCCACCAGGGCGGCGGCGTGCAGCCACCCGGCCATGGTCGACCACATCACGCCGAGCAGCGCGACGTCGTAGAGGGACGCCAGGCCGGGGTCGGCGCCCAGGTAGAGCGGGTCGCCCAGCGCCTCCAGGGTCGGCCGGTGGGCGTCGAAGGCGGTGCGCGAGCCGCTGTAGAGGAACATCATCTCCGCGTCGCCGACCTCGGGCGGGGTGGTCATGATCGCCCCGTCCAGGTAGTCGATGCCGTTGGCCCGCGCCCAGTCGAGCGCCGCGTTCGCCTGCTCCGGAGACCCGGTGGTGAGGTTGACCAGGGACCGGCCGGACAGGGCGCCGGCGACGGGGCCGAGGACGGAGTGCAGCGCCGGGTAGTCCAAGACGCAGGCGACGACCAGCGGCGACGCCTCGACCGCCGCCCAAGCGGTGGGGGCCAGGCGGGCGCCCCGCTCCACCAGCGGCCGCGCCTTGCCGGCCGAGCGGTTCCACACCGTGGTGGGGTGTCCCCGGTCCAGCAGCGCGGCGGCCAGCGCCGATCCCATCGAGCCGAGCCCGAGCACGGTGACGGCCGGGCGTTCTGCGTTCATGTCGCGGTTTCTCCTTCGTAGGACGCACCTGAGCGGTGGTTGCGGAGGACCACGTTCGCAGGACGCGCCAGCCCGGAGAAGTGACGGCGGTGACGCCATTCGCCAAATTCCTGCCACGCGCCGCTCACCCCGAACGCCGTCTGCCCGCCGTCGCTGTGGCGACGGCGGGCAGACGGATCACGCAGGGGTCTGAACAGTTCGGACCTGGACCTGAGCCGGGCCTACTCCTCGTCGTCCTCGTCGAGGTCGCGGCGGCGGCGCTTCTTGCCGTCGCGGCCGGGGCGCAGCAGGGCCTCGGCCAGGGCGAACATGGTCTCCTCCAGCGCGGCCAGGCGCTTGGTGACGTCGTCGTGGGAGGTCTCGACCGCCTCGGTGATGACCTCCTCGAACTCGTGGCGGTCCGGGCGGGCCTGGACCTCGCGCAGCAGCGGGTCGACGCTCTCGCTCAAGCGGCTGTTCAGGCGCTCCAGCCGGTCGGTGGGGTCGATGACCGGGCGGTCCACCAGTTCGCCGAGGCGGCGGTGCACCTCGCTGAACTCCAGCGTGGCCGGAAGCTGGGCCAGGCGCTGGTTGAGCGCCTCCAGGCGGTCGTCCACGGCCTCCAGGCGGCCGTCGACCCCGTCGATCTGGCCGTTGACGCCCTCGAACTGGCCCTCGACGCCGTTGACCCGGCCCTCGATGCCGTCCAGGCGCCCGTTGATGCCGTCGATGCGGCCGTCCACGCCGTCGATCTTGCCCTCGACGCCCTCGAAGCTGCCCTCGAAGTGGCCCTCGAAGGTGTCGAACCGGTCGGAGAGGCGGCCCAGGCCGTGCTCGAACTGGGTGGTGATGGACGCCAGGTGCCGGTCGACGCGCTCGGCCAGCTCCTTGCGGCTCTGCTCCAGGCGGCCGTCGATGGCGTCGCGCTGCTCCTCGACCAGGTTGGTCAGCGTGCTGTGGCGCTCGTCGCCGCTCTGCTGGAGGGCCAGGGCGCGCTCCTCGACCGAGGCGCCCAGCTCCGTGATGCGGGTGTCCACCGACTCCCGCAGCTCGCCGATGCGGTCCTCGACGCCGGAGCGCAGCGCGGCCACCCGCTCCTCGACGGCGGTGCGCAGCTCGCGCAGCGCGGCGAGGGCGGCGGCGTGGTCCTCCTCGGACTTCGCGCGCAGGCCCCCGGCGGTCTCCTCCAGGCGGGCGGCGAGGTCGGTCCGCTGCTGGTCGTCGCGCTCGCGCAGCTCGGCGCGGTGCAGCTCCAGCTGCTCGTGCAGCTCGGTGAGCCGGTCGCGCACGTGGGCGCGGATGTCGGCCAGGCGCTCCTCGGTGTCCTCGGCCAGCTTCACGACGGCGCTGTTGGCGTCGGCGACGGCGGCGGTGGCCTCGGCGTGGTTCTCCTCGGCCTGGGTGCCCAGGGTGGTGAAGCCCTCGCCGACCTGCGCGGCCAGCGTGGTGTGGCGCTCCTCGGCGCGGGTGTCCACGCGCTCGATGCCCTCGGTCAGGGCGGTGTGGTGCTCGTCGCCTCGGGTCTCCAGGCGCTCGATGCCCTCGGTCAGGGCGGTGTGGCGTTCGTCGGCGCGGGTGTCGACGCGTTCGATGCCCTCGGTGAGCGCGGTGTGGTGCTCCTCGGCGCGGCTCTCCAGGCGGCCGATGCCCTCGGTGAGCGCGGTGTGGTGCTCGTCGCCTCGGGCCTCCAGGCGGCCGATGCCCTCGGTCAGGGCGGTGTGGTGCTCGTCGCCTCGGGCCTCCAGGCGCTCGATGCCCTCGGTCAGGGCGGTGTGGCGTTCGTCGGCGCGGGTGTCGACGCGCTCGATGCCCTCGGTGAGCGCGGTGTGGTGCTCCTCGGCGCGGCTCTCCAGGCGGCCGATGCCCTCGGTGACGGCGGCGTGCTGCTCCTCGGCGGTGGTGCGCAGGGAGTCGGTCGCGGTGTCCAGCCTGCCGCCCAGCGACTCGGCCTGCTCGCGCACCGCCGACTCCACGGCCTCGCGGCTCTCGCCGATCGAGGCGGTGACGGCCTCCTGGCTCTCGCCGATCGAGGCGGTGACGGCCTCGCGGCTCTCGCCGATCGACGCCGCCAGGGCCTCGCGGCCCTCCGCGACCGCCGTCTCGATCGAGGTGCGGCCCTCGGTGATGGCCTCCGCCAGGGCGGCGCGGCCCTCCTCCACCGCTGCGGCCAGTGCCTCGCGGTGCTCGGCGGCGGCGCCCATGGCGGTCTCGTGCTGCTCGGTCATGCGCTCGCCCACCTGCGCCAGCGACCCGCTCAGCGACTCGGCCTGGGTGCGCAGCCCCTCGACCGCCTCGTCCAGGCGGGCGAACCGCGCCTCGGCGCCGGCGGCCAGCCCCTCCAGGCGCTCGGTGAGGGTGTCGAGCCGCGCGGAGTGCTGCTCGCCGGACTCGCCCAGCGCCCGCAGCCGCGCCAGCACGGAGTCGAGGTTGCCGGTGATCCCCCGGATGTCCGCGCGCAGCGCCGCCATCTCGGCCAGCGGCTTGACGCGCTCGCCCACCAGCGCGATGTGCTCGGCGAGGGTCTCGGCCCACTCGGGGGGCCGCGAGGTCAGCTCGTCGACCCGCGCCTGGACGCCGGCGACCGACTCGGCGAGGCTCGCGAACTCGCGCTCGCGGAACTCGCGCAGCAGCCACTCCATGCCTTCGAGGCGCTGGCGCATCTCCTCGTTGACCGCGCTCTGGGACTTCTGCTCGGAGAGCTGGTCCTGGGCTGCCCGCGACAGCAGTTCCCGCATGCGGTCGGAGACTCCGGCCTGACCTCCCCCGTTGAGGAAGTCGTGGTTGGGCTGTTCCACCGAGGTGCTCCTTTTCGGATCGGGCGCCCCACCCGGTTCGGCCGTGGATGGGCGGTGGGCTCCTGGGGGTTCCGGCGTGGTACAGGCGGGGCCGCGCCCCGCGACGCGCGTCACACACGGACGGGGGCTCGATGGTCACGCGGGGTGATGGTCGGGGTCGCGGTGAACGGGAGGGCAACCGGCCGACCGGCGACGACCTGTGCGCTTCGCCGGAGGAGCCCAGGAAAGGGACGGATTCAGCGGGCGCCAGTCTAACGACTCACGCCTGTTCACCGCGTTTGAAGCGGCAAAGGAGAGGTGCGGACGGAAGCGGTCTGGAGCGTCACGCTAGTACCGATCGTCGCGTTAGTCACCCCTTGCGGAGGTGCATGGTGAAAGGCGGGGATTTGCCCGATTGGCGTGCTTTGTTCATTCCGTGCCCGTGACCTCGGAACATACGAGCGAAATCGGACGATTCCCCACGCGAGTGAGCACAACGACCGCCGATTCCGGGCCCGCCGGCCGCAGGTCGCGGCGGAGTTTGTCCACGTCGACCGCTGATCCGCGTTTCTTAATCGTTACCCGGCCCACCCCCCGCTCGCGCAGCACCGCGCGCAGCCGCTTCAAAGAGAACGGCAGCACCTCGCGCACCTCCAGCACCCGGCAGAACGGGGTGGGCACCAGCCGGTCGGCGGTGATGTAGGCGATGTGGGGGTCCAGCAGCGCACCGCCCACCAGCGCGGCGGCCTCGGCCACCAGGTGCGCGCGCACCACCGCGTTGTCGGGCTCGTACAGGTAGCGGCCCGGCGGCCCCACCGGCGCCGGGCCCGCGCCGGGGTCGGCGGTCAGCGTGGCCGGCGCGCCGCCGGTCCCGCGCAGCAGGGTGGCCCGCCGCCCGCCGGGTGTGCCCGCACCGCGCCACAGCGCCGTCTCCTTGAGGTCGCCGTCGACCGAGATCCACTCCGCCTCGGCGTCGGCGGGGATGGCCTCGTGCGGGATCCCCGGCGCGGCCTTGACACAGGAGGCCGGCGCGCCCGACGCCGCCGCCAGCACCGCCGGCCACGGCGGGGAGTAGGCGGCGGGGTCGAAGACGCGGCCGCGCGCGTTGCGGCGCGCCGGGTCGCAGAACACGGCGTCGAAGCCCCGGCTGTCGAACGCGGCGGCGTCGCCCACGCGGACCCGCCCCCGCTCCGCCAGTCCCAGTTCGGCGAGGTTGGCCTCGGCCACCGCCGCCGTCAGCGGGTCGGCGTCGACGCCCTCCACCCGCAGCCCGGCCTCGGCCATGGCGACCATGTCGGCGCCGATCCCGCAGCACAGGTCGGCCACCCGCGCGTCCGGCGGCAGCGCGGCGGCGAGCCGGCGGGCGCGGTAGGCCGCCACGGGCGACCGGGTGGCCTGCTCCAGGCCGTCGGGGGTGAAGTACAGCCGCTCGGCGCGCGCCCCGAACTTCTCCCGCGCCCGGCCGCGCAGCCGCGCCTGGGTCAGCGCGGCACCGGCCAGCGCGTCGGCGGGCACCGCCACCGCGCCCGCTTCCGTGCCCTCACCCGCGGCCTCCGCCAGCGCCTCCTCGGCCACGCGGCGCAGCCGGGTCGCGGCCTTCAGCGGGTCGGCCGCGACGTCGCCGGGCTCGGCCGCCCGGACCACCCGGCGGCCCGCCGGAGACAGCAGCGCGCGGAACACGGAGTCGGGTGTGGTTTGCCCGCTGGACACCGACATGTTCCCCCGTGACCTGTTGTTTGACGGGCACTATGGGCCCGGCTAATGTTCAGTACTGGCACTCTCAAGGGTAGAGTGCTAATCGCGACGAGGCCGGTCTGGCACCCGCGACGGCAGGCCGCCGTGCTCGCCCCTTTACCAAGCATGCCGTTTCGAATCCTCGAACCTGAAGGGGGAGGTCACAACCGTGTCGACCGCCACCAAGACTGTGCTTAAGCCGCTTGAGGACCGCGTTGTCGTCAAGACGCTTGAGGCCGAGCAGACCACCGCCTCCGGCCTCGTCATCCCCGACACCGCCAAGGAGAAGCCCCAGGAGGGCGAGGTCCTGGCCGTGGGTCCCGGCCGCTGGGACGAGGACGGCGAGAAGCGCATCCCGCTGGACGTCAAGGTCGGCGACATCGTGCTGTACAGCAAGTACGGCGGCACCGAGGTCAAGTACAACAACGAGGAGTACCTCGTCCTCTCCGCCCGCGACCTGCTCGCGGTCGTCGAGAAGTAGCACTCCTCGGCCCGCGCGCGGTCTCCGCGACGCCGGCCGCCTCCCGCCCCGGCCGGCGCCCTGCCGGGCGGGGCGGTTTTCATGTCGGCCGTACCTGTACGGATAGAGGAAGACCCACATGCCCAAGATTCTGGAATTCCGGGACGACGCGCGGCGCGCCCTGGAGCGCGGCGTCGACCGCCTCGCGAACTCCGTCAAGGTGACGCTGGGCCCGCGCGGGCGCAACGTCGTCATCGACAAGAAGTTCGGCGCCCCCACCATCACCAACGACGGCGTGACCGTCGCGCGTGAGGTCGAGCTTGAGGACCCCTACGAGAACCTGGGTGCCCAGCTCGTCAAGGAGGTCGCCACCAAGACCAACGACGCCGCCGGCGACGGCACCACCACCGCCACCGTGCTGGCCCAGGCGCTGGTCCGCGAGGGCCTGCGCAGCGTGACCTCCGGCGCCTCGCCGATGTCCCTGAAGAAGGGCATCGACGCCGCCGCGCAGAAGGTCGGCGAGATCCTGGTGGAGCGCGCCCGCGAGGTCGGCGAGCGCGCCGACATCGCCTACGTCGCCACCAACTCCGCCCAGGACTCCGCCATCGGCGACCTCATCGCCGAGGCGTTCGACAAGGTCGGCAAGGACGGCGTGATCACCGTCGAGGAGGCCCCCACCATGGGCCTGGACCTCGACTTCACCGAGGGCCTCCAGTTCGACAAGGGCTACGTCTCGCCCTACTTCGTCACCGACGGCGACCGCCAGGAGGCGGTGCTCGAGGACGCGATCATCCTGATCAACCAGGGCAAGATCTCCTCCCTCAACGAGCTGCTGCCGCTGCTGGAGAAGGTCGTCCAGACCAAGAAGCCGCTGCTGATCATCGCCGAGGACATCGAGGGCGACGCCCTGGGCGCGCTGGTCCTCAACAAGATGCGCGGCGCGCTGAACGTGGTCGCCGTCAAGGCCCCGGGCTTCGGCGAGCGCCGCAAGGCCATGCTCCAGGACATCGCCACCCTCACCGGCGGCCAGGTCATCGCCGAGGAGGTCGGCCTGACCCTGGAGAACGCCGAGCTGGACGTCCTGGGCAGCGCCCGCCGCGTCACCGTCACCAAGGACGACACCACCATCGTCGACGGCGGCGGCGAGCAGTCCGAGGTCGCCGACCGGATCAACCAGATCCGCAAGGAGATCGAGAACACCGACTCCGACTGGGACCGCGAGAAGCTCCAGGAGCGCCTGGCCAAGCTGGCCGGCGGCGTCTCGGTACTGCGCGTCGGCGCGGCCACCGAGGTCGAGCTGAAGGAGAAGAAGCACCGCCTGGAGGACGCGATCTCGGCCACCCGCGCCGCGATCGAGGAGGGCATCGTCGCCGGCGGCGGCGCCTCCCTGGTGCACGCCGCCACCGCGCTGGACGACCTCGGCCTGACCGGCGACGAGGCCACCGGTGTGGGCATCGTGCGCCGCGCCCTGGCCGAGCCCGCCCGCTGGATCGCCGAGAACGCCGGCGCCGAGGGCTACGTGGTCACCCACCGCATCGCCGAGATGCAGGTCGGCGAGGGCTACAACGCCGCCACCGGCACCTACGGCGACCTGATGTCCCAGGGCATCATCGACCCGGTCAAGGTCACCCGCTCGGCGGTGCAGAACGCCGCCTCCATCGCCGGGATGCTGCTGACGACCGAGGCGCTGGTCGTCGACAAGCCCGAGGAGGACGAGTCCGAGGCCGGCCACGGCCACGGGCACGGCCACGGCCACTGACACCCCCGCCGGTCCCGGTGGCCCCCGCCGCCGGCCGGCACCGCGCGCCGCCGCCCCCAGGGGCGGCGGGGCGCCGCGTTACCACCGCGCCCCGGGCATCGCGCCCGGGGCGCGCCCGCATTACCGGGCTTTTTGGGCAAATGTGATCATTCTGTATCCGCGCTTGGTGAAGTGTAAGTACCGGTGGCGGGGCATCATTCGATACGTGACGGATCTACGCGCAGCGGGGGGCGCGCGCGCGAACCGAGCGGACGCCCCGCGCGGAGCGAAGGACACGGAACTCAACGACCTCACCTCGCTGGCGGTCCAGGGCGACCACGGCGCGGTCGACACGCTGCTGCGCGAGGTCCGCCCGATGGTGGTGCGCTACTGCCGCGCCAAGCTCTCCCGCGTCTCCGGCTACGTCCACTACTCCGACGACGTCGCCCAGGAGGTCTGCATCGCGCTGCTGGCGGCCCTGCCCCGGTACGAGGACATGGGCCGACCCTTCGCCGCGTTCGTGTTCGGGATCGCCGCGCACAAGGTCGCCGACGCGCTGCGCCGCTCCACCCGCGCCGACCTGCCCACCGACGCCGTGCCCGACCGCCCCGACGACGACCCCGGGCCCGAGGAGTCGGCCGTGCGCGTGGCCGAACTCGAACGCGCCCGCGCCCTGCTCAACGAGCTCCCCGAGCAGCAGCGCCGCCTGGTCCTGCTGCGGGTGATCCTGGGGCTGTCGGCCGACGAGACCGGCCACGAGCTGGGCATGTCGCCGGGCGCCGTCCGCGTCGCCCAGCACCGCGCGCTCGCCCGGCTGCGCAAGGTCGCCGCGGCCGAACGGACCGCCTGAGCGCGCGGCGCCCGCCCGCCCCCCGGCGCGCCGCCGCCGGCCTTCGCGCGTGTGAGCCTGCCCACGACCGCGCCCCCGCGCCGGGCGAACGGGCCGGTCCGGCGCCTGACCGCCCCGGCGCAGACCCTAGGATGAAACAACACGCGCGAGTGGTTGGAAGGCATATGACGCAGCTCTTCACGGGGGACGGCGGCAAGGTCCTGCCGCCGGGGCTCACCTACGACGACGTCCTGCTCGTCCCCGCCTATTCGGACCTCCAGCCGGGCGAGGCCGACACCACCAGCCGGTTGTCACGCAACATCACGCTGCGCATCCCGCTGCTGTCGGCCGCCATGGACACCGTCACCGAGGCCCGCACCGCCGTCGCCATGGCCCGCCAGGGCGGCGCCGGCGTGCTGCACCGCAACCTCTCGGTCGAGGACCAGGCCGCCCAGGTCGACCTGGTCAAGCGCTCCGAGGCCGGCATGGTCACCGACCCCGTCACCTGCGGACCCGACGACACCCTCGCCGAGGTTGAGGCGCTCAGCGCCCACTACCGCATCTCCGGCGCGCCGGTCACCGACTCCGACGGCCGCCTGGTCGGCATCGTCACCAACCGCGACATGCGCTTCGAGGTCGACCGCAACCGCAAGGTGCGCGACGTCATGACCCCGATGCCGCTGATCACCGCCCCCGTGGGCGTCTCCCGCGAGGACGCCTTCCGGCTGCTGCGCGACAACAAGGTCGAGAAGCTGCCGCTGGTAGACCCCCAGGGCCGGCTGCGCGGGCTGATCACCGTCAAGGACTTCATCAAGAGCGAGCAGTTCCCCGACGCCACCAAGGACGCCGACGGCCGCCTGGTCGTGGGCGCGGCCGTGGGCGTCGGCCCCGACGCCGAGGTTCGGGCGCGCGCGCTGGTCGAGGCCGGCGCCGACTTCATCGTGGTCGACACCGCCCACGGCCACTCCGCCGGCGTGCTGGAGATGGTCGCCAAGCTCAAGGCCAACAGCCCCGCCGACGTCGTGGCCGGCAACATCGCCACCCGCGCCGGCGCCCAGGCGCTCATCGACGCCGGCGCCGACGCCGTGAAGGTCGGGGTGGGGCCGGGCTCCATCTGCACCACCCGCGTGGTCGCCGGCGTGGGCGCGCCGCAGGTCACCGCCGTCATGGAGGCCGCCAAGGCCGCCAACCCGGCGGGCATCCCGGTGATCGCCGACGGCGGCCTACAGTTCTCCGGCGACATCGCCAAGGCCATCGTGGCCGGCGCCAGCACGGTCATGCTGGGCAGCCTGCTGGCCGGCGTCGAGGAGAGCCCCGGCGAGCTGGTGTTCATCAACGGCAAGCAGTACAAGACCTACCGGGGCATGGGCTCGCTGGGCGCCATGCGCGGCCGGTCCTTCTCCAAGGACCGCTACTCCCAGGCCGACGTCGCCACCGAGGAGAAGCTGATCCCCGAGGGCGTCGAGGGCCAGGTGCCCTACCGCGGCCCGCTGGCCGCCGTCGCCCACCAGTTGGTGGGCGGGCTGCGGCAGTCGATGTGGTACGCCGGGGCGCGCACGGTCGCCGAGCTGCGCGACAACGGGCAGCTCATGCAGATCACCACGGCGGGCCTCAAGGAGAGCCACCCCCACGACATCCAGATGACCGTCGAGGCCCCCAACTACCACGGCCGCCGCTAGGGGCCACCGGGCAGAGGGCCGCCGGGCAGGGGAGCCGCCGTGCGCGGCGCGCCGCCGCGCTGATCAGCGCGGTCGCGCCCGCCGCACCGGCGCCCTACCACGGGCGGCGGTACACTCGCCGTTCGGCATCGCGCGCCGGTGAACGGATCCGGCGCGGCACGCGAGAGGGGATCGAAGCGTTGGCTCAGGTGGAGATCGGGCTGGGCAAGAACGGGCGGCGCGCCTACGAACTCGACGAGATCGGGATCGTGCCGGCCCGCCGAACCCGGGACCCCGAGGAGGTGTCCCTCACCTGGCAGATCGACGCCTACCGGTTCGATACGCCGCTGGTGGGCAGCCCCATGGACAGCGTGGCCTCGCCCGAGACCATCATCGCGCTGGGCCGGGCGGGCGGGCTGGGGGTGCTCGACCTCGAAGGGCTGTGGACCCGGTACGAGTCGCCGGAGCCGCTGCTGGCCGAGATCCGCGAGCTGGACGACCCCGCCGCCACCCGCCGCCTCCAGGAGATCTACGCCGCGCCGATCAAGGAGGAGCTGATCGGCCGGCGCATCGAGGAGATCCGCCAGGCCGGGGTGGTCACGGCGGCCCGCCTCTCGCCGCAGAACACCGCGCAGTACCACAAGGCGGTCATCGACGCCGGCGTCGACATCTTCGTCATCCGGGGCACCACCGTCTCGGCCGAGCACGTGTCGGGCCGCGCCGAGCCGCTGAACCTCAAGCAGTTCATCTACGACCTCGACGTCCCGGTCGTGGTGGGCGGCTGCGCCACCTACACCGCCGCCCTGCACCTCATGCGCACCGGCGCGGCCGGCGTGCTGGTCGGGTTCGGCGGCGGCTCGGGCCACACCACCCGCTCGGTGCTGGGCGTGGCCGTGCCCATGGCCAGCGCCATCGGCGACGTCGCCGCGGCCCGCCGCGACTACCTCGACGAGTCGGGCGGGCGCTACGTGCACGTCATCGCCGACGGCGGCATGACCCGCAGCGGCGACATCGCCAAGGCCCTGGCCTGCGGCGCCGACGCCGTGATGATCGGCTCGCCGCTGGCCCGCGCCGCCGAGGCGCCCGGCGGCGGCTACCACTGGGGCAGCGAGGCCCACCACCACGACCTGCCGCGCGGCGAGCGGCTGCGGGTGGGCACGATCGGCACGCTGGAGTCGATCCTGCACGGCCCCTCCTCCACCAGCGACGGCTCGATGAACCTGATGGGCGCCCTGCGCCGCACCATGGCCACCTCGGGCTACACCGACCTCAAGGAGTTCCAGCGCGTCGAGGTCGTCGTCAACCCGCACCGGTGACCCGGCGCGGCGCCGCGCCGCCGCGGGGCGCCCGGCCCGCCGACCGGGTGCCCCGGCCCGCGCCGCGCCGCCCCCGGGGCGGCGCCCCGACCGGGCGCGCACCGGCGATCGGGGCTCCCTCCTCCCGCCGGGCGGCCGCAGCGGGTACCTTTGTTCACCGGCCGTAGGTGCCATGCGGCGCTGCGCCGACGAACGCCACCACCCACCCACGCACTCCCCGGCCCACCGCGTCCGTTGACGAAGACGAGGTTTCCGTGAGCGGTCCCCCCACAACCGGTCCGGAGGCTCCCCCCGCCTCCTCCACACCCTCCTCCGCCCGGCCCGCCCGGTGGCGGCCCGCCGTCGCGGCCCTGGCCGCCGTGGTGGCCACGGTCGGCGTGGCCGCGGGCGTCGCCGGCGCCGTCGGGGCGCTGGAGCCCGGCGCCCCGCCCGCGCTGCCGCCCGGCGCCGGGGAGGCCGCCGGGAGCATCGACACCGTCCCGGCCACCGACGCCTCGGCCTCGGGCGGCCCCGAGCTGTCGGCCGACGACCGCCCCTCGCCCGACCCCGCCCCGACCGCCGCCGACCCCAGCCCGGAGTGGCTGGCCACGGTGTCGGAGGCCACCGGGGTGCCCGAACGCGCGCTGGAGGCCTACGCCCGCGCCCAGTTGCGGCTCAGCGCCGAGAAGCCCCGGTGCATGGTGTCCTGGCCCACGCTGGCGGGCATCGGCGAGATCGAGTCCGTCCACGGCACCATCCTGGGCGGCGAGATCGGCCCCGACGGCCGCACCACCGAGGAGATCATCGGCATCCCGCTGGACGGCGACAACAACACCCGCGTCATCCACGACACCGACAACGGCGACTACGACCACGACACCGAGTGGGACCGCGCCGTGGGGCCGATGCAGTTCATCCCGACCACGTGGGGGCGCTGGGGCGCCGACGCCGACGACGTGGGCGGCGCCGACCCCCACGACATCGACGACGCCGCGCTGGCCGCCGCGCGCTACCTGTGCTCCAAGGACCGGGTGCTGACCACCGACTCCGGCTGGTGGGAGGCCATCCTCGACTACAACGAGTCGCGGACCTACGGCGAGGACGTGCTGGCCGCCGCCGACCGCTACGCCGACGACGCCGCCGAGGCGCTGGGCTAGCGGCCCGCAGGGGCCGGTCCGCGCGTTTCGCTGCGGTACCGCGCCGTTCGCGCCGACCGCCCCCTTCGCACCGGCCGTGCCGTTTGCCCCGCGCACACCCTGTGACACGGTCGTCGCCGTGTCAGCGGAATGCCCGGGACGTGTGGGGTTAGCCTGGCCAGGGGACGATCCGAAACGTACCCGGTAGAGGCTTTGGTCGGAAGGCGTGAGATGACAGCAGCGCGGATGGGCCCGGACCAGCGTGCCGAGGCGCTGGCCGCCATGGCAGGCGGCGAGCTGGACGTACTGGTGGTGGGCGGCGGGATCGTGGGCGCCGGCGTGGCGCTGGACGCCGTGTCGCGCGGGTTGTCGGTCGGCCTCATCGAGGCCCGCGACTTCGCGTCGGGCACCTCCAGCAGGTCCAGCAAGCTGATCCACGGCGGGCTGCGCTACCTGGAGCAGATGGACTTCGAGCTGGTGCGCGAGGCGCTGGTGGAGCGCGGCCTGCTGCTGCACCGCATCGCCCCGCACCTGGTGCGGCCGGTGCCGTTCCTCTACCCGCTCACCAAGCACTGGGAGCGGCCCTACGTCGGCGCGGGGGTCACCCTCTACGACGCGCTGGCCACCTCCATGGGCAACTCCCGGGGGCTGCCCCACCACCGCCACCTCACGCGCGGCGGCGCGCTGCGGGTCTTCCCCGCGCTGCGCCGCGACGCGCTGGTGGGCGCGGTGCAGTACTGGGACGCCCAGGTCGACGACGCCCGCTACGTCCTCACCGTGCTGCGCACCGCCGCCACCTACGGCGCCCACATCGCCTCGCGCGTGCAGGCGGTCGGGTTCCTGCGCGAGGGCGAGCACGTCACGGGCGCCCGCGCCCAGGACCTGGAGACCGGTGAGCCGATCGAGATCCGCGCCAAGCAGGTGGTCAACGCCGCCGGGGTGTGGACCGACGACATCCAGGAGATGGTCGGCGGGCGCGGGCAGATCCACGTGCGCGCCTCCAAGGGCATCCACCTGGTGGTGCCGCGCGACCGCATCCAGGCGTCCTCGGGGCTGATCCTGCGCACCGAGAAGAGCGTGCTGTTCGTGATCCCGTGGGGGCGCCACTGGATCATCGGCACCACCGACACCGACTGGGACCTCGACAAGGCCCACCCGGCGGCCAGCCGGCGCGACATCGACTACGTGCTGGACCACGTCAACCAGGTGCTGCGGGTGCCGCTGACCCGCGACGACGTCGAAGGCGTCTACGCCGGCCTGCGCCCGCTGCTGTCGGGGGAGTCCGACGACACCTCCAAGCTGTCGCGCGAGCACACCGTGGCCCACCCGGTGCCGGGGCTGGTGCTGATCGCCGGCGGCAAGTACACCACCTACCGGGTGATGGCCAAGGACGCCGTCGACGCGGTGGCCCACGGCCTCGACGGCCGCATCCCGGAGTCGGTCACCGACCGCGTGCCGCTGGTGGGCGCCGAGGGGTACGCCGCGCTGTGGAACCAGCGCGGCAAGCTGGCGCGCGACTCCGGGCTGCACCGCTCGCGCGTCACGCACCTGCTGCGGCGCTACGGCACGCTGATCCACGAGGTGCTGGCGCTGATGGAGGCCGACCCCGGGCTGAAGGAGCCGCTGAGCGGGTCCGACGACTACCTGCGGGCCGAGATCGTCTACGCCGCCCAGTGCGAGGGCGCCCGCCACCTCAACGACGTGCTGGCGCGGCGCACCCGGATCTCCATCGAGACCTGGGACCGGGGCATCGCGGCGGCCGAGGAGGCCGCGCGGCTGATGGCCGGTCCGCTGGGGTGGACCGAGGAGCAGATCGAGCGCGAGGTCGCCTACTACCGGAAGCGCATCGAGGTGGAGCGCTCGGCGCAGGAGCAGGACAACGACAACGAGGCCGACGCCATCCAGCACGGCGCGCCCGAGATCGTGCCGCCGGCCCAGGTGGCGGCGGCCGGCGTGAAGTAGCTCCGGGGGAGCCGCCCGGAGCGGTGACCCGGAGCCGCACACAACCGGAAGGAGGGGCGGGACGGCGGGCGGCGCGCCCCGCGTCCCGCCCCTCCACCGTTCCCGCGCCCCTCCCCGCCCCTCGCCCGGCCGCCCGCCGGACCGCGGAGAACGGCCGAGGGACGTCCGGGGCGGTTTTCCACAGGCGGGAAAAAGGAGTCGAAACGCGGCGGGCGGCTGCCCCACACTGGGGCCGTGCTACTGACGATCACCACCACGCGCCCGCCGGCCACCGACCTCGGCTTCCTGCTGCACAAGCATCCCGACCGCGTGCAGCGCTTCGAGCAGTCCTACGGCACCGCGCACGTCTTCTACCCCGAGGCGCGCGCGGACCGCTGCACGGCGGCGCTGCTGCTGGAGGTCGACCCCCAGGCACTCCTGCGCACCCGCAAGTCCGGGGCGCACAGCCCCGACTTCTCCCTGGCGCAGTACGTCAACGACCGCCCCTACGCCGCGTCCTCGCTGTTCGCGGTGGCGCTGGGCGACGTCTTCCGCAGCGCCCTGCGGGGGCGCAGCGCGGTCCGCCCCGACCTCGCCGCGTCCGCGCTGCCGCTGACCCTGTCACTGCCCGCCGTGCCGTGCCGGGGCGGCCCCGACCTCGCGCGGCGGCTGTTCGAGCCCCTGGGCTGGCGGGTCGACGCCGATCCCGTGGCCCTGGACCCCGGCCTGCCCGACTGGGGCGACTCCCACTACGTCTCCCTCACCCTCACCGGCGACCTCCGCCTGGCCGACGCGCTCAGCCACCTCTACGTCCTGCTGCCGGTCCTCGACGGCCACAAGCACTACTGGGTGAGCGCCGACGAGGTCGACAAGCTGCTCCGCGCGGGCGAGGGCTGGCTGGCCGCCCACCCCGAACGCGCCTGGATCACCCGGCGCTACCTGGCGCGGCGCACCCAGCTCCTGCGCACCGCGCTGGCCCGGCTCAGCGAACTCGACGACCTCGCGGCCGACCCCGGCGACCCCCTCGCCGCCGTGCCCGACACCGTCGCCACCGAACCCGGTGAGGAGGAGCCGCCGACCGCCGCCACGCTCCCTGGCGGCGATGCGGAGGAGCGGGAGTCCGCGCCGACCGCACCCGGCATGGGCGGCTCGGGCGGACCGGGCGGTCCGTCCGGATCGCGGAACCCGGTCGGTGCGGAGTCTCCGGACGGTACTGAGCCCCCGGAAAGGGCGCGGGCACCGGCCGCGCCGGAGGGCGCGGCCGGTCCGGACCCGGCGGCCGGGCGCGGCGCCCGCGATGCCGTTCCCGAGGCCGCTCCCGACGCTGCCACCGGCGACGCGGCCGACGACGCCGACGCGTCCGCACCGGGCACCGTCGTCCCCGGCGCGGCCGCCCCGGAGCCGGTCGGCGACCGGGGGCCGTCCCTGGCCGAGCGGCGGGCCGGCGCGGTGCTGGCGGTGCTCCAGGCCGAGAACGCGCGGTCCGTCCTCGACCTCGGCTGCGGGCCGGGGCGGCTGCTCGCGCGGCTGCTGGACCACCACGGCTTCGACACCGTGGCGGGCTCCGACGTCTCGGCGGCGGTGCTGGAGCAGGCGCGGCGGCGGCTGCGGCTCGACCGCCGGCCCGAGCACCACCGGCGGCGGCTGACCCTGTTCACCGCCTCGGCGCTCTACACCGACCCCCGGTTCCGGGGCTATGACGCCGCCGTGCTCATGGAGGTCATCGAGCACGTCGACCCGCCCCGGCTGCCCGCGCTGGCGCACGTGGTCTTCGGCGACGCCGCGCCGCGCACCGTGGTCGTCACCACGCCCAACGTCGAGTACAACGTCCGCTACCCCACGCTGCCCCACGGCGCCCACCGCCACACCGACCACCGGTTCGAGTGGACCCGCGCCGAGTTCCGCGCGTGGGCCGACGACACCGCCGCCGCCTACGGCTACCGCGTCCGCTACCTGCCCGTCGGCCCCGAAGACCCCGAGGTCGGGGCCTCCACCCAGATGGGAGTGTTCACCAAATGAGCGCCGTCGACCCCTCCTCGGGGCCGCGCGGCGGCGCCCCCCCCCCCCCCCCGGCCGGCGGCCCCCCCCCCCCCCCCCCCCCCCCCCCCCCCGCAGACCCCCCCCCC
>NZ_JAJAQC010000023.1 GCF_027604915.1 Streptomonospora mangrovi
CGGGCCCCCCACCCCGACGCCAGGCTACACCCACCCCCCGCCGTCGACCCCTCCTCGGCGCCGCGCGGCGCCGACACCCCCGCCGACCGTCCGGCCGACCGCCCCGCCGACCCCCGCGACTCCGCCCCGGATTCCGCCCCCGCCCCCCGGGTGCTGGGCGTGCCCGAGATGGGCCTGGTGGTGCTCATCGGCGTGTCCGGGTCGGGCAAGTCCACCTTCGCCGCCCGGCACTTCCGGCCCACCCAGGTGGTCTCCTCCGACTTCTGCCGGGGCCTGGTCAGCGACAACGAGAACGACCAGAGCGCCAGCGCCGACGCGTTCGCGCTGCTGCACCACATCGTCGCCACCCGGCTGCGCCGGGGCCTGCTGACCGTCGTCGACGCCACCAACGTGCAGCAGGCCGCGCGCGCCGAACTCGTGCGCATCGCCAAGGACCACGACGTCCTGTCCACCGCGATCGTGCTCGACGTCCCCGAACGCCTCGCCCACGACCGCAACTCCGCCCGCCCCGACCGCGACTTCGGCCCCCACGTGGTGGCCCGCCAGCGGCGCGAACTCCGGCGCGGCCTCAAGCGGCTGGACAAGGAGGGCTTCCGCCGCGTGCACGTGCTGCGCGGCACCGACGAGATCGACTCCGCCACCATCGAACTGGAGCCCGGCTGGACCGACAAGCGCCACCTGACCGGCCCGTTCGACATCATCGGCGACGTCCACGGCTGCCGCGCCGAGCTTGAGGACCTGCTCGACCGCCTCGGCTACGCCCTGGAGCGCGACCTTGACGGCCGCGCGGTGGGCGCCCGCCACCCCCAGGGCCGCACCGCCGTGTTCGTCGGCGACCTGGTCGACCGCGGCCCCGACACCCCCGGCGTGCTGCGGCTGGCCATGGGCATGGTCGCCGCCGGCGACGCCCTGTGCGTGTCGGGAAACCACGAGAACAAGCTGGTCCGCGCCCTCAAGGGCCGCAAGGTGCAGGTGACCCACGGGCTGGAGGAGTCCCTGGCCCAGTTCGGCGCCGAGCCCGACGACTTCCGCGCCCGCGCGCTGGAGTTCTGCGACGGCCTGCTCAGCCACTACGTGCTCGACTCCGGGCGGCTCGTCGTGGCCCACGCCGGCCTCAAGGAGGAGTACCACGGCCGGGCCTCGGGCCGGGTGCGCTCCTTCGCGCTCTACGGCGAGACCACCGGCGAGACCGACGAGTTCGGCCTGCCGGTGCGCCACCCGTGGGCACACGAGTACCGGGGGTCGGCCGCCGTCGTCTACGGCCACGTGCCCACCCCCGAACCGGAATGGGTGAACAACACCATCTGCCTGGACACCGGGTGCGTGTTCGGCGGGCGGCTCACCGCGCTGCGCTACCCCGAACGCGAACTCGTGGCGGTCGACGCCCAGCGCGTCTGGTACGAACCCGCCCGCCCGTTCCCCACCGCGGCCGAGGGCGCGGGGGAGGACGGTTCCGGCGGCGTGCCCGCCGGGGCCGCCTCCGGCGCGCCCGCCGGAGTGGTGGCCCTCGGCGACGTCCTCTCCGCCGAACCGGTGACCCGCATCACCACCCGGTACGGCACGGTGGGGGTGCCGCGCGACAACGGCCTGGCGGCGCTGGAGGCCATGAGCCGCCACGCCGTGGACCCGCGCTGGCTGCTGTACCTGCCGCCGACCATGGCGCCCGCCCCCACCTCGGTCGACCCCACCCTGCTGGAGCACCCCGACGAAGCCTTCGGCGCGTTCCTCGACCAGGGCGTGGCCCGGGTCGTCTGCCAGGAGAAGCACATGGGGTCGCGCGCGGTCGCCGTGGTCTGCCGCGACCCCGACGCCGCCGCGCGGAGGTTCGTGCCGGGCGCGCTGGGCGCGGTCTTCACCCGCACCGGCCGGCCGTTCTTCCCCGACCCCCGGGTGGAGTCCGCCGTGCTGGCGGAGCTGCGCGAAGGCATTACGGCGGCCGGGCTGTGGGAGCGGCTGGACACCGACTGGATCGCCTTCGACGGCGAGCTGCTGCCGTGGTCGGCCAAGGCCGAGGGCCTGATCCGCGACCAGTACGCCGCCGTGGGCGCGGCGGCCCGCGCCGCGCTGCCCGCCGCCGAGGGCGCGCTGGCGGCCGCGGCGGCGCGCGGGCTGGACGTCGCCGACCTCGCCGAGCGCACCGTCCTGCGCGCCCGCGAGATCGAGGCGTTCAGCACGGTCTACCGGGGCTACACCTGGCCCACCGACGGCGCCGCCGGGCTGCGCTACGCCCCCTTCGCGGTGCTGGCGGCCGAGGGCGCCCACTTCGCGGGCGAGGACCACCTGTGGCACATGGGCGTGGCCGAGAAGCTGGCCGACCACTGCGCCCTGGTGCGCACCACCCGCTACCGCGTGGTCGACACCACCGACCCCCAGGCCACGGCGGCGGCGGTGGACTGGTGGCGCGAACTGGTGTCGGGCGGCGGCGAGGGGATGGTGGTCAAGCCGCTCGACGGCGCCCTGGCCACGGGCACCCGGGGCCTGGCCCAGCCCGGCCTGAAGGTGCGCGGACCGGAGTACCTGCGCATCATCTACGGCCCGGACTACCTGCGGCCCGAACGCCTGGCGGTGCTGCGCGACCGCAGACTCGGCCGCAAGAGCCGCCTGGCGCTCAACGAGCACCGGCTCGGGGTCGAGGCGCTGGCCCGCCACGCCGCCCGCGAACCGCTCTGGCGGGTGCACCAGCCGGTGTTCGGGGTGCTGGCGCTGGAGTCGGAACCGGTGGACCCCCGGCTGTAGGGGCCGCGCCGGGCGACGGATCGAGGTGAGGCGGCGCCGGGGGCGGCCCTCGGCCCGGCCGATGGATCGCGGTGAGGGGCGCCGAGGTAGCGCCGGGGAACGGTCTCGCGGACGGGACGAGGCCGGTCCCCGGCGCGTCTGGGAGAACGAACGGGAGTCCGGGCGAAGTGCCGGACCGCGCGCCGTCGTTCACGATCAACTTGTTCAATTCGGCACCGGAGCCGGTGGTCGGCCTCGGAGGGCTGCCGCGGCATTACCGGCTTCCGCGCTCGCGGTGGGCCTACCCAGATATGCGCCGGTATAGCAGATCATCCGAACCCGACTCACTTTTCCATGCGCACGGCGGTGCGCGGCGCGGATTTGGCCCGGCGCCATCCACCGGGTCCCGCCGCAGGCCGCGCGCCGCGCGGGACCGGTCGGAGCGGCACGCGGCCGGATTCCGGTCCGCCCCCCGGGAAGAAGCCCGCCCCCGCCGCCCGGCCACCCGATTGCCGCGCGTGCCGGGGCGCGGGTGCGTTTCCGCACCGGCGTACTTCGGCAGCCGGTGAGTAATGTCCAATTAAGGGCTTGTGTCCTTTTTGTTTGGCGGTCGACTCGTGTTTTCCGCCGTTTGGGGAACAGGACTGCATTGCCGTCACGGCAGGCGCGGCACCGGACACCGTAAGCGCCTTCCCATGCCGCCGCCTCCGGCCGCCCGGAGCGAGGGGCAGGTGGCGGGGGCCGGGGTGGGCGCGCGGGGGGTGAGCGCGATTGTGGGTGCGCGCCTTAGCGCACGACCGCGCCGGACGGGGGCCGGTCGCCGCGTTGCCGCCGGGTGGCGGGGGGCCGCCTGACTCCCTCCCGGTCGCGCGCGGCAGTGATCCCGTTCCGGCGGCCCGCGCGAGGGCGCTGGGCGCCGCGCGCGGGCCGCGCGCGAGCGCGCCGCTCGCCGCGGGCGGACGGGAATTCTCCGGAAGGCGCGCCCTAGACCGGGACGGGGACCTCGCGCAGGGCGGCGGCCAGGGGGGCCAGGACCGGGTTGCGCTCGGCGTAGGACAGGGCCGCGTCCAGCGCGGCGTCGTTGGTGGGGCGGGCCTCGGCCAGGAGGCGGCGGCCGTCCTCGGTGAGGGCGGTGTAGATGCCCCGCCGGTCGTCGGCGCACAGGCTGCGCTCCAGCAGTCCCCGGCCCTCCAGGCGGTTGACCAGGCGGGTGGTGGCGCTCTGGCTGAGCACGACCACCTCGGACAGTTCGCTCATGCGCATCTTGCCCTCGGGGCGCACGCTCAGGGCCACCAGCACGGAGTACTCGCGGGTGCTGATGCCGTGGCCGTCCTGGAGCGCGCGCTCCACGCGGGACTCGATCGTGTCGTGGAGGACCGTCAGGGCGCACCACCGGTGGGCCAGCACGGTCACCGGGCCGCCGTCCCCGTTGGGGGAGGGCGCGGGGGAGTCCATCGCCATACGTCCTTACCTCCTCGCCTCCGTGCGGCGTCCTCGCGACGCGGCGGCGCGGGTCGCGTGTGGTCGCACTCACGCCCAGGGTACCTCCCCGTGCAATATCAGGCGTTTGCAACTAAACGCGCGTGCATATATTGTCCGAGCGGTCTACCAGCTCGCACAACAAGGGGACCTCCATGCCTTTGGCACTCTGGGCGCTGGCCGTCTGCGCCTTCTGTATCGGCACCACCGAGTTCGTGGTCGCGGGTGTGCTGCCCGGCGTCGCCGAGGAGTTCGGCGTGTCCGTCTCCACCGCCGGCTACATCGCCACCGTCTACGCCGCCGGGGTCTTCGTCGGCGCGCCCATCACGACCGTCCTGGGCACCCGGGTGGAGCGCAAGCGCATGCTGGCCGCCCTCATGGTCCTGTTCGTGGTCGGCAACCTCGTGACCGCGCTGGCGCCGAGCTTCGGCGCGGTCCTGGCCGGGCGGGTCATCGCCTCGTTCACCCACGGCGCGTTCTTCGGCATCGGCGCCGTCGTGGCCGCCGGCATGGTCGCCCCCACCCGCCGCGCGGCCGCCCTCGCCTTCATGTTCACCGGCCTGACCGTGGCCAACGTCGTCGGTGTCCCGGTCGGCACCCTGCTGGGCCAGGCGCTGAGCTGGCGGGCGACCTTCACCGTCATCGCGCTGCTCGGCGTGGTCGGCCTCGTCGGCGTCCTGGCGCTCGTCAAGCGCGGCGAGCGGCCCGAGGGCGCCCGCATCCGCCCCGAACTGGCCACGCTGGCCGACCCGCAGGTGCTGCTGGCCATGGGCATGACCGTCCTGGGGTTCGGCGGGGTGTTCGTCTCCGTCACCTACCTCGCGCCGATGCTGGTCGAGGTGGCCGGGTTCTCCGAGTCCGCCGTCACGTGGGTGCTGGTGCTCTTCGGCCTGGGCATGGTCGCGGGCAACTCGGTGGGCGGCCGGATCGCCGACCGCGCGCCGATGCCGCTGCTGATGGGCGCGCTCGTCGCCCTCTCGGCCACGCTGCTGGTCTTCACCTGGGGCGCGCACAGCCAGATCGCCTCGGCCGTGCTGGTGTTCCTCGTCGGCGCCTTCGGGTTCGCCACCGTGCCGCCGCTCCAGATGCGGGTGATGGACAAGGCCGCCCACGCCCCCACACTCGCCTCCGCCGTCAACATCGGGTTCTTCAACCTCGGCAACGCCCTGGGCGCCTGGCTGGGCGGCGCGGCCATCGCCGGCGGCCTGGGCCTGACCGCGCCCAACTGGGTCGGCGCGCTCCTGCCGCTGGGCGCCCTGGTCCTGGCGCTGGCCGCGACCGCGCTGGACCGCCGCGCGGGCGCCGCCGCCCCTCCCGCCCCGGCCCCGGCCGTGGCCGCCGGCGACTGAGGGGAGGGCGGCCGGCCCGGCAGCCGGACCGGCCGCCCGGGAGCGGGCGCGCCACCACCGCACCCGCCCGCGCATATGCTGCTGGTGCGTCCGCGACGTGGGCGGACGCGTCGCCGACCCTGGTGGAGTCCCATGAACGTGCTGCTCACCGGTGGCGCCGGCTACATCGGCTCGCACATCGCCGTTGAGCTGGTCAGCGCCGGCCACGACGTCGTCCTGCTCGACGCGTTCACCAACAGCCACCCCGAGGCCGTGACCCGCGTCGAGCGCATCACCGGCCGGAGCGTCCCGGTGGTGGCGGGCGACTGCGCCGACCCCGACCGTCTGGCCGAGGTGTTCTCCGAGCACCGCTTCGACGCGGTGATCCACTGCGCGGGCCTGAAGGCCGTGGGCGAGTCCACCGAGAAGCCGCTGCTGTACTACCGCAACAACCTCGACTCCCTGCTCGCCCTGTGCGAGGCCATGGAGGCCCACGGGGTGCGGCGCATGGTGTTCAGCTCCTCGGCGACCGTCTACGGCGACCCCGCGCGCGTGCCCATCACCGAGGACATGCCGCTGTCGGCCGCCAACCCCTACGGCGCCACCAAGCTGTTCGCCGAGCGGATCCTGGCCGACCTCGCCGCCGCGCGCCCCGACTGGCACACGATCGCGCTGCGCTACTTCAACCCCATCGGCGCCCACCCCACCGGCCTGATCGGCGAGGACCCCCAGGGCACGCCCAACAACCTCTTCCCCTACATCGCGCAGGTGGCCTCCGGCCGGCGCGACCGGCTGCGCGTCTTCGGCGCCGACTACCCCACGCCCGACGGCACCGGGGTGCGCGACTACCTGCACGTGGTCGACCTCGCCCAGGGCCACGTCGCGGCCCTGGAGCACCTGGCCGGCACCCCCGGGTTCCGCGCCTACAACCTGGGCAGCGGCGAGGGCGTCTCGGTGCTCCAGGCGGTCGCGGCGTTCGAGGCGGCCACGGGCCGGCCGGTGCCCTTCGAGGTCGTCGACCGCCGTCCCGGCGACATCGCCGAGTGCTACGCCGACCCCTCGGCCGCGCGGCGCGACCTGGGCTGGAGCGCCAAGCGCACCGTTGCCGAGGCGTGCGCCGACGCCTGGCGCTGGCAGTCGGCCAACCCGCAAGGGTTTGCCGGGGCGCGCTGACCCCGGCCCGCCTCACCCGCCAGTCCCGCCCCGGCGCGCGCGGGGCCGCCCTCAGGCCGACCCGGCGGCCACGGCGGGCGTGCGCACGTGCTCGGGCCGCAGCCCGGTGGCCATCGTCCGCGCCACCAACTGGGACCACGCGTGGGTGCCCGCCACCAGCCGCAGCGCGAGCGGAAGTTGCTCCCCGCCCCGCAGCACCCGGCCGATGACCTGGCGCTGGAGCAACTGCTGGATCGCCTGGGTGCCCACCGTGGGCATCCACCGGCGGCGCTGCACCTGGGCGAGGAGTTCGGGGTTGAGCGTCTTGGCGTAGCGGTCGGGGTCGCTCTGGGCCTCCAGCAGCGGCCGGGCCAGCAGGTTGGCGGTGGCCACCGCGTCCTGCACCGCAAGGTTGATGCCGACGCCGCCCACCGGCGTCATGGTGTGGGCGGCGTCGCCGATGGCCAGCATGCCCGGCCGGTACCAGCGGCGCAGCCGACCCGAGCTGACGCTGAGGAACGCCACCTCGGACCAGTCGTCCACCTCGCGGACGGCGTCCTCGCCCAGGAAGGGCAGCAGTTCCAGCAGGCTGTCCTGGAAGTCGCGGATGGCACCGGCCCGCACCTGGTCGTAGCCGCCCTTGGGGATCAGGTAGGCGATCTGCCAGTAGTCGCCGCGGTCGATCGCCACCGCCATCCGGCCCTCGCCCAGGCTGCCGTTGAGGCCGGACTCCCCGGCCGGCGCGCGCCGCACCCGCAGCCACAGCACGTCCATGGGGGCGCCCAGTTCGGCGGGCACCATGCCGGCGGCGTCGCGCACGCGGGAGTCGCGGCCGTCGGCGGCCACCGTCAGCACCGCCCGCAGCGGGCGCTCGGGTCCGGCCGCGCCGCCCTCGGTGTCGCGCTGCCGGTAGCGCAGCCCGCGCACCGCGCCGTCCTGCTCGACCAGGCCGGTGGCCTCGGCGTTCATCAGCAGCCGGAAGCCGGGGTAGGCGCGCGCGTGGTCGGTGAGCATGTCGAGGAAGTCCCACTGCGGCATCATCGCGATGTGCCGGTAGCGGCCGGGCAGCTCGTCGAGGTCGGCGTCGATGATGGCGCGGCCCGCCCGGGCGGCGGTGATCGTGGTGACCTTGCGGTGCGGGCGGCGCTCCAGCTCCTCGGCCAGCCCCAGTTCGTCCAGCACCTGGAGCGTGGAGGGGTGCACGGTGTCGCCGCGGAAGTCGCGCAGGAAGTCGGCGTGCTTCTCCAGCACGGTGGCGTCCACGCCCGCGCGGGCCAGCAGCAGCCCCAGCATGATCCCGGCCGGACCGCCGCCCGCGATCGCGACGGTGGTGTTCTCGGTGTGCGACATCGCAGCCTCCCGCCACGGGGGCCGGGGATGCTCCCCGCGGCGCCCCGGATCCTTCGCCCGTACCCGTCGGCCCCCTCGGCGCGCCGCACCGGCCCGCGCGCCCCCGAGGCCCATCGGAGTCCTCCCCGGCACTCCCGCCGATAACCGGAAAAACTTGGTTACTCACGGGTAGTCAAGGTGGCCCGCGTCGCATTACGCTCCCGGCATGACGACCGCTATGCAACGTACGAGCGGCTTGCGTGGGTTGAGTGGTTTCACCACGCGTGCGGCGGTCGAGGCCGCCCTGCCCCGCCTCACCGGCCGTGTCGCCGCGGACCCGGCGCGCACCACGACCACCACCGCCCCCTTCACCGGCGACCCCGTCGCCGAGCTGCCGCAGTCCACCGCCGCCGACGTGGTCGACGCCTTCCAGCGCGCCCGCGCCGCCCAGCGCCGGTGGGCCGCGCTCACCCCCCGCGAACGCGCCGAGCCCTTCGTGCGCTTCCACGACCTGGTGCTCGCCCGCCAGCGCGAGATCCTCGACATCATCCAGTGGGAGACCGGCAAGGCCCGCCGGCACGCGTTCGAAGAGGTCTACGACGCCGCCGGCGGCACCCTGCACTACGCCCGGCGCGCGCCGCGCCTGCTGCGCCGCGAGCGCACCCCCGGCGCGGTGCCCGGCGCCACCCGCACCTACTTCCATCGGCGCCCCAAGGGCGTGGTGGCCGTCATCAGCCCGTGGAACTACCCCCTGGCGCTGCCGGTCAGCGACGCCGTGCCCGCCCTGCTGGCCGGCAACGCGGTGGTCGCCAAGCCCGACACCCAGACCGCGCTCAGCGCGCTGTGGGCCATCGACGTCGCCGTGGAGGCCGGCCTGCCCGAGGACCTGTGGATCCCGGTGCTGGGCGAGCCCGCCGAGGTCGGCGACCCGCTGATCGACAACGCCGACTACGTCGCCTTCACCGGCTCCTCGCCGGTGGGCGCCGCCATCGCCCAGCGCGCCGCCGCCCGCCTCATCGGCTGCTCGGCCGAACTGGGCGGCAAGAACCCCGCCATCGTCTGCGAGGACGCCGACCTCGACTGGACCGTCGAGGGCGTGCAGCGGGCCTGCTTCAGCAACTCCGGGCAGTTGTGCATCTCCATGGAGCGCGTCTACGTCCACGAGTCGCGCTACGCGGAGTTCACCGACCGCTTCGCCGAAGCCGTGCGCGGCATGGAGTTGAACGCCGACTTCGACTACTCCGCCGACATGGGCTCGCTCACCCTGCGCCGCCAGTTCGACCGGGTCGACGCCCACGTGCGCGACGCTCGCGACAAGGGCGCCGAGGTGGTGGCCGGCGGCCGGCCCCGCACCGAGATCGGCCCGCTGTTCTACGAGCCCACCGTGCTGGCCGGGGTGGCGCCCGACATGGCCGCCTGCGGCGAGGAGACCTTCGGCCCGCTCGTGGCGGTCTACCCCTTCGGCGACGAGGACGAGGCCGTGGCGGCCGCCAACGCCACCGACTACGGCCTCAACGCCAGCGTGTGGACCCGCGACACCGCGCGCGGGCGGCGCCTGGCCGAGCGCGTCGACGCCGGCACCGTCAACATCAACGAGGGCTACGGCGCGGCCTGGGCCAGCTACGGCGCGCCCATGGGCGGCATGAAGCGCTCCGGCCTGGGGCGCCGCCACGGCGCCGAAGGGCTCCTGCGCTACACCGAGTCCCAGACCATCGCCAGCCAGCGCTTCATCTCGCTGGGCGGCACGCCCGGCATGCGCGCCGAGACCCTGTCGACGGTCATGACGGCCGGCGCCCGGCTGATGAAGCGGTTCCGCATCCGCTGACCCGCATCCGCCGACCCGCCGCCGGCCCCGGGGCCGGCGGCGGGCACCCGCGCGGCCCGGCGTCCCGGGAACCGCGCGGAAACTCCGCGCCGTGTTCGCGCTTCCGTAAAAAAGTGGAAAACTCCTGCGGTCCGATTCATGCGGGCGTATCGTTCGCCTCACGACGCCGCCGCCGTCCACCTCGCCCGCGTCCCCGAACCGCGGCGGCGGCCACCTCGCAGTCCAGGGAGGGGACCATGCGGGTAGCCAACGCCGCAGTTCCGCTGACCAGCGACGTGTTCCTGCGCCGCTTCGTCACCGAGTTGACCGCCTCGCTGGAGGAGGTCATCGGCCGAGAGGAGGCCACCGGCTACATCGGGCTCGCCGGACAGCGCCTCGGCGACGCCCTGGGCGACCTCTACACCCGCGAACTCGACCTCGCGGTGCTCGACCGCGAGCAGCTCGCCGAGGTCCTCGTCGACCTCTACCGCCGCATCCGGGGCGAGGTCTACGTCATCTCCGCCGACGACGACCGCATCGTCCTGGGCAACCGCTCCTGCCCCTTCGGCGGCCAGGTCCGCGGCAACGAGGCCATGTGCATGCTGACCTCCAGCGTCTTCGGCACCATGACGGCGCGCCACCTGGGCTACGCCAAGGTCGACCTGTCCGAGACCATCGCCGCGCGCCACCCGCGCTGCCGCATCGTCATCCACCTGCGCCCCGGGGCCGCCGCCGACGGCGCGCCCGGAAACGAGTACTACGACCGCGTCGACCCGCCGCACCCCGACCCCGCCACCCGCGGCGCCGCACCGGGGGCCGACGCGGACCGGCCGTGCTAGCCGGTGAGCTGTTCGGTTCGATCACCCGCGCGGTCAGCGAACCGATGCTGCTGGTCGGCCTGTCCGGGGAGATCCTGGGCCACAACGCCGCCATGCGCCGGCTGTTCCCCGCCGTGGTCACCGGCGCCAACCTCTACGGCCTCACCTCCGACAGCCCCGAGCGCGTCGGCGACACCCTGTGGCGGTGGGCCCGCTCGGGCGAGCCCATGGCCGGCGCCCTCGCCCTGATCGGCGCCGAGGGCCGCCCGCGCCGCTGCCACGGGTTCGGCAGCCGCGCGGCCTGGGCCGACGTCGGCGAACCCGTCGTGCAGGTGCGGCTGGTCTCCACCTTCGACCGCGAGCGGCTGCGCCGCATGGCCGTCTCCAACGACCGCGAGCGCCACCTGCGCGCCCAACTGGAGCGCGAGCACGAGATCGCGCTGGGCCTCCAGCGCAGCCTGCTGCCCGACCACGTGGACGCCGCCGACCTCGACGTCGCCGCCCAGTACGCCCCCACCGCCTACGGCGTGGAGGTCGGCGGCGACTGGTACGACGTCTTCCCGGTGCCCGGCACCGACCGCATCGCCCTGGTCATCGGTGACGTGGCCGGGCACGGGCTGTCGGAGGCCACGATCATGTCGCAGCTGCGCAGCGTGCTGCGCGCCGCCGCCCTGGACGACGGCTGCCGCCCCGACCGGGTCGCCGCCCGGCTCGACGCCTACGTCGACACCTACCTCCCGGCGAGCATGGCCACCATGTGCTACGCCGTCTACGACCCTGACGCGCGCGAGCTGTCCTACGCCAACGCCGGGCACGTGCCGCCGATGCTGCGGCGCGCCGACGGCGCCTGCGAGCGGCTGGAGGAGGTCGTCGACCCGCCGCTGGGCTGCTCCCTGGGCGGGCCGCACCGCACCGGCCGGGTCGGGGTGGGCAGCGGCGACCTGCTCGTCTGCTACACCGACGGCGTGGTGGAGCAGCGGCGGGAGTCGCTCGACGTCGGCCTGGCGCGGCTGTCGGCGCTGCTCACCGGGTTCGCCGACCCCACGCCCAAGGACGTGTGCACCACGGTGATGGCGTGGTCCACCCCCACCGACCACGCCGACGACCGCGCGGTGCTGGTGGCGGGCTTCTGACCGGGGCGGCGGCGCGGCCGCGCGCGGCGCACCGGTGTGCGGGCGGCCACCTCCCGCGCCCGCCGTCCCCGGACCCCGCCTGGGCGGCCACGCCCTAGACTGGGAGGCGTTCCAGTTGCTTAAACCAACGTTTCCACCTGCGGGAAGGCCGTTCCGTGTCCCCTGCCGACGCCGGCGAGCACGCATTCGACACCGTCCTCGTCGTGGACTACGGCGCGCAGTACGCCCAGCTCATCGCACGGCGGGTGCGCGAATGCCACGTCTACAGCGAGATCGTCCCCTGCACCATGCCGGTCGAGGAGATGCTGGCCAAGCGGCCCAAGGCCATCATCCTCTCCGGCGGCCCGTCCTCGGTCTACGCCGACGGCGCGCCGCAGGCTCCGCGCAGCCTGTTCGAGACCGGGGTGCCCACCTTCGGTATCTGCTACGGCTACCAGGCCATGGTGCAGGCGCTGGGCGGCACCGTCGCCAAGACCGGCCGCAGCGAGTTCGGGCGCACCGAGTTCCAGGCCGGCGGGGAGTCGGTGCTGTTCAACGGCCTGCCGGCGGTGCAGACGGTGTGGATGTCCCACGGCGACTCCGTCGCCGAGGCCCCGGCGGGCTTCCGCACCGTCGGCAGCACCCCCAGCACCCCCGTCGCCGCCATGGAGGACCCCGCGCGCGGCCTCTACGGCGTGCAGTTCCACCCCGAGGTGCTGCACTCCGAGCACGGCCAGGAGGTCCTGCGGCGCTTTCTCTACGAGGGCGCGGGCTGCCGGCCGACCTGGACCATGGTCAACATCGTCGACGAGCAGTTGGAGCGCATCCGCGCCCAGGTCGGCGACAAGCGCGCCATCTGCGCGCTCAGCGGCGGCGTTGACTCCGCCGTGGCCGGCGCCCTGATGCAGCGCGCGATCGGCGATCGGCTGACCTGCGTGTTCGTGGACCACGGGCTGCTGCGCAAGGGCGAGGCCGAGCAGGTCGAGAAGGACTTCGTGGCCGCCACGGGCGCCCGGCTCAAGGTGGTCGACGCCCAGGAGCGGTTCCTGGGCGCGCTGGCCGGGGTCACCGACCCCGAGGAGAAGCGCAAGATCATCGGGCGGGAGTTCATCCGCGTCTTCGAGCAGGCCGCGCGCGAGGTCGTCGCCGAGTCCGGCGAGGCCGACACCGAGGTCGAGTTCCTGGTGCAGGGCACGCTGTACCCCGACGTGGTGGAGTCGGGCGGGGGCACCGGCGCCGCCAACATCAAGTCCCACCACAACGTCGGCGGGCTGCCCGACGACCTCCAGTTCTCGCTGGTGGAGCCGCTCCGGGAGCTGTTCAAGGACGAGGTCCGCCGCGTGGGCGAGGAGCTGGGCCTGCCGCCGGAGCTGGTGTGGCGCCAGCCGTTCCCCGGGCCGGGCCTGGGCATCCGCATCATCGGCGAGGTCACCCGCGAACGGCTCGACATCCTGCGCGAGGCCGACGCCATCGCCCGCGAGGAGCTGAGCCGCGCCGGCCTGGACCGCGACATCTGGCAGTGCCCGGTGGTGCTGCTGGCCGACGTCCGGTCGGTGGGCGTGCAGGGCGACGGCCGCACCTACGGGCACCCGGTGGTGCTGCGCCCGGTGAGCAGCGAGGACGCCATGACCGCCGACTGGTCGCGGCTGCCCTATGACGTGCTGGCCACCATCTCCAACCGCATCACCAACGAGGTCCGCGAGGTCAACCGCGTCGCCCTCGACGTCACCAGCAAGCCCCCGGGCACCATCGAGTGGGAGTAGCCGCCCCGCTCCACCGCTGATCCGCTTCCGGGGGATGTACTGGGGGAGTGGATCCGCACGGCGCCGAAACGGCGTCCACCCGCACGCGGGTGGGCGCCGTTTCGGTGTTCAGGGGTTCGTGGGGAGGGGCGGCGCCGCCCCCGCGCGGGGGGGGCGGGGGCCGGGGGCCGGGGGCCCCGCGCCGCCGGGTCGGGGGAGCGGCCGGCGGCGCGGCGACGATGGTGCGGCGCCGCCGGGAGCGGCCGCGCCCCGGCGCGCCGGTCAGTCCCGCCGGCGCGGCCGGTGGCGGCTGTAGTGCCGCGCCACCCGCGCCCGGTTGCCGCATCCGGCAGAGCACCACTCGCGGCGGGGGTGGTCGCCACGGAAGTACAGCACGCAGCCGGGGCCGTAGCAGGCGCGCAGCAGGCCGGCGTCCTCGCCGCTGAACAGCCGCGCGGCGGCGAGGGCGAGTTCGGCGCGGGCCCGGTCGGTGTCCCGGGGGCCGGGGTGCCATCGCAGGGCCAGCCCGTCGCCGGTGTCGATGAGGCGGGGGGAGCAGGCGGCGCAGTCGGCGTTGAGGTCGGCCAGCGCGGCACCGAGGTCGTCGGGCGGGTCTCCGGCCGGAGGGCGGTCGTCGGCGGTGACGTGGGCGGCGACGCGCCGGGCGGCGGCGCGCAGCCGGCGGAACGCGGCCAGGTCCTCGGCGGTCGGTGCGGGGTCGGCGACGAGACCGGTGCGCCGCAGCCACGCCCGCAGTCCGCCGATGTCGGCGAGGTCGTCGTGGCGACCGTGGCGGTCGGCCCAGACCGTGTTCATGAGCCGGACGGGCAGCGGTTCCTCCGGCAGCAGGTCGGCGATCGTTTCGGGCACGTCTCCCCCCTTCGCCACCAGATTCTAATGGATGGTCGGGTTGACATCGTTAGCGGTGTCGTGATGACATGCCAATCTAATGGATGCATTCGTATCTCCCATTAGAAACTGGAGGCGTGTCACCATGAAGACCGGACACATCGCCCTGAACGTCACTGACCTCGCCCGCTCAACCGCCTTCTACCGCACGGTTTTCGCCCTGGAGGTCATCGGAGAGCGCGCCGACGGCGGTCAGCGGTTCGCGTTCCTCGGCCGCGACGGCGCGCTGGTGCTCACCCTGTGGCAGCAGAGCACCGGCGCCTTCACCTCCGACCGGCCCGGTCTGCACCACCTGTCGTTCGAGGTGGCCGACATCGACGCCGTGCGCGAGGCGGAGGCTCTGCTGCGCGGGATGGGTGTCGCGTTCGCATACGACGGGATCGTTCCCCACGGCGAGGGCGCGTCCTCCGGAGGCATCTTCTTCACCGACCCCGACGGCCTCCGCCTGGAGATCTACGCGCCCTCGGGCGCCGACACCGCGGACGCGCCCACTCCCGGCGCCCCCACCTGCGGGTTCTTCTAGACGCCACACGGAACGACGACATCTGAGGAGGACCGGTGCGCCACGAAGGCGAACGCATCGTGCAGCGGCGGGCTGGATTCCCTGACCGGCCGTGGGGCTCCGCCAAGGTCGGCGCGGCACTGCCGCGCGTCGCCGCCGACTTCCTGCGCAGGCAACGCATGGTGGTCATCGGCGCCCCCGACGCCCGCGGCGCCGTGTGGGCCGGCCCGCTGGCCGGCGGACCGGGGTTCGCCACCGCGCCCGACGACCGCACCGTGGTGATGCGGCGCGCCCCCGTGCCCGGTGATCCGCTGGCACGCCTGTTCACCGAAGAACACCCCATCGGCGTGCTCGCGATCGAACCGGCGAGCCGCCGCCGGATGCGCGTCAACGGCCTGGCCCGGCAGGAGGGCGACCGGCTGGTCGTCCGCACCGAGCAGGTGTACGCGAACTGCCCCAAGTACATCCAGGCGCGCGACGCGGAGGCCGTCGTGGAACCCGCGGCGCCGCGCGTGGCCGAGGAGTCGAGCGCGCTGTCGAAAAGCCAGCGGGAGTGGATCGCGGGAGCCGACACGTTCTTCGTCGCCACCCACGCCGCCGGCCTCGGAGCGGACGTCTCACACCGCGGCGGACGCCCGGGCTTCGTCGCGGTCGCCGACGGGCGCCGGCTCTCCTGGCCCGACTACGCCGGCAACTCCATGTACATGACCTTGGGCAACCTTGAACTCGACCCGCACGCCGGACTGCTGTTCCTCGACTGGGAGCGGGGCGCCACCCTCCAGGTGACCGGTCGGGCGTCCGTCGACTGGGATCCGGCGCGGGCCGCTGCCGAGCCGGGCGCGCAGCGCATGGTCGACTTCGAGGTGGAGCACGTGGTGCGGATCGACGGCGCCGTGCCGCTGCGCTGGGGACCGCCCGAGTACTCCAAATTCAATCCCGACCCGTACCCGGGTCGACACCGACAGCAGGAGGTACCCGCATGACCCGCCCGCCCCTTCCCCCCTTCACCCGTGAGACCGCTCTCCACAAGGTCCAGGCGGCCGAGGACGCCTGGAACACCCGCGACCCACACCGGGTGGCCCTCGCTTACACCCCCGACTCGCGGTGGCGAAACCGCGACGAGTTCCTGACCGGCCGCGACGAGATCGTCGCGTTCTTGGACCGCAAGTGGAAGCGGGAGCTGGACTACGCGCTGCGCAAGGAGTTGTGGGCGTTCACCGACGACCGCATCGCCGTGCGGTTCCAGTACGAGTGGCACGACTCCGCCGGTCAGTGGTGGCGCAGCTACGGCAACGAGCAGTGGGAGTTCGCCCCCGACGGGCTGATGCGCCGCCGGGAGGCCAGCATCAACGACGTCGCGATCGAAGAGGCCGACCGCCGAATCCTGGGGCCGCGCCGCCCCGGTGAGCCGCACGAACCGCTGCCGCTGGCCTGACCGCACACCGGTGCGCACGCGCGCGGGGAGCGAGCGCAGGGGCGGCAGAGCGGGAACCCGAGGTGTGGGCGAATGGTGGAGGGGCACCGGTACGGGGTGTCGGCGGACGGTCGTCCACAGGTGGTGCGGGCGTTGTGGTGGACCGGGGTCGACGGTGGTTAGGTTGGTCGAACGACAACCGCACAGAAGTGGGGGTCCGCCATGCTGGCGCAGTTCGCCTCGATGCTCTGGAACATGCCGGTGGTGATCCTCGGCGTGGTCGGGCTCGCGCTGACGTCGCTGATCCCCTCCGGGCGCCGACTGCTGCCCGCCATCGCCATGGCGCTCGTCCTCGTGTTCGGCATCGGCACCATGATCCTGCCGCTGGTGGCGGTCCAGGTGCATCCCGTCGTCGGCGGGATCCTGGGCAGTGTGCTCGGGCTGCTGCTGATCATGGCCCTGCTGCTCCTGGTGCTCACCGCGCTGCGACGCCAACCGGCGGCGGCCGGCCCGCCCGGCGGCCCCGGCGCGGGCGCACCCCTGACCGGCCCGTACGGGCCGGTCGGCGCCCCGCCCTACCCGCCGCCCCACCGGCAGCCCGGCGGCGGCGCGTCGCCGGGCGCCCCTCAGGGCGCACCGTCGGGAGGTGCATCGCCGGGAGGACCAGGGTCGGGAGGACCGCCGCCGGGAGGGCCGCAGCCGGGAGGCGCACCGTCGGATGGGCCGCCGGGAGGTGCACTGTCAGGGGGACCGCCGCCGGGGACGGGCGGGCCGCATCCGGGATCCGGTCGGCCGCGTTCCCCGGGTGCGGGACCGCCTCCGCCGCCCTCCGGCGGCAACCCCCCGCCCACCGCCGGCTAGACCCCGACCCCGACACGGAGTCCGCCCATGCTCTCCCTGGAATCGCTGCCCTTCGACCCCGTCTACTTCCTCCTCGCCCTGGGCACCGCGGCGGTGGGGGTGCTCGCGCTGGTGGGGGCGGGCCGGGCGCCGCACATGCGGGGGCTCATCCGCACCGCCGGCGCCCTGCTCGTCGTGCGCGCCGTCGTGGACGTCTCCTGGTACGTCTGGATGCTCACCTACACCCCTGACGGCAGCGGCCTCGGCGGGCTCATGGCGGTCACCTCGCTGCACAGCCTCCTCAGCACGCTGCTGGTGATCACGGCCGTGGTGCTGCTGCTGATCGCGATCATCACGGGTGCCCGCCGCGCCGCCCGCCCGGCCGCCGCGCCCGGAAACAGATGGAACCCTCCGGGCGGCGCGCCCGGTCCTAGTTGGCATTCCGGAGGCGGATCCGGACCGGTGGGCGGGCCTGGAGCCTGAGCCCGCGGCGCCACCCAGCACGCCGCATCACCCGGCCCCCGCGTTCCGTCACCGCCGTGGCGTAAGTTCACCGGAACGCGAAACCGAGGAGGCCGGGAAGCACCGATGCACAGCCCCGCAATGCCCTTCATATGGTCCATCCCCTACATCGCCGTCCCCCTGCTCGGGCTGGGCCTGCTGTTCCTCGCTCCGCGAGGGCGGCGCGTCCTGCCCGCCATCGGGCTGGTGCTGATGCTGCTCGACGGTGTGGGCGATCCGCTGCTGACGCTGCCGATGACCATGGGACTGCCGATCCCGTTCGCCGTCACCGGCATCCTGGGGGCCGTGCTGAACGTCGCGCTGGCGGCGGGCTTCCTGCTGCTGATCATGGGCGCGGTCCGGCGCCCGGCCGACGCGAAGGCACACGCGGACACCCGGGGCGCGGCGGCGGGCCACGGCCCCGCGTCGACCCCGTTCCCCGGAGCCCCAGGCCGACCTGGCGGTGCCGGCGGCCCCGGGGGCTGGGGTGCCGCCGGTGGCCCGGGGAGACCGGGCAGTGCCGGTGGCCCGGGAGGACCGGCCGGTGCCGGTGGCCCAGGGGGACAGGGCGGCACCGGTGGCCCAGGAAGTCCGGGTGGGTTCGGAACACCGGGCGGGTTCGGGGCACAGTACGACCCCGGAGCGCCGGGCGGCCCCGGAAGACCAGGGCAGCAGCCGCCCGCACCGGGCGGCGGCACACCGCACGCGCCCGGGAGCGGGCCGTACACGCCTCCCCTCGGCGGCGGCGACCCTCCGCCCCCGGCGGCGAACTACACGCCGCCCACCACCCCGCCGCCCAACGCGGGCTGACCACCCCGCCCCGCCGATTCACAACCGGAGCCGCACCATGGAAACCAGCGACACCGCCGTGGACACCCTCAACTTCGCCCTCATCTGGATCAGCAACCTGCTGCCCCTGGCCGTCGCCGTGTTCGCCCTGATCCGCGCCGGCCAGGCCGAGACCTGGGCCGCCATGCTCATCCGGGCCGCCGGAGTCCTGCTGATCCTGCGGACACTGCTCTTCGTGGCCTACATGCTGCTCGGCTCCTCCGAACTGTTCGGCCAACTCGTCGTCGTCTGGGACCTCGCCTCCATGCTGTTCACGATCGGCGCGATGCTCCTCCTCCTGGTGGCCCTGGCCTTCGGCCGCCCCCGCCGCCCCAGAACCCCCACCCCAACCCCCTGGCCCACCCCGCACCAACCCCGCTGAGCCGCCGACTCCCGCCTTCGCCGCACACCGCCGGAACCCCACCCCGGAAAGCCCGGCGGTACTGCTGCCTCAAGCCCCCCGGGCGCGGCCCAGGAGCCGGGCTACACAGCGGTTCCGGTGGGTGGCCGCCCCTCTGCGGGACCTTGGCGCATCATGTGCCGGCGCAGTACAAGGCGCCGCGCGACCACCCCGGCAGAGGCCGCGCCCACGACAAAAGCGGCCGCCGCGGCGAGTGCGGCACGCGTCGGTCGGCGACTGGGTGCGACGTGCGTATCGGATTCCAAGGGCGGCTCGGGGGAGCGCTGGAACTCCTCGTCCAGCATCCGGTGAAACCGGCGCGAGCGGCGCGTTTCCGCGGTCCGCAGGCGGACCTCCCGTACGCGGCCCCAGAACTCCCAGCCGATGCGCCCGGCGAACAGGCCCCGCGCCGCATGACGGACATGCTGCTCACCAATTGCTCCGGACTCGAACGCCATCTCCCATTGGGAGACGATCATGTTGGTGTACATGTGCTGGCGCTGCTCTCGGCCCCCCGGAGACAGGTTGGTGCCCCAGCACCGGGCGTACTCGGGGTTTTCCATCGCCATACGCAGCAGTTCGCTGTTGGAGTCGCGCAAGGCCAACTCCCGCGCGATCCGCGTCTCACGTGCCTGGAGCACCAGCGTCGCGACGACTCCGGCAAGCGCCAGGCCGGCCAGCAGTGCCGAGGCTGCGCCGTAGGTCTGGCCGATGAAGCTGAGGTTCTCCCAGTCGTCGCTGATTCCGCTTACCGAGCCCAGCGCCAGCGGGGACAGGGCGACCGCCACGACGACCAGGGCCAGGACCGCGGCAAGGAGGACGGGGACCGCCACCCGGACGGCGGCGCGGTCGCCGCGCGCCGGGGTCCTCCTTGCCGAGATCTCACCTTTTCTCCCGCGCCCTCACGTGCGGACCGTGGGGGGCGGGAGCGGGGCGATCTCGCGGTGGTAGTAGTCCAGCAGGGGCTCGCCCGCCTGGAACAGTGAGTCGAGTTCGGCGGCGCACGCGGCGATCACGTCGTGGTCGTCGATGCGGTCGGCTCCGGACGCCTGCCCGCCGGGGTCGTAGCGCACCAGGTACAGCACCCGACCGCCGAGGAGGACCACCTCGGGCAGCGTTCGCTCGCGCTCCCAGTGCTCCACCTGGGCGGCCGTGAGCACGCGCAGGGACTGGCCGGCCTCGGCGAGCAGGCGCAGAAACTGCATCTCCCACTGGAGGTAGGGCGTGACCGGGCGCTCCACGACGCGGATACGGCGCGTCTCCATGCCGACCTCGCGGTCCTTGGCCACCATGTTCTCGGCCTGTGCCCGGTCGGCCTCGTTCAGTTCCAGCGCCCGCGCCCAGTCGCCGGCCGCGAAAGCCTCCCAACTGGCATCGCCGGGCTCCTGGAAACTCTGGATGCGTTCGAGTTTCCAGAGCACTCCGCCCGCCTCGTACTCGCGCCAGAAATCGGCGAGGTAGCCGGCATGGTCGAAGGCGGTGGCGGCCAGACCGCGCAGGCGGTCAAGCATCGGGGATCTCCGGTTTGGCTGCGGTCAGCACAATACGGGGAATGACCACCAGCCGTTCGTCGGCGCTCATGCTGACCCCGGCGGGAAGCCGGTCGCGGTAGGCGTCCGTGGCGTCTCGGCCGATGACGGCGATGTCGCCGTTGTCGAGTTCCCAGATGTCCGGGCAGTCCGGGGTGGCCTTGGTGACACCGAGTTCGATGGGCGGCTTGCCGATGCGTCGGCGCAGTTCGGCGCGTGGATCGGCTTCCCAGGGGCGGCTCATTCAGGGCTCCTTGGGCCGTGACGAGGGTCGGGATGAACGTCCCCCCGCCCACGTTGGGGCAAACGCCGAAGCCGGCCGGTCAGCCGGCTTCGGCGGTCGGGGGACGTGGGCGGGGGGGCTGGGGGTCAGGGGTGGATGAGCGGGGGTGGGAGGGGGGCGATTTCGCGGTGGAAGTACTCCAAGAGGGGTTCGCCGGCGCGGAAGAGGGCGTCGAGTTCGATGAGGCTGCTGCTGATCACGTCGCGGTCGCCGATGCGCCAGGCGCCGAATGCCTTTCCGCTGGAGTCGTGGCGGACCAGGTAGAGCGCCCGGTCGGCGACGGCGACCACCTCGGGGAGGATGCGCTCGTGCTCCCAGCGCCCGACCTGGGCGGCCGCCACCACCCGGATCTGCTGGCCCGCCTCGGCCAGCATGCGCAGAAACTGCATTTCCCACTGGAGGTAAGGGCTCACCGGGTGCTCCACGACGCGGATTCGCCGGGTCTCCGTGCCCGCCTCGCCGCCCTTGGCCGCCATGGCGTCGGCGCGGGGGCGGTCCTTCTCCGTCAATTCCCGGGCCCGCGCCCAGTCGCCGGCCGCGAAAGCCTCCCAACTGGGGTCGCCGGGCTTGCGCAGGGTCTGGAGGCGGTCGAGTTTCCAGGTCACCCCGCCACCGGCGTACTCGCGCCGGTAATCGGCGAGGTAGGTGTCGAGGTCGAGGGCGGCGGCAGGACGATCGCGCAGGCGATCAAGCATCGGGGTCTCCGAATTGAGAGAGAGAAAGACGATCGGGGAGGATGCACGAGCCGGTCGTCAGGCTGATGCTAAGCCAGGTGCAGGTGTCGGGCACTGAATTCGGAGAAACATTCTCTGGCGATGGTTTTGCCGTTCGTGTTTCCATAATATCCGGATATGGACTGGCCTTGGTTGCGGCTGGGGGTGGTCCCAATCCATGGATTCTTTTGGTTCCTTCTTCTTTTTCAGGGAAGCCGGATGGCCGCAGTAGGTCATATCCATTAGGCGGAGTAGTGGTCCGGTTACTCTTCGTTTGCAGGATGGTTTCGGCTTTTCTTGGAAGGATGTTTCATGGGCCGACACGAGAAGAAGCGGGAAAGCGACGGCCGGGAAGCCGCCGGGCAGGTGCCGCCGCCCGGCCCCTCCGGCGGGGGCGGCGGTGACGGTGGCAGCGGCGTCGGTGCGGGCGGCGGTGGTGCGGGCGGTGGGCGGCACGAGCGCGACGACGACCAGGGCGGGTGACGGACGCACCCGGCGCACTCGCGAACGCACCCGGCTGAGGGCCGGCAGAGGTCGGCGGTGACCGGGCGCTGACGGCGTTGACGGCGGTGGGGCGGCCGCGGCGGCCGCCCCACCGTCCCCGGGCGGGCGCACCGGGCTGATTTCCCCGTCCTCCCCGGAAAGTACTACAGTGCGTCGTAGAAACCGCGGCGGCCGGGTGATGCCCTGACGTGCTGGGACACCCCCCGCCGCGCCGGGGACGTCGACTCACGCCGGTGGAGGTAGGAACCCATGGTCGAGGGGCTGACCACCACCATCCAGCTCGCCTCGCTGGTCATGGCCGGGTGGTGCCTGGTCTCGGTCTTCCGCGACCAGCCGATGGTCGTGCCGCACCTGGTGGGCATGGCGGTGCTGTGGCTGCTGCTCATCGGCCAGGGCGTGGTCTCCACGGTCCTGCTGGTCGGCGGCGAGCGCCCCCCGGAGTTCGTCGTCTTCGTGAGCTACCTGGTGACCGTCGTGCTCGTCCCGCCCGCGTGCGCGGTGTGGGGGTTCATGGAGCGCAGCCGCTGGGGCCCCGCCGTGATCGCGTTCGCGTGCCTGATCCTGCCCGTCATGATGGTCCGCCTCGAACAGCTCTGGAACCCCGCAAGTGTCTGACGCCGCCGCTCGCACCGGCCCGGGCCGCGTGCTCGTGGCCGTCTACGCGATCTTCGCCATCGCCGCCACCTCGCGCGCCGCCGTGCAGATCCTCACCCGCTTCGACGAGGCGCCGCTGGCCTACCTGCTCTCGGCCCTGGCCGGGGTGATCTACATCGTCGCCACCGTGGGCCTCGTGCGCGGCGGCCGCACCTCGCTGCGCGTGGCGGCGGTTTCATGCGCGGTCGAACTGCTCGGCGTGCTGGTCATCGGCGCGTTCAGCGTGGTCGACCCGGCGGCGTTCCCCGACGACACGGTCTGGTCCGGCTTCGGCAGCGGCTACCTGTTCATCCCGCTGGTGCTGCCCGTGCTGGGGCTGCTCTGGCTGCGCCGCGTCACCCGCGCGCCCGCCCCCCGAGCCTGACCGGGGCCGCTGCGGCCGCGCCTCCGCGCTGACCCGCTCGGCCGCGCGTGGACCCACCCGGCCACTGGGTACCGTGCCGTCATGACGACTAACGACGGCGCCCCCGGCCTGCCGGTGCTGGTGAGCGCGGAGTGGCTGGCCGAGCACCGCGACGACGTGCTCGTGGCCGATGTGCGGTTCTACCTCGACGGGCGGTCCACGCGCGAGGCGTACCTGCGCGGGCACCTGCCCGGCGCGGTGTTCGTGGACGTCGACCGCGACCTCTCCGCGCCCGCCGGCGAGGGCACCGGCCGCCACCCGCTGCCCGACCCCGACACGTTCGCGGCCACCCTCTCCCGGCTCGGCATCGGCGACGGCACGCCCGTGGTCGGCTACGACGACGTGAACGGCTCGGTCGCCGCCCGGCTGGTGTGGATGCTGCGCGCCCTCGGCTCGCCCGCCGCCCTGCTCGACGGCGGTATCACCGCCTGGCCGGGCGACCTCGCCACCGAGCCCGTCGAGCCCACGCCCCGCCCGCGCACCCCCGTGCCCTGGCCCGCCGAGCGGATCGTGGACACCGCCACCGTGCTGGCGGAGTCGCGCGACCCCCGCCACGTGCTCATGGACGCCCGCGCGCACGAGCGCTACACCGGCGCCGCCCCCGCGCCCGCCGACCTGCGGCCCGGCCACATCCCCGGCGCGCGCAGCGCCGAGTGGGCGGGCAACCTCGCCGACGACGGCCGGTTCGCCGCGCCCGAGCGGCTGCGCGAGCGGTTCCGCGCGCTGGGCGCCGACACCGCCGCCACCATCACCGCCTACTGCGGCTCGGGCGTGACCGCCTGCCACGACCTCCTCGCGCTCGAACACGCCGGCTACACCGGCGCGCGCCTCTACCCCGGGTCCTGGAGCGCGTGGGCGCCCGACCCGGACCTGCCCGCCGAGACCGGCGACGGCGGCCCGCACGGCGATCCGCACGGCGACGGTGAGCGCGGCCGCGCCTAGCGGAGCGGGTGCGGGTGGGGGGTGACCGCGTGGCCGACAGAACCCAGGGTCAGTGGGCGGCCACGCGGTCGCTCGCGTAGGGGCGTCGGTGCGGCCGGGCCGCCGACCCGGCCGCACCCCGGCGCGGGGCGGCGGGCCGCCCGGCGCTCGGTATCCTCGATGATCGTTCAGATTCCGGTCCGAACGTGGGCGGCGCGCCGATGTCGCCTCTTACCGGTAAATGGGCAGAAGCCCTCCGCACCAGGTGCGGGGGGAGCGAGCCGTCCGATCGACGCCGGCCGACTCGAAACCCGACCTATCCGCCGTCTCACCGCGTTCTAACCTCAGCCGCCGATTGTTGTCGGCAACAGGTCGAGCATCCGGAGGACACATGAGTGCGACCGACCCCACCAAGGGCTCCCCCCAAGAGGGCCAGGACGGCGACGGCCGCCAGCCGGAGCCGGCCGAGGCGTCCGCCGCCGACACCGCAGTCCTCGGCACCGCCGCCGCCCCCGCAGAGCCCGCCCCGCCTGCCGAGCCCGCCGCGCCGGCCGCCGGGCCCGCCGCGCCGGCCGAGCCCGCCGCGCCCGCCGCTGAGTCCGGCGCGGGCGCCCGCGCCGAGCGCGCGGCCGGCGACGAGCACGGCCCCCACGCCGGAAGCGAGCCCCGCGCCGACGCCGACCCCGCCCCGAACCGGGCGGTGGACCCGGGCGCCGACGGCGCCGAGGCTTCCCCCGCGACGCCGGGGGACGCGGCGGCCGGCCCCGGCGCCGACCCCACGCAGACCCCGGTCCCCTGGCGTTCGTCCGTGGCCAACCGGCCGCCCCGCTCCCAGAGCGCCCCCCGCTTCGGCGAGCCCGAGGACGCGCCCTCGTCGGCGGCCGCGGCGGCCGGTGAACCGGGCGGCGACGGCGGCGCCCCGGCTGAGGCCGCCCCCGCCGACGCGTACGGACAGCCTCCTCAGCCGGCCAACCCCTACGGCCAGACCGACCCCTACGGCAGCGCCGGCGCCTTCGCCGCCCCCGGCGGCGCCCCCGCGTGGGCCGCGCCCGCCGCGGCCGGAGCGGCGGCGGGCGGCGTCCACGCCACCGACCCCTACGGCACCGCCGAACCCGGGCACGGCCCCGGCGGCTACGGCGGTCCGGGCGGGCCGGGTCAGCCGGGCGGCCCCGGCGGCCCGGCCGGTCCCGAGCACGCCGCCCACCACGCGGGCGGCTGGCACGCCGGAGGACCGGGCGGCCCGGCCGGACCCGGAGGCCCCGGCGGCATGGGCGGGCCGGGCGGCCCCGGCGGCTACGGCACCCCGCCGCCGCCCTACGACTCCCCGCACGGCATGCCGCCCGGCGGCTCCCGCCCGCCGCGCGAGCCGTTCTTCAAGCGCAACCGGGTGCTGCTGGTCGCCGCCATCACGGCGATCATCACCAGCGCCATCGTCGGCCCCGCCGCCGCCGTCATCAGCACCTACTTCCTGGGCGGCCCGCAGAACTCGCTGACCGACACCTCCGGCGGCTCCGTCTCCAGCGGCACGGTCAGCAACGTCGCCGAGGCCGCGCTGCCCAGCGTCGTCTCCATCGAGGCGGGGCCGGCCGGCGGCAGCGGCGTCATCATCAGCTCCGACGGCCAGATCCTCACCAACAACCACGTGGTGGCCGGCGCCGAGGAGGCAGGCGGGATCACCGTGCAGTTCAACGACGGCAGCGAGGCCCCCGCCGAGGTGCTGGGCGCCGACCCCGTCTCCGACCTGGCGGTCATCCAGGCGCGGGGGCAGAGCGGCCTGACCGCCGCCGACCTCGGCGACTCCGACAAGGTCGAGGTGGGCGCCGACGTGGTGGCGATCGGCTCGCCGCTCGGCCTGTCCGGCACGGTCACCAGCGGCGTGGTCAGCGCCGTCAACCGTCCGGTCAACACCGGCGTCAGCGGCCAGGAGGAGCAGCCGCAGAACCCCTTCGGCCTGCCCGAGGAGCAGGACCCGTTCAGCCAGCAGCCCGAACAGCAGCAGCAGGGCCAGACCTCCACCGTCATCAACGCCATCCAGACCGACGCGCCCATCAACCCGGGCAACTCCGGCGGTCCGCTGATGAACATGAGCGGCGAGGTCATCGGCATCAACACCGCCATCGTCGGCACCAGCGGCAGCGGCGGCGAGAGCGGGTCGATCGGCCTGGGGTTCGCCATCCCGATCAACCAGGCCAAGCCCATCGCCGAGCAGTTGATCGAGGACGGCAGCGCCGAGTACGCCGCCATCGAGGCCACCATCTCCGGCCAGACCGAATCCGAGGGCGCCGCGATCGTGGAGACCACCAACAATGGCGCCGCCGACCAGGCGGGGCTGCGGGAGGGCGACGTCATCACCTCGATCGAGGGCGAGCAGATGGAGAGCCCGGACGCGGTCATCGCGGCCGTCCGCTCCCACCAGCCCGGCGACACCATCACCGTGGGCTACGTCCGCGACGGCCGGGAGCGCGAGACCGAGGTGACCCTGTCCGCGCAGTCGTCGGAGAGCATCGGCAACTGACCGGCTGAGGCTGAGGGCCAAGCGGTCCTCGGCGAACGAGAAGTCCGTCCGGGGGATGGGACAGCGGGGACCCGGCGCGTCGTTTGGGGGCGCGCGCCGGGTCCCCGCGCCGTTGCGGGGGCGCTGCCGCCGACGGGGGGAGTGTGCCGGTCGGCGCCTGCCCGCGCGGGTCGCCGGAGTCCCGTCGCGCGGACGGCGGCCCGCCGCGCCGCCCTCGGCGGGCC
>NZ_JAJAQC010000024.1 GCF_027604915.1 Streptomonospora mangrovi
CCCAGGCCCTCCTCCGACTCGCCCGACAACGGATCAACGTGCTGTTCGCGATGCTCCGCGACGGCACCTTCTACGAACCCAGAACCCCACGCCTCGCTTGACCAAAGACATAGAGGCACCCCCCCGCTCACCGAGCGCATCCGCATTCACCCCTTTGGGCACGCTGCGTCACGGAACCGCCCGAACCCGTGGGTACGTGCCCCCGCCGCCGGTCGCGCGGCTCAATGGCCTCGGGATCCGCCCCGCGCACAGCCCGAGGAGAACGCCATGCACGTACCCGCCCCGGCGCGCCTGGTCGCCCTGGCCGCCGCCCTGGCCCTGGCCCACACCGGCGCGGCACCCGCCCACGCCGCGGCCCAGCCCGACTACCCCGGCCACACCGACAGCCGCTACCTGGTGCTCGACGGCTCCGAGGCCGACCTGCGCACCGCCCGCGACGCCGGCTGCGCCGACGCCCGCCAGAACCGCGACGGCCTGCGCATCCTGTTCCTGGGCACCCAGGAGGAGGGCGACCTGCTGCGCCCGCCGGGCACCACCGCCTCCACTGAGGCCGCCCGCACCTCCACCGACCGCGTGCCCCAGGTCGCCGCCGCCTACACCGAGTCCTTCGCCGAGTGCCGCACCGGCGACACCACCGCCGTGCTGGCGCTGGGGGTCAACAACAAGGACGACGGCGGGGTCTCGGGGGCCGCCGCCGGCACCGCCTGGGCCCGCGTGGTCGAGGCCTCCGCCGAGCGCGCCGACAACCGGGCGGTCACCGTCACCGGGGCCGTCGACGCCGAGCCGTCCTGGTCCACCCCCTCCTGGGCGCGGTCCTGGGTGGGCTCCTACGCGCGCGGCACCGAACGCGCGCTCTACGCCGCCAACTCCGCCGACGGCTGCCCCACCTCCGCCACCGGCACCACCGCCTGCAACAACGGCTGGGACCTGGCCGACGTCCACTACACCGCCGGCGGCGCGGCGCCCACCGTCGTGGCCATCCCCCAGATTTACCGGACCGACGGCATCCAGGCCCGCCAGTGGGCCGCCGTCAGCCACTGGGGCCACATCCACGCCGACGGGCCGCTGCGCTTCGCCGGGGCGCTGGCCCAGCACACCGCCTGCTCCCAGCGCGGCGGCTGCGAGCGCACCGACAACACCCCCAAGGCCGCCTGGACCCAGTTGCGCGACGCTCTCAACGCCAACGCCCACACCCGGGTCAGCGAACTGCCCTACGCCAGCGACATGAGCTGGGCCTGACACCGATCCCTACCGGCCATCCCTGACCGGCACCGACCCGCAGCCGGGCGCCGTTGACGCTGCGCCCGGCCCCGCCGCCGGCCGCGCTGCGCGCGGCCGGCGCGCGTGTGTGCGGCCCGCCGGCGCCCACACCGCTCCACCCGTGTCCACAGGGGACCTGGCACCACTGCGCGCACCCCCCGCCACCCCGCACAATGGAAAGGCACCGCCACCGACGCCACCCACCGCAGAAGGACCGCCATGGCACGCACCGACCACCGCCCCGCGAACAGATTCACCCTGTTCGTGTGGTCGCTGCTGCTGGTGGCCCACGCCGCCGCCAGCGTCGTGCTCACCGTCCTGAGCCTGGTGGCCGCGAGCCTGTCGGCCATCTGGGTGGGCCTGCCGCTGCTGCTGGCGCTGACCCGGCTGCTGCGGGGCCACGCCCAGACCCACCGCCGCCTGCTGGGCCACCTGCTGGCCGACGGCCCCGTGCCCGACCCCGGCTACCGCCCCCTGCCCGACACCCGGCTGCGCACCCAGATCAGCGTGGTGCTGGCCGACCCCACCGCCCGCCGCGACTACATCTGGCTGGCCACCAACGCCACCCTGGGCCTGACCCTGGCGGCGCTGCCCCTGACCCTGCTCGCCCACGCCGTCCAGGCGGTGCTCTATGTCTGGCTGTGGCGGTGGGAGGACTCCTGGTACGCGCTGCACCCGGTGGCCGGCCAGGCCGACGCCTACGTCGCCCTGGTCACCGCCACCGCCCTGTTCGCGCTGTTCTGGCTGCTGACCCCGCCGATCATGCACGCCTACGCCCTGCTCAACCGCCGCCTGCTGGCCCCCAACGAGAACGCGCGGCTGGCCGCCCGGGTGGAGCACCTGGCCACCTCCCGCGCCGAGACCATCGACGCCCAGGCGTCGGAGGTCCGCCGCATCGAGCGCGACCTCCACGACGGCGCCCAGGCGCGGCTGGTGGCACTGGGCATGAGCCTGGGCATGGCCGAGGAGATGCTGGCCGCCGACCCCGACCTCGCGCGCCGCATGCTCACCGAGGCCCGCGAGACCACCCGCCAGGCCCTCACCGAGCTGCGCGACCTCGTGCGCGGCATCCACCCGCCGGTGCTGGTGGAGCGCGGTCTGGAGGGCGCGGTGCGGGCGCTGGCCATCACCCAGCACCTGCCCATCACCGTCGACATCGACCTGCCCGGGCGCCCGGCCGACCCCGTGGAGTCGGCCGCCTACTTCGCGGTGGCCGAACTCCTCACCAACGCCGCCAAGCACGCCAACGCCGACCGAGCCTGGGTGCGCATCAACTACGGGCGCGGGCGCATGGTGGTCATCGTCGGCGACGACGGCGTGGGCGGGCTCGACCCCGACTCCGGCACCGGCCTGCCGGGCATCCGCCGCCGCCTCAGCGCCTTCGACGGCACCATGTCGTGCGTGAGCCCCGCGGGCGGGCCTACCATCGTCACCATGGAGCTGCCCTGCGCGCTGCGTGCGGCGCCACAGGCCCCGCCCGCCGGCTGACCCCCGCCGGTGCGGGGGGCGCTCCGCCGTCCCCTCACCTTCTCCGCCCGGGCGCCACGCGCGCCGGGCCGCACCACCGCGGGAGCCGCTGTGCGCGTCGTGATCGCCGAAGACCTCGCCCTGCTGCGCGACGGGCTCATCCGCCTGCTCCAGGCCCACGAGTTCGAGGTGGTGGCCGCCGTGGACAACGGCCCCGACCTGCTGGCGGCGCTGACCGGCCAGCGCCCCGACGTGGCCGTGGTCGACGTCCGCCTGCCGCCCACCTTCACCGACGAAGGGCTCCAGGCGGCCATCCGCGCCCGCCGCGCCGTGCCCGGCCTGCCCATCCTGGTGCTGTCCCAGCACGTGGAGCAGCTCTACGCCCGCGAACTGCTCTCCGACGACACCGGCGGGGTGGGCTACCTGCTCAAGGACCGGGTCTTCGACATCGGCCAGTTCATCGACGCGGTGCGCCGCGTGGCGGCCGGGGGCACCGCCATGGACCCCGCCGTGATCTCCCAACTGCTGGCCAAGCACGGCGACGCCGGCCCGCTGGCCCAGCTCACCCCGCGCGAGCGCGAGGTGCTGGCCGAGATGGCCGAGGGCCGCTCCAACTCCGCCATCGCCGGGCGGCTGTTCATCACCGACAAGGCGGTGTCCAAGCACATCAACTCCATCTTCACCAAGCTGGACCTGCCGCCCTCCAACGACGACAGCCGCCGGGTGCTGGCGGTGCTGGCCTACCTCAACCAGTGACCGCCGCGGGGCGCGCGGCCGGCGGCGGAACCCGGGGGCCACCGCGCGCGTCGCAGTGCGCATGCCGGTTTCGATCTTCATCCTGGACGCTGTGGTGCTGGCCTTCTGCGCGGCGTTCATTCTCACTCCCCGTGCCTGGCTCGGCCGCTACGTCTCCGCGCGCTTCGACGACCCCGACACCCACCCCACCCCCACCGGGTGCTGCCTGTACCGGATCGTGTTCACGGTGTTCGCCGCGCTGATCGTCTACTCCACCGTCCAACTGGCCCTGGCCGCCTCCTGACCGGGTGCCCCCCGACTCAGCCGCACCAGCAGGCGTAGTCGCAGGCGGTGCAGTTGCCGCAGGTGGCGCAGCGCGGGGCATGGCGGTGCTCAAAGCGCAGGAACAGCGCCGGATCGTCGTGGCGGCGCCGCTCGCGCGCCAGCACCACCCCGCCCGCCGCCAGGGCGGCGGCGCCGGCCGCCCCGGCGGGCAGCGCCAGGGCCGCGCCGTCGGTGAACGCGGCGGCGTGCTCGCGGGCGACCTCCTCATACCCGCGCGGGTTGGCGCCCTCGTAGCAGATGTGCTCGCGGGTCATGGGCCGCCCGCCGCACTCCACCGGCCCCCACCCCTCCACCAGGCCGCCCACCAGAGCCAGCACGGCCAGCACCAGCAGCCCGAACCCGGCCAGCACACCCGCCAGCGCCGCGGCCAGCACGGGGGTGTGCCAGCGGCCCGGGGGCCGGCCGGCAGCGGTCACGGCGCCTCCTTCGCGTGTGCGGCGCCCGGCGGGTGCGCCGGTACGGGGTCGATGATGCCCGTGCCGGCGCGCGGGCGCGACCCGCCCGCGCGCCGGCACGCCCTCAGCGGCCGGCCTGGGGGGTGCGGTAGAGGCTTTCGATCTCCTCGGCGAAGGCGCGCAGGACCGCGTCGCGGCGCAACCGCCCGTCGGGCAGCACCAGCCCGCCGGTGGGGCTGAACTCCTCGGCGAGCACGTGGAAGGCGCGCACCGCCCAGGCCGGCTCCACACCGCTGTTGGCGTCGACCACGGCGGCGCGCACCTCGGCGGCCAGTTCGGCGTCCATCACCAGTTCCTCGCGTGACCAGGCCAGCGGCCGGTTGTTGACCAGCCGCCAGTACTCCAGTTGGTCGGCCGAGAGGGTCAGCAGCGCGGCGGGGTAGGGGCGGCCCCGCCCGATGAGCATGGCCTGGGCGATGAGGGGGTGGCCGCACACCCGCCGCTCCCAGGCGCGGGCGGGCTCGGGCACCTGGTCGGGGGCCTGGGGGGCCGGGCGCGGTGGGCCGGCCGGCGCGGTGCGGCGGGCCTGGCGGGGGGCGGCGGCCAGGGGCGCGGCCTGGGGGCGCAGGCGGCGGCCCAGGGTGAGCAGCCCGGAGTCGTCGAGGCTGGCGGCGGTGCCGGTGGCCAGCCAGTCCTCCCAGCGGGCGGCGCGCCCGGCGGCCTCGTCGCCCCAGTAGCCGGTGAACACCCCGGGGCCGCGCACGTAGACCTCGCCGTCGCCGGCCAGGCGCACCTCCACCCCGGGCAGGACCGGCCCGGCCGTGGCGCCGCGCCGGCGGCCCGGCACGCCCAGGGACACCACCCCGCCGGACTCGTCGGTGCCCCACCCCTGCACCAGCTCCACCCCGGCGCCGTTGAAGAAGTGGTCCAGCCACGGCTCGGCGGTGCCGGCGGCGCACACCACCAGCACCGCGCGCCCGCCCAGCGCGTCGCGCATGCGCGAGTACATCCACTCGTACATCGCCCGCGACACCCGCCGCCACGGCCCCTTGCGGGGCGACTGGTCGAACCGCACCGCCAGGTCGGTGGCGGTGGTGAAGGCGTTGAGGTTGTCCCAACTGGTCTCGTGGGCGATGGCGCGCTCGCGGGCGTAGACCCGCGACAGCAGCCGGCCCCGGCACACCACCACGTGGGGGGCGGCGGCGCGCAGCAGGGCGTCCTCGTCGGCGCCGCGGCCCACCGGGCACACCCGTGCCCGCGCCAGGGCGCAGGCCACCAGCGCGACCAGGCCGCCGGCGCCGCTGAGCGGCAGCTCCACCAGCACGGTGGGCGCCTCGCCCTCCTCCACGCGCTCCAGGGCGGGGGCCAGGCGCTCCAGCACGGCCGAGGCGCCGGCCAGCAGCGCGCCGTGGGTCAGCACGGCGCCGCGCACCTGGCCGGTGGCGGTGGGGGTGTAGACGAGGGCGGCGGGGTCGGTGTGCTCCTGCTCCTCGCGGCGGAACCGCACGGCGGTGGAGTCCATGTAGGCGCCGGGGCGGGCCAGGGCCGCCAGGCCCTCCTCGTCCAGCCGCCACACCCGCGCCAGGTCGGTCAGCTCCCGCCCGGCGCGGGCCACCGCCTGGGCGTGGCGGCCGTCGCCCAGCACGACCGCGGCCGGGCGGCAGTCTCGCAGGATGCGGGCCAGCCGGTCGGCCGAGGCGGCGGGCTCCACCACCACCGCGACGGCGCGGGCCACCCACACCGCCTGGACGAGCACGGCGGCGGCGTACCCGGTGGCCCCGGCGATGACGACGCGGTCACCGGCGGCCACCCCGACCCCGATGAGGCCTTTGGCCACGGCGGCGACCTCGGCGACGAACTCCCGCGCCCCCACCGGCGCCACCGCGCCCTGGGGCTCGGGGCGCAGGTAGACCTCCTGGCGGGGAGCCTGGTCGCCGTGGTGGTAGGCCAGATCGCCCAATCCCCGCAACCGCTGTGGGGCCGCGCCGCGCGGCGACTTCGCCATGCCCTTGACCACTCCTCCACCGCCCAGGGGCGCACCGGGGCGGCGCGCGCCACAGCGCCCTACTGTGCACGCAATCCTCACCCGCAGGCAACCCTGCGGCGGCCGGGCGGAGGGGGCGGCCGGGCAGGTCAGGCGGGATGGTCACCCGCTGAGGCGATCATCGGATGTCAGCAGCCGCGCGGCGCGCCCAGCGGGCGCTCAGGGCGAAGGCCAGCGCGGCGGCCGCGCCCACGGCGCCCATCACCACCGCCATGCTGGCCAGGGTGGGCTCGCCGGTGGCGGTCAGCCCGGCCAGGGAGGACAGGCCCCCGCCCAGGGCGAACTGGAGCGAGCCCATCAGCGCCGAGGCGGTGCCGGCCACCGAGGCGGGCTGGCTGGAGATCGCCAGCGTGGTGGCGTTGGGGAACACGAACCCGACGCTGAACATCATCAGGAAGAACACCGCGGTCAGCACGGGCAGCGCGAAGGGCCCGGTGGGGCCGGCGGCGGCCAGCGCGCCCAGGGCGGCCACGGCCACCAGCGCCCCGCCCAGCCCGGCGGCCAGCCGGCGCGAGGTCTCCACGCGCCCGATGAGCAGCGCGTTGACCTGGGTGCCGGCCATCAGGCCCAGCGTGTTGACGGCGAAGATCAGCGCGAACTGCTGCTCGCTGGCGCCGAACTCGCTCTGGGAGACGAAGGAGAACGAGGAGATGTAGGTAAACATGGCGGCAAAGCTCAGGCCCAGGGTCAGGGCGGGGCCGGCGAAGGCGGCGTCGCGCGCCAGGCGCCCGGCGGTGGCGCCCAGGCGGGCCAGATTGAGTTCGGCGCGGCGCTCGCGCGGCAGGCTCTCGGGCAGCCCGAACACCACCACGACCAGGCTGGCCAGGGCCGCCACGCCCAGCACCACGAAGCTCAACTGCCAGGGGCCCAGCCGCAGCAGTTGGGCGCCCAGCACCGGGCCCAGCAGCGGGGCCAGGCCGGTGACCAGCATCAGCCGGGAGAAGAAGCGGGCGGCGTCGTCGCCCTCGAACAGGTCGCGCACCACCGCGCGGGCGATGACCGCCCCGGCCGCGCCGGCGATGCCCTGGACGAACCGCAGCCCGATCAGCAGCGGCGCGGAGTCCACCAGCGCGCACAGGAACGAGGTGAGGGTGAACAGCGCCAGGCCCACCAGGAGGGGGCCGCGCCGGCCCAGGGCGTCGCTGAGGGGTCCGATGAGCAACTGGCCCAGCGCCAAGCCCAGCATGATGGCGGTGAGGGTGAGCTGGATCTGCGCCTGGGGCGCGCCCAGGTCGGCGGCGATCTGGGGGAAGGCGGGCAGGTAGAGGTCGGTGGCCAGGGGGCCGGTGGCGGTGAGCGCCCCCAGGACCAGCACCAGCAGGGCCGCGGCGCGGCGCGCGGGCGGGGCGGGGGTCCGGGGCGGTGCGGACTCCTCTGTCGGGGCGCTGGTGGACACGCGGCAACTCCTCCTTCGTCGGCACTTCCCTCGGGGGCGGGCTCGCGGGCAGGGCGCGGCACCCTCAGGCTGCAACGCGCCGGCCCGCGCCCGCCATCCAATTCCACGCCCCCAGCGGCGCCCGGGCGGGGTGAGCTTGGCCACCACTCCGTCGCGCAGCGGCATAACCGCAGGCCCCCGGCTTGCTTAGTTAGCGAAGCTAAACATATGGTGGGTGCGGTGCCCCGCCCCCGCACCGCCCGCACCAGGCGCCCCACCACCTGAGGCGCCCGCCGGCGCGCCCGCACCGCCCGCGCGCCCCGCACCCGCACGCACGCAAGGAACACCGCCCGGCATGTCCACCACCGGCCACACCCGCGCCCCCGCGCGCCCCGCACCCGCCCCCAGCCCCTGGCGCCAGCCCCTGTCGGTGTGGGCCACCGCCTTCGCCGCCGTCGTGGCGTTCATGGGCATCGGCCTGGTCGACCCCATCCTGCCCTCCATCGCCGAAGGGCTCGCGGCCACGCCCTCCCAGGTCTCCCTGCTGTTCACCAGCTACTTCCTGGTCACCGCCGTGGCCATGCTCATCACCGGCGCCGTCTCCAGCCGCATCGGCGGCAAGGCCACCCTGCTGCTGGGCCTGGCCCTGGTCGTCGTCTTCGCCGCCCTCTCGGGCACCTCCGACACCGTCGGCGCCCTGGTGGGCTTCCGCGCGGGCTGGGGACTGGGCAACGCCCTGTTCATCGCCACCGCCCTGGCCGTCATCGTCGGCGCCGCCAGCGGCGGCATGGCCGCCGCCATCGTCCTCTACGAGGCCGCCCTGGGCGTGGGCATCGCCTCAGGACCTTTGGTGGGCGCGGTGCTGGGCGACTGGCACTGGCGCGCCCCCTTCTTCGGCACCGCCGTCCTCATGGCCGCCGGGTTCCTGCTCATCGCGGTACTGCTGCGCGCCCCCGCCCGCCCCGACCGGCCCACCCGCCTGGGCGACCCGCTGCGCGCCCTGGCCCACGGCGGCCTGGCCACAACTTCGGCCACGGCGCTGTTCTACAACTTCGCCTTCTTCACCGTGCTCGCCTTCACCCCGTTCGTGCTGGGCATGGGCGCCTACGGCATCGGCGCGGTGTTCTTCGCCTGGGGGGTGTGCGTGGCCGTGTCCTCGGTCGTGGCCGCCCCGCGCCTCCAGCGCCGCATCGGCACCGTCCCGCTGCTGCACACCGCCCTGGTCCTGCTCCTGCTGGCCCAAGCCGCCATCGCCGTGGGCATCGCCGCCGGCGCCACCCCCGCCGTCATCGCCGCCGTGGTGGCCACCGGGGTGCCCATCGGGCTGTGCAACACCGCCTTCACCGAGGCGGCCATGGAGGTCTCCGACGCGCCGCGCCCGGTGGCCTCGGCCGGCTACAACTTCGTGCGCTGGATCGGCGGCGCGGCCGCGCCCTTCGTCGCCACCACCCTGGGCGAGGCGCTGACCACCTGGGCCCCCTACCTGCTGGGCGCCGCCTGCTGCCTGGTGGCCACCGCGATCCTGGCCGCCCGCCGCCACCACCTGGGCGCCCTGGCCCGCGTCTGAGGCCCCGCGCGCCCCCACCGCCGGTGCGGGCGCGCGGAGCGCTGCGGGGTTCAGCGCACCAGCCGCTCCAGCAGCCGCTCCAACTCCGCCGCCGGATCGGCGGTCAGCCCCGTGTGGATGGGTCCGGGCTGCACGATGGTGCTGCGCGGCGCGGTCAGCCACCGAAACCGCCGCCCGGCGTCCTCGGTGCGCGCCGGCCCGGCACCCGGACCCCCCGCGCACACCTTCTCCACGGCCTCCAGCGCCCGGCCCACACCGCCCACGTCCACGCCCGCGTCCAGCGCCCGCAGCCGCGGCTCGTCCACCACGCACCGCGCGCCCAAGAACCCCAGCGCCTGGCAGTACAGGATCACCCCGGCGTTGACCTGCTCGCCGCGCTCCAGCCGCGGCACCACCCGCACCAGCGCGTACTCGAACACCGCCCGCGCCCCGGGCGCGCCGCCGCTCATCGGACCGCCTCCGGCACCCACACCCGCTCGCGCGCCCGCGCCAGCAGGTGGCGCACATAGGCCGCGCGCACCTGCGCCGGGGAGTCGAACCCCTCCTCGCCCTCCAGCCACACGTCCGGCACCAGGCCCACCACCTCCTCCAGCAGCGCGGCGGTCACCCGGGGCCGCAGCGCCTCCTCGGCCGCCGCCACATCGGGCGACAGCGACGCCATCACGTGGTCAGCCGCGTCGTAGGGGCGCGCCGCCGCCCGGTCGGCGCCCCGCCAGTTGTGGTGGAAGATCAGCGAGGCCCCGTGGTCGATCAGGTAGGGCTCGCCGTGCCACACCAGCATGTTGGGGTTGCGCCAGGTGCGGTCGACGTTGCCGATGAACGCGTCGAACCACAGCACCCGGCCCGCCAGAGCGGGGTCCACCTCGAACACCAGCGGGTCGAACCCCAGCGCCCCCGGCAGGAAGTCCACGCCCAGGTTCAGCCCGCCGCTGGCCTTGAGCAGCTCCTGCACCTCGAAATCGGGCTCGCCGCGGCCGATCACCGCGTCCACCCGCACCAGCGCCAGCACCGGCACCGGCAGGCCCAGGCGCCGCGCCAGCTCACCGGCGATCACCTCGGCCACCAGCGTCTTGCGGCCCTGGCCCGCGCCCACGAACTTCACCACGTACATGCCGCAGTCGTCGGCCTCGACCAGCCCGGGCAGCGACCCGCCCTCGCGCAGCGGCAGCACATACCGCGTCGCCGCGATCTCTTCTAGCACGCCGATCAGCATAGGGCGCCGCCGTCCGATAGCGTGCCGCCATGCCCCTCAGCGACGACTCGGAGTTTCGCGACCACATCGCCCAGGCCCTCGCCGGCCTGCCCGGGGTCCAGGCGGTGGCGCTGGGCGGGTCCCGCGCCGCCGGCACCCACCGCCCCGACAGCGACTGGGACTTCGCCCTCTACTACCGCCACCGCTTCGACCCCGCCGACCTGCGCGCCTTGGGCTGGCCCGGGGAGGTCTTCGACATCGGCGCCTGGGGCGGCGGGGTGTTCAACGGCGGCGCCTGGCTCACGGTGGAGGGCCGCCACGTCGACGTCCACTACCGCGACCTCGACGACGTCGAGTACCGGATCGCCGAGGCCGCCAAGGGCCGCTTCGACGTCGAGCACCTGGCCTTCCACCGCGCCGGGGTGCCCACCTACATCGTCGCGGCCGAACTGGCCGGCGCCGAGGTGCTGCGCGGCGACCTGCCGCGCCCGCGCTACCCCGACGAACTCGCCCGGCTCGCGCCCCGGCGCTGGTGGCAGGCCGCCCAACTGGAACTGGCCTACGCCCGCACCGCCTACGCCGAACGCGGCCAACTGGCCCCCACCGTGGGCGCCGTGGCCACCGCCGCCGCCCAGTGCGCCCACGCGGTGATGGCGGCCCGCCGGCGCTGGGTCACCAACGAGAAGCGGCTGCTGGAGGCCGCCGGGCTGCGCCACATCGACGAGGTCTGCGCCCACCTGGACTCCGAGCCGCCCACCCTGATGGCCGCCGTGGACGCCGCCGCCGAACTGCTGGGCAGAGCCGTGGAGGAGGCCGTGGACGCCTAGCCGGGGCGCGCCACCGGGCACAGCGCCGGCGGCGCGCTCAGCCGGACGGGGGCGCCGGCGAGGCGTAGGCGGCGGCGATGGCCGCCACCTGTGCGGCGTCCCCGGCCGCGTCGGCCCGCACCAGGCGCTCGGAATCGGCGCGGGCGGTCTCCAGGGCTTGGCGCGCGGCGCGCTCGGCGGCGGCGTCACCGGCGGCCGACGCCCGCTCCAGCAGCGCCCGCTGCCGGCCGATCGCGGCGTCGATCCGGTCGCGCGCGGCGTAGAAGGCGGCCGCGCCGGCGTGGTCGTCGCCGGGCTCGGCCGCGTCGGGGGCGGTCTCAACGGGTTCGGCGGCGCTCACGGTCAGGCTCCTCGGCGGGTTCGGCGGTGGCGGTGGGCAGGGCGCGCGCTAGCGCGCCGCGCCCCGGCGGGGTGCGGGCGGGCGGGGCGCCGAGCGGCGCGGGCTGGACGCCAGCCCCCGCGCCGCCAGCCGGGCGCGCACCGCCTGGCCGAGGCTTTTGGCCGGCCCCGGGCGCGCCGCGGCGGCCGCCTCGGCACGCGTGACGCCGTCGAGGTCCGCGATGTTGCCGTCCTCGTGGTGCCGGTTGATCCCGCGCAGGACCGTGTCGACGTAGTTCCGGTCGCCCACCGACATCCGGTCGCGCTGGCGCCGCATCCACTTGGCCGCCTCGCCGGCCAGGTTGCGCTCCGCCGCGCGGGTGGTGCCGGTGCTCACGCTGAAGGGCCGCGCCCGCCCCGAGGCCACCAGTTCGGCGCGGTGCCACATGCCGCCCGCGCGGTGGTCGCCGTTGTCGTAGGGCGTCGGCAGGTTCTTCAGCGGCGAGGTGTTGATGTATGCGTAGATCGGGGGGATGCGGGCGGCGCGATTCCACGCCTGGGCATCGCGCATCTCCCGCTCGGCGGCCGCCGCCCAGGCCACCCGCTCGCGCGGCAGGACCGCGCTCCAGCGCCCCGAGTACGTGGGCAGGCCCTCGCGGTAGGCGAAACCGGCGCGGGCGGCCTCGATGGACGCGCGCGAGCCGTCGACCACCCGCACCACCTGGTCGCCCTGCTGGCGGGCGCTCGTCACGATCGCGTCGGCGGCCTCGGAGGCGTCGGCGCGCGCCAGGTCCCGCATCAGGCCGTCCAGGACGGAGCCCGTGGCCCAGTGCGCCTCCAGGGCCGCGGCCATCCAGTCGCCCGCCACGCCGTTCAGTTCGGCGGGCCGGCCCTCGGCGACCGCGCCCACATAGGCGGCGACCTCCGGCGTCGAGCGCTCGCGCGTGGCCTCCTGCATCTGGGCGGCGAAGCGGAAGCGCTCCTGCTTGGTCAGGGTGCCCTGGCGGGCCCCCTCCACCATGGCCGCGCCCCACTCCTGCGCCAAACCCATAGCCGTCTGGAAGTTGCCCAGCGCATCCCAATGGCGGCTATAGCGCATCAGCCGGTGCTCGTCGGCCACCACCACGGTGCCCCGCGCCCCCAACTCCTCCCGCAGCCGCTGGAGGTGGGCGCGCGCGTCGGCACCGGGATACTGCACCACCAGCGCGGCGACCGGCAGTTCATAGGGGGCGTGCGCGCGGGGGCGGTGGTAGACCTCCGCGCCCAACTCGCTAAGGCGGGAATAGGCGGAGTCGGCGGACTGCTCGGCCATCGGCCATCCTCACGTGCGCGGCGGTGCGCGAAGAAGAACACAGGGGGGCGGCGCGGCCGGGGTCGCGGGCCGGTGCCGGCTACAGAACGCCCGACACACTCCCACACCAGCCCTGAACCGGCGCGCAACCACCGCGGGCGCCCCGGTGAAACCGCGGTGAACGCGCGGCGGGGCGCCGGCGCGGAAAACCGGTTGTGCGGCCCGGCCTACGGCGGCTAGCCTGCCCGGCGTTATGGGAATCAACGCGATCTACCTGCGCCGGTCCGCGATCCGGTGGTCCTCGGCGCCCTCGCGCCGGCTTCGCCACCGGTCCGCCTCCCCGGACCGGCCGCATCGACGCACCCGCGCCCAGGAGTCCCCGCGCGTCTGACGCCCCTGCCGCGCCCCCGCGCGCGGCAGCGCCGGGCAACCTGCGGCGGCCCCCGCCCGCATCGGCGGGCGCCCGCCGCCGCATGACCCCGGCGTCAGCGCCGCGCCCCTGCGGCGCCCGCCCGCGCGGCGGGCGCTCCCTGATGCGCCCCTGCGTTTTCCCGCGCGCCCTGGTGGCCAGCACTGAGCGCGTGCCCGCCTCCCCCGGTCCGGGGTCCCGTCCCGTCCTGCTCGTCGGACGGGCGGCCCGGACCGCCGCCGCATGCCCGGCGCGCCGTGCGCGCGCCCCCGCTGCCGTGCCGCCGTGCCGCCCGTCCCGTCCGCCGCCCCACCAGGGCCGGCTGGAACGGACCCGCCATGGCACGCACACCGCGCGACCGCGCACCCCGCACCACCTCCGCCGCCCCCGCGTCCGCTGGGCGCCGCACCGGCAACCGGCGCCGCTACTCCCAGAACTTCCTGACCGACCCCGCCGTGGCCCGCGCCGTCGTGCGCGCCTCGGGCGTGGGGCCCGCCGACACCGTCTGGGAGGTGGGCGCGGGCGAGGGCATGATCACCCGCCACCTGCTGCCCGCCTGCGCTCACCTGACCGCCTACGAGATCGACCCCCGCCTCGCCGCGACGCTGCGCCGCCGCTTCGGCGGGCGGGTTCGCGTCGTCCGCGCCGACTTCCGCACCGCCCACCCGCCCTCAGCCCCCTTCCACGTGGTGGGCAACATCCCCTACGCCATCACCGCCGCGATCGTGGACTGGTGCCTGGCCGCCCCCTCCCTGCGCTCGGCGACCCTGGTCACCCAACTGGAGTACGCCCGCAAGCGCACCGGCGGGTTCGGCCGCTGGTCGCGCCTGACCGTGCTGCACTGGCCCCGGTTCGACTGGCGGATGGGGCCCCGCATCCACCGCGACCGCTTCACCCCGGTGCCGCGCGTGGACTCCGCGGTGCTGCTGCTGCGCCGCCGCGACCGGCCCCTGCTGCCCCGCGAGGCGCTGGGCGAGTACCGCCGCCTGGTGGAGACCGGGTTCACCGGTGTGGGCGGCAGCCTGCGGGCGTCCCTGCGCACCGCCGCGCCCGTCCGCCGCGTCGACGCCGCCCTGGCCTGGGCCGGGGTGCCGCGCGGCGCCCTGGTCGCCGAGGTCTCCCCCGACCAGTGGGTCCGCCTGTTCGCCCACCTGCACCGCCTGGAGCCGGGCACCGGCTGAGGCGGCGGGGCGGGCCGCCGCGCGGGCGGCCCGCCCCCCTCGACCCGCGCAGGTCGTGGCCGGTGCGCCGGTCATGCGCGCCGCCGGGGCGCCCGCGCGGGCCGATGCAGGAGTGTCGGTGGGCGCGGCCATACTGGAGGGCGGCGTGACCAGGCGGCGACGGGAGGGGCGATCGGTGCTGGTGCTGCACGGGTGGTGGCGCCCCGGCGCCCAGGGGGCGCCGGGCGCGCTGCTGGTGTGGGGCGAGCACCCCCCGCCCGGCGCGGGCGCCCGCCGCCCCGGCGTGCACCCCTTCGCCGCCTCCCCCGCCGAACTGCGCCGCGCCCTGGCCGCGCGGGCGCCCCGCACCGACCCCGCCGCCTCGGTGGAGCGGGCGGCGCTGCGCCTGCCCACCGCCGGCACCACCCCGCTGCCCTCCCCCGCCCACGGCGCCGCCGCCGCGCCCCACCGCCCCGCCTGGGGCACCTGGCGGGTGCCCGCGCTGCGCCTGAACCCCGCCGCCGCCCGGCCCCTGCTGCTGGCACTGGCCACCGCGCCCGACCCCGACCCCGCCACCGGGCCGGGCCTGGCCCACCTGGGCGAGGTCGCCGCCTTCGCCGCCCGGCTGGCCGCGCGCGGCCACCTGCTGCCGGCCCTGGCCGCACCCGGCGCCCAGTGGCGCCCGGTGCTGACCGGCGCCGCCCAGACCCACCTGGACGCCCTCACCGCCGCCCTGCCGCCCAGTGCCCAGGCCGAGGACCCCGCCGCCGACCCCTCGGCGCGCCTGCTCGACGCCCTCACCCACCTGGCCGACGCCCACGCCCGCGCGCTGCTGGCCGGCCACCCCGCACCCGGCCACCCCCTGGCCGCGGCCCTGGCCGCCCCGCGCCCCCGCCCCCTCAGCCCCGCCCCGCCCGGATTGGGCGCGCGCCTGGCCGCCTGGCACCGCGACGCCCGCCGCGCCCGCACCGGCGCCCACCTGGTGCTGCGCCTGCGCGACCCCGACACCCCCCAGCAGCCCTGGCACCTGGAGTTCTGGGTGGCCTCACGCGCCGACCCCAGCCTCCAGGTACCGGCCGCCGCCCTGTGGCAGGATGCCGACCACGCCGCCGCTGTTGGCCCTGAGGCCGGCACCGCCCTGCTCACCCAGTTGCGCGCCGCCGCCCGCCACTACCCCGCCCTGGCGCCGGCCGCCGCCCAGGCCGCACCCACCCACCTGGCGCTCACCCTGGGCCAAGCCCACACCTTCATCACCGCCGACGCCCCCCGGCTCACCGCCGCCGGCATCGGCGTGGTCCTGCCCGAATGGGTGGGCCGGCGCCGCCTGGGCCTGCGCCTGACCACCCGCGAACGCCCCGCCGCCGCCCCCGGCGGCATCGGCGCCGGCGACCTCCTGGACTTCTCCCTGGCCGCCGTCTGCGACGACGACACCCTGGACCTGGACGAACTCGCCCGCCTGGCCCGCCTCAAGGAGCCCCTGGTCCACCTGCGCGGCCGCTGGCTGCTCGCCGACCCCGCCCACCTGCGCGCCGTCGTGGCGTTCCTGCGCCGCCGCGGCCACGGCGCCCTCCACCGCTCCCAGGCGCTGCGCCTGGCGTTGTCGTCGGCCTCCGAGGCGCCCCTGCCCGTGGTCGGCGTCGACGCCGACGGCGCGCTGGGCGACCTGCTGGCCGGCGCCGCCCACCAGCGGCTCCACCCCCTGGCCGACCCGCCCGGGTTCACCGCCTCCCTGCGCCCCTACCAGCGGCGCGGCGCCGCCTGGCTGCGGTTTTTGGACCGCCTGGGCCTGGGCGCGGTCCTGGCCGACGACATGGGGCTGGGCAAGACCGTCCAACTGCTGGCGGTCCTGGCCGACGAACGCGCCCCCGGCCGCCCCGCCCCCTCGGGCCCCACCCTGCTGGTGTGCCCGGTGTCGCTGCTGGGCAACTGGCGCCGCGAGGCCCAGCGGTTCGCCCCCGGCCTGCGCCTGCACACCCACCACGGCCCCCGCCGCGCCCGCGGCAACGACCTCGCCCGCGCCGCCGGCGCCGCCGACCTGGTCCTGACCACCTACGGCACGCTGCGCCGCGACGCCGAGGAGATGGCGGCCCTGCCCTGGGACCGCGTCGTGTGCGATGAGGCCCAGGCGCTGAAGAACGCCGACGCCGCCCAGGCACAGGCCGTGCGCCGGCTGCCCGCGCGCGCCCGCGTCGCGCTGACCGGCACCCCGGTCGAGAACAACCTGGAGGAGCTGTGGGCGGTGGTGGACTTCGCCAACCCCGGCCTGCTGGGCAGCCGCCAGGCGTTCGCGGCGGGGCTGGCGGCCCGCGCCGCGCGCGCCGCCCAGAACGGCGGCGGTGAGGACTCCCCCGGCACCGGCGACGAGGGCGAGGACCCCGCGGCCCTGCTGCGCCGCGTTACCGGCCCCTTCATCCTGCGCCGCCTCAAGACCGACCGCGCCATCATCACCGACCTCCCGGCCAAGCACGAGATGCGCACCTGGTGCACCCTCACCCCCGAGCAGGCCACCCTCTACCAGGCCGCCGTCGACGACATGGCCGCCCGCCTGGCAGAGTCCGACCAGCGCGAACGCAACGCCGTGGTCCTGGGGACGCTGGGCCGCCTCAAGCAGATCTGCAACCACCCCGCCCAGTTCCTGGGCGACGGCTCGCCCCTGGCCGGGCGCTCGGGCAAGCTCGCCCGCCTGGAGGAGCTGCTGGAGCAGGTGGCGGCCGCCGGCGAACAGGCGCTGTGCTTCACCCAGTACACCGCCCTGGGCGACCGCCTGGCCCCCTACCTGCACCAGCGCCTGGGCGTTGAGGTGCTGTGGCTCCACGGCGGCACCCCCCGCGCCCGCCGCGAGGAGATCACCGCCCGCTTCCAGGCCGCCGACCGCCCCATGGTGCTGCTGCTCTCCCTCAAGGCCGCCGGCACCGGCCTCAACCTCACCGCCGCCAACCACGTCGTGCACATCGACCGCTGGTGGAACCCGGCGGTGGAGGACCAGGCCACCGACCGGGCGTTTCGCATCGGCCAGCGCCGCGACGTCCAGGTGCGCAAACTGGTGTGCGTGGGCACCGTCGAGGAGCGCATCGACGAGCTGATCGAGCGCAAGCGCCGCCTGGCCCGCGCGGCGGTGGCCACCGGCGAGCACTGGCTGGCCGACCTCACCACCGACCACCTGCGCGACCTGGTGCGCCTGGCGCCCGAGGCGGTCGCCGCGTGAGCCCGGCCCCCGCCGCCCGCCCCGGCGCCGAGTGGGCGCGCCTGCTGCGCGGCCTGGCCCCCGACCCCGCGCCGCCGCTGTGGCGGCGCGCCCGCGCCCTGGCCGAATCGGGCGCGGTGAGCGGGCTGAAGGTGCTGCCCGGCGAGGCCGCCGCCCAGGTGCGCGGCCCCGGCGGGCCGGCCGCCGCGAGCCTGCTGTGGCCCCCGGCCCAGGACCAGGAGTGGGACCGCGCGGCACGGGCGCTGGCCGACCAGCCGGTGTTTCGCGACGCCGTGCTGGCCGGGCTGCTGCCGGTGGAGGCCGGGCGGGTGTGGGAGCTGGTGGGCTGGCCGGCGCTGCCCCGCCGCTTCGGCGAGGTCGCCTGCGTGTGCTCCTGCCCGGCCTGGGAGGACCCCTGCGTGCACGCCGCCGCCCTGCTGTTCGCCTTGGCCGACCAGGTCGAGCGCGACCCCTTCACCGTGGCCGCCTGGCGGGGGTGCGCCCGCGAGGAACTGCTGGAGCGGGTGCGCCGCGCCGCCGCGCCCGATCCCGCCCCCGCCGCCGCTGCCGACCCCGGGGAGTTCTGGGCGGCGCCGCCGCTGCCGGCCCTGCCGCCGCTGCCCGGCGACCCCGCCGCCACCTGGGCACCGCCCCCCGGCGGCGCCGACGGCGAGGATGTGGCGGCGGTGCTGGCGCCGCTGTACGCCCGCCTGCTGCGCGCCGAGACCGCCCCGGACCCCGGCGCGGCCCCCGGTCAGGATCCGCCGCCCCCGCCGCCGGCGAAGGGCTGAGCGCGGCGCGGGTGCGGCCCGGCCCCGGCGGCCCGGGGCCGGGCATCCCGCAGCGGGTCAGCCGGTGCGGGCGGCGCGCAGGCGCTCCACCAGCGCCGCGCGGTCCTGCTCCAGCGCGGCGGCAGCGGCCACCGCCCGGGCCACCCCCTGGCGGATCGGCTCGTGGACCACCCCGGGCACCCGCTCGTCCAGCACCGCCAGCGCCTTGTCCGCACCTCCCTCGGCGTGGGCCGCCAGCAGCGCCCGCGCCTCCTCCAGACCCGCCTGGCGCAGCGCGGCCGAGGAGGCGGCGTCGCGCAGGCCCAAAAAGTGCCAGAACCCCACCGGCGGGAAGAACGGCAGGTCGCGCGCCGGCAGTTGGCGCCGGTGCGCGGGGGCGGTGACCACCTCCCACTGGAGGGAGTCGTCGTCGGCCGCGTAGCAGCAGACCCGCTCCATGCGGGCGCTGCCCCGCCCCTGGGTGAGCAGGAGGTCCACCCCCGAACCGGGGAAGCGCAGGATCGCCCAGGGGTGGCCCATGGCCCGCGGCCGGTGGTGGCGGGCCCGGCGGCCGTCAGCACCCTCCACCAGGTAGTCGTCGGAGTAGTTGCCGGGGCGGTCGGTGACCGCCGCCACCCGGAAGCCCGACAGCCGCCCGGACTGCCCCAGCGGGGACTCCACCCCCTCGGGCAGCCGCACCAGGGACAGGCTCTGCCGCTCCCACTCCCAGCCCGCCTCGGGGCCGGCGGAGAAGAACGCGGGCAGGGAGGCCTGCGCGGCGGTGGCCTCGCCCGACCAGGCGTACCACCCGGTGTCGCGGCCGCGCTCCCCGCCCAGCCACACCGTGGTGCCGTCGCTCATCTGCCCGGCCCAGCTCAGGCGCTGCGGGACGGCGGCCAGCCGGTGGCCCGTCCACTCGCTCACGGCGTGGGCGGGGAACTCCCGCGCCCAGCTCGCGGTGGACCAGTCGCCCTCCCGGTCCGGGTCAAAGCGCTCGTTGGGCCGGTCGGACCAGTAGGCCCACCCCGCGCCGCCGGAGGCGCCGGGATAGGCCACCAGGAAGCGGCCCTGGAGGTGGCGCACCACCGGGACCGGCGGCGCCTCGCCCTCGCCCGGGGGTTGCAGGTCCACGACGCCCACCCGCCCGGAGTGGTCCACCGCGATCGCGCGCTCGCGCCCCACCAGGGTGCACACCGGCCAGGAGGAGCACACGCGCAGCACCGCCTCGGGTCCGCCCAGTTCGGCGACGGCGGCGTCGAAGGCCGGCCACCCCAGCTCCTCGGGCAGCCCGCCGCGCAGGGCCCGCAGCAGCGGACCGGCCCCCTGCACCGCGGCGACCTCCTCCTCGACCCCGGCGAGCGCGGCGGTGGCGGCGTCGTCGAGCAGGCGGTCCAGGGTGCGCAGGCTGTCGGCGGCGCTGGGCAGGCCGGCCGCGCCGATGTCGGCGACCAGGCGCCGGACGCGCTCGCGCACCAGCGGCACCACCTCGGGGATGTCGGGGAAGGCGGTGATGGCGCTGCGCGCGGCGGCGGGCGGGGTGGCGTTGGGGTCGCGGTGGCGGCCGGAGACCTGGCGCTCCAGGCGCGGCCCCAGCACGGGGTGGGCGAACAGGAGGCCCAGGTGGGGGCCGTGCAGGAAGGCGAACTCCCGGCCGCGCGCGGGCAGGTGCACCGGGATGTTGTGGGCCAGGCAGGCCGCCAGGAGCTCGGCGTCCAGCCGGGAGTGGCCGCACTCGGAGGACCAGGTGTCCAGGGGGCGGTCCTCGGCCCGCAGCCGGGGCGCCAGCCGCGGCAGGATCGCATACAGCCGCTGGGGCATGCGCTGGGCCATGACGCCCTGCCCGCTGCCGGTGTACTTGAACAGCCGGCTGAAGCGCTGGAGCCAGCCGGACACCCCGCCCCGGGGGGTGACCTCGCCGCGGGCCAGCGCCTCCACCGCGCCAGACGCCTCCAGCAGGTGCAGCCACGCGCCGCCGTCGTTCTTGACCCACCTCCCGGGCGGGAACAGCTCCCACAACGCGGCCAGGCGCTCAGGCGGCGGCGGGGCGGCGGCGAACACCCGGGCGGCCTTGGTGAACAGGGCCGGGGGCACGGCGGTGCCCCGCGAGGCGGCGAGCAGGTCGGCCAGGGCGCGGGCCACCTCCTCCTGGGCGACGCCGGCGGCCGCGGCGGTCTTGGCCAGCAGGGTGTAGGTGCCGGCCGCCGGGGCGCTGCCCCCGGCGGCGCGCGCGGTGACCAGCGCGCTCAGCGCCGGATAGGCCTCCGCGGGCGGCAGGGTGGCGGTGATCCACTCCTGGAAGGCGCGGACCTCCTTGGCGGGCAGGGCGCCGGCGCGGGCCAGGAACAGCGCCTGGGCGGTGTGGTGGCCGGTGTCGAGGTCCAGACCGTGGTCGGCCTCGGCCTGGCGGGCGCGGGCATAGGCGCGCGGCGCCGCCCACAAGGCCTTGGCCCCGCCCAGCAGCACCAGCCCCTGGGCCGCGCCGTCCCACAGCCAGGGCCGCATCTCCGGAGGCACCTCCTGGGCCAGGCGGTCCAGGGAGCGCAGGAAGTCGTCGGCCTTGCGCGCGGCACCGGGCAGGTGCCGGTGCAGGCGCTCCTGCGCCTCGTGCGCCGCGGGCAGCAGGTCGGGGCGGTCGCGGCGCGCCCAGTCCGTCAGCAGGCTGACGTCGCCGGAGGAGGTGGGGAGGGTGAAGGTCATGCCGGGATGGTGGCACAGCCCGCGGACAGACTCCGGCCGCGCCCGGGCGGCTATCCGGATGCGGCCAGGGCGCGCAGCAGCGCCACCGCCCGCTCGCCCTGGGCGTAGGGCACGAACAGGTGGTCGTGGTGGAATCCGGCCACCACGTTGCAGGCGATGCCCTCGCCGGCCAGCGCGCCGGCCACCGCCGCGGTCAGGCCCACCGCTTCCAGCGCCGAGTGCACCCGCAGCGTGATCCACGCGCAGGGGAAGGAGGAGATCAAGCCGGTGCGCTCGGCCTCGGCGCGCTCGCACACCACCGTCCACCCCTCGGGCTCGGCCACGGTGACCACCGCCGCCAGGCCCTCGGGCACGCGCGCACACGAGGCGAACACGTACTCCCCCGGGTGGGGGTGGGGGTCCAGCCCGGCCAGCAGGCGCGCCAGGTCCCGCTCGGGCGCGCTCACGCGCCGCGCTGGGAGGGCCGGGCGCGGAACACCTGGAGGCGGGTGTTGTAGTACTTCTCGGTCTCCCCGACCCACTCCATGCCCAGCCGCCGGGCCGTGGCGATGGCCCGCGCGTTCTTGGGCCGGGCCACCGCGAACAGCTCCTCCACGCCCTGCTCGAACGCCCAGGCCACCAGCGCCCGGCTGGCCTCGGTGGCGTAGCCGTGCCCCCAGTGGCGGGGGTCTAGCTGCCAGTTCAGCTCGAAGTCCTCCTCAAAGGGCGGCAGCAGCCGCAGCGACAGCCCGCCGATCAGGGTGTCGTCGGCGCTGCGCACCACCGCCCAGCGCCCCGCCGGCGGCACCAGGTTGGGCTGGGCCTCCGCCCACGCCGCCAGGACCGAGCGCATCGCCTCCACGTCGGTGACCACCCGCATCTCCGGGGTCAGCCACCGCGCGACCTCCTGGGCGCCGTAGATGCCCAGGGCCGCCTCAGCGTCGTCGGTGCTCCAGTCGCGGATGGTGAGCCGTTGGGTGCGCAGCACGGGCGTCGAGGTCATAGGGGGCATGCTAACCAAGAACGGGCGCTTTTGACCGGTGTGCCCCAGCCTGTTCGCCGGCGCGGCCCCACACAACGACGGCGGGGCCGCCCGGAGAAGACTCCGGACGGCCCCGCCGTACTGCGAAAACCTGGGGTCAGAGGCCCTGGACGTTCTCGGCCTGCGGGCCCTTGGGGCCCTGCGTGACGTCGAACTCCACGCGCTGCTCTTCCTCAAGGTTGCGGTAGCCGTTGCCCGCGATGTTGCTGTAGTGGACGAACACGTCCGGGCCGCCCTCGTCCTGCTGGATGAAGCCGAAGCCCTTTTCGCTGTTGAACCACTTGACGGTGCCCTGCGGCATGTGCGTCTCCCATTCGAGATCGGTCCCGACCCCGCACTTTGCGGTGTCGGCGGGTGCTGCGAACTTTCTCGAAAAGAAAAACGCCCGCTGGTCAACAACTCCGCAGGCGCAAACAACATGCGCGTTCAGGCGAAATCACGACTGCAACCCGATGCCTCAACACTACCACCCATCCGCCCACGCGCCAGGTGCGCTGCGTCACGCCCGCGCCACGATCCCCCCGGCACTCCACCCGGCCTGGGCAAACACGCGGCAAAACCGGCGCGCTAGCGCGCCCGGCGGGGGTCGGCGGGCAGCCCGAACAGCGGGAACAGGCGCGCGGTGTCCAAGAAGGAGTTCAGCGCGCTGATACGGCCACCGCGCACCTCGACCACCTGGAGCGCCCAGGGCTCGAACCCCCCGCCGGGCGCCGGGCGGTACTGCCCGAACGCCGCCGAGCCGTTGGCCGCCACCGGCACCAGCACCGACCCCCGGCACCCGTGCCCGGGACCCAGCATCCACGAGCAGATGTCGGGCGCCCCCTGGAGCCACAGCGCATAGGGCGGCATCGACAGCGTGGCGTCCTCGCGCAGCAGCGCGGTCAGCGCCTCCAGGTCATAGGACTCAAACGCCGACACATAGCGCCGCAGCAGCTCCTGCTGCCGGCTGTCGCCGGGGCGCAGCGGCTCGGTGGCGCCCAGGTCGCCCGCCGCCGCCAGCGTGGCCCGCGCCCGTTGCAGCGCGCTGTTGACCGAGGCCACGCTGGTGCCCAGCAGTTCGGCGACCTCCGCCGCCCGCCACGCCAGCACCTCGCGCAGGATCAGCACCGCCCGCTGGCGCGGCGCCAGATGCTGCAACGCCGCCACGAACGCCAGCCGCACGCTGTCGCGCAGCGCGACCTCCTCGGCCGGGTCGCCCGAGCCCGGCAGCGCCCGGGCGTCGGGGAAGGGCTCCACCCACACGTCCTCGCCCAGCGCCGGACCCAGCACGGGCTCGGCGCCGCCGGCCGGGCCCATCTCGACCGGGCGGGCCCGCCGCTCGCGGCCGTTGAGCGCGTCCAGGCAGGTGTTGGTGGCGATGCGGTACAGCCACGACCGCAGCGAGGAGCGGTGCTCGAAGCGCTCATAGGCCCGCCAGGCCCGCACCATGGTCTCCTGCACGGCGTCCTCGGCCTCAAAGGCCGACCCCAGCATCCGGTAGCAGTAGCCGGTCAGCTCCACGCGGAAGCCCTCCAGGCGGTCGGCCAACTCGGCCGAGCCGAGCTGCTCGGGCACCGGACGCTCCGAGCGCGCGGTGAGTTCGCTCATGGGTGTGCCCCTCCGGCGCCGCCGGAGCGCCGGCCGCGCGGGCCGACACCGCCCGAAGGCCGCCTTTTCGCTGGTGGTGAGTCTTTTCACCACCCTAGCCGCGGGGTGTGACAAACCACAGGACCGCGCCACCGCCCCCGGGAGCGCACCGTCCCCGGCCCCGCCACCCACCTGCCCGCCACCACCCACACCGCGCCGGACACCGGCCACGGCAGGGAACCTCGACCGCCCGCCGCCGATGACCCGGCCCCCTCACCCCGGGTCATCCGACCCCGGCGCCGCGCCCTCCCCCACCCCCGCCGCCGCGTCCCCCACCGCCCCCACCGCGGCCCCGCGCCGCCGGCTCACCGCCACCAGCACCAGCGGCACCGCGCCCGTGTTGCGCAGCCACCGCAGCCGCAGCCCCGCGAAGAACAGCACCGCACCCGCGCCGAACCGCGCCCGCGACCCGTCGCGCGTCTCCACCTCCACCTCGCCCCCCTTCACCACCACCAGCGCGTCGCGCCACACCGCCGCCTCATAGGGGCGCACCTCACCGCAGCCCAGCACCACCTCGCGCCGCACCACACCGCCACCGCCCATCACCGCACCCCCGCCCACGCAACCGGACCCCACGCCCACTAAGACCGGCCCCGCGCCCCAAATCCATCGGTCCCGCGCCAAGCGGCACGCCAGAGCGGGCCCCGCGCGCCTCACCCGGCGCCGGGCACATCCGGCAGCGGCCCCCGCCCCGGACCCGCCCGCAGCCCGTCCACCAGCACCGCCAGGTAGCGGCGCCACCGCAACGCGCCCTCCTCGCCCGGCAGCGCCATCACGGCGTCCACCATCGCCGCGATGGGCGCGATGTCGTGGGGACCCACCCCCTCGCGCAGCGCCCCCTGGTCCCGCGCCCGCTCCACCAGCGCCCCGCAGTGCGCCGCGATCTGGGCGCGCGCCCCCGCCAGCGCCGGCCCCAACTCCCCGCCCTGGCGCATCAGCTCCCGCAGCCCCCGGCTGCGCGCCGCCCGCCCCAGCGCCTCCTCCAAGAACCCCGCCAGCGCGCCGAACGCGTCGGGCGCCTCCAGCGCCGCGCGCGCCAACTCCGCGATCTCCGCCAACTCCTCGGCGAACACCGCCTCGGCCAGCGCCCGCTTGTCGGGGAACCTGCGGTAGACGGTGCCCACGCCCAAGCCCGCGTGGTGGGCGACGTCGTTGAGCGTGGCGCCCAGCCCCCGCTCGGCGAACACCGCGCGCCCGGCCGCGACCACGCGCCGCCGGTTCTCCTCGGCGTCGCGCCGCAGCGCGCGCCCTTCCCCCGCCGCGTCCATGGGCTCTCCTCACGCTCGTCAGCAGAAGCGGACACACCATATCCGGTTCGTGGTACGGTCTCCACGAAACCGGATAGTCGATATCCGGTATCCGCTTTCGGCTGCCGCCGCCCCCGCGAAAGGAACCCCCATGCGCACCATCGTCATCACCGGAGGCACCGACGGCCTCGGCCGCGCGCTCGCCCTGCACCACCTGAGCCGCGGCGACCGCGTCATCGCCGTGGGCAGCACCCCCGCCAAGGGCCGCGCCCTCCTGCACGACGCCGCGCGCCGGCACCCCTCAGCCGCCGACCGCGCCGCCTTCCACCAGGCCGACCTCACCTCCGCCGCCGCCACCCGCCGCCTGGCCGCCACCCTGCGCCACACCCACCCCCGCATCGACGCCCTCGTCCTGTGCGCCCAGCGCTACCGCCTCCTCGGCCCCCGCCACCTCACCCCCGAAGGGCTCGAGCACAACTTCGCCCTGGCCTACCTCAGCCGCTTCCTCCTCAGCCACGACCTGCGCGCCGCGCTGGAGGCCGCACCCCGCCCCGTCATCATGAACGTCGCCACCCCCGGAGTCCCCCTCGGCCGCATCCACTGGGACGACCTCCAGCTCACCCGCGGCTACAGCGGCACCACCGCCACCCTCCAGTCCTTCCGCGCCAACGACCTCCTCGGCGCCGCCTTCGCCGCCACCCACCCCCGCACCCCCGTCCGCTACATCACCTACAACCCCGGCGTGGTGGCCACCGGCATGCCCGACCACCTCCCCCAGCCCCTGCGCACCCTCACCCGGGCCGCATTCCGCCTCATCGCCGCCCCGCCCGACACCGCCATCGCCCCCATGTGCCGCCTCCTGGACGACCCGCCCGCCCACCCCTTCACCGCCTACGACCGCACCCGCCCCCTCCCCCTCACCCGGCGCGCCTTCGACCCCGAGGCGGCCCTGCGCCTGCACCGGGCCACCCGCGACCTCCTCGACACCCTCACCCCCCAGGAGCCCTAGCGCCGCAGCGCCCCGGCGCGGACCCGGTGCGGGATCAGTGATGGCACAGGCAGAACGGGTGGCCCGCCGGATCGGCGTAGACCCGCCAATTGGCCTCCGCGCGCACCTGGTCGGTGCGCTCCAGAACCCTCGCCCCCAACTCCAGCACCCGCGCCTCATCGGCCTCGATGTCGTCCACGTCGAAGTCCAGGTGCACCTGCTGGGGCGACCCCTGCCCCGGCCACTCCGGCGGCCGGTAGTCGGCCACCCGCTGGAAGGCCAGCGGCGTCCCCGCGAACCCCCGCACCTCCACCCAGCCCGGATCCTGCGGATCCACCACCACCTCACCGCCCAGCAGCGCCGCGTAGAACTCCGCCAGCCGCACCGGGTCCGGGCAGTCCAGCGCCACCGCCTGAAGACCGCGAATCATCCGCCGCTCCTCCCACTCGCTCACACCCGCCCCACCACGGGACCGGGCACGCGCAACCTACAGCGGCCCGCCCCCACCGCGCCGCACCCCACCCCCGCAACACGCCCACCGCGCTGCCCCGCCGCCCCTGTCACCACCCCGCGATAACCTGCCCACCCGGCACTCGCCCCGGGCGCCGCCCGCCCCACCACCAGGAGCTGACCACCGGTGACCAGATACGCGGCCCTGCTGCGCGGCGTCAACGTCGGCGGCCACAACAAGCTGCCCATGGCCGACCTCCGCGCGCTGCTCACCGACCTGGGCCACACCGGCGTCGCCACCCTCCTCCAGAGCGGCAACGCCGCCTTCACCGCCGCCCACGACGACCCCGACCGCATCGCCGCCGACATCGCCGACACCCTGCGCACCCGGGCCGGCCTGGACATCACCGTGATGGTCCGCACCGCCGCCGACCTCCAGCGCGTCGTCGCCGGCATCCCCTTCCCCGTCCGCGACCCCGCCAAGTGCGCCGTGGCCTTCCTCAACACCCCCGTCGACCACGACCGCCTGGCCGCCCTCGACCCCGCCGCCTACGCCCCCGAGGAACTCGCCGCCGGCGAACGCGAGCTGTACCTCTACTTCCCCAACGGCCTGGGCCGCGCCAAGCTCACCGCCGCCCTCGGCTCCCGCCTGCCCGGCCCGGCCACCGTGCGCAACTGGACCACCACCACCCGCCTGCTCGCCCTGGCCGAACGCGGCTGAGCCCCGCCCGCCCCGCCCCGGCACAGCGCGCGGCCCATCAGCCCCGCGCCGCCGCGAACGGCCCGCCGCCGCCGAACACCCGCGCCGCGAACCGCTCCCCGACCCGCCGGTGCGCGGCGGCGTCAAGGTGCAGCCCGTCCGGCAGCGGCAACTCCTCGTGGTCGTCCGGCCCATACAGCGCCAACCCGTCCAGATAGAACAAATGCGGGTCATGCGCCCGGCGCTCCGCCACGATCCGCGCCAACTCCTCCCGGACCACCCGCAGCGTCAGCCTCCCGGCCGCCCGCTCCGCCGGATCCCCCGTCGCCCGGAACCGCACCCGCCCCGCCCGCAGCGCCTCCACGTCGAACGCGCACGGACCGGGGGTGTCCTCGTGGATGGGGCAGAACAGCGGCGACACCACCAGCAGCGGAGCCGCCGGGTGGCCCTCCCGCACGGTGTCGAGGAACCCGTGCACCGCCGGCCCGAACGCCCGCACCCGCATCACATCCGCGTTGACCAGATTGACGCCGATCTTGAGGCTGATCACATCGGCCCGCGACACACGCATCGCGCGCGCGGTGAAGGGATCCAGCATCGCGCCGCCGCCCAACCCCAGGTTCACCAGCTCCACCCCGGCCCCCAGCGCGGCAACCGCCGGCCAGATCCCCGTGGGCGCCGCCGCGTTGGACCCCTGACTGATCGAACTGCCGTGGTGCAGCCACACCCGCCGGCCCCGATCCGGCAGCGGCTCCACCGGCGCGTCGGTGCGCAGCGCCACCAGCTCCACCGACTCGTTGTGCGGCAGCCACACCTCCACGTCCTTGACGCCGCCCGCCAGCCCCGCGAACCCCACGGTGCCCACCGGACCCGGCCGCACCTCCCGCTCCCCGGTGGCCATGGACACCACCACCGTCCTGCCCCCGGCCACCGGCGCGCCGTCCACCCGCCGGCCGTCCACCACCAGCTCAAAGACACCCTCGGGGCGCGGCGGCGCACCCTCATAGACCATCCGCGTGGGCAGCGCGTCCACCTCCACGGCGGTGGCCGCCGTGCGAAACGCCAGCCGCACCCCCGAGGGCTGGGACTCGGCCATGGCCAACTGGGGGTCCGCGCACTGGGCGCGCGCCCAGGCCGGCAGCCGGTGCGGCAACACCCCCTGGTCGGTGCGCTCCAGTTCGAAGGCGCCGCGCACCAGGGCGGCGGTGATGGGCGTGGTGGTCCAGACGGACGGAGTGGGCATGGCGGCAACCTGCGATTCGATGGGTGATGGTCGCGCGCGCGGCGCGCGGCGCGCGGCGGTCAAGGGAACAGGGCCGGCGCCGGGCGGCCCCCGCACTCAGGGCCGGGGCCAGTTGCGCAGCAGGGAGTCCAGCGCGTCGATCGTGCGCGCCCAGGTCTCCTGGGTGTCGGGCGCGCTGTGGCTGAACCCGCCCCCCAACTCCAGGCTCACGTAGCCGTGGAACACGCTGCCCAGCAGCCGGACCGCGTGGACCTGCTCGGACTCGGGCAGGTCATAGCCCCGCAGCACCGCCCGGGTCATCTGCGCGTGGCGCACACCGGCGCTCGCCGCGGCCGCCTGCGGGTCCAGCCGGAGCTGCGCCGCGGCGTAGCGGCCGGGGTGCTCGCGCGCGTAGTCGCGGTAGACGTCGGCGAACGCCGCCAAGGCGTCCTTGCCGGCCCGCCCCGCCAGCGCCTCGGCGGCGCGGTCGGCCATCTCCTCCAGCGCCGCCAGGGCGATCCGGGTGCGCAGGTCCTGGGAGTTCCTGACGTGGGAGTAGAGGCTGGCGACCTTGACGCCGAACCGCCGGGCCAGCTCCGACACGGTGACCCGGTCGAAACCGATCTCGTCGGCGAGTTCGGCACCCGCCTGGGTGAGGCGTTCGGCGGTGAGGCCGGCGCGCGCCATGGGCACCCCTCCTGTTCCGAATCCCACCCTAGGTTGCCTAAACGTTTTAGGCAAACCCTCATCGCTCTTAGGTGAAATGGGCGGCGGCCCCGCGCCCACCGGGGCGCGAGGCCGGCCGACGACGGCGATCGACGGCGATCAGTCCAGCACCGCGTAGGCCTCGACCTCCACGAGCACATCGGGCTCGAAGAGGTAGTCCACGCCGATGAGCGAGACGGGCGGCAGCGGGCGCGGGATCCCCAACTCCTCACTCACGTTGTCCACGCCCGCCATGAAGGCGTCCATCTTGTCGGGCGTCCAACCGGTGACGAAGAACCGGAGGCGCACGACGTCGGAGAACCCCGCCCCCGCGCCCGCCAGCCCCCGCGCGGTGTTGCGCAGGGCCTGCTCGACCTGGCCGGTCAGATCGCCGACGGCCACCGGCCGGGCCTCGGCGTCGCGGGAGATCTGGCCGGCCACGTGCACGTGGCGGGAGCCGGTGCCGATCGAGACGTGGTTGTAGGCCACGGGCTGCATCATGCCCTGGGGAGACAGCATCTGGACGGCCATGGGAGTCCTCTCGGGTTGCGTTCCTTGCGGTATCCCATGTCTACTTGGTACACAAAGGGAACTTCAACGAGACCAGGTGTCATGGGAGAAACCGCCGAAACCACCGCCGAGCGCCGCGTGATCGCGCCCCGCCACCGCGAACTGCTGGACCAGGTCCTGGACAAGTGGTCGCTCCAGGTGCTGGACCAACTCTGCGAGCGACCCCTGCGCTTCAACGAACTGCGCCGCGCCATCCCCGTGGTGACCCAGAAGTCGCTCACCGCCACCCTGCGCCGCCTCGAACGCAACGGGATGGTCGAACGCGTCATCACCAGCACGCGCCCCCTGGCCGTCGAGTACCGCATCGCCCCCCTGGGCAGGACGCTCCAGGACCTCATCGACGCGCTGCTGGACTGGTCGGCCGCCAACCTGCCCGCCGTGGAACGCGCCCGGGAGCGCTTCGACGCCGAGGAGGGGTAGTCCAGCCCCGGCCGCGCCGCACGATCCCCGCCCGGCGGGGGCGCCCTCGTGTCGCCCGCGGCACCGGGTACGCGCACCACCGCAACGGGGGTGCGCGCACTCCTGACGGCGACGGCGGGCCTCCGCGAGGCTGACGACGCGGACCCGCGAGCCCGGACGGCTCGGGTCCGCGTACCCCTCGCCTCGGAAAGGCCGCCATGTCCTCCACCCCACCTCCCCACCGCCCCGCACCGGGGTTCCGCTTCGGCCGCCAGGTCGCCCAGTTCACCGCCGTGTGCATCCTCATCACCTGGGTGCCGATGGCCGTCCTGGCGCTGACCGGCGCCAACGTCGACGAGGGCCTCGCCATGCCGGTCTTCGTGGTGGCCGCCTGCGGCCCCAGCCTCGCGGCGCTGGTGATGTGGCTGCGCAACCGCCGCCAGATGCCGCGCACCCCCGTGCGGCTGCGCGCCTCCTGGCCGGTGCTCTCCCTGCTCCTGGGCGCGGCACCGATGCTGGCCGTCACCGCGCTGCTGCACGGCCACGAGTGGGCGGTCGTCGCCCAGCACGCGGCCTCGGTGACGGCGAGCGTCGGGGGCCCGCTCGGCGTCCTGGCCTACACGCTCCTGGCCGGACCGCTCGCCGAGGAGTTCGGCTGGCGCGGCTACCTCCTGCCCCGCCTGCGGCCGGATCCAGACCACCGTGCTGCTGGGCGCGGCGTGGGCCGTGTGGCACCTGCCGCTGTTCTTCCTCACCGGCACGGGGCAGCACGAGACCGGGCTGCTGACCTGGGAGGGCGCGCTCTTCTTCGGCACCCTCCCGCCCCTCACCTACATCATGCTGTTCGCCTACGAGCATCTGGCCGGCGGAGTGTGGTCGGCCGTGCTCGTCCACGCCGCCTGGAACGCCACCGACGCGCTGGTGCCGGAGGTCGGCGGGACGGGCCAACTGCTGCGCTCGGCCTTCACCCTGGCCCTGGCCGTCGCCGTGGGCGTGTACTGGTACGCGCGGCGGCGGAACGCGTCGGCGGAGGCGTCTCCCGCACCGGTCGCCGGCGCCGCCACCTGAGGTCGCCACGCGTGGCTGTCCTCCGGCCTTCCACGGTGGCGGTGAGGCTGCTCGGGAGGAACGGGACGGCCGCCCGCCCTCGGCGTCGGTGTTGGTTTTTGGCCTTTCGTGGAGAAGGTTTTTACAAACCGTGACCTTTACGACGTAGATTCATAAAGGCACTGGTTTGTCCGATTTCCCCGGGCGCGGCGGAGCGCATGGCCTCCTCCTTGCCGGCGCCCCGCTCCTCCCCGAAGGAAGTGGGGCCGGGTCCGCAACCCGCCCCACTCCCCTCCTCAACCCCGCTCAGGCCGTGCGGCGCTCGCGGGCCGGTGCGCCGCTCCCCTGCTGCCGAGCCGCCACCACCCGCGCCCGCTCCCCCCGAGGGCCGGGCACCTCCCGCGCTGACGCCTCGGCGGTGCGCAGCGCCGCGATGAGGTCGTCGCGGGCGCGGGCCACCCGCGAGCGGATCGTGCCCACCGGCACGCCCACCACGGCGGCCGCCTGGGCGTAGGAGTGGCCTTCGACCTGGGTGAGCCAGAACGCCGTGCGGCGCGCCTCGGGAAGGTGGCGCAGCAGGTCGTCCAGCACCAGCTCCTCCTCGAACGACGGCCCGCCCAGGCCGGCGGCGGTGACCGCCTCCACCTCTCCCCCGGCGGAGCGGGCCGGGCGGGGCCGCGCCGCCATGGCGCGGAAGTGGTCGACGACCGTGCGCCGGGCGATCGCCATGAGCCACACGCGCGCCGGCGCCCGCCCGGCGAACGACGGCAGCGCGCGCAGCGCCCGCACGAACGTCTCCTGGGTGAGGTCGTCGGCGCTCTGCTGGTCGGTGAGGTGGGCGACGAAGCGCCACACCTGTCGGCGGGTGAGCCGGACGAAGTCGTCCACCGCGCCGGGGACGCCGCGCCGGGCCGCCAGGGCGGTCTCGGTGATGGCGCGGTCGTCGGCGGGCGACGCCTCACCGCGCTGGGGGCGTCCGGCGCGCGCCGGACGCGCGCACGCGGCGGGGGGACGCGGGGATCGGGAAGTCTGCATCGAGGTGGTGTCCTTCTCGCTTCGGACATGCCCGGGGCGGGGCCGGCGGGCATGGGCACAGGCTCGCGCGCCGCCGGCGGCACCGCTGCGGGGCGGGCGGACGCGAGCGTGGAACGGGTGCAGGGCGGCCGCGCGGGAGTGCGCGGCGCAGCCGGACCCGCACCCGCCCCGGGAGGCCGGGGCGGCGGCGCGGCACCGGTCGTCCGGCCGGCGTGCCCACCGAAGGAGGGCACGCTCGGACGCCGGCGCGGGCCGGGTTGGGTGCGGGTGTCAGGGTGCGGCGAGAAGGAGCGGCGGCCCGCGCACCACCAGCGCGTGGCGCAGCACGGCCGCCGGAAGGCGGGGCGCGGGGCGCACCGGCGCGGGCGCGAGGGGGCGTGGCGCGGGGGTCCAGCGGGGGCGCACCACCCGGGGCAGGGCGTCGGCGAGCAGCGCGCGCAGGTGGCGGGCGAGGCGGAAGGCGGCGGCCTCACCGCCGCGCAGCCACCACGACGACACGGCGGCCGCCGCGACGTGGACCGCGAACATGCCCGCGCCCCCTCCCCCGCCGCCCTCCTGCGGGGCGGCGGCGGGCAGGGTGTGGCCGAGGTGGGCGGCCGCGGGCGCGGCACCGCCGGGTTCGGCGAGGAGCTGCGCGGCCGTGAAGACCACGTGCAGGCCGAACTGGCTCCACAGCATCCAGCCGAGGATGGTGGCGTAGCCGCGTTCGCGCCCGGTCGGGGCCAGCGCGACGGCGAAGACCGCCGCGAACCCGGCGGCGACGCCGGCGAGGGGGGTCTGGTGGTCCGACATCAGGGCATGGCCGGTGCCGGACACGCCGACCGCGACAGCGGCGAAGACGGCGGCCCGGAGCATGCGCGATGGCGGCGGTCCGTTCACAGCACCGCCATCCTCGCACCGCGCCCGGCCCGCGCGCACCCGGGTCGCCCCGTTGGGGGGCGCGGACCCCCAGCGTGCGGCGTGCGCAACCCGCGCGCACCCGGGGTGGCCCCCCACTGGCGGTGCTCGCGGTGACGGCGGCGGCCGCGTCCCCCTGGAAAGGGGGGTCGGCCTCAGACCGGGAGGGGCGCAGGGCGGGTTTCGTGGGTCGGGCCAACGGCGTTGGTAGGCTGCCCGGCATGGAAACCGCCCCCGCGAGCTCGGCGCCCGAGCGCCTGAAGGCCGTGCCCACCCGCCTGTTGGGCCGGCTGGCCGTGCACAGCCACCGCCTCAGCTCCGAGGCCCTGGCCCAGGCCGGGGTCCGCAGCTACCACTACGCCCTGCTCGCGGCGCTGGCGGAGTTCGGCCCCTCCAGCCAGGCCGAACTGGGGCGGCGCTGCGGGATCGACCGCAGCGACGTGGTGGCGGTCCTCAACGACCTCCAGGAGCGCGGGGCCATCCAGCGCACCCCCGATCCGGCCGACCGCCGCCGCAACTCCATCGTCCTCACCGCCGCCGGGCGGGACCTGCTGCGCCGCCTGGACGCGGTGGTGGCCGAGATCCAAAACAGGCTGCTGGCCCCGCTGAACGCCGAGGAGCGCACCGCGCTCGTGGACCTCCTCGTGCGCCTGGACGAGCACCACGCCCCGGGCGGCCCCGCCGACCCGGCGTGACACCTCCGGGCGGCCGCCCGGACGCCCCCCGCACGGCCGCCGTCACCTCTGTTCACCGCGCCTTGGCGAGCGACCGCCGGGCTTGGGGGCGGAGGGTGCGTCCCCGCCCCGGGGCCGGGCCGCCCACCGCTGCCGCTAGCTGCCGATGCGGGGGAACGGCTCGGTGGAGAACACCACCTCCACCGGCACCTCGAAGTACCGGGCGATCCGAAGCGCCAGGTGCAGGCTCGGGTTGTACTCGCCGCGTTCCAGGTAGCCCACGGTCTGGTAGTGCACGCCCAGCGCCTCGGCCAACTGGCGCCGCGACACCCCGCGCTCGGTGCGCAGCAGGGCGATGCGGTTGTGGATGCGCTCGGCCTCGGCCGCCGACCCCGCGCCGCCGCGGCCGGCGGGCGGGGGCGCGGCGGCGCCCGCGTCGTCCTCGGCGCCGCGCTGTTCGCGCTGTTCGCCCCGGCGGCTAGGCACGCTGCATCGCCCGCCGCCGGCCGGCCTCCATGCGCGAGCCCGACTCGCGCCGCGCCATCCGGCGCAGCACCGCCGCCGCCACCACGAAGCCCACCGCCGCCCAGACACCCATGACCAGCGCGGCCTCCCCCAGCCGCCAGGACTGCCCGATCTCGATGGCCAGCATGGAGTCGGGCAGGAACACCGAGCGCATGCCCAAGGCGATCCAGTACAGCGGGAACACCTGGGCGAGCCCCTGGAGCCACTCGGGGAACCCGGTGACCTGGTAGAACACCCCGGAGATGGCCATGATCCCCATGAACGGCAGCATGACCAGCCCCATGGTGGCGCGCGGGTTGGAGATCAGCGACCCCAGGATCGCCCCGATGGGTGCCAGGGACAGCAGCCCCAGCACCGGCACCCAGGCCAGGGTGATCCAGTCGGTGGGCTGGTAGACCCCGAACCCGTCGAAGAACACGAAGGCGGGGATCAGCAGCAGGACCACCGAGGCCATCGCCACGCACACGACGTAGACGGCCTTGCCGATCAGGTAGGCGGTCACGCCGTGGGGCACCGCCTTGGCGCGCAGCAGCGTGCCGTCCTCGCGGTCCACGGCCAGGCCCTGGGCCACGGTGGTGATCGCGGTGGAGGCCACCAGGAACCCCACGATGCCCGCCAGCCACATGTTGGCGATGGGGATGTCGGTGCCGCGCACGCTCTCGCCGCGCATGAACGTCGACATGCCGGTGAACAGCACCACGATCCCCAGGTAGCCGATCAGGTCCTCGCGGCTGGTGAGGGAGTGGCGGAACTCGGTCCAGCCGCGCCGCAGGCCCGAGCCCACGGCGAGAAGGGTGGTGGCGGTCATCGGATCTCCTCGGCGAACTCCAGCGCCGCCTGCTCGGCGCTGCCGGACTCGTGGCGGTGGACCAGGCTCATGTAGGCGTCCTCCAGGCTGGCGCGGCGCACCTCCAGGTCGGCGACCGCGTCGCCGTGCTCGGCGAGCAGGCCGCGCAGGAACCCGGTGGCGTCGGAGGTGCTGTGGACGAAGCGCCGGCCGTCGCGGGTCCACTTGACCTCGGCGTCGGCGGGCACCTGGGCGGCCAGCCCCTCGGCGGTGCCCTCGGCGACGATGCGCCCGCCGGCCATGATGAGGATGCGGTCGGCGAGCTTCTCGGCCTCGTCGAGGTCGTGGGTGGTGAGCAGCACGGTGGTGTCCTCGTCGGCCAGACCGTGGACGATGTCGTGGAAGTCGCGTCGGGCCTCGGGGTCGAACCCGGCGGTGGGCTCGTCCAGGAACAGCACCTCGGGGTTGCCCACGATGCCGATGGCGACGTCAAGGCGGCGGCGCTGCCCGCCGGAGAGGGTGTTGACGCGGCTCCCGGCGTGGGCGGTCAGCCCCACGGTCTCCAGGAGTTCGGCCACGGGCCGGGGGCGGCGGCGCCGGGGCGAGGAGTAGGGGCCGTAGAAGCGGGCGAGGTAGGACAGCAGCTCCTCGACCCGCCAGCGGCCGTGGTCGCGCCAGGACTGCAACACCACGCCCAGGCGGGCGCGCCAGTGCTCGTCGCCGGTGGCGGGGTCGGTGCCAAGGACCCGGACCTGGCCGCCCGATCGCGTGCGGAAGCCCTCCAGGATCTCGATGGTGGTGCTCTTGCCCGCGCCGTTGGGTCCCAGCAGGGTCAGCACCTCGCCCCGGTGGGCGGTGAAGCTGACGCCCTTGAGCACGTCGGTGCCGCCGTAGCGCATCCGCAGGTCGCTGACCTGGATGACCGCGTCCTGCGCCGGGTCGGCGGCGGGGTCGGGGTCGGCGCGGTCGGCGGCGGCGGTGCGCCGCCGATCGCGGTCCAGCATGGCCATATCCGTCATACCTTTCATCGGTGAACCGCTACCGTTTATAGCACTCCTACTACATCATGGCCAAGGTGTACGAGAAACCGCAGGTCGCAGCGGTGCATCGAGGGCGGCGCCGGTAGTCGGGCGCCCCACCCGTCTTGCCGCGGCGCCCGCCGGGGGTCATCATCGCCCTGACACCGGCCGCTTCAGGGCCGGTCCCCCACCCCCTTGGGAGGTGCGCCGGTGGCCCCGCCCTCGGTCGCGATCATCGGCGCCGGATTCGGCGGCCTGGGCATGGCCGTCCGGCTCACGGCGGCCGGCTACCGCGACGTCACCGTGTTCGAGAAGGCCGACGACGTGGGCGGGGTGTGGCGCGACAACACCTACCCCGGCGCCGAGTGCGACGTCCCGGCCCACCTCTACTCGTTCTCCTTCGCGCCCAACCCCCGCTGGACGCGCCGCTTCCCCCGCCAACCCGAGATCCGCGACTACCTGCGCGCCTGCGTGCGCCGCTACGGGCTGGCCCCGCACCTGCGGCTGAGCACCCCGGTGCGCGGCGCCGCCTTCGACGAGGCCGCCGGCGAGTGGCGCCTGGACCTCGGCGGCGGGCGCACCCACCGCGCGCGCGTGCTGGTGTCGGCCGTGGGGCAACTGGGCACCCCGGCGCTGCCCGACATCCCCGGCCGCGACTCCTTCGCCGGCACCGCGTTCCACTCCGCCCGCTGGCGCCACGACCACGACCTGTCCGGACGCGCGGTGGCGGTGGTGGGCACCGGCGCCAGCGCCATCCAGTTCGTGCCCCGGATCCAGCCGCTGGCCGAGCGCCTCACGCTCTTCCAGATCGACGCGCCCCACGTGCTGCCCAAGGGCGACCGCCCCTACGGACCCGGGGCCGCCGCGCTGTTTCGCGCCCTGCCCGCCGCCCAGCGGCTCAGCCGGATGCGCCAGTACTGGGCCTATGAGTGGCGGGCGCCCGCCTTCACCCGCTGGCCCGCGCTGATGTCGGCGGTGGACGCCTGGGCCGTGGCGCACCTGCGCTCGCGCGTGGCAGACCCCGGCCTGCGCCGCGCGCTGCGGCCGGCCGGCCCGCCCGGCTGCAAGCGGATCCTGCTGTCCGACGACTACTATCCGGCTCTGGAGCGGCCCAACGTGGAGGTGGTGACCTCGCCGATCACCCGGATCGGTCCGCGCGGGCTCACCACCCAGGACGGCCGCCACCACACCGCCGACACCCTCGTCTACGGCACCGGGTTCGCCGCCGCGCGCTTCCTCGACGGGCTGGAGGTGACCGGCCTGGGCGGGCGCGACCTGCACGCGGCCTGGGACGGCGGCGCCGAAGCCTACCTGGGGATCACGGTCGCCGGGTTCCCCAACCTCTTCCTGCTCTACGGCCCCAACACCAACCTGGGCCACAACTCCATCGTCCACATGCTGGAGTCGCAGATCCACTACACCCTGGAGTGCGTGCGCCTGCTGGAGCGCCGCGGCCTGCGCTGGCTGGACGTGCGCCCCGCGGCCCAGCGGCGGTTCGCCGACTGGGTGGCCGAGCGCACCCGCGCCACGGTGTTCGACCGGGGCTGCGCGAGCTGGTACCGCACGGCATCGGGCCGCCACACCGTGAACTGGCCGGGGTCGACGGTGTCCTACCGCCTGCGCACCCGGCGGGTGCGGCTGGGTGACTACCGGCTCCAGCCGCGCGACGCCCCGCCGCCGGGCGCGCCCGGGCCGCTGGGCCAGCCCCACCGCCCGGCGGCGCCGGCCCCACCGGAGCCCGCGCCCGAGCCTCGGCGCTAGCCGGCCGCCGGGGCGGCGCCGTAGCGCTGGGCGGCGCGCTCGCGGGCGCGGGCGGCGTCCTCCTCGCGGGAGCGCGGCGGGGCGGCGGTCACCAGGGAGTCCAGGAGTTCGGCGGTGGCGGCGGCCACGGCCGCAACGGCGCGGTCGAACGCCTCCTGGTTGGCGGCCGAGGGGCGGGTGGTCCCGCTGACCTTGCGGACGTACTGCACCGCCGCGGCGTGGACCTCATCGGAGGTGGCGGGCGGCTCGTAGTTGTGCAGGCGGCGGATGTTTCGGCACATGCCTCCACGCTACCCACCGGCACCGACAAACGACCGGGCCGCTGAGCGGGCGCGCGGCACCCCGCGCGCCGGGCTCAGGCGGCCGCGCGGACGCGGCGGGCCACATCGGCGTCGCGGGAGGCGCGCACCAGCCCGGCGGTGAGCGCGGCCATCTCCTCTCCCCCGACCAGGGCGGCCAGCTCCTTGGCCGAGGACGGCAGCCCCAGGCGGGCGGCGCCGCCCCGGGCGCGCCGGTCGGCGTAGGGCCGCAGCCACGGCCACACCGCCTGGGCCTCGCGGCAGAACACGGCCGCGCCGGTGGGCCCGATCCCGGGGAACCCCTGGAGCGCGGCGGCCAGCCGGGTAGCCCGCCCCTCGGCCGCCGCGCCCATCCGGCGCAGGTCGCCGCCGTAGCGCTCACCGGCCAGGTCGGCGCACTCCCCCAGGCGGGTCGCGGTGCTCTCGTCGTAGCGCACGTAGCGGCCCCGCCCCAGGGCGTCCACGCGCTCCTGCCAGCTCAGGCCGGCCATGCCGGCGGGGGTGGTGCCGCCGGCGGCGAACAGTTCGCGGGCGGCGGCCACCGCGATGTCGGCGGAGATCCGCGCCGAGACCAGGTTGACCACCACCAGCAACTGCCACAGCGGCGCCGGGCGGTCGGCCAGGCGCACGCCCGCCTGCCCGGCCAGGGTCTGGCCCGCCTCCTCCAGCACCGCGCGCGCGATCCTCTTCTGGGCTGCGGCCGCCATCGCCTGCCCCTCCGTTCCCGATCCGCCGCGCGGCCGGTCCGCGCCGTGGACGGCTCCCGCTACCCCCGACCCGCCCACCGCCAACGCCCCGCACCCACCGAGCGGGGCGCGCGTGGGGCAGGTGCGCGGGATGCGATACCGTTCCTGGGTCCATCGGCCCCCACAGCCGGTGGCGCCTCCGCCCTGCGCTCGCGGAAACCCCCTCCCCCTCCCTGTCGCCGACCGTTTCCGCACCTGGAGGCTGTGTGACCACCGCCCTTGGCCGCCGCGACCTGCTGAAGACGACGGGCGCGGCCGGCGCCGCCGTGCTCGCGGGCGGCCTGCTGTCCACCGCGACCGCCGCCCCCGCCGCCGCGGCCGAACGCACCTGGCGCGCCACCGGAGTCGCCACCGCGTCCATGGCGTCCTTCGACACCACCATGAAGAGCTACATGCAGGCGCGCGGCATCACCGCCGGCTCGCTGGCGGTGGCCCGCAACGGCAAACTGCTCCACGTGCGCGGCTACACCTGGGACGACCCCGCCGTGCCCACCACCCAGCCCACCGACGTCTTCCGGCTGGCCAGCGTGTCCAAGCCGATCACCGCCACCGCCGTCATGCGCCTGGTGCAGACGGGCAAGCTGAGCCTGACCGCCCGCGTCGCCGACCTGCTCACCCTGCGCCCCCCGGCCGGACAGAGCGCCGACCCCCGGCTGGGCCAGGTCACCGTCCGCCAACTCCTCCAGCACCTGGGCGGCTGGGACCGCGACGCCTCCTTCGACCCGCTGTGGAGCGACGCCCGCATCGCCTCGGGCCTGGGCGTGGGCTACCCCCTCAGCAGCCAGGACATCATGCGCTACACCACCGGGCAGCCGCTGGACCACGCGCCGGGCACCACCTACGCCTACAGCAACTACGGCTACCTGCTGGCGGGGGAGATCATCGCCGCGGTCTCGGGCACCACCTACGAGGACTACGTCAAACGCGAGGTCCTGGGGCCGCTGCGCATCTCCCGTATGCGCCTGGGCGCCTCCCTGGCCAAGGACACCTCCGGCGAGGTCGACTACACCTCCAAGTACACCGGCCGGTCGGTCGTCGACGACTCCGGCGCCACCGTGCCCCTGCCCTACGGCGGGTTCAACATGGAGACCCAGTTCGCCAACGGCGGCTGGGTGGGCTCGGCCGCCGACGTGGTGCGCTTCTGCTACCTCTACGACCAGCCGGCCGAGGCCGGGGTCCTCACCGCCGCCTCCATCAAGTCGGTCTACGCCAAGCCCGAGGCCGGCGGCTGGAACGGCTACCACTACGGCCTGGGCTGGTACGTGCGCCCGGTCAGCGGCGGCCAGAACACCTGGCACTTCGGCGGCATGCCCGGCACCTACACGCTGGTCATGCGCAGCGGCGGCCTGAGCATCGCCGCGCTGTTCAACCAGCGCAAGGAGGGCGACGACCTCGACTGGGGCGAGATCGACCCCCTGCTGTGGGACGCGGCCGACGCCGTGGGCACCTGGCCCACCGCCGACCAGACCGCGCGGTACTTCCCGCCGGAGGGCTGGGTGCCGGTGCGCCCCTGAACGCCGGGGCGGTCCGCACACCGCCCCGGTCCCCGGCCCGGCGCGCCCCTTCGGCGGGGCGCGCCGGGCCTTTTCGCGCCGCGCCCGTCCGCGCGCACCCCCCATGACGTGCGCCGTCGCTCCAGGTGGCGGGCCGCCGACGCACCGCCACGGCAAGGCGCCATAGTGGGTCCTGTGGCCGGAGGCACCGGCGCCGCCGCGAGCGGCCCGGCGCGGTCCGGCCGCGTCCTACGCAGACGAAAGAGGAACCATGGTGCAGCTCATCGGCGCGGGATTCCCGCGGACCGGTACCACCTCGATGAAAGCCGCGCTGGAACAGCTCGGCCTGGGACCCTGCTACCACATGTTCGAACTGCTCACCCACCCCGACCACCTGGGGCGCTGGGAGCACGCCGTCCACGACGACCCGGTGGACTGGGACCGGGTGACCGAGGGCTACGCCTCGGGCGTGGACTGGCCCTTCTCCTACTTCTGGCGGGAACTCGCCGACGCCTACCCGCAGGCCAAGGTGCTGCTGACGGTGCGCGACCCCCACCGCTGGTACACCAGCATGGCCAACACCATCTTCCGCCAGATGGAGATGGTCGTCGGGGCCGCCACCGCGTCGTCGCCGCCCGAGACGCGGCGGATGGCGGGCGTGCTGGGCCCCCTCTGGGAGTCGACGTACGGCAACCGGACGGCGCCCGACGAGCGGCGGGCCGTGGAGGTCTTCGAGGCCCACACGGCGGCGGTGGTCGAAGCCGTCCCGCCGGAGCGGCTGCTGGTGTATGAGGCCGGGCAGGGCTGGGAGCCGCTGTGTGAGTTCCTGGGCGTCCCTGTGCCCGACACCCCGTTCCCCCACCTCAACGACACCGAGGCCATGCACCGGGTCATGGCCGACATCGAGGCGGGGCGGGCGCCGGCCTCGCCGTTCACGACGGGCGGCTGAGCCCTCGCGCGCAAGGCGGCCGGCACCCGCGCGCCGGCCGACACGCCGTTCGCGCCCCGCCCCGGCGCCGCCTCGTACGCGGCGCCGGGGCGGGGCCGGGATCGAGGGCGGGGGGCAGCGGCGGGCGTCAGTCCAGGTGGGCGCGGATCTGCCGGATGTGCTCGGGCGTGGTGCGGCAGCAGCCGCCGATCAGCGCGGCCCCGGCCGCCCGCCAGTCGCGCGCGGCCGCGCCGAAGGCGACCGGGTCGCGCGCGCCGCGCCACCGGCGGGCGCGGGGGTCCCACTGCTCGCCGGAGTTGGGGTAGGCCACGGCGGGCACGCCGCTGATGCGGCCCAGGAGGGCCGGGATGTGGCGCGGCGGGGTGCAGTTGACGCCCACGGCCAGCACCCGGGGGTGGCGGGCCAGGGCGGCGGCGCAGTCGGCCAGCGGGGTGCCGTCGCTGATGTGCTCGCCGTCGCGGCAACTGAAGCTCACCCAGGCGCCGATGTGCGGCGTCTCCTCCAGCAGCCGCACCAGGGCGCGCGCCTCGGCGGCCGAGGGGACGGTCTCGCAGGCCATGAGGTCGGCGCCGCTGTCGGCGAGCAGGTGCCAGCGCTCGCGGTGCCAGGCCACCAAACCGTCCTCGTCCAGGTCGTAGGCGCCGGTGTACTCCGACCCGTCGGCGCGGGCCGCGCCGTAGGGGCCGATCCCGGCGGCCACCAGCCCGCCGCCGTGCTCGTCGCGGGCCTGGCGGGCGAGTTCCACCGAGCGCACGATGAGGGCGCGCGCCTCGGCGGCGCCCAGGCCCCGGCGGGTGAAGCCGGGCACGCTGGCCTGGTAGGCGGCGGAGACCGCGACGTCGGCACCCGCCGCGAAGAAGTCGCGGTGCGCGCGGCGGATGAGGGCGGGATCGTCTTGCAGCAGCCGCGCCGACCACAGGTCGTCGCTCAGGTCGCAGCCCAGGTCTTCCAGCCGGGTGGCCAGGCCCCCGTCCAGGACGAGGACGCCGCGTTCGGGCAGCAGGGAGTCCATACACCCAGGCTAGGCGCGCCGCCCGGAGGACCCCAGTCCCGCGCTTGTGCCGCATTCGTCTAGGGTGCGCCGCCGAGCCGATCCCGCCCGTCGGCCGCTCACCTCAGGTTCAGCCCCGCGCCCGTGGTGATGACGCCTAAGCGAGCCCGGCCGCGTGGCGGAGGCCGCCCAGGAGGTGGGTGCGGAAGTCGGCCTGGGCGTAGTCCTCGGACGCGTGGCCCAGGGCGGTGTAGAAGGCGCGGCCCCGGCCGACGCGGCGGCACCAGGCCAGGGGATGGTCGGCGCCCATGTGGCCGCCCCGGTAGGTGCGTTCGTCCACCGACAGCAGGACGCGGGCGCCCGGGCGGGGATCGCGGTCGAAGTCGTACCACTCGTCGGTGCGCGCCCAGGTGGGACCCAGGTGCGCGGTGGCGGGGTGGGTGCGGTCCTCCACCCGCAGCAGCGCCGGTTGGGGCTCGGGGTGGCCGGTGAAGCGGGCGCCGAGGAGGTCGGCGTAGAAGGGCCAGTCGGGCTCGGCGGTGGCGGCGGCGTGCACGCCCACGAACCCGCCGCCGTCGCGGACGTAGGCGTGCAGGGCGGCGCGGGCGGGGCCGTCCAGCACCGGACCGGAGGCGTGGAGGAACACCACGGCCGCACAGTCGGCCAGGCGGTCGGGGCGCAGGGCGGCGGGGTCCTCGGTGGCCTCGGCGTCCAGGTCCAGGGCGCGGGCCAGCTCGGTGAGCGCGGTCGTCCCCGCCGGGATGGAGTCGTGGCGGTATCCGGCGGTGCGGCTGAAGACCAGGAGCCGTGCTGCCATTCCCCAACCCTACGCACCGCCGCCCGCCATCGGCCCCCGCCACCGCCATCCCCCCTGCTTCCCGGGCTCACGGCGTCCTAAAAGACCGATAAGGTATGCGCTGCGGGCGCGGGCGGCACCACAGGCCGGCGCCCGGTCGCCGTCTCGTCGTGAAGGGCTGGTGGATGTACACGGTCCAGGTCTCCCAGTCCCGGCGCCGTGCCGCATCCGACCTCAAGACGGTCCTGGACACCTACCCCGACACCGACCTGTACCTCTACGTCGAGCCCGGCGAGTACGTCGCCGCCGAGCCCTTCACCATCCGGCGCCACGTCATCCTCGTGCCCACCGCCGGCCCCGGCTCGGTCACCGTCACCGTCCCCGGCTCCAACGTCTTCAACGTGCGCGCGGGCCGCCTGGAACTCTACGGCGTGGGCGTCCGCAATTCCTCCACCGAGTACCCGCCGCTCTACGCCCACCCCGGCACCGTCGTCCGGGCCGTCGACGCCGTCTTCGAGGCCCCGCTGCGGGTCAACGCCGTCCAGGCCACCGCCGAGTTCGCCCGCTGCGCCTTCCACGGCGGCGGCCTGCTGCTGGACCGCACCGGCGGAGCCGTCCACGAGTCCCGCTTCACCGGCGCCCGCCTCGCCGTCTCCGGCGCCTGCTCGCCCGAACTGCGCGACCTCAGCTTCACCGGCTCCTCCGACGGCAACGCCGTGTTCATCGAGGGCGGCGCCTCCCCCGCCGTGCGCGGCCTGCGCATCACCGACGCCGGGTCGGCCGCCTACCCCGCCCTCGCCGTGACCGGGCGCACCACCGTCGAGATCGCCGACTGCACCATCACCGGCACCACCAGCGTCCCCCTCATCGCCAAGGACGGCGCCGACCTCACCCTGCGCGGCCTGCGCATCGAGGGAGGCCTGGCCGACCACAACTCCATCGGCGTGGAGAACGACTGCCGGGTGCGCGTCACCGACGCCGAGATCCTGGACTCCCCCGGCTGCGCCGTCCACGCCGTGGGCGGCACCCTCTCGCTGACCGGCCTGCGCGCCCGCCGCCCCGCCTACCTCGGCGTCTCCGTCGTCGACGGCCGCCTCGACGGCGAGAACGTGCGCGTGGAGCACCCCCTCAAAGGCGGCATCGCGCTCAAGAACACCACCACCGCCCTCACCGACGTCGTCGTGGAGGCCGACGCCGCCCCCAGCGACGACCCCGACCAGCACGGCTACGCCGCCCTCGACGTCAGCGGCGGCCGCCTGGAGGCCGACGGGCTGCGGGTCTCCGGCAGCTTCGTGGGGGTCAGCGCCTCCGACGACGCCACTCTGACCCTGCGCGGGTTCGACGTCACCGGCAGCGCCGCCAACGGGCTTGTGCTGCGCAACGGCAGCTTCGGCGAGATCAGCGACGCCCGCATCACCGACTCCGCCAAGGACAGCGTCAACCTCTCCGGCAGCCGCCTGATCCTCAGCGACGCCGAGATCAGCGGCACCCAGACCCTGGCCATCGGCGTCGAGGACAACGCCAGCGCCACCCTCACCGACACCACCGTCACCGGCGGCGCCAACGGCGCGGTGTTCCTCACCGAGCGGGCGCGGCTGCGGCTGGTCCGCTGCACCATCGACGGCGGCCAGGGCCCCGGCATCGTCGGCCCCCGCGAGGCCATCCTCCAGATGGACGACACCGCCGTCACCGACCAGGACGCCGACGGCACCCGCGTCAAGGCCGCCGCCGGCGCCGAATCCGACGCCCACCCCGACGCCGCCGGCGGCCCCCGCCCCCAGCCGCTGGAGGAGCTGCTGGCCGAACTGGACGCCATGACCGGCCTGGCGGGGGTGAAGAAGGAGATCCGCTCGGTGGTGGCCATGCAGCAGGTGAGCGAGAAGCGGGCGCGCGCCGGCCTGCCCAAGCTCAACCTCAGCCGCCACCTGGTGTTCTCCGGTCCCCCCGGCACCGGCAAGACCACCGTCGCCCGCCTCTACGGCCGCATCCTGCGCTCCCTGGGCGCCCTGGACAAGGGCACCTTCGTCGAGGTCGCCCGCGCCGACCTGGTGGGCCAGCACCTGGGCGAGACCACCCAGAAGACCACCGAGGTCTTCCAGCGCGCCCGCGGCGGCGTCCTGTTCATCGACGAGGCATACGCCCTCTCCCGGCGCTTCGGCAGCGGCAGCGACTTCGGCCAGGAGGCCATCGACACCCTCATCAAGCTCATGGAGGACCACCGCGACGAGGTCGTGGTGGTGTTCGCCGGCTACTCCAGCGAGATGCGCTCCTTCCTGGAGGCCAACCCCGGGCTGAAGTCGCGGGTCTCGCGCACCGTGGAGTTCGAGAACTACAGCCCCGAGGAGCTGACCTCCATCTTCGCCGGCATGGCCGCCGCCCAGGGCTACGTCCTGGGCGAGGGCGTCCGCGACCTGGTCGCCGCCCACTTCCGCCGCCAGTCGCGCGACTCCTCCTTCGGCAACGGACGCGAAGCCCGCCGGGTCCTCGAAGGCGTCATCCAGCGCCAGGCCGAGCGCATCATGGAGTCCGCCGCCGAGACCGCCGACGACTTCGCGCTCATCCTGCCCGAGGACCTCGACGGGCTCGTCGGCCCCGGCCTGGCCGCCCGCGTGGGCGACCCCCGCGACCAGGAGCAGACCCGGGCGCTGCTGGCCAAACTCGAGAACATGATCGGCCTGGCCGAGGTCAAGGAGCAGGTCGCGGCCATGATCGCGCTCCTGTCGGCCGGGCGCCGCCGCCAGGCCGCCGGCCTGGAGGCCCCCCAGCCCTCCCGCCACCTCGTCTTCACCGGCGCCCCCGGCACCGGCAAGACCACCGTCGCCCGCATCTACGGCGAACTGCTGGCCGCCATGGGCGTCCTGGCCCAGGGCCAGGTGGTGGAGGTCGCCCGCGCCGACCTCGTGGCCGGCTACGTCGGCCACACCGCCCAGCAGACCCGCGAGGTGTTCGAGCGCGCCCGCGGCGGCGTCCTGTTCATCGACGAGGCGTACTCCCTGACCCGCGGGGGCGCCGGCGGCGCCGACTTCGGCCGCGAGGCCGTCGACACCCTCATCAAACTCATGGAGGACCACCGCGACGAGGTCGTGGTCATCGTCGCCGGCTACACCGAGGAGATGGCGGAGTTCCTGCGCAGCAACCCCGGCCTGGCCTCCCGCTTCTCCCGCACGGTCACCTTCGCCTCCTACACGCCCGAGGAACTGGTGCGAATCTTCACCGCCACCGCCGCCCAGGCCGACTTCGCGGTGCCCGCCGCCACCGCCGCGCGCGTGGAGCAGGTGCTGCGCGCCCAGGAGAGCCGGTTCGCCGAGGGCAACGCCCGCGAGGTCCGCAAGCTGCTCGAGGACAGCGTCACCCGCCAGTCGCGGCGCATCGAGCGCCTCGCCCGCGAGGGCGCCGAACCCACCACCGAGGACCTCCAGACCCTCCTGCCCGAGGACATCGGCTGATCCCACGGGCGCCCCCAACCGGGGGCGCCCCGCACAGGGCCGGCGCGCCGCCCCGTCGCCGACCCCTCGACGGCCGCCGGCCTCAGCCCCGCCCGCGTCCGCGCCCGGGCAGCCAGTCCGGCAGCGGCTCGCGCGCCGCCCGCCACTCCGCCGGCACCCCCTCCACACCGGTGCGCGCCGCCACCACACCGCCCGCCATGGCCGCCGTGGTGTCGGTGTCGCCACCCACGCCCACACAGGCGCGCAGCGCCCCGGCGACCGAGTCGCCGTGCACCGCCGCCGCCCACAGCGCGAACGGCACGGTGTCGGGCGCGCTCACCCGCGAACCGTTGCCCAGCTCGCGGGCGGCCTCGGACGCGCCCGCGCCCAGCAGCGCCCGCGCGCGCTCCAGCCCCGAACGCACCCCGCCGGGCGCCACCCGCTCGGCCACCGCCGCCAGCAGGGCCTCGCCCGAAAGCGCGGGATCGCCCGCCCACACCGACGCGGCCACCGCCACCGCCACCGCCCCGGCCACGCCCTCGGGGTGGGCGTGGGTGACCTCGGCCGAGCGCGCCGCCTCCTCGGCCGCGCGCCGCGGATCGCCCGCGAAGTAGGCGCCCAGCGGCGCCACCCGCATGGCCGCGCCGCTGCCGTAGGACCCGGTGCCGCCGAACTGCGCCGCGGCCGCCGACCGCCAGTCGGCGCCCTGGGCGATGCGCACGAGCAGATCACGGGCGCCGGGACCGTAGCCCCGGCCCTCGGTGAAGCGCGCCGCGAAGAGCCGGGCCAGCTCGTCCTGGTCGGCCCGCCCGGTGCGGAGGAGCACGTCGACGACCGTGGCCGCCATCTCGGTCTCGTCGGTCCAGCGCCACGGGCCCGGCGGCAGCGCACCCGCCGCGATCGCGGCGGCCGCCGCCGCCGCCGCCGGGCGCTGGGTCAGCGCGCCGAAGGCGTCGCCCACCGACAACCCCTCCAGCGCGGCCCGCGTGCGGGCCGCCGCCGAGGGACCGCCCGCCGGGGCGGGCGGGGGCGGCGCCTGCCCGGGGGAGGCCGCCAGGTACTGCGCGGTGAGGTCGGCCATGCGGGCACGCTGGCGGGTGTAGCCGGCCTGGCTGGCGTAGGCGGCCTTGGACACCCGGCTGGAGTCGTCGGTACGGGCGCGCCGCGCCAACTGGTCCAGCTCGGTGATCTGCGCCGTCAGCTCCCCCGCCTGCTCGGGCGGCGCCGCGGCGGCCTGCTCGGCCAACTCCCGGCGCGCCCGCTCCAGGGTGCCGGCGGCGCCCTCGCGGTCCCCCGCCCGCAGCGCCTCGCTGGCCTCGCGCTTGGCGGTCTGGGCGTGCTGGAACGCCTCCTCGGTGCGCACGGTGGGGTTGGGCACCCGCCCGGCGGCGGTGTCGCCGGGCACCACGTTCACCGAGATCGGCAGGGTGGCGGTGTAGGTGCGCAGGGTGGCGGGGTCGGCGTAGGTGGCCACCAGGTCGGCCACGGTGGCGGTGCCCAGCGCCGCGATGCGCGGCACCGTGAAGCGCAGCAGCAGGCGGCGCTGCTCACCGGAGTAGAAGTCGCCCAACTCCAGCATGAGGGAGCCGTCGGGCAGCAGGTTGCCGGGCAGCTCCCCGGCCACGACCACCCCCGCCACCAGCGGCCCCGGGCGCACCTGCAACGACACCGCCTGAGCGGTCTTGGACAACAGGAACTCCGCCTCGCGGGCGATGAGGGCGGCGGCGGAGTCGGGGTCCTCGGCGAACAGCGCGGCCCCGGCGCCGCCGTCGGCCACCGCGCCCAGCAGCGCCTCGTCATAGCCCAGGCCGTAGCCCAGGGTCGTGGTCGTGATCCCCGACCCGTAGCCGCCGCGCGCGCAGTCGGCCAGGGCGGCGTGGTCGGTGATGCCCAGGTTGGCGTGGCCGTCGGAGACCAGCAGCAGGGTGGCGCCCCGGTCGGAGGCGCGGCGGGCCTCCTGGATGCCGCGCAGCAGCCCGCTGGACAGATCGGTGCTGCCGCCCGCCCGGATGGCCGCGATGCGCCGGCGCACGTCGTCCTTGTCGGCCAGCGGACCGGCGGGGACCTCGACCCGGGCCTGGTTGTCGAAGGTGACCAGGCCGAAGTTGTCGGAGGGGTCGAGGCGGTCCACCAGCGACAGCAGCGCCCGCACGGCGCCCTCCAGCCGGGCGCCGCCCATGGACCCGCTGCGGTCGAGCACGATCTGGAGGGTGGCGGGGGGCCGCGCGGCGTCCTTGGGCTGCTCGGGCGCCGTGACGTCCACCAGCACGGTCACGTGGTCGTCGGAGTCGACCGGGATGACGTCGAAGTCCAGCAGCGCGGACAGGTGCATGGCGGCTCCCTCGGTGTGGTCGTGCCCCGGAATATACCGAGGCGGAGGGACAGAACCGGGACAGAACCGGGCGGCGGGCGGGCGGGCGCACCGCGCCCGGCCGGCGGCCCGCCGGCACCGGGCGGGCACGCGGCGGCGCGGGCACCCCTGTGGACAGCCGGCGCACGCCCGGCCGCCGGGCTGCTACCAAAGGGGCATGACAACGTCACCCTGCGTCACCACGCCGCCCGGCAACCACCCGCTGCCGCCGCCGGTGCCTCCCCCGCCCTCCTACCGGCGCGACCGCTCCCGCCGTGCCCCGGCCGCACCGCCCCGGCCGGTCCTCCCCCGGCCGCCCGCCGGCCCGGCGCAGCGGCTTGGGCGCGGGGCAGCGCCGCCCGCTCTTGCCGGACCCGCGCACGAAGCAGGCGCCTGCGAGCGGCCCGCACCCGGCGGCGGCGCCCCCGCGCCGCCGCCGGGCACCGCCTCACGCGCCGGCCGCCGCCTCGCCGCCCAGCGTGTCGAGCCAGGCCCGCACGCTGTCGTTGTGCTCGCCCAGCCGGGGCGGCGGGCGGTGGTCGGGCCGGGTCTCGGCGCCGTCGGGGTCGCTGAACCGCACGGCCGGACCGGGCAGCTCCACCCGGCCCAGCACCGGGTGGTCCACACCCACCACCAGGCCCTGCGAACGCACCTGGTCCCACTCATAGACCTGGTCGATCGTGCGGATCGCGCCGCAGGGGATCCCGATCCCGTCGATGCGCTCCAGCCAGGTGTCGCGCGAGGCGGTGGCCAGCACCGACTCGATCACCTGGTTGAGGGCGGGCCGGTTGGTGACCCGCGCGGCGTTGTCGGCGAACCGGGGGTCCTCGGCGTCGATCCCCAGCAGGCCGGCGAACTTCGCCCACTGGCCCTGGCTGGCCACGGCCACCTGGAGCATGCCGTCGGCGCAGGCGTAGGCGCCGTAGGGGGCGATCGAGGGGTGGTGGTTGCCGATCGCCTTGGGCACCTCGCCGCCGACCGTCCACCGCGTGCCCTGGAAGGCGTGCACCCCCACGATCGAGGACAGCAGCGAGGTCCGCACCACGCGGCCGCGCCCGGTGCGCTCGCGCTCATAGAGCGCGCTGAGCACGCCGTAGGCGCCGTTCATCCCCGCCAGCAGGTCGCCGATGGGCACGCCGACCTTGGTGGGCTGGTCGGCGGAGGGCCCGGTCAGGCTCATCAGGCCGGCCTCGCCCTGGGCGATCTGGTCATAGCCCGACCGACCGCCCTCGGGGCCGTCGTGGCCGAACCCGCTGATGGAGCACAGCACCAGGCGCGGGTTGAGTTCGGCCAGCCGCTCGGCGGAGAACCCCAGCCGGTCCAGGACCCCCGGGCGGAAGTTCTCCACCAGCACGTCGGCGGCGCGCACCAGCCGGGTGAGCACGTCGCGGCCGTCGTCGGACTTCAGGTCCAGCTCGATGGACTCCTTGTTGCGGTTGCACGAGAGGAAGTAGGTGCTGATGCGCTCGTCCTCCGGCCCCACGAACGGCGGCCCCCAACTACGGGTGTCGTCGCCGGTCCTGGGCTGCTCCACCTTGATCACCCGCGCGCCCAGGTCCCCGAGCAGCATCGCGGCGTGCGGACCGGCCAGCGCCCGCGAGAGGTCTACGACGACGATTCCGCTCAGTGGTCCCACGACATCGGTTGGGTCCGCGCCCACGCCCATCAGTCCTCTCGTCTCCTCGATCCCGCAGCCCCCCGACCAGGCAGGCCGCATCGCGGGCCGCTCGGTGACGGACCGCGTCCTGCGTATTCTCCAGTTCCGCCCCGCGCCCGCGGTGATCGCCCCCCGCGTCACCCGCACCGATGGCGGGTGACGCCGCGAACCGCCAGGTCAGAGCACGCATCTGGGGCGAGGGCGGGGAGCACACACCGCAGGCGGCCCGGGGCGCTGTCGTGGCCGGTGATCAGTGCTCTACGTAGAGAATCTGAAGGGGAGCACATCCAAAAAAGCTCACCTTTATGACGTAGATTCCAAACCGCCCGAATTCGGACACGTCCGTCGAGCCACTCTCGGTGGAGGCTTCTCGACCCAGCACGACACACCCGCCCGACCGCGAAGACGCTCCCCTCCCCGGGGCGACACCAGGCGCGACCTGGGAGCATACCGCCCCGCCGGCCGCCGGCGGCGCCCCGGCGCCCCTCCCCCACCCCAGGGCGCCGACCCCCATCCTCCCCGGGGCGGCAGGTGCCACCCCACCCCCGTGGGACCGGTGAGGCGAGCCCGTCCTTCCTGCCGCACTTCGGGTGGAGATGTCCCTCACGTGCAGGTGAGCATATTTTCCCCTTGTCCAGTAGGGAAAGGAGGATTAGCATCTCCACTGAACCGGTAGACAAACTTCGCAAACGGGAAGCCGCGCATGCAGACCCTCGTCCTCCTCGCCCTTGTGGGCTTACTCGCCCAGTTGGTCGACGGCAGCCTCGGCATGGCCTACGGCGTCACCTCGACCACACTGCTGCTGCTTGTCGGCACCAACCCCGCCGCCGCGTCGGCCACCGTCCACTTCGCCGAGATCGGCACCACGCTGGCCTCGGGTGTCTCCCACTGGCGACTGGGCAACGTCGACTGGAAGGTCGTCCGCCGCATCGCGCTCCCGGGTGCCGTCGGCGCGTTCGCCGGCGCCACCTTCCTCAGTTCGCTCTCCACCGAGGCCGCCGCCCCGATCATGGCCGGCATCCTGCTGGCGCTGGGCGCCTACGTCCTCGTGCGCTTCACCGCCTGGGGCATGCCCAAGGGCCGGCTCGGCAAGCCCGTGCGCCGCCGCTTCCTCACCCCGCTGGGCCTGGTCGGCGGGTTCCTCGACGCCACCGGCGGCGGCGGGTGGGGGCCGGTGGGCACCCCCGCGCTGCTGGCCAGCGGCCGCATCGAGCCGCGCAGGGTCATCGGCTCGATCGACACCAGCGAGTTCATCGTCGCCATCGCCGCCAGCGTCGGATTCCTCGTGGGCCTGGGCAGCGCCGGCGTCAACCTCCTCTGGGCTCTGGGCCTGCTCGTCGGCGGCGTGATCGCCGCACCCATCGCCGCCTGGATCGTCCGGCACGTGCCCTCACGCGTCCTGGGTTCGGCGGTGGGCGGCCTGATCGTCCTCACCAACGCCCGTACCCTGCTGGACGCCCTCTCCACGGCACCCGCCCTGCGGACGGTCGTCTACGTGGTCCTCGCCCTGGTGTGGGCGGGCGCCATCGCCTGGTCGGTGCGCGCCCACCTGATCGAGCGCCGCAGCGAAGCCGCCGCCGCGACCCCCGAACCCGACCCCGAGCCCCCGGCCCCGGCCGAGGCCGCCCCGGCCGCCGAGGCCGACACCCCCGCGCGCCCAACCTCCCCCGCTCCCTCCGCCACGCTGGACTGAGCCGCCGAACCGACGCGCCCCGGCGCGTCCCCCGCTCCGCCCGGCAGCGCGGGTCCGGGCGGGGCACCCGGGAGGGCGGCGCGGCCCCACGGCCACGCCGCCCTCCACCCGTTTCACCGGCGCCCCACCACGGCCATCGGCACAACGCCAGGAGCGTAGGCTGACCGCCGTCGCCCGCGACCGTGGAGGAGCCGCCGATGCCCGCCGACGACCCGACACTCGCGCGGATCGGCCAAGGGGTGGACCTGCACCACCGCCAGGGCCGACGCGAGGCCGCGCGCGACCTGTTCGCGCGGATCTGGGATGACATCGGCGGTGAGAGCGGCGACCCGCTGCATGTCTGCGTCCTCGCCCACTCCATGGCCGACGTGCAGGACGACGTGCGCGAAGAGCTGACGTGGGACCTGCGCGCGCTCGCCGCCGTCGAGCACATCACCGACGACCGCGTGGCGCAGGCCGGCGTGCCGCTGCCGGTGGCGGGGCTGCTCCCGTCGCTGCACCTGAACCTCGGCGAGTGCTACCGCAAACTGGGCGATCTCAACCGCGCCCGCGGCCACCTGCACCAGGCCCGAGCGCACATGGGCGCACTCGGCGGCGACGACTACGCGCAGCTCATCCGGAGCGGACTGGAACGACTGGCACGGCAGTTGGCCGAGCCGTCCTGACGCACCCACCGAAGGCGGCCACAGGGGCATCAACGAGAGACCCGATGACCACCCACCCGGACGACCCACCGCCGCACCCTCCGCCCCATCGCCCCGCCAGTCAGCCCGCGAGCGCGTCCAGGCGGTCGAGTTCGCGGCACGCGGAGTCGTACTGGGCCGAACTCACCAGCGGCCGCCCGGCGAGCAGGTAGTCGCCCACCGGGGTGAGCAGCAGCGTGCCCTCGTCGAAATCCCTCAGCCGCACCCGCTGCCAGTCCTCGCGCCCGGCCTCCACCGACCGCAGCGGCAGCCCGTGAATCGGGAGGCCGCCCGCCCGGCTCTGCGGGGTCTCCCCGTTTCCGCCCTCCCAGGCCGCCGCCAGCGCCATCCCGTGGGCCTCGGCCTCCTCGCGGCGCTGGACCTCGCGGTCGGCGGCGTCGGCGATGAGGTAGCGCAACTCCTCCAGCGGTCCCAGCTCGGCGCGCGAGCCGGCGTAGTGCAGCAACTCCACCACCTCGGGCTCCATGTGCAGCCCGGCCATCTGCTCGGCGACCGCCTCGGGGCCGGGCGCGCAGTCGGCGCCGGCCAGGGCGAACATGTCCATGGCGTCCCTGGGGCCGAAAGGCCGCTGGAACCGCTCCTCGGCCACGGCGAGCAGCCCGGCGGTCCACGGGTGCTCGGGGAGCCGGGTGCGCGGCACGACGGTGCGGAAGTTGCCCGGAAGCGCCGCCGTGCGGATCTCGACCAGGTGGGGGCCGTCGAGCAGCGGGTCCAGCGAGGGCCAGTGCAGCACCGCCGACACGTGCCGGTGGTCGGAGCCCATGAGGCAGACGTCGATGCGCTGCACCGGCCGCTCCCGCCGCACCCGGCGCACCGCCCGCCACAGCGAGGGCTCGTCGGCCACGGCGAGTTCGAGGTCGCCCACGGGCCGCAGCAGGCCGTCGGGGTACAGCTCCCCCAGCGCCGGACCCTTGAGGACGCGGCAGCCGACCTCGGCCGCCAGGACGCGGTGCAGGCCCCGGTAGTCCTCGGCCCGGCGGCGCGCCCGGCGTAGTTCGTCGCGCGCGCCACTGCCCAGCGGGTGGCCGTCGCGGTGCAGGATGGACAGCAGCAGGTGCGGCAGGTTGGGCGCGGTGGCGCGCGCGGCCGCCATGAGGTCCGCCAGATCGTCCTCCTCGGCGTCGAGGCAGAGCCGGAACAGCTCAAGGTCGATCTGCGGTGCGGATTCGCTCATGTACCTGTTTCCTTCGCCGGTCGGCGCCCGTTCACCGCATCGCGGGACGAGCCCCGACGCCGCGCCGCCGAGGCGGCACTCCGAACGCGCCGACACACGAGGGTGGGCGCCGACGCCAACCGGATGGGGCATTTTCCCATTGGCCACGCTAACCAGACATACAGTGATCCGTATGGCGCCGCCCTTTTCCGTCCGCTACAGACAATAATCAAATCACAACGCAACGCGCAACCTCTTGACCACATCGCGCCATTGTCTGGGGTCACCATTCACGGTGTACCGGAAAACAGGGGCGCCCGTTGCGTGCTCGCCGATATATGCGTGTGTTCCTTCGCGCGCGCAGGCCGCCAATTGCCGTGGAAAACGTCGGGCGGGCGAGCGCCGCGCGCAATTGCGCATTCCCCCGGCCCGCCCAGCCCGTCCGGCGCGGTCCGCGCGGCCGGCGCCGATCCGGGCGCGCCGCAGAACGCGCCTCCCGGCGGACGGCCGCCCCGCCCGGTTGGGAAGAATGGCCGTGACCGCCACCGGGGCCGCACCACCGGAGAGGAGCCACCGCATGGGGCTGAGGACGGGACTTCTGGGCACGGGCTACTGGGCCAGGGAGACGCAGGGCGCCGCGCTGGCCGCCCATCCCGACGTCGACCTGGTGGGAGTGTGGGGGCGCGACGCCGGGCGCGCCCAGGCGCTGGCCGACCACCTCGACACGCGGGCCTACACCGACGCCGACGTCCTGATCGGCGACGTCGACGCCGTGGCCGTGGCGCTGCCGCCCGACGTCCAGGCCGAACTCGCCCTGCGCGCGGCGCGGGCGGGGCGCCACCTGCTGCTGGACAAGCCCGTGGCGCTGTCGGGCGACGCGGCCGCCGCGCTCGCCGCCGAGGCCGGGCGGCGGGGCCTCGCCTCGGTCGTGTTCTTCACGATGCGCTTCTCCGCCGCCATGGACGCGTTCCTGCGGGAGACGGCGGCCACCGGCGGCTGGACCGGCGCGCAGGCCACCCTGCTGGCCGACGCGCTGCGGCCGGGCAGCCCCTATGCGAACTCGCCGTGGCGGCGGCGCAAGGGCGGGCTGTGGGACATCGGCCCGCACGCGCTGTCGCTGCTGCTTCCGGTACTGGGGCCGGTGGCCGAGGCCACGGCCGTCGCCGGACCGAACGCCACCACGCACGCGCTGCTGCGCCACGAGGGCGGCGCGGTGAGCGCGCTGGCCCTCACCTTGGACGCGGCGAGCGCGGGCCGCCGCTGGGAGTTCGTGTTCCACGGCGAGCACGGCGTGGTGTCGCCGCCCAAGGACGCGCAGACACCGGTGGCGGCGTTCACCGCCGCGATCGACGAACTGCGCAAGACGCTGTCGGGCGGCGGGCCGAGCGCGTTGGACATCGGTTTCGGCTGCGAGGTCGTACGCGTACTGGAGGCGGCGGAACGCGCGGTGACCGAGCGCCGCACGGTGGCGGTGGAGTGATAAGCGCCCGCACATTGCTGAACCGAATTCAGTACTGGTGAAAACGAGAAGTGCGAAGTGCGGGGACAGCAGCCGCGTTTCTGTTCGCTCCCCAGCCAGGTGGGGAACGGCCGCAGGAAGGACGCGCGCGGCGTTGCACGAAGACCGCTCGTTTCGGTGACGGCTGCGCGGCGCGGCCGACCCGCACGGATGCCGCATGCGGAGCACGTCCGCGCGGAGTAAAAGCGCGGCCGGTCGCCGGACCGTTCCGGAGACGGTCGCGCCCACCACTCCGCCATCCCCCCGCCTCCGCCCACCCGTGGCCTGCCCTTCCGCCCCGCTGTGGGAGGGCCGGCCACGCACACACCGCAGGGCGCCTCAGGCCGGGCAGGACGGCGAGCAGGCGAAGCGCCGCCCGCCTCCGCCCCGTGGGGGCAAGGCCACTCGTCCACGACCCGGGAGCCGCCTGCTGCCTGCCGCGCCATGCGCAGGGCCGGACGCGCTGCCATCCCGACATCCACCGCGCGCGCTCCCGCGCCGCCGCGACCACCTCGGCCTCCGCGCGGCACGCCCACCCGGGTGTCTCGCGCGCGGGCCAGCGCGGCGGCCGTGATGCCGAAAACTCCCAGGTCAGTGCGCGCCGGAGGCGACCCGGAGCGCCGTCGTGGCCAGTGGTCAGTGCCTTGGGTGAAGGGTTCGGCGGAATGGGATGTCAAAAAACTCGCCTTTATGACGTAGATTCCAAACTGCCCGAATCGGACGCGCCCACCCGAGCCCCCCTTAGGGGAGGCTTCTCGACCCATCCCGACACCCTCGCCTCGCCGCGAAGGCAACCCCGCCCCGGCCCCTGCACGGGACACCCGGACGGCCAACCGCCGTCCCGCCGGGTCGAGACCGTCTCATCCCGCGCCTCGACCGTCCCTGCGCAGTGACGCGGCCCGGCCGTCGCCCGCCTGGGCCGAGCCACCCGGCACCGAAGTCCACCAGACAGCTACCCTCCCCCCGGCCCGCGAGGGACTGCCGCACCGGCCCCGGGCCGCGTACTGCCATACCTCCGCGACTGTCGCGGTCTTCGCGCGGGACGCCCGACCGGACGGCCACCGTCCCGTCAGCACGAGACCTCACTCCTTGAGCGCCCGGACCGTCTCGCTCAGGGCGATGGGACGACCACCACGCTCCTCCCCCGCCTCGGCGGCGGCTTGTCTCCCACCTGACGGCGAAGCCCACCCGGCGGCCCGCATATGGACCGGGAGTGGTTGCCGCGTCGGCCCGGGGCCGCGCGCGCTTCCGTCTTGCGGCCCTTGCACCGGCGCCCGGCGAGCCGTGTTGCCGGCGGCGCCCGCCACCGGGGTCTCTCCTGAGGTGATGATGTGGCCCGACCGGCGCGGCCCTCACCTCTCAGCGGCGACCTGTCGCACACCCGAAAGGCCCTCTGAACAGCGAAAACAGGGACGCCGCCCCCGGTCTCCCTCCTGCGCTCCGCGCGGACCTGCCCGGCCTTCGGCAGCGCCTTGCTTGGGAAATCGCTTTCGCCATTCCCGGGCGCGCTTTCGCCGTCCCCGTCTCGGGGCGGCCCGGCGTTTCTGCGTGCTCCTCGGTGCGAAATCCGGTAGTGCGCGCCGCCCTCGAATTGCGGCGCCGCGCGTCCCGCCGTCGCCATTCGCGACTTTCCCGTGCCCGGTCCACGGCGGGCGCGGTCCAATACCCGACGCGGGAAATGTCGGCGTCGCCGGGTTTCATCACGCGGGTGTGCGGCGGGCCGAGCGGCGAAGCATGTCCACCATGGCCGGCACCGGCGCGGGCGGGCGGCGGCGGTGGACCAGTGAGATCTCCCGCGCGAGACGCACGCCCGCCAGGGGGCGCGCCACCCAGCCGCCGGAGGGCGCGGCGTCCAGGATCATGCGGGGCACCAGCCCGATCCCCACGCCGGCGCGGATCAGCGCCAGCATCACCTCGTAGTCGCGCGTCTCGTAGGCCACGGTCACCTGCACGCCCTCGGCCTCGGCGGCGGCCTCCAGCGCCACCCGGTTGGAGATCCCGGGGGCGCCGCAGATCCACTCCTCCCCCGTGAGGTCGGCCAGCCGCCGGGGCGCGCCCGCAGCCGGGTGCCCCTCGGGCAGGACCAGCAGCAGCGGGTCGACCAGGATCCGCTCGCGGTGCAGCCCCGTGGCCGCCGGCGGGTCGACACCCGGGTAGCGGTGGGTGATGAGCAGGTCGAGTTCGCCGGAGGTCACCAGGCCGAAGCCGTCGGGCGGCTCGACGTCGGTCAGGGACAGCCGCACCTGGGGGTGCGCCCGGCCGAAGGCGGCGAGCGCGCCGGGCACCAGGTGCTTGCCGGCGCTGGTGAAGGCGCCCAGCGACAGCCGCGTGGGGGCCTCCCCCGCCGCCGCCCGCACCGCCGCCTCGGCGTCGCGCAGCTCCCCCACCACGCGTTCGCCGTAGGCCAGCAGCACCCGCCCGGCGCGGGTGAGCCGCACCCCGCTGCGGGAGCGCTCGACCAGCACGCACCCGAGTTCGCGCTCCAGCTTGGTGAGCTGCTGGGACAGCGCCGGCGCGGTGAAGGACATGCGCTCGGCGGCGGCGGTGATGGAGCCCGCGTGGGCGATCTCGACCAGCACGCGGACCCGGTCGGCGTCGAGCACGGCAGCCACCCGCCTTCGCGCGCCCCGGCCAGCCCCCGGGCCGACCCAAGCAGCGCTTAATCATCGTTAGCAATGCCAACTTTAACTTAAGCCCCGGGAGGGGCAGGGTGAAGACATGAGTACTCCCAGCGCCGCCACCGCCGCCCTGCCGACGCCCGCCGACGTCGCCGACGCCGCCCGCCGCATCGCCCCCTACGCCCGCCGGACGCCGGTGCTCTCGGCCACCGTGGACGGCCGTCCGCTGTCCCTGAAGCTGGAGCACTTGCAGACCACCGGCGCCTTCAAGCTGCGCGGGGCGCTGAACGCGCTGCTGGCCGCCGACCGGCCGGCGCGCGTGGTCACGGCCTCCGGCGGCAACCACGGCCTGGGGGTGGCCACGGCGGCGCGGATGCTGGGCGTGGAGGCGCTGGTCTACGTCCCTGAGACCGTGCCCGAGGTCAAGGCGCGCCGCCTGGAGGAGTCGGGGGCCGAACTCGTGCGCGTGGGCGCCCATTACGCCGAGGCCGCCGAGGCGGCGGTGGCCCGCGCCCGCGCCGAAGGGCTGCGCTACCTGCACGCCTACGACGACCCCGACGTGGTCGCCGGGCAGGGCACGATCGGCGCGGAGATCGCCGAGGACGCCCCGCAGTGCGACGCGATCGCGGTGGCCGTGGGCGGCGGCGGGCTGGTGGCCGGCGTCCGGCTGGGCGCCGGGGACCGCACGGTGACGGCGGTGGAGCCCGAGGGCTGCCGGTCCATGCACGCGGCCCTGGCGGCGGGCGAGCCGGTGGCCACGCCGGTGGACTCGGTGGCCTCCTCGGCGCTGGGGGCGGCGCGGATGGGTGATGTGCCCTTCGCGGTGCTGCGCCGCAACCCGGTGGCCACGGCGCTGGTGACCGACGCGGAGATCGTCGCCGCGCGCGACCGCCTGTGGGAGGAGTTCCGCATCGCGGCCGAACCGGCGGCGGCGGTCCCCTTCGCCGCGTGGCTGGCCGGGCGGGTGCCCGGCGCCCACGTCTGCCTGGTCGTCTGCGGCGCCAACGCCGACTGGACCCCGGGCCGCTAGCCCGGCCGAGGCCGTCCCCGGCGGGGCCGGGGCGCGTCTTCCATGGATACTCGCCCTACCGCGCGGCCGCGTCGGGTAGGGATTCTCGGTCTCGCTGCGTCGTCGGTCGACAGGGAACCGCCCTGACTCCCTCCTCCCCCGGCCTTGCGGGAGCGGCGCCGGTCCCTGTCCGCTGCCCCGCGCGGGGCGCACGCGAGAGCGCCGCTCGCTACGGGCGATCCCATGAAACACCCTCAGCGGCCCGGCCGCCCCGGCCAACGCCCGGAGTTTCGAGGTTCCCGAGACTCCTGGAGCGCCCGAAGCCCTCGGCGGCGGGGCGGGCTGCGGCGTGCGCGTATGATCACCGAGTCCCCCGGTTGCGCCCCTGCTGCGGCATGGATCCGCACGCGCGGCGTGCGCGGGGATCGGTGCCGCCCGCCGGGTGGACGCGCTCCCCGCGTGGTCCGCCCGGCGCCGCCGGTACTACATTGTGCGGGGCGTTGGGCGCGAGACTCGGGGGAGACGGCATGTGGTACGACGCGGCGCGGGTGGTCAGTGCGCGGGTGGGGCACGTGCTGTACCGGCCGACCATCGAGGGGCTGGCCAACATCCCCGCCGACGGCCCGGTCATCCTCGCCGCCAACCACCTGTCCTTCTGCGACAGCGTGGTGATCCCGCTCGCCGTGCCCCGGCGGGTGCGGTTCCTCGCCAAGGCGGAGTACTTCACCGGGACGGGCGTGAAGGGCCGCATGTCGCGCGCCGCGTTCACCGCGCTGGGCGCGGTGCCGGTGCGGCGCGGCACCGGCCGCGAGGCCGTCGACGCCCTCGAACTGGGTCTGCGCTGCCTCAAGGACGGCGGCGTGTTCTCGATCTATCCCGAGGGCACCCGGTCGCCCGACGGCCGGCTCTACCGGGGCCGCACCGGGGTGGCGCACCTGGCGCTGACCTCGGGGGCGCCGGTGGTGCCGGTGGGGCTCATCGGCACCGAGCGCATCCAGCCGATCGGCGCGCGCCTGCCCCGGATCAGCCCGATCACGGTGCGGTTCGGCGCGCCGCTGGACTTCTCCACCGGCTATGACCACCTCAAGACCGGCCGGGCGCGCCGCCAGGTGACCGACGAGATCATGGCGGCCATCCAGCGCCTCACCGGTCAGGAGGAGGCCGGCGTCTACAACGAGCGCTCCCAGGAGGGCTGAGGCCGCCGGGCCGGGACCCCGCGCGGCACGCGGGGCGCGAGGCGCGAGGCGGAGCCCGGCGGGCGCCGCCGGGGTCAGCCGGCGCTGGGCAGCCGCTCGGCCAGCCACGCCTCGACGTCGTCGGCGCTGCGCGGCAGGGCCGAGGACAGCACGCGGTTGCCCTCGGCGGTCACCAGGACGTCGTCCTCGATGCGCACGCCGATACCGCGCAGTTCCTCGGGCACGGTGAGGTCGTCGGCCTGGAAGTACAGACCGGGTTCGACGGTGAGGACCATGCCCGGTTCGAGGTCGCCGTAGAGGTGGACCTCGGTGCGGGCCTTGGCGCAGTCGTGGACGTCGAGGCCGAGCATGTGCCCGGTGCCGTGCAGGGTGTAGCGCCGCTGGAGGCCGAGTTCGACCACCCGGTCCACCGGCCCCTCCAGCAGCCCCCAGGCCACCAGCCCCTCGGCCAGCACGCGCTGGGCGACCTCGTGGTACTCGGTGAAGGGCCGCCCCGGGGCGACCACCGCGAGCGCGGCCTCCTGGGCGGCGTAGACGAGGTCGTAGACCCGACGCTGCACCGGGGTGAACCGGCCCGAGACGGGCAGGGTGCGGGTGACGTCGGCGGTGTAGAGGGTGGTGGTCTCCACGCCGGCGTCGAGCAGCAGCAGGTCGCCGGCGCGCACAGGGCCGTCGTTGCGGGTCCAGTGCAGGGTGGTGGCGTGCGGGCCGGAGGCGGCGATGGTGCCGTAGCCGACGTCGTTGCCCTCGACCCGGGCACGCAGGAAGAACGTGCCCTCGATGTAGCGCTCGGAGGTGGCCTGGGCCTTGGGCAGGACCGCCGCGACGTCGCCGAACCCCAGCACGGTGGAGTCGACCGCCCGCTGGAGCTGGGCGACCTCCCACTCGTCCTTGACCAGCCGCTGGTCGTGCAGGGCGATGGCCAGTTCCTCGTCGCGCTCGGCGGGGTCGCCGAGGTCGGCGGCGCCCTCGGGCCGCGCCAGGCCGGCCGCGACCGCCTCCAGGGCGGGGTCGTGGCCGCGCAGGACGCGGGTGGGCGCGGGCGGCGCGGCGCGCAGGACATCGGCCAGTTCGCGGACGTCGTGGGTGGCCAGGCCCAGGAGTTGGGACGCCTCGCCCAGGCTGTTGCGCCGCCCGGTCCACAGTTCGCCGTGGCCGTCGAGCCAGAACTCGCCGTTGTCGCGGTTGGAGCGCGGGCGCAGGTACACGGTGGTGTCGTGGCCGCCGCCGGGCCGGGGCTCGAACACCAGGCAGCCGTCGTCGGACTGGTCGCCGGTGAGGTAGACGTAGTCGCAGGAGGCGCGGAAGGGGTACTCGGTGTCGTTGGAGCGGGTCTTGAGGCTGCCGGAGGGGATGATCAGGCGCTCGCCGGGGAAGCGCGCGCTGAGGGCGGCGCGGCGCTTGGCGGTGTAGGCGGCCTGCTCCAGGGGTTCGAGGTCGCGGATCTCGGTGTCGGCCCAGCCGGTGCGCATCCAGGCGGCCAGTTCGTCGGACACGTTCTGGGCCTGGCCGTTCTTGCGGGGCGTGAACACCGGAGTCTCGGGGACCTCGGAGGCGGCGCGCTCCTGGGCCTGGGGACGGGTGCTGCGGTGCTCACTCACGGTGGTGCCTCCTGACCTGGAAAAACCGGACGGGCGGGAGCGCCGGCGGCGCCCCTGCCTTCCATCCTAGGGCGGAGGTCCACGGCCGGTCCGGCGCGCGGCGCGGCCTGTGGACAACCGGGTGCGGACGGCGGAGGGCGGCCCTCACCGGTCCGCGCTCACGCCGGGTCGGGCAGGAGGGCTTCGACGTAGGCGCCCAGGACGGTGCGGAGTTCGCGGCAGGAGTCGGGGCGGCGCACGCCCTCGGCGTCGACGGCGTGCCACAGCAGGGCGGCCAGGACGCGCACGTAGACCTCGGCGGCCGGGGCGCAGCGGTCGGGGGCCACGCCCGCGCCCGCGAACGCCTTCTCGACGCGGTGGGCGATCGCCGCCTGCATGGACGCGGCGATCTCGGTGAGGTCGCGGGAGGGGAACACCGGGCACAGCAGCGGCCGGACGCCGGGGTGGGCTGCGGTGTAGTCGATGACGCCCTCGACCACCGCGCCGTGGACGGTGCGCAGGTTGGCGCCCACGGCCGCGCTCGCGGAGGCGCTCGCGGTGCCGGGGGCGTCGGCGGGCGCGGAGAGGCGGGCGGACGCAGCCTCGGCGGGATCGGCGGGGCCGGTGGGTTCAGTGGGGACTGTGAGGGCGGGGTGGCCCGCGGCGGCGCCCGAGGCGGCCGCGGTGACCTGGTCCAGCGCGGCCAGGTGGCGCGCGGCGACGGCGTCCAGCAGCGCCCGCTTGTGCGGGAAGAACTGGTAGAGCGACCCGATGGAGGTCTCGGCCCGGGCCGCGATGCTCCTGGTGCTGGCGGAGTCGTAGCCGACCTCGGCGAACTCCGCCTCGGCCGCCTCGACCAGCCGTTCGACCCGCGCCCGGCTGCGCCGCTGCGCCGGTGTCCGCCTTAGTGAGCCGTCCACCGCCGCCCTCCCCTCTCGCGGACTCCGCCGCGTCCCTTGACATTCCCGCCGATTTCTGCGCACAGCGCGCGTCGAGCGATCGTACCGAAGGGCGCCGACAGAACCGGCGGAGGCGAAAAGGGCGGGTGGAAGGGCAGGGCGGGAGGAGGCACCGGGCCGTCGCGGACGGGGCGCGGGTGCGGCCGGGGCGCTCAGGCTCAGGCGCTCACGGGACCCGGCGCCGACGCCGGCGCCGCCCCGATGGGACGCCCGCGACGCGAGCGGTCTGGGCGCCCGCTGCCTCGGCCCGAACCCCTAGCGCTCGGCGTTGGGGCCGTACCCGGCGTCGTGGTCGCGCGGGTCGTCGGGGTCGGCGGTGTTGCCGATGATGACCGCGATGGGCGGCAGCACCATGGCCACCGCGCACATGGCCAGCGCCCAGCCCGAGCCGAGCAGGTAGTACACCGGCAGCGACCCGCCGAACAGGACCAGGCAGGTGCCCATCAGCCACGCGTAGCGGCGCACGCGCCGTTTCATGCCTCAAGCCTAGTCACCCGGCCAAGGGCGCGGCGGCTCCCTCGGCACCGGCGGAGCGCCGGGGCGCGGCCGGGCGGCGGGCGGGGCCGTGGAGCCCGCGGAACCCGGCCGCCAGGTCGCGCTGCCCGAGGGCGCGACGGTCGGCCGCGAGCGGCTCACCTGCGTGCTCACCTCACTGCCGGGAGGGGCCGGCGCGGCCGGGGATCGGCGGGTCGGCGGGCGTTCACCGCCTTGACGCCGCAGCGTCCAACCAACGTCCCGACCGACCGGTATGCGAGGGGGTAGCGTGGCCCTTCCCGCAACCCCGACGGCAGGAGGCGGACACATGGGCCCCACCCTCGCACCCGACACCCAGGCGCTCACCCTGCGCCGAGGCGACCTCGTCTTCGACGCGCTGGCGGCCGGACCCGCCGACGGGCCGCTGGTGCTGTTCCTGCACGGCTTCCCCGAGTTCGCCACCTGCTGGCGCGAGGAACTGGCGGCGTGCTCCCGGGCGGGCTTCCGCGCGGTGGCCGTGGACCAGCGCGGCTACTCCCCCGGCGCGCGCCCGGCCGACACCGCCGCCTACGCCGTGCCCGAACTGGTCGGCGACGTCCTGGCCTTCGCCGACGCGCTGGGGGCCGAGCGGTTCCACCTGGTGGGCCACGACTGGGGCGGCGTGGTGGCCTGGCCCACGGCGGCGCACCACCCCGAGCGGGTCGCCAGCCTGACCAGCCTGGCCACGCCGCACCCGCGCGCGCTGGCCGAGGCCATGGCCGGCTCCGCCGAGCAGCGCGAGCGGCTGGGCTACATCCGGCTGTTCCGCAAGCCCGGCACGGCCGAGGAGTACCTGCTGGCGGACGGCGCCGAGCGGTTGGCGGCCGTCTACGAGGGCCGCGTCCCCCAGGACCTGCTCGCCGACAACGTGGCCCGGCTCTCTGAGGAGGGCGCGCTGACGGCGGCGCTGAACTGGTACCGGGCCCTGACGTCGGACTCCGCCGACGCCGACACGGTGCCGGTACCCACCCTCTACCTGTGGGGCGAGCACGACCTGGCCTACACCTCGGCTTCGGCGCGGGCGACCGGGCGGCATGTGGCGGGACCCTACTGGTACGTGGAACTGGACGGCGCCTCGCACTGGCTGCCCGAGGAGGCCGCCGACCGGGTCGTGCCGCCGCTGCTGGACCACCTGCGGGCCGCCCAGGAGGACTCCCCGGCCTGAGAACGGCGGGGCGCGCCGCGCCGGGGAGCGGTGCGCCCCCCGGGGAGCGGCGGGCGCGGGCCGTCCCGGGCAGGCCACCGCCTCGGGCGGGAGGGCGTCAGGGCGGGCGGTCGGGGGCGGGCGCCGCCCTTACAGGGCTTCGGCGATCGCGCCGACCACCTCGGCGGCGGGCCGCTCGGCCGCTGTGGCGTAGCAGGCGCCCGCCCACAGGTGCAGGGTGTCGGCGTCTCCGGCGCGCGCGGCGGCGGCCCGGATGGGCGCGGTCATGTGGTGCACGCGCGGGTAGCCGCTGGGCGCGATCCCGTCGTGCTCGGTGAGGAAGCGGTTGACCAGCCCGCGCGCCCGGCGCCCGCTGAAGGCGCGGGTGACGGCGGTGCGGGTGAAGCGCGGGTCGGCGAGCGCGTCCTTGTGCGCCTGGCGGGCGCCGCTCTCGGGGGTGCGCAGGAACGCCGTGCCCATCTGCGCGGCCGCCGCGCCGCCGCACAGCACGCGCCGCACGGCGGCGCCGTCGGCGATCCCTCCGGCGGCGAGCAGCGGCACCCGCACGGCCTGGCGGACCTCGGCGAGCAGTTCCGACAGCGGGGTGGTGCGCTCGTAGGTGTCCTGGAAGGAGCCCTGATGGCCGCCCGCCTCGGCGCCCTGGACGCACAGGGTGTCGGCGCCCGCGTCGGCGGCGGCGCGGGCCTCCTCCACGGTGGTGACGGTGACGACGACGTGGGAACCGGCGCGGTGCAGGGTCGCGATGTCGGCGGGCGCGGGGCAGCCGAAGGTGAAGCCGACCACGGCCACCGGGTTGGCGAAGAGCGCGGCGAGTTTGACGGGGTACTCGTCGTCGTCCCAGCGGGGTTCGCCGGGCTCCACACCCAGGCGCTCGGCCTCGGGACGCAGGCGCCGCCGGTAGGCGTCGATGGCGGCGGGGTCGGCGGTGTCGGGGTCGGGCACGAACAGGTTCACGCCGAAGGGGCGGTCGGTGAGGGTGCGCAGCCGGGAGATCTGGCCGGTCAGCTCCGCCACCGAGAGGTAGCCCCCCGCGAGGAAGCCCAGTCCTCCGGCGGCGTTCACCGCGGCGACGAGTTCAGGCGTGCTCGCCCCACCCGCCATCGGCGCCGCCACGACCGGCACGTCCAGGCCGTCCCACATGCACAAAACCCCCATCAGCCGGTTGTCTGTCCTGCACCTCGGCGCGGCCCCCGCCGGGCGCCCGCGCGTTCGTCCGCATCGGGCACCCCGGGGACCGGGCCGCCGGGACTGCCGGGGCCGAGCGGCCGTGGGCGCGGCTTGCGGCCGAGGCCGAAGCTGAGGCCGGAGCCGACCGCGTGGCCGCACCGCACGACCGGCGCACCGGTGTTGACAGGTCCGCGGGCGCGCAGCGCCCGCGGACCCCGAACCATTCCCGCCGTCCTTGTTCCCATGCGACGCCGGATGACACGGCCGCTGTGCACATATGCCGTAGATCACCTTGAGGGCGGGCAAATACCCCCAAGACATGAAGGGCACTACGGCCCTGTTCAAGCCCTTATCGCCCCCTGTCCGCGTCTGGTTCCGGGGGCAGGGAACGGCGATCGAGGACGGATGAGGAGCGCGGAGTGCCGGGATGAAGAGGTGGCGGCAGGAGTTCCCGGGCACCGATGGCCGGGGTGGCAACGGCGCCGCCGAGGACGGCGCGGGCTCGACAGGCGCCCCTCGTCGCATGTGGAGAACGCCACACTTCGGCCGGGCCTCGCTTTGGTCCCTTTCCATAGGTGTCCGCGCAGGTCACGGAGACCTTCCAGCACGCCCGCCGTACCGCCGAACGCACGTGACGGGGTTCACGAGCGCGAACGGCGACAACTTGAGTTAACGGTGATTACGCTTTCTCGGGAAAGCACGTTTCGCCGCTACCGCCGATGAGGCGCCATGGAGGCATCCGCGATGGTCGACAGCGCTCTTATGACCACGATGCTCGTCATCACCCTGGCGGGGATCGGACTCGTCTTCCTCGGCGGGGTGTTCTACGTCGGCTACGAGGCCGTCCAGCGGCGGCTGGACGCCCGGGCCGGGGTGACCGCCTCCGCCGCCGGGGCCGAGCGGCGGCCCGCCGCGCACGCGGCACCGCGCGCCGGGACCGACACCGGTGCCGAGGCGCACGGCACGGCCGACCAGCGCACCCGTGAGCACCAGCCGGCGTGACGCCCCGACGGCGGGAGACCTGAGGGCGGCGGGACCACCACCGGCTCCCGCCTACAGGCTCCCGTTCCCGCTCCCGGTGTCGGTCCCCTCGGCCTCCCCGACCCCCTCAGTTCTCCCCTCCTCCCCGGCGACGGCGCGCGCCAGCAGGTCCGGGGCGGCGTTGCCGCCCGAGACCACCGCGACCGTGCGCCCGCCGGGTGTGCGTCCGGCCAGGTAGGCGGCCGTCGTGATGGCCCCGCTGGGCTCGGCCACCACCCGCGCCGCGCGGGCGAGCACGCCCATCGCCGCCACGATCTCCTCCTCCCCCACCGTGACGATCCCGTCCAGCCGCTCCCGCAGGTGGGCGAAGGTCAGCGCCGACGGCCCCACGCGCACCCCGTCGGCGACGGTCTTCTGCGTCTGCTCGGTGGGCCACGCCACCAGGCGGCCCTTGGCCAGGCTCTCGGCCGCGTCAGCGGCCAGCTCCGGCTCCACCCCGACCACCGCCGCCCCCGGCCGCCGCGCCTTCACGGCCGTGGCCACCCCGGCGGCCAGTCCGCCCCCGCCCACCGGTACCAGGACGGTGTCCACGTCGGGCAGGTCGGCGAGGATCTCGGCGCCCACCGTGCCCTGCCCGGCGATCACGTCGCGGTGGTCGAACGGCGGCACCGGGGTCATGCCCCGCTCGGCGGCGATGGCGGCGGCCCGGCGGGCGCGCTCGGCCGGGGGCACCGGCACCACCTCGGCGCCGAAGGACCGCATGGCGGCCACCTTCACCGCCGGCGCGTTGTCCGGGCACACCACCACGCACCGCACCCCGTGCGCGCGGGCGGCGTAGGCCAGGGCCTGGCCGTGGTTGCCCGAGGAGTGGGTGACCACGCCCGCCCGCCGCGCCTCCTCCGGCAGCAGCGCCAGCGCGTTGGCGGCGCCGCGCACCTTGAACGCCCCCACGGGTTGCAGGTTCTCCGGTTTCAGCCACAGCCGGCCCCGCGCCCACGGGCAGGGCAGCAGCGGGGTGCGCACCGCCAGTTCGGCCACGCGGGGCGCGGCGGCGTCGATGTCGGCCGTTGAGATCAGCTCCATCCCCCGCAGTATGCCCGCCTCCCTCCCCCTCCGCCCGCGCCCGCACCGCCCGCCCCGCCCCCCTCCGGGCGCGCCCGCCCCTCCCCTCGCCCCGCAACGCGGCGTGCGCGCGCCGGCGCGGGCGGCCCCGGCGCTAACCTCGGTGACCATGCGCACCGACCTGTCTCCCGATGCGATGTCCGCCCGCGACTTCTACCGGGTCCTCACGGCCGTGGTGGTCCCCCGGCCCATCGCCTGGGTCTCCACCGTCTCCGCCGAGGGCGTCGACAACCTGGCGCCGCACTCGTTCTTCACCGTGGCCTGCGCCAATCCGCCGATCGTGCAGTTCACCTCGGTGGGCCGCAAGGACAGCCTGCGCAACGTCCAGGACACCGGCGAGTTCGTGGTGAACCTGGCCCCCGAACGCCTCCAGCGCGAGGTCAACGCCACGGCCACCGACTTCCCGGCCGAGGTCAGCGAGTTCGACGCCGTGGGCCTGGCGCGCGAACCCAGCACGGTGGTGAATCCGCCGCGCGTGGCCGACTCCCCCGTGGCGCTGGAGTGCCGCCTGCACTCCACGGTTGGCCTGGGCGACTCCACGCTGGTGCTGGGCCGGGTGGTGCACGTGGCCGTGGACGCGGCGGTGGTGGTCGAGGGCCACCCCGAGATCGCGCTGCTGCGCCCGCTGTCGCGGCTGGGCAAGGACGAGTGGGGCGCGCTGGGCGAGGTCACCTCGCTGCGGCGGATCCGCTACGCCGACTGGCCGGGCGAGGCGCCCCACGCCTGAGGCGCCGGCGCCGACGTGCGGCCCTGAGCCCGCCGCCCGACCGCCTCCGCACGCGACGCGGGGGCGCGCACCGCCGCGCGCGCCCCCGCGGCCAGGGCCGGGCCGCACTCCGAAACCACGACTCCGACCGCCCCCGCCCCTCCCCCTGATCCCCCTGTTTGCCGCACCGCCGTTACCCCCGTTGACAGGCACCTCGCCGCCTGCCTACAGTGCGTGGGAGCGCTCCCAACGAGTGCCGCGCGGTCCTTCCCCCTCCGCCGCGGGCGCCCGCCCGGTCCCCCTCCCCCGGGCCGGACGCCTGCCGGTGCGGACGGGGTGCGGGGCGGCCGCCGACCGGCCGCCCCGCACCCTTGCGCGAACGCCCGCCCGGTCGGCCACCCGGCCGCCACGTGGCCCCCGCCTACCCCGCCGCCGTGCGTGCGCCCGCCGCCAGCACGTCGTTGACGCAGCGCAGCACCGGCGCCCGCACCGCCGCCGACGTGTCCAGTCCCGCGCCCCCGGCCACCGTGAACGTGTGGGCCTCCCCCGGCAGCAGGGTCACCAGCATGTCGTCGGCCTCGGCGTCCGCGCCCAGCCGGTCGGCGAACAGCGCCACGTCGCGCAGCAGCACGTCCGCCGTCACCGTCACCTCCAGATCCTCCCCGCGCGGCGCCGCCGCGGCGGTGAACTTCGGCTCCGGGTAGGCGATCTCGTGGTCGCGGGCGTAGAACCACCACGCCCGGTCCCCGCCGGCCTGGGCCGTCAGCAGCTCGGCCCCGGCCTCGCCCGGTAGGGCCACCGCCTCGGGCACGGCCAGGCGCGCCGCCCCCCGCGCGGGCACCCGCAACTCCAGCACGGCCTCGGCCAGCGCGCGGCCGTCCAGCCCGCGCCGCACCACCGCGCACGCGCCCTCCCACGGCTCGTCGGTGTCGTTGACCGCCGCCACCACCAGGCCGCCGCCCTCGGGCTCCCCCGACTCCCCCACCCGCTCGGGCTGCACGCTCAGCAGCCGCTCCCGGTAGGCCCGCCGCAGCGCGTACCACATCGGCTTGCGCCGCCCCTGCCCGTCCACCGCCGACCACGAGATCACCGGCCAGCAGTCGTTGAGCTGCCAGACCACCGTGCCCGCGCACAGCGGCCACAGCGACCGCAGGTGCTCCACGCCCAGCGCCACGGCCCGCGCCTGGTTGAGCTGGGTGAGGTAGTGCCAGTCGTCGTGGGACTGGTCCGGCGGCACCGGCCCGAAGTGGGCGGTGTAGGCGGCCAGCAGCTTGGCGTGGCCGTCGTCGGCGCGCTGGTGGTGCAGCATCGCCGGGGAGTCGGCGCGCATGTCGGCCTCCTCCAGCGCCGAGCGCAGGGTGGCGTGGGTGGCCGGCCCCTGGAACCCGAACTCCGCGGCGAAGCGCGGCCGGTGCGTCCGATAGGCGGTGTAGTCCAGCCGGTTCCACACGTCCCACATGTGGGTGGTGCCGTGGCCGGGGTCGTTGGCCCGCGCCCCGCCCGGGGAGTGCGGGCTGCCGGGGATGTAGGGGCGGGTGGGGTCCAGTTCGGCCACGATCGCGGGCAGCACCCGGTGGTAGAACCCGGCGCCCCAACTGCGCCCGGCCAGCGGCTCCTGCCAGCCCCAGTCCTCAAAGCCCTCCAGGCACTCGTTGTTGCCGTTCCACAGCACCAGGCTGGGGTGGGGCGCCAGCCGGTCGACCGCGTCGCGCGCCTCGGCGGCGACCTCGCCGGCCAGCGGCTCCTCCTCGGGGTAGGCGGCGCAGGCGAACAGGAAGTCCTGCCACACCAGCACCCCCAGTTCGTCGCAGACGCGGTAGAACTCGGCGCTCTCGTAGCGCCCGCCGCCCCACACGCGCAGCAGGTTGACGTTGGCGGCCACCGCCTGGTCGACGCGGGTGCGGTAGCGCTGGGGCGTGACGCGGTTGGCGAAGCAGTCGTCGGGGATCCAGTTGGCGCCCCGCACCTGCACCGGCCGGTCGTTGACCCGCACCACGAACGCCGACCCGTGCTCGTCGGGGGCGGTGTCCAGGGCCACCGTGCGAAACCCGATCCGCATCGTGCGGGAGTCCAGCACGGTGGCGCCCGCCCCGCCCGCCGCCGTCAGGGTGACCGCCAGGTCATACAGCGGCTGGTCGCCGTACCCGCGCGGCCACCACAGCGCGCAGTCGGGCACCCGCGCCTCCACCACCGCCTCGTCCTGGCCCGGGGCCAGCACCGCCTCGGCGCGCACCCCGGCGACCTCCACGGCCGCCACCAGCCCCCCGCCCGTGCCGGCGGCGCCGCCGGGTGCCTCCCCGGCGCGCTCCACCGCCACGTGCACCCGCACCACGCCCTCGGGCCCGCGCGCACCCCGCTCCACGGTGACCTCGGGGCGGGCCGCGGCCAGCCGGGCGGTGCTCCAGGCGTGCACGGCCACCGGCCGCCAGATCCCGGAGGTGACCAGGGCCGGCCCCCAGTCCCACCCGAAGTCGCAGGCGGTCTTGCGGATGAACTGGTAGGGCGCGGTGTAGGCGCCGGGCCGCTCGCCCAGGTCGGCGCGCACGCCCTCGGCGTGGGGGTAGGGGGCGCTGAAGGCCACCTCCAGTTCGTTGCCGTTGCCGCGCAGCGCCGGGCGCAGGTCGAAGCGGTGGCGCCGGTGCTGGTTGCGCGCCCGCCCCACCTCGGTGCCGTTGAGCAGCACCCGCGCCACCGTGTCCAGTCCGTCGCACACCAGGTCCACGCGCTCGGCCCCGGCGGCGAAGGCGGCGTCGAAGCGCAGGCGGTAGGTCCAGTCGGTGCGCCCGATCCAGTGCAGCCGCTCCTCGTTGGTGCCGGCGTAGGGGTCGGGGATGAGCCCGGCGGCCATCAGGTCGGTGTGCACGCAGCCGGGCACGGCGGCGGGCAGGGCGCGGCCGGCGACCTCGGCGGGAACCGCGTCGCCGCCGGCGGCGCGCACGCTCCAGCCCTCGGTCAGGTCGATGAGCATGCCTGTCTCCCTCGTGTTCTCGGCGCCCGCGCGCACACCGGCCCGCCCCGGCCGCAGGGGGCCGAGGGCGGGCGGTGCGCGGCGGGCTGGGGGGGCGGTGTCAGTCCTGGGCGGTGAAGCAGCCGACGTGGTGGCCCGGCGCCAGTTCCACCGGGCCGTGGGCCCCGGGCTGCCCGCCCCGGGCGCAGCCGGGGCAGGCGCGCTCCCCGCCGGCGCGCAGGGCGGCGTCGGCCTGCTCCCAGGTGGTGTGCAACTGCGGCACCGACGACAGCAGCCGGCGGGTGTAGGGGTGGGCGGGCGCGGCGAACACCTCGCCGGTGGGGCCCTTCTCGACCACCCGGCCCCGGCGCAGGATGACCGCGGTGTCGCTGATGTAGTTGCCCAGCGACAGGTCGTGGGTGATGAACAGGATCCCCAGGCCGCGCGCCTTGAGGTCGCCCAGCAGGTTGAGCACGTCGATGCGGGTGGAGGCGTCGAGCATGCTGATGATCTCGTCGGCCACCAGCATCCGGATGTCCAGCAGCAGCGCCCGGGCGATCAGCAGCCGCTGCAACTGGCCGCCGCTGAGCTGGTGGGGGTACTTGCCCATGACCTGGGCGGGGTCCAGCCGCACCGTGGCCAGCGCCTCCTCCACCCTGGCGCGCCAGGCGGCCGCCGAGGCGGAGCGGTGGTACTCGGCGCGGATGAGGCCGAACACCCGGTCGGCGGTGAAGACGGGGTTGAAGCAGCTGAACGGGTCCTGGAACACCCCTTGGACGCGGCGGTAGTACTCCTTGGTGGCGCGGTGGCCGCGCACGGCCGCCACGTCGCGGCCCTCGAAGGTGATGGCGCCGGCGCTGGGCGCGATCAGCCGCAGCACCATCTTGCCGATGGTGCTCTTGCCGCTGCCGCTCTCGCCGATGAGCGATACCACCTCGCCCGGGGCCACGGCGAGGTCGACGCCGCGCACGGCGTGCAGCCGCTCGCCGCCGAAGGCGCCCACCCGGTAGGTCTTGGTGACCTGGCGCAGGTCCAGCATGGTCCTCACTCCGCCTTCCAGCAGGCGGCCCAGTGGCCGGGGGCGACTTCGGCGAAGGGCGGCTGCTCGGCGCACTTGTCGAACGCCAGCGGGCAGCGGTCGCGGAACCGGCACCCGGGCGGCGGGTCGAGCAGGCCGGGCGGGCGGCCGGGGATGCCCTGGAGGCGCTTGCCCGCGAAGGTCACCCCCACCTCCGGCAGGGAGGAGATGAGCATGCGGGTGTAGGGGTGGCGCGGCGCCTCGATGATGGTGCGCGAGGACGCCTTCTCGGCGGGCCGGCCAGCGTACATCACCATGATGGTGTCGGCGATCTGGTGCACCAGCGCCAGGTCGTGGGTCACGAACACCATGCTCTTGACGAACCCGCGGTCGCGGAAGCCCGCCAGCGCCTCGGCCACCGCCCGCTGGGTGGACACGTCCAGCGCCGAGGTGACCTCGTCGGCGATCAGCAGCGAGGGGTTGAGCAGGGTGGAGACCACCATGACCACCCGCTGCTTCATGCCGCCCGACAGCTCGATGGGGTAGCGCCGCAGCACCTGCTCGTCCAGCCCCACCAGCTCCAGGCGGCGCAGCAGCTCGGGGTGCACCCCGGCGTAGTCCACGCCGCGCGAGCGCACCAGCTCGCGCACCATCCGCCCGATGCGGCGGGTGGGGTTGAGCGCGCTCATGGCGTACTGGGGCACCAGCGACACCTGGTGGAAGCGGAAGGGCACCATGCGCGCGTCGTCGGCCACCGGCAGCTCGGCGCCGTCCAGCCGCACGGTGCCGGCCACGTGGCGCATGCGCGCGTCCATGCGGATCAGGCTCTTGCCCAGGGTGGACTTGCCGCTGCCCGACTCACCCGCCAGGCCCATGATCTCCCCGTCGGCCAGGGAGAAGCTGACCCCGTCCAGGGCGCGGACGTCGCCGCGCAGCGTCCGGTAGTAGACCGCGAGGTCGTTGACGTCCAGGCTCACGCGACTACAGCTCCCTCAGCTTGGGGTTGAACACCTCGTCCAGCCCGACGTTCATGATGTAGAGCGACCCCACGATGGCGGTGATGCCAAGGCCCGGCGGCACGAACCACCACCACATGCCCAGTTGCAGCGCCCCCCAGGTGACGGCGTTGTGCATCATCAGCCCCAGCGACACGCCCTCGGTGGGGCCCAGCCCGATGAAGTCCAGCCCGGCGGCGATGAGGATGGCGCCGCCGAAGAGCAGGATGAAGGTCATGAACAGGTAGCTGCTCATGTTGGGCGCGATCTCGCGGAAGACGATGCTGTGGGCGCGCCGCCCGCTCAGCCGCGCCAGGTCCACGAAGTCGCGGGTGGCCAGCGACAGGGTCTGGGCGCGCACCGCGCGCGCCACCCACGGCCACGACGTCAGCCCGATGAACAGCCCCTGGAGGGCGATCCCGCGCGCCTGGAGGTAGGCGGCGGCGATGATCAGCACCACCAGGGCCGGCAGCACCAGCACGACGTTGGTGATCATGTTGAGCACCTCGTCGACGAGCCCGCCGCGGTAGCCGGCGGTGAAGCCCACCACCATGCCCACCACGGCGGCGATGCCGCCGCCCACCAGCCCCACCAGGAAGGTGGAGCGCAGCCCGAACACGAACTGGGCGAAGACGTCCTGGCCGAAGTTGGTGGTGCCCAGCCAGTACTGGGCGGAGGGCGCCTGGGCCTGGGGGCCGACGTAGACGTTGGGCCCCTCCTGCACGAACAGCGGCGCCACCAGCCCGGTCAGCAGCAGCGCCCCCACCACCCCGCCGCCGATCAGCAGCTTGGGGTTGCGCAGGGCGAAGTGCAGCGACTCCCCTAAGCGGCGCTCGGGCGGCCCGGCCTGGGCGGGCAGCCCCTCGGCGGCCTGGACGGCGCGGACGTCGGGCTCCATCTCGCTCATGTGCGGCTCCTTGCGGTCCTGCGGCGGGGGCGGTGCGGGCTCACGCGGCGCTGCCCTGCATCTGGGTGCGGGTGCGGGGGTCGACCACGACGTAGATGACGTCGACGATGAAGTTGGCGATGAGCACGCCGACGACGATGAACAGGAAGGCGCCCTGGAGCAGGAAGAAGTCCCTGTTGTTGAGCGCCTCCAGGATGAGGTTGCCCAGGCCGGGGTAGGCGAAGACGATCTCGGTGAGCAGGGCGCCGGCCACGATGGTGCCCAGTTGCACGGCCAGCCCGGTGAGCTGGGGCAGCACGGCGTTGCGGAAGGCGTAGCGGCGCACCAGGCGGCGGGGGGCGCCCAGCGCCTCCAGGTAGGTGGAGTACTCCGCCTCCAGCTCGTAGATGATCATGTTGCGCATGCCGATGGCCCACCCGCCGAACGCCACGAGGAACAGCGAGGCGAACGGCAGGAACCAGTGGGAGACGAGGTCGCTGATGAAGGGCCAGTTCCACCCGGGGATGGAGCCGAACCCGTAGGGCCCGGCGGTGGGGAACCAGCCTGCGACGATCCCCAGCCCCCAGGCCAGCAGGATGCCCAGCCACATGTAGGGCGTGGCGGTGAGGACGTAGCCCAGCGGCAGCAGGGTGTTGTCCAGCCACTTGCTGCGGGCGGCGAAGGCGCCGAACCGGTTACCCGCCACCCAGCTCAGCAGGGTGGCCGGCAGCAGCAGCGCCAGGGTGTAGGGCACCGCCGACAGCAGGATCTCGGTGACGGGCTGGGGGAACAGCCAGACGCTGATGCCCAGGTCGCCGCGGGCCAGGGAGGTCCAGAAGTTGAGGTACTGCTGCCAGGCGGGCTCGTCCAGGCCGAAGGTCTGCTCGTAGTAGGCGCGCATGCGTTCCATGGACGCCTCGTCGCCGGAGGCGCCGCGGCTGAGCATGGTGCGGATGGGGTCGCCGGGCATGAGCCGGGGGATGAGCCAGTTGATGCTCACCGCGACGAAGAAGGTGAGCGCGTAGATGAGGATCTTGCGGGCGAGGTAGCGGCGCAACGGGGCCTCCGGGGTTGGGGTGCCGGGCGCGGCGCCCCGCGCACGGGCGGGGTGGGCGGGGCGCGGGCGCGGGTGGGGCCGACCAGGGGGTGGCCCCGCCCCCTTCCCGGTGGCACGGGAGGAAGGGGGCGGGTCCCGGCCCGGCCGCGCGGGCGCGGCCGGGGGGCTGGTGCGCCCGGCCTACCGGCCGGCCGGCTCCAGTTCGGTCAGCGTGAGCACGGCGCCCAACTGGTTGTAGTTGCGCCAGGTGGTGGGCAGGTAGTGGGGGGCGTCCTCGGCGTCGGAGGGCCAGTTGCCCCAGTGCTGCGTGCTGTACTGCGACCAGAGGCCGTTGTACCAGAGCGGGATGATGGGCGTTTCCTGGAGCTGGATCTCCTGGATCTCGCTGATGGTGGCGCGCATGGCCTCGGTGTCATCGACCGGGGTCTCGGCCAGCTCCTGGGTGAGGTCCCACAGCTCCTCGTTCTCATAGCGCCCGAAGTTGACGGTGTTCTGGCTGTCCTGGACGGGCAGGCGGAACATGTAGTCGTAGTAGGTCCAGGGCGTGTTGCTGAGCTGGCGCTCGTTGTTGATGACCAGGTCGAACTCCCCGGCGGCGCGCTGGTCGGTGAGGGCGGCCTGGTCGGGGAACTCCTCGGTGACGTTGATGCCGACCGCCTGGGCGTTCTCGCTGATGATGCGGGCGGCCTCCATCCAGTCGCTCCAACCGGAGGGGACGATGAGGGTCAGGTCGATGGGGTCGCCGTCGGGGGTCTCCACGAACCCGTCGCCGTCGGTGTCCTCGTAGCCGGCCTCGGCCAGGATGGACTCGGCCTCCTGGGGGTCGTGGCTGAACCCGTGCTCCTCCACGAGGTCGGCGTCGACGTAGTCCTGCCAGGCGGGCAGCAGGCCGGTGGGGTCGGCGGGCTCCACGAGGTTGCTGTAGGGGCCCTCCACGATCTGCTGGAGGTCGATGGAGGAGGCCAGCGCCCGGCGGAACTCCGGGTCGTCCATGGGCTCGCGGGTGGTGTTGGGCACCAGCCAGGCGGTGTTGGCCGCCAGCATGTAGGGCGGCTCCTCGAAGTAGCTGGTGATGGTGGGGTTGCCCTCGATGGTCTGGTTGATGCCCGGCAGGAAGTTGTTGCTCAGGTCGACCTCGCCCTGGGTGAGCAGGCGCTGGGTGACCTCGTTGCTGGTGTTGACGATGTCCACGATGTACTCGGGGGCCACCCGCATGTCCAGCGCCTCGACGGCCCACCAGTCGGGGTTGCGCCGGTAGACCTGGCGGTCCTCGCTGTGGTCCTCGTAGAGGTAGGGGCCGCTCCCCACGGGGTTCTCGTTGGCCGAGGCGGTGACCTCCTCCTCGGTGCGGTCCTGCCACAGGTGGCGGGGCACGATGGGGTTGGAGTAGGTGAAGTAGGCCCACTCCTGGTAGCGGGGGGTCTCGAACTCGAACCGGGCGGTGCGCTCGTCGACGGCCTCGGCGCTCTCCAGCCAGTCCCAGACGTTGCTGTAGGGCACCGACTCGAAGCGGCCCAGCTCGTAAGTGAAGACGACGTCCTGGGCGGTGAGCGGCTCGCCGTCGGACCACTCCACGCCCTCGCGCAGGGTGACCTCGTAGGTGTCCTCGTCCACCCACTCCTCCGACTCCGCCAGCCAGGGGATGTACTCCCCGGCGAGGGGGTCGTAGAGGAACAGCGGCTCGTAGACGTAGCCGACGGTGCCGGTGGTGTACTCCCAGTTCATGATGGGGTTCCAGTTGGCGGGCGGGCCCCACTGGGTGCCGGTGGTGTAGAGGGTCTGGGCGCGGGGGTAGCCGCCCTCGCCCTCCCCGCCTCCCCCGCCGGTGCAGCCCGCGGCGGCCAGGCTCACGACCAGGGCCGCGCCCGCCCATCTCAGCCGGTTTCCCATGTCCTTCTCCCAGTGCTCGGATCCGCCAGGGGGCCGCCGCGGCGGCGGCTGGGGCGCCTCCTCCGGCGGGGGTCGGCGGCGCCGCCCAGGGGGTTGTGATCTGCGCCACCGGCGGACAGAACATCACTGAACCGGTTCAGTGGTCAAGGGGCGTTATCGAAACTAAACCGGTTTAGGACACGGGGGGCGAAAGAGGGTCGCACCCCCACTGCAAGCGCTTTCCGTGCGGGGCGGCGCGGGCGCGCGGGCCGGGCCGCCCCGGCCCGCGCGTCCCCCGCTCAGCCGCCCAGCGCCTCGGGCTCGCCCACGCGCACCCCGCTGACCAGCGCCCGGGTGTGGTCGACCGTGCGCGTGGGACCCTCCAGCGCCACCCGCGCGGTGTGCACCGCGCGCTCGCTGGAGGCCGCCAGCTCCAGCACCAGCTCCCCGGCCTCCACCACCCGGTGGCCCTCGGGGGCGGTGTAGGAGGCCAGGTCGGCCGGCACGGTGAACTCCACCCGCCGCCGCCGGCCGGCCGCCAGCTCCACCCGGGCATAGCCCACCAGGCGCCGCACCGGCAGGCTCACCCGCGCCACCAGGTCGCCCAGGTAGAGCTGCACCACCTCGGTGCCCTCGCGCTCACCGGTGTTGGCCACCGTGCAGGCCACGGTGAAGGACCCGTCGGTGGGCGCCGCGGCACGGCCGCCCGGCTCGGCCGGGGCCGCGGGTGCGGCGGCGGGCCCTTCCCCGCCCGCCGCCGCGCCCGCCACCGCGAAGTCCGACCAGGTGAACGCGGTGTAGCTCAGCCCGTGCCCGAAGGGGAACAGCGGCGCGGGGTCCACCGAGCTGACCTCGCTGGCCCGCCCCAGCGCCGCCGTCAGGTAGGTCGCCGGCTGGCCGCCGGGGTCGCGCGGCACCCCCACCGGCAGCCGCCCGCTGGGGTTGACCGCGCCGGTCAGCACGCCGGCCACCGCCGCCCCGCCCTCCTCGCCGGGGAAGAACGCCTGGACGACCGCCGCCGCGCGCTCGCCCGCGCCGCCCAGCGCGTAGGGCCGCCCGCTCATCAGCACCAGCACCACCGGGGTGCCGGTGGCCACCAGCGCCTCCAGCAGCCGCTGCTGCACCCCGGGCAGCCGCAGGTCGGCCACGTCGCAGCCCTCACCGGAGGTACCGCGCCCGAACAGGCCCGCGCGGTCGCCCAGCACCGCCACGCACACCCGGGCGCGTGCCGCCGCGTCGGCGGCCGCGGCGATGCCGGAGGTGTCCTGGCCGTCGACCGCGCACCCGGCCCGGTGCACCAGCTCGGTGCCCGGCAGCGCCGCGCGCAGCGACTCCAGCAGGGTGGGCACCGCCACACCCAGCCCCGCGTCGGGGTGGGCGGTGCCCACGTGGGCGGGGAAGGAGTAGCAGCCCAGCATGGCCTCGTGGGTGTCGGCCAGCGGACCCACCACCGCGATCTGCCCGCCCGGTGCCAGCGGCAGCGCCTCCTCGGCGTTGGCCAGCAGCACCACCGACTCCTCGGCCACGCGCCGGGCCAGGGCGCGGTCGGGGGCGGGGTCCAGGTCCACCTCGGGGGCGCCGGCCCCGCCCGCCTCGGCGCCGTGCCCGGCGGCCTCGCCGGGGAACGGGCTCCAGTCGGCGTCCAGCAGGCCCAGCTCGCACTTCTGGGTGAGCACCCGCAGCGCGGCGCGGTCCACCAGCTCCTCGGGCACGCGGCCGGCCCGCACCTCCGCGGCCAGGGTGGGCCCGTAGCAGCGCAGGTTGGGCAGCTCCACGTCCACCCCGGCCCCAAGCGCGGCGGCCGCGGCCTGGGCCGGGTTGGCGGCGGTGCCGTGCAGGGTCTCCAGGAACGCGATGCCGAAGTAGTCGGCCACCACCGTGCCCGAGAACCCCCACCGCTGCCGCAGCAGCCCGGTCAGCAGCTCCGGGTCGGCCGCCGCCGGCACCCCGTCGTTGGCGGTGTAGGAACTCATCACCGAGCGGGCGCCGCCCAGCAGCACCGCCATCTCAAAGGGCGGCAGCAGCACGTCGGCCACCTCGCGCGGCCCCACCGACACCGGCGCCAGGTTGCGCCCGGCACGGGAGGCCGAGTAGCCGACGAAGTGCTTGAGCGTGGCCACCACCCCCGCCGACTGGAGCCCGCGCACATAGGCCGTGCCCACGGTGCCCACCAGGTAGGGGTCCTCCCCGATGGTCTCCTCGGTGCGGCCCCAGCGCAGGTCGCGGGTGACGTCCAGGACCGGCGCCAGGCCCTGGTGCACGCCCACCCGGCGCATGGCCGCGCCGATGCGCGCGGCCATGGCCTCCACCAGGCCCGGGTCGAAGGTCGCCCCCCACGCCAGCGGCGTGGGGTAGACCGTGGCGGTGTAGGCGGCGAACCCCGACAGGCACTCTTCGTGGGCGATGGCGGGGATGTGGAACCGGTTGGCCGCGGCGATCTCCTTCTGGGAGTTGGCCAGCGCCTGCACCCCCATGGCGGGGTCGACCGGGGCCGTGCCGAAGGGGCGCGTGAGCTGGCCCAGGCCGTGGCGGATCGCCTCCTCCCACACCACGGGCTCCTCGGTCAGGTCGTGCTGGTGGGGCGCCACCCCCTCGCCGGAGGCATCAGCCCCCACCCAGATCCCATAGAGCTGGGCGGTCTTCTCCTCGAGGGTCATGAGCCGGAGGACCTCGCCCGCCCGTTCGGCGGCCGGACGCGCCGGGTCCTGCCAGGGGGCGGGCTCGGAGGGAGACGTCATTTACCGTCCTTCGTGAGAGGCCACGGCGGCGCGCGGTCGGCGGCGCCGGTGGCGGTCGGATCCGTTCGTGGCGGCGGGTACCGGGGGCGGCTACTTGCCGCCGACCCCCATGAGCCCGCTGATCAGCGACCGGCGGGCGACGAGGTAGACGAGGAACAGCGGCACGGTGGCCAGCACGACCGCGGTCAGCAGCCCGGGGATGTCGACCCGGTACTGGCCCTGGAACTCATACAGCCCCAGCGTGATCACCCGGGTGCCCGCCGACTGGGTCAGGATCAGCGGGAACAGGAACCCGTTCCACGCCTGGAGGGCGGCGTAGACGGCGATGGTGCTGATGCCCGAGCGCGACAGCGGCACCACCAGCCGCAGGAACGTGCGGCCCGCCCCCGCGCCGTCCAGCGCCATGGCCTCATACAGCTCGTCGGAGATGTCGCGCATCGACCCGGTCAGGATCAGCACGCAAACCGGCAGCGCGAACGCCGCCGTGGGCAGCACCACCGCCAGCAGGGAGTCGTAGAGGTCCAACTGCACGATGATCAGGTACACCGGGATGATCACCGCCTGGGAGGGGATCGCCAGCCCCAGCAGGAACACCCGGAAGAACCCGTCGGTCAGCCGGGTGCGCGAGCGCACGATGGCGTAGCCGGCCGTCACCGACAGCACCACCACCACCGCCACCACACCCGCGGTCACCAGCATCGTGTTCCACACGAAGGTGAGCAGCCCGCTGCCGAAGGCCCCCACGTAGTTGTCCAGGGTGGGATCGGCGGGGATCGTCAGCGGCCCGGCGGTGCGGTACTCCTCGGTGCGCTGGAAGGTGGCCACCAGCAGGGCGTACAGCGGCACGCCCACCACCACCAGCCAGGCCAGCGCGCCCAGCCCGGCCAGCGGGTTGGGGCGCTCGCGCCCCAGGCGGCGGCGCCGGGGCGCGGTGCGGGCGGCCGGGGCCGCCGGAGTCGTGGTCACATCCCCTCCCGGGTGCTGCGCATCGCGCCGAAGCCGGTCAGGCGCACCATCACCAGGGAGGCGGCCGTGGCCACCACCACCAGGGTGAAGGCGATCGCGCTGGCGTAGCCGTACTGGTAGCTCTCAAACCCCACCCGGTACATCAGGTAGGGCACGATCGTGGTGTCGGTGCCCGGACCGCCGCCGGTCATGATGAGCACGGTGTCGAAGTAGGTCAGCGAGCCCACCACCATCAGCACCGAGGAGGTGGTGATGGTGTTGCGCAACTGGGGCAGCGTGATGTGCCAGAACGCGCGCAGCCGCCCGGCGCCGTCGATCTGGGCGGCCTGGTAGAGCGAGGCGGGGATCTGGCGGGCGCCGCCCTGGTAGAGCAGCATGTGCAGCGGGATGAACTGCCAGGCGGTGACGAAGACGATCACCCCGAAGGCGGCGGTGCCGTCGCTGAGCACGTCCAGGCCCGGCATGCCGATCAGCGGGCCGATCTGGGCCAGCGGCCCGAAGTTGGGGTCCAGCAGCGCCCGCCAGATGATGGCCACCGCCGCCGAGGACAGCAGCAGCGGCACGAAGAACAGCGCCGAGAGCACCGCCCGGTTGCGCTGGCGGCCGGCCGCCCATACCCCCAGCAGCAGCGCGATGGGCGTCTGCACGGCCCAACTGCTCACGCTCAGCACCAGGGTGAGCACCACCGCGCGGTGCATGGCGGGGTCGCCGGCCAGCCGCGTCCAGTTCTGCGCGCCGATGAAGCGGGGCGTGCCCAGGCCGCCCCACTCGGTGAAGGACAGGTAGACCACCAGCCCCATGGGCAGCACGGCGAACGCGCCGAAGAACACCAGGGCGGGCAGGGCCCACCAGGCGCCGGGACGGCCCACGCGCGGCCCCGGCCGGCGCGCCCGCCCCGAGGGGGCGGTGCGCGCCGAGGGGGCCGCGGTGGGCCGGCGGCGGCCGTCGCGGCTGGGCGAGAGCACGCTCACTGGAGCGCCGCCAGGGTGTCGACGAACTCCTCCGGCGTGGTCTGCCCGTTGAACAGCCGGTCGATCTCGGTCAGGACCGGCTCGGCGGCGGTGCGGGGCAGCGCCTGGTCCCAGGAGAGCTGGAAGGTGGGGGCCTCCTGCACCAGGTCGTACTGGTAGCGGGCGAAGTCGGGGTTGGGGCTGTTGTCCAGCAGTTCCTCGGCGCCGGTGGTCACCGGCACCTCGCCGTTCTCCACCATGTCGGCCACGTACTCCTGGGTGTAGGTCTGCTTGAGGAAGTCCACCGCCGCCTCGGAGTCGGCCTCCGAGGTCACCGAGAAGTAGTTGGTGGGGTTGCCCACCACGGCCGCCGGGTCGCCCTGGCCGTCGGGGACCTCGGGGAAGGTCGTGTAGCCCAGGTGCTCCTCGGCGAACTCCGGGGCCTCGGCCAGTTGGGTGGAGTACTCCCAGGAGCCCATGAGGTGCATGGCGGCGCGCCCCTCGGCCAGCAGCGCCGAGGCACCGCCCTCGGTGTAGCTCACCGAGGCGAAGTTGTCGCCGAAGGCGCCGCGGTCGACCAGGTCCTGGACGGTCTGGGCCGCCCACAGCACGGCCGGGTCGCGCCAGCCCTCGAAGTCGCCCCCCTGGATGCGCTGGAACACCTCGTGGCCGCCGCGGCGGTCCACCAGGTACTGGAGCCACATCTGCTGGGTCCAGGTGGTGTTGCCGGCCAGCGCGAAGGGTGTGACGCCCTCGTCGTTGAAGGTGTCGATGAGGCTGAGCAGGTCCTCCCAGGTCTCGGGCGGCTCCACGCCGGCGTCCTCGAAGACCTGCTCGTTGTAGAACAGCATGACCGGCTGGGTGCCGCGCAGCGGGATGCCGTACTGCACGCCGTCGATCTTGCCCGCGTCCAGGACGGAGGGGATGAACGCCTCCTCCATCTCGGGGTTCTGCGCCAGGGCGTCGTCCAGGGACAGCAGCATGTCCTGCTCGACGTAGGGCTCGATGCTGCCGCCGCCCCAGTTGAAGAAGACGTCGGGGGCCTCACCCGATCCCATGACCGTGCGGAGCTTGTCGTCGTAGCCGTCGCCGGGGACCTCGTCGATCACGGCCCGGACATCGGCGCCCTCGTTGTAGCGCTCGGCGGCGTTGTGCTGCACCACCGCCAGGGTGTCCTGGTACATCATCACGTTCAGTTCGCCGTCGCCCGACTCGGCTTGGGAACCGGAGCCTCCGCAGGCGGTGGCGGTCATCAGGAGCAGCGCGAGCGCGGCGGCGGTGCCCGTCCGTTGGGGGGGTGTCATGGCCACGTCCTATCGAAACTATCGGACAAGTTATCGCAATGCGTGCTGCCAGAATTTACGGCGCTGCCACAAACACCGTCAATACTCCACGAGAACTTCGTCACCCTCCCGGCGGCCGACCCCGCGCGGACTCCCAGTAAAATGCGGCCTTGTGACAGCCCAACCCGCACCAGTCCCCTCCGGCGCCGCCGGCACCGAACCCGTCACCATCTCGAAAATTGCGGCGGCGGCCGGTGTATCGGTGCCCACGGTCTCCAAGGTCCTGAACGGCCGGGCCGACGTCGCGCCCGAAACCCGCGCGCGCGTGGAGGAGCTGATCCACCGCCACGGCTACCGCCGCCGGCGCGGACCCGGCGCCGGGCGCGCCCCGACGATCGACCTCGTCTTCCACGAACTCGACAGCGCCTGGGCCATCGAGGTCATCCGCGGCGTGGAGCGCATTGCCCGCGCCGAAGGGCTCAGCGTCGTGCTCTCGGAGTCCGGCGGCGAGCAGCGCCCCGGCGACGCCTGGGTCGACGCGGTCCTCAGCCGCCAGTCCACGGCCGCCATCCTGGTCTTCTCCGACCTCGCCCCCGAGCAGCGCGCCCGCCTGGCCGCCCGCAGCATCCCCTTCGTGGTGGTCGACCCCACCGGCGACCCCGGCGAGGACGTGCCCTCGATCGGCTCGGCCAACTGGAACGGCGGCCTGGTGGCCACCCGCCACCTCATCGAACTGGGCCACGAGCGCATCGCCGTCATCGGCGGCCCCGCCGACGTGCTGTGCAGCCGCGCCCGCATCGACGGCTACCGCGCGGCCCTGGACACCGCCGGCCTGCCGGTGGACCCCTCCCTCATCCGCACCGGCGACTTCCACGTGGAGGGCGGCCACGGCAACGGCCGCGACCTGCTGCTCTCCCCCGAGCCGCCCACCGCCATCTTCGCCGGAAGCGACCTCCAGGCCATGGGCCTGTACGAGGCCGCGCGCGAACTGGGCGTGCGCATCCCCGAGGACCTGAGCGTGGTGGGCTACGACGACCTCCCGGTCGCCCGCTGGGTGGGCCCGCCGCTGACCACGGTCCGCCAGCCCCTGACGGAGATGGCCGAGGAGGCCACCCGCCTGGCGCTGCTGCTCAGCCGCGGCCAGCAGCCGCCCAACCTGCGCCTGGACCTGGCAACCAACCTGGTGGTACGCCAGAGCACCGCCCCGCCGCGCAAGGGCTAGGGCGCACGGCACAGCGGAAACCGGCGGCGCACGCAGAGCCCCGCCCCGCGCGGAAGGGGTGGCCGGCGGGGCGGGGCCTTCCTGCGCGGACGAGGGGCGGGACCGCAGCCGTCCCGCCCCTCGTCGCGGGGCGCCCCCAAGGGGCCGGAGGGGGCGCCCTATCCAATGAAGTCCATTGAAGTCCATGCCGGCCGCGAGGCCGGCCCTGGGCCGGTGCCCGGGGACCGGCCGATCAGCCTGGCCTGGGACCGGCCGCACGAGGCCGCAGTGATGTGAATGCGGCCGGCCCCAGGGTCGTAGAGCGGTCGCCGCGCGGGGGGCGCGGCGGGCGCAGGCGTTTCCGGGCGCAGGGGACCCGCCCGGACCCGGTCTGCCGACGGCCCGGAGGGCGGCGGCCGGATACGGCCACCGTCGTCCGGATGGGGTACCGCCGTCCGCCGCGCTGGGCACGGCGCCGCTCACAGTCGCGCGGGCGCGAAGCGCGCCACGCGGCAGCGGAAACACGGGGATGGGTGTGATGGGGTGCTGGTGCCCGCCCGATGGGGACGCCGGGGGACCTGCCGGACACGTTCCCCCTCGGGGGAACGGGCCGGGTGGAACCCCGGTGCACGGTCGGCGCTGACTAGGCCGGAAGGGGCGGGCGCGTCCGCGCGCGGCGTCGGGAAGCGGGTCGGGCCACGGTGTCGGTCCTTCCTGTCGGTCCAACTCGGAGTGCCACTGCCACCTGCGCTCCCATTGGGAGCGCTCCCATGCGTGACGAATGTAACACGGTCGCCATCCGGCACCAAGAGGTGACAGATCGAAATTGCCCCGAAACCGCAAAGACCGATGTCACAGCCCCGAAATCCGCGAGGAAGCGGGACTGCGTCAGGGCCGGTGGGGCAGCCGGAAGGGCGAGGGCGGGCGAAATCCGGTACCGCTGCGCGGTTGCCACGGCGGCGACGGGGCAGCGAGGGCGGCCACGGGATGGGCGGGGCGCCCACCGGAACGCGCGGTGCGTGGCCGGTGAGCCGACGGGGCACCGACGGCGGCGGGGGTTCAGGTGCGCGACCATCGCCCCGAAGCACTACGGCCCGGTTCGCGTCGATGGCGGCGAGGGCGCCCACGGGCGCGGCGGGGCGCTCACCGGAACGCCGGGCGGCGGGCGGGTGAGGCGGTGAGGTGGCGAACCGAGGACCGCATCCGCCCGAGTAGCGCACTCCATTCACGGAAAGGCGCGCAACGCGTCCGATCAACGCCTACCAGCAGCCCTATTTGTTGTCTTTTGCCCCATTTGCGCGAGCATCAACGAGTCCCGCACTGGCCCCCGCATCGCACTTGTCTCACAGTTCGAGACACTCGGCCAAATCCGCGCGCATTTGCTCGCTTATGGCCGATTTGCAAGGCGACGATCCTCGTCTTTCGCACGAAAGGCGCACCAAAGGCGTGGCCGAACACGGCACCACGGCCAATCGTCTCACCATATGAGACTTCCTGGGGTGGTATGCACTCTTTGCCCCCGTTCGCCACGTCGCCCATAAGGCACATCCGCAGAGAAGCGCATTACTTCCGCATCGGCGGAGAAGATAAGGGCACGTGCGCCTCGATTTGCCCGCAATGTCCCACCGGCACGATGGCGGACCACCCTCGCGCCCCCTCGCCATCCCCGACACCGCCGCGCGCACGGGCAACCGCAAACCGGAGGCATCCACCCGCCGCCGCCCCCGTCGCAACCGTCGCCACCCGCCGCGCGTAGCGACGGCGGTCAGGTTGTCAGTCCGGCGAAGCCTCGGTGGTGCTGGCGCGCTGGACCAAGGTGGGCGGGCTGGTGCTGACCTGGCGGGGCGGGGCGCCCGCGACGGCCTCCAAGAGGAGGGACGCGGCGAGGCGGCCGTGCTCGGGGAGGTCGCGGCGCACGGCGGTCAGCCCCGGGCGCACCGACTCGCACAGCGGGGAGTCGTCCCAGGCCACGATCGACACGTCGGCGGGCACCGACAGCCCCGACTCCTGGACGGCGCCCAGCCCGGCCACCGCCATCAGGTCGTTGTCGAAGATGAGCGCGCTGGGCCGGGGCCGCTCCCCCAGCAGGCGGCGGGCCGCCTCGGCCCCGCCCTCGCCGGTGTAGTCGGTGTGCACCACGCGCGGGGTTTCCATGCCGTGCTCGCGGGCGGCGGCCCGCAGCGAGTCGGTGCGCGCGGCGGTGTGCACGAAGGCGTCGGGACCGGCCACGTGGCCGATGCGGCGGTGGCCCAGCGCCGCGAGGTGGTCGACGGCGGCGCGCATGGCCCCGGCGTCGTCGGCCCACACGCACGGCAGCCCCTGGGTGTGCTCGGGGCCGCCCACCACCACGGCGGGCAGGCCGGTCTCGCGCAGCGCGCCCACGCGGGGGTCGTCGCGGCGCAGGTCGACCACCAGGACGCCGTCGACGCGGCGCTCGGCGTACCAGCGCTTGTAGGTGGTCAGCTCGGCGGCGGTGTTCTCGACCGATTGCAGCATCAGGGCCGTGGGGCCGTCGCCCAGTTCCTCCTGGATACCGGCGATGAAGCGCATGAAGAAGGTCTCCACGCCCAGGATCAGCGCGGGGCGGTCGATGACCAGTCCGATGGCTCCGGCGCGGCCGTCGGAGAGGGCGCGGGCGGCGCTGCTGGGCGCCCAGCCCAGGTCGGCGGCGATGCCGAGGATGCGCGCGCGGGTGGCCTCGGAGACCCCGGGGCGCCCGTTGAGGGCGCAGGACACCGCCCCTTTGGAGACCCCCGCGGCCTTGGCGATGTCGACAATGGTCGGGCGCCTCACCCTGGTCCCCCTGTCAAAGAGCGCGCCACCGCAGTCGGACACGGACAAAGCTATCAGGCGCCGGGCCGCCCGCCGGGCGAACCGGCCGCCTCAGGCCACGCCCCCGGCCGGTCCCGGCTGCCTCCACCGCCTCGGCCCGCCCGCCCGCACCGCCCGGCCCGTTCCGTCCCCGGCGACCTCGGGGCCGACCGGTCCGCCCGGCCCCTGCCCCGCGCTCCCCCTCCACTCCTCCCGCCCTCTCCCGACACCCGCGCCGGCCTCCCCACCGCCCGCACCCGGCGCCCCCTCCCTCGCCTCCCGCCGTGCCGCCCCCGCCACCAGGCGACCGAAACTATCGAAACCTCCCGTCGCGGCCCCGCCCCATCCCCGCCCCTCACCGGCCGCCCCGCTGCCCCACCGGCCCCATACTGGGCAGATGCGTGCGAGTCGGCTGCTTTCGCTGGTGCTGCTGCTGCAAACCCGGGGGCGGATGACCGCCGCCGACCTCGCGGCCGAACTGGAGGTCTCCCCGCGCACCGTCTACCGCGACGTCGAAGCGCTCAGCGCCGCCGGGATCCCCGTCTACGCCGACCGGGGCACCGGCGGCGGCTACCAACTACTGGAGGGCTACCGCACCCGCCTGACCGGCCTGACCGGCGGCGAGGCCGAGTCCCTGTTCCTGGCCGGACTCCCCCAGGCCGCCGCCGAACTGGGCCTGGGCGCCGAGATGGCCGTGGCCCACCTCAAACTCCTCGCCGCCCTGCCCGAGGACCTGCGCGAACGCGCCGAGCGCGTGCGCTCCCGCTTCCACCTGGACGCCGTGGGCTGGTGGCGCACCGCCGAGGACACCCCCCACCTGTCCACCATCGCCGCCGGGGTGTGGCGCCAGCGCACCGCCGACATCGCCTACCGCCGCTTCGACGGCACCGACGTGCGCCGCACCGTCGACCCCCTCGGCCTGGTCCTCAAGGGCGGCGGCTGGTACTTCCCGGCCCGCGTCCACCCCCGCCCCGGCGCCCGCGCCGACGTGCGCACCTTCCGCGTCTCCCGCCTCACCGCCGCCCACCTGCGCGCCGACACCTTCGACCGCCCCGCCGACTTCGACCTCGCCCAGCGGTGGCGCGAGTGGTCGGCCGAGTTCGAGCGCAGCCGCCACACCCTGCGCATCCGCGTGCGCCTCACCCCGCGCGGGGTGGAACTGGTGCGCGCCCTGGCCTCCCCCCTCACCGCCGCCGGCCTCGACGGGCACACCCCCGGCCCCGACGGCTGGTATGAGGCCGACCTGCTCGTGGAGTCGATCCCGGTGGCCGTCAGCCAGTTCGCCTCCTACGGTCCCCACGCCGAAGTCCTGGAGCCCGCCGAACTGCGCGCCGAACTGGCCGCCTACCTGCGCGCCGCCGCCGACCGCTACCGCACCTGACCCCCGCCCCACCCGTCCCCGCACCCGCGGGAAAACGCGTTGACCCTCCCGTAAGGGGAGACCCCACGATGGCACCCATGCACACGCCCCACGACGCCCTGCTCACCATCGGCGAGGCGGCCGCCCGCACCGGCCTCACGGTCAAGGCGGTCCGCTTCTACGCCGACGAGGGCATCGTGCCCGAGACCGCCCGCAGCCCCGCCGGCTACCGGCTCTACGACTCCACCGCCACCGCCCGCCTCGACCTCGTGCGCAGCCTGCGCGACCTGGGCATCGACCTGCCCACCGTGCGCGCCCTGCTGCGGCGCGACGCCGACCTCGGCGCGGTCGCCGCCGCCCACGTGGAGTCCCTCGACGCCCAGATCCGGCTGCTGCGGCTGCGCCGGGCCGTGCTGCGCACCGTCGCCCACCGCACCCCCACCGAACGGGAGATCACCCTCATGACCGACCTCGCCCGCCTCTCCGCCCAGGAACGCCAGCGCATCATCGACGACTACCACGACGCCGTCTTCGGCGGCCTGGACATGGACGAGGAGTTCGTCGCCCACCAGCGCTCGGTGCGCGTCGACCTGCCCGACGACCCCTCCCCCGCCCAGGTCGACGCCTGGGTGGAGCTGGCCGGACTCGTGGGCAACCCCGCCTTCCGCGACCGCGTCCGCCGGATGAGCACCGCCCACGCGCGCGCCCGCGCCGAGGGCACCTACCGCCGGCCCGACCGCGACGACACCGCCTTGGCCGAGCGCGTGGCCGCCGAGGCGGGCGCCGCACGCACCGCCGGGCTCGACCCCGCCGACGCGGCCGCCCGCCCCGTCGTGGACGGCCTGGCCGCCGCCGCGCTGGGCACCCGCCCCGACACCCCCCAGGAGCGCCGCCGCCTCGCCGACGAGCTGGCCGTGTTCGTCGACGCGCGGGTGGAGCGCTACTGGCACCTGGTCGGTGTCATCAACGGGTGGGCGCCGATGGAGTCCCACACCCCCTCCTGGGAGTGGTTCCTGGCCGGCCTGCGCGCCCACGCGCGCTGAGGCCCCACCGCCCCCACCGCCCCACCCCCCCCCCACCCCCCCCCCCACCCCCCCCGCCCCCCCCCCCGCCACCCCCCCCCCCCCCCCCCGGGCCGCCCCCCCCCCCCCCCCCCCCCCCCGCCCGCTCGCGCCCCGCGCGCCACCCGCCGCGCCGCCTCGGCCACCTGCGCGCCGGCCCTCTTCCCACGCTCGCCCGCGCGCCCATTACCAGGGCACCACCGGTTTGGCCCTACGCTCGTGCGGGAAAGCGCCGGGCGGAACTCCCGCCGTTCCGGCAATACCACCAGTGGAAAGAGAGGCCGAAACATTGCCGTTATTTTCACGTTATTGCATTGCAACTCTCCAATGCGGCGGACACGCTTTCCCCGACGGCGGCCCGCTCCGTCGTGTGCCCTCAGCACCGGCCGTGCCGTGCGCACACGACGGAAGGTAAAGCGCGGCATACACACCACCCGCGCACTTTCCAGCAGCCCTCACCACGAAAGCACCGCACCATTGCGCAAACTCCGCAGCACACCGCGCCCCACCCAATCCGGCGCGCCCCGCACGTTCCCTGACACGAGGTTGGTTCGGCCATGACAACAGAAACACAGGAAACACCGGCGCCCACCACCCCGCCGCCGGACAAGCCGAGAATCGACCCCGTCGTCTTCGGCGTCTCCATCGCCCTCGCCGGCGTCTTCTGCGTCCTCGGCGCCGTCTGGCCCGACCAGGTCAGCGAGTACGGCAGCGCCGCCCTCAACTGGATCGTCGCCAACCTCGGCTGGGTCTTCGTCCTGGCCACCACCGGATTCGTCGCCTTCGCGCTCGTCCTGGCCTTCAGCCGCTACGGCCGCATCCCCCTCTCCGCCAACGGCGAACCCCCCGAGTTCTCCACCGTCTCCTGGGTCGCCATGATGTTCAGCGCCGGCATGGGCATCGGCCTGATCTTCTTCGGCATCTACGAACCCGTCTGGCACTTCGCCAACACCCCGCCCCAGACCGGCGTGGCCGACGGCAGCGAGGAAGCCGTCACCACCTCCATGGCCTACACCCTGTTCCACTGGGGCCTGCACCCCTGGGCCATCTACGCCGTCGTCGCCCTCGCCCTGGCCTACTCCATCTTCCGCAAGGGCCGCGGCAACCTCATCAGCGCGCCCTTCCAGTCCCTCACCGACAAGGAAGTCGAAAACACCTGGTGGGGCAAGGGCATCAACATCTGGTCCATCATCGCCACCAAGTTCGGCGGCGCCACCTCCCTGGGCCTGGGCGCCCTCCAGATCGGCGGCGGCATCTACCTGTTCACCGGCATCGGCGGCAACTTCACCAGCCGCGACCCCGAAGCCCTGAACGTCGCCTTCGCCATCATCGTCGTCCTGGTCATCTTCGCCATCCTCTCCGCCGTCAGCGGCGTGGGACGCGGCATCAAGTGGCTGTCCAACACCAACATGGTCCTGGCCGTCATCCTCGTCGTCTTCGTCGTGGTCGTCGGCCCCACCGTCTTCCTCTTCAACCTCATCCCCGAGGCCATCGGCGCCTACATCGTCGACCTGCTGCCCATGAGCTTCCGCGCGCCCCTCTTCGGCGACGCCGAGTGGTTCTCCGGCTGGACGATCTTCTACTGGGCCTGGTGGATCTCCTGGACCCCCTTCGTCAGCACCTTCATCGCCCGCATCTCCCGCGGCCGCACCATCCGCGAGTTCGTCCTGGGCGTCCTGCTGGTGCCCACCCTCGTCTCGGCGCTGTGGTTCATCTTCCTGGGCGGCGCCGGCGTCCACCTCCAGTTGACCGGCGCCGTCGACATCGCCGCCGCCCCCGACGAGGCCGTCGCCTTCTTCGAAGCCCTCCAGGAATACCCCGGCTTCACCATCACCGGCATCCTCGTCATGGTCCTCGTCGCGATCTTCTGGGTCAGCGGCGCCGACGCCAGCGCCCTGGTGCTGGCCACCCTGTCCTCCCGCGGCGCCATCGAACCCAACAAGTGGCTCGTGGCCCTGTGGGCCGCCCTCAGCGCGGTCGTCGCCGGCGTCCTGCTCTACATGGGCGGCCTCGACGCGCTCCAGACCTTCACCATCCTGGTCGCCTCACCGTTCATCGTCGTGATGATCGGCCTGTGCTGGGCGCTCTACGTCGACCTGCGGCGCGACCCGCTGCGCGGCCGGCGCCTGGGACCGGTACGCGGCAACGCGCCCTCACCCGGCTCCTACGGCATGATCCTCAGCGCCATCGCCCCCGCCACCGCCCGCACCGCCCCCACCGGCGACACCGCCGATGGCGCCACCGCGACGGACACCGGCACCGGCAGCGACGGCACGAGTGGCGGCACCGCCACGGCCGCACCCGCCACCGGCACCGCCACGGGCACCACCACCGCCGACACCGGCACCCCCGGCCCCGCCGCCCCCGGCGGCGAGGACGGCAGCGGCGACACTCGCTGACCACCGCGGCCCGGCGCCCCCGCGCCGGGCCGCAACGCGAAGGGCGGGCCGCACCTCGCCCCACGGCGACGCGGCCCGCCCTTCGCATGCGGCCCCCAACGGCGACCGCTACGCCTGCTCGGCCTCCTGCTGCTGCTCCTGCGCCTCCTGCGCCGCCCGCTCCGACAGCCCCGGCTGCCACAGCAGGTCCCCGTGCTCGGCGTTGGCCGTCCGCGCCAGCACGAACAGCAGCGCCGAAAGCCGGTTCAGATAACTCGCGGCCAGCAGGTTCATCGACTCCGGGTTCTGCTCCAGCGCGATCCACACATGGTGCTCGGCCAACCGCACCGACGCCCGCGCCTTGTGCAGGAACGCCGCACTGGCCGTACCGCCCGGGATCACCGCACTCGCCGACGGCGCCGTCTGGTCGCTGTAGGCGTCGTACAGCGCCTGGATCCGGTCGATGTAGCCGGTGGTGATCCGCACCTGGTGCTCGTCCTCCACCCCCATCGGCGTGTGCAGGTCGGAGTAGACGTCCAGCAGGTCGTTCTGGAGCAGGGACAGCAGGCTCACCATCTCCTCCGGCAGCACCCCGCCGAAGGCGATCACCAGCCCGATCGTGGCACCCGCGTCGTCAACGCAGGCCAGCGCCCCCAACCGGGGGTCGCTCTTGTGGACGTGGCTGCCGTCCCCCAGCACGGACACACCCATGTCCGTCTCCTGGAGGCCGGTGTTGTCCTGGTCTACACGTGCGCTCTCGCTAGCAGTCATGGGGACCAGCATTAGCACGACCCGCGGCCTTCACCCAAACGGCGCACACCGACACGCTCAGCCGAAGAACCCGTAGGTCCACAGCATCCCGTTGGTCCCCGCGATCACCGCCGCCGCCAGCACCACGCCCACCACGTAGCCCGTCCGCAGCGACCGGACCAGGTACTCCAGCCCGATGATGTTGTTGAGCAGGAAGTACCCCAGGTACAGGGCGTGAAAGAACCCCTCCCACGAGAAGATCCCCGCATACCACCACGGCTGCCCGCCCCAGGCCCCCGACTCCGTCGTGAACCACTGCCACGCGTAGGACACACCCGTGCCCAGCGGAATCTGGATGATCGGGATGATCAGCAGCGGCAGCAGCTTCACAAAGCTCCACAGGCTCGGCTGGTCGGCCTGGCGCGCCTGCTGCTGGGCGCGCCGCGCCGCCTCCTGCTCGGCCCGCACCCGCTGCCGGTGGGCGCGGTCGGCCTCCTCGCGGCGCCGCCGCTCCTCGCGCTCCTGCTCGCGCCGCCGGCGCTCCTCGCGCTCCTCCTCACGGCGCCGCTCCTCCTCCTCGCGGCGCCGCCGCTCCTCGGCCCGGGGGTCCACCCCCCGGGTCTCGGCCCGGCGCGACCCCCGGTACATGTCGGAGTAGGCGTCGTCGTCGGCCGCGGGCATGGCGGCGGTGGGCGGCGCCTGGCCGGCGCCGTAGCCCCCCGACGGGTCGTAGGCGCGCGTGTGCCGGCCGTAGGCGGCCGTGCCCGCCGGGTCCTGCGGGTCGTAGGCCCGGGTGCGCGGATCGGCGCCACCGGCGGTCTGGGGGCCCTCGGGGCGGTAGGGCGGCGGGTACTGGCCGGTGCCCCCGGGCAGGGTGCTCCCGGCGCCGCCCGCGCCCATGACCGAGGTGGGGTCGGCGCCGGCCGGCCCCGCCGCGCGGGTGGGGTCGTGGTCGCCGTAGCGGGCCGTGGCGGCGGCCCCGGCCGCCCCGCCCGCGGCACCGGCCGCCGCCGCGCCCAGCACGGAGGTGGCGCCGGGGGCGCCGCCCTCGGTGCCCGGGGCGCCGCTCAGCGCGGCGTTGGTCTTGGCCACCTGCTGGCGCACGCCCCGCATGACCTCCGGCGGCAGCCAGGACTCCCCGATGGGGACGTCGCCGAGCGCGTCCAGCAACTGGCCGGGGCTGGGGCGGTTGCGGGCGTCCTTGGCCAGGCACGCCGCCACCATGCGGTGCAGCGACGGCGGCACCGCCGACAGGTCGGGCTCGTGCTGGAGGATGCGCATGACCAGGGTGGGCATGGCGCCCTCGCCGAAGGGGCCGACCCCGCCGGCGGCATAGACCAGCACCGCGCCGAAGGCGAACATGTCGCTGGCCGGGGTGAGGTACTCCCCCTGGACCTGCTCGGGCGACATGAACCCCGGGGTGCCGATGATCGACTGCGTGGCGGCGGTGCCGTCGGTGGCGCGGGCGATGCCGAAGTCGATGACGCGCGGGCCGTCCTCGGCCAGCAGCACGTTGCCGGGCTTGAGGTCGCGGTGGATGAGCCCCACGCGGTGGATCTCGGTCAGCGCCTCGGCCAGGCCGGTGGCCAGGACGCGCAGGGTGTGCTCGGGCAGTCCGCCGTAGGCGCGCACGGCGTCGTCGAGCGGCAGGGAGGGCACGTAGGAGGTGACCAGCCAGGGGACGTCGCCGTCGGGGTCGGCGTCGATCACCGGGGCGGTGAAGGCGCCGCTGACCTGGCGGGCGGCGGTGACCTCGCGGGCGAAGCGCTCGCGGAAGGAGGCGTCGGTGGCCAGATGGGGGTGGATGCGCTTGACGGCGACCGCGCGGCCGCCCGCGGAGCGGCCGAAGAACACCTGTCCCATGCCTCCGGCGCCCAGCCGTCCGATCAGCCGATACCGGCCGATGCGCTCCGGGTCGCCGTGCTCCAACGGACCCACGTCCGTACCTCCGCATTCACCGCTGCGTCTACTGGAAAGAACTCGCCGGACCCCTGGATCGTGCCACATCGGCGGACGCGCCCCGTACGGTCGGCCGCGGGTGTGTGCCGGCCCGCGGGCGGGGCGCCGCTCCCTGAGTCGTCGGGGCGCGGACCGGGGTCCGGTGCGTGGCGGCGCCGCCTCAGGGAGACGTTCAGTCTAGGCGGTCGGTGTACGGACAGCAGTGCCTTTATGGCGTAGATTTCGGGTGATTCGAGTTGATGTGGGACACCCCGGATCCCCGTCCTCGTCGGGGCTTTGGGCACCGGCCCGGGCCGGCGAGCGCCGGCGGCCACCGCCCCCGCGCCGTCGCGTCACGCCGGGTGACGCCCTACGCTGCGGGTATGGCCCAATTCCTTCCTCCCGAGCAGTGGTTCGCCTCCCTGCCCACCGCCTACCTCGCGGCGTTCGGCCTGATCACCGACGAGTCCGGCCGCGTGCTGCTGGTCGACCCCAACTACCGCGAGCACTGGACCCTGCCCGGCGGGGTGGTGGAGGAGGGCGAGGCGCCGCACCGCGCGTGCGAGCGCGAGGTCGCCGAGGAGACCGGGCTCACCCGCACGGCCGGCGACCTGCTGGCCCTCCAGTGGAGCGCGCCGCGGGACCCGCGCCCCAAGCCGTTCGTGTCGTTCGTGTTCGACTGCGGGCAGGTGGACTCGCACACGGCCATCACCGTGCAGGCCGACGAGCTGGACGGCTACGCGTTCTTCGAGCCCGAGGCGGCCGTGGCGCACCTGCACCCGGCGCTGGCGCCCCGGCTGAGCGGGGCGCTGCGGGCGCGGGCCACCGGCACCACCGTCTACGTGCCCTGAGCACCGGGCGGCGCGGCCGCCGGGCTCCCCCGGCGGCCGCGCCGGGCCTCCGGTGCGGTCAGTGGCGCGGGACCAGGCGCACGAAGGGCAGTTCGCGGCCCATCGCGCGGTAGTCCTCGGGCGAGCCGTCGACCTTGAACCCCGTGAAGCCGGCCAACTGCTCCGCCGCGCGGGGGTGGCGCGTCGCGTAGCGGGCCATCAGCTCGGCCCCCTCGTCGGCGCTGAGCGGCTGGGCCGTCACCGCCATTGAACGCGCGCCCACCTGGATCGTGGCGCGGGGGTGGGCGATCACGTTGCGGTACCAGTCCGCGCGCGGCCCGAAGCCCGAGCACACCGCATAGGAGCCGTCGGGCGCGCGCTCGACCACCTCCAGCACGACCTGCCGGCGGGCGCCGGAGACGCGGCCGACGTGGTTGAGCAGCAGCAGCCGCCAGCCCAGCAGACCGCCCAGGCGCCACCGGTAGAGGTGCAGGGGCAGGCGGAACAGGAACCGGGCCAGCCCGGTGGGCGGCTCGGGGCGTTCGGTGATCTCCATGGCGGTGTCCCTTCGGATACGGGTCTGCGGACTGTGCGGTTGTGCGGGGTGCCGCGGGCGGCGCGGTGCGCCGGGGCCGGTGGGCGTCCGCCCGGGCCGACCGCGCGGGGCCGGGACCGGTGGGGGCGGTCGGGCCGGGAGCGGCCGGGGCCGGTCACCGGCGGCGCGGGAGCAGGGCGCGCAGGGTCTCGGCCGCCTCCTCGACGGGCAGGTCGGGATCGAGCACGGCGTGCAGCACCAGGCCGTCGATCTGGGCGGCCGCCAGCACGGCCGCCCCTTGGCAGCGCCCGGCCGGCCAGTCGGGACGCAGCCGCGCGATGCGCTCGGCCAGTCGCGCGCGGGCCTCGCGCAGGTCGCCGCGCAGCGCCCGGCACAGCTCCGGATCGCGCCCGGCGCCGGCGATGAGTTCCACCATGAGCCGCACGGCGGTCTCGTCGGCGGCCGCGGCCGGGATCAGCTCGGCCAGGCGGTCGAGCACGGCGGCGGGGTCGTCGCCGCCGACGAGCGCGCCGACGAAGGGCGCCACCACCTCCTGGGCGGCACTGCGCGCGACCTCGCGGCGCAGGCCGGGCAGCCCGCCGAAGTGGTAGTGGATCAGCCCGGTGTTGGCGCCGCTGCGCCGGGCGATCGCCCGCGCCGTGAGCGCGGCCCACCCGCCCTCGGCCAGCAGCGCCACGCCCGCCGCCACCATGGCGTCGCGCCGCCGCCGGCCCCGGTCGTCATTTACACGATCGGCTAAGTTAGCCATACGGCCAAGATAGCGCCTCGGGCAGCCGGGCGCGACTCTGGCCCCGGGCGGCCGGCGGACCGGCCCGCGCCGACCGCCTCCGCCCGCCGCGGAGTTCCCGCAGCGCCCGCCGGCGGCCGGATCCGGCCCCCGGGCACCCCGCGGGCGCGCCCCCGCGCGCGAGCGGATACGTTCGCAGCCAAGCCCAGCGTGTAAGGGGATCCGATGCCCACCCTCGACGACCTCCGCCTCGACCTCCGGCTGCGCTCCCAGCACGGCCTCACCTGGTTGTTCGCCCAGGCAGGCGACCCGCTCAGCCGGATCGACCACCGGCCCTGGCGCGACAACCCCTATCCGCTCTTCGCCCGCATGCACGCCGGCCGGCCGGTGGTGCGCAGCCGCCTGGGCCCGCTGGTGGCCGTGGGGCACGCGGCCAACCGGCAGGTGCTGCGCGACCGCGACTGCCGGGTGCGGGCGCCCGGCGGCCCCTCCCCCGAGGAGGGCCTGGTCGACCTGTCCTTCCTCCAGCGCGACGCACCCGACCACACCCGCCTGCGCGCCCTGGCCCGGCCGGCGTTCAGCCCGCGCCGCATCGAGGGCTACCGCGCCGGCATCCAGAAGGTCACCGACCGGCTGCTGGACGCCGCCGCCGCGCGGGGCGGCTTCGACCTCGTGCGCGACTTCGCCGCGCCGCTGCCCATCGCCGTCATCAGCGAACTGCTGGGCATTCCCGAGGTCGACAACGAGCGGTTCCTGCGCTACGGCAACGCCCTGGGCGCCTCACTCGACGGGGTGCGTTCGGCGCGCCAGTACCGCGAGCTGCGCCGGGCCGCGCACGAGATCGACGAGTTGTTCGCCCGGCTGATCGAGCGGCGCCGCGCCGACCCCGGCGAGGACGCGGTCAGCGCGCTGGTCACCTCCCTGGAGGAGGACCGGCTGACCGCCGCCGAACTGCGCACCATGGCGCGGCTGCTGCTCATCGCCGGGTTCGAGACGACCGTCAACCTGATCGGCAACGGCGTCGCCGCGCTGCTGCGCCACCCCGGCCAGTGGGAGCGGCTGCGCGCCGACCCCGGCCTGGCCGCCGGCGCCGTGGAGGAGGTCCTGCGCTTCGACTCCCCCGTGCAGGTCACCGGCCGCTACCCGCACCGCGACATCGAGGTCGGCGGCCTGGCGGTGCCCAGCGGCACCCCGGTCATCCTGCTGCTCGGCGCGGCCGGGCGCGACCCGGCGGTGTTCCCCGAACCCGACCGGTTCGACATCACCCGCGCCAACGCCGGCGAGCACCTGGCGTTCTCGGCCGGGGCGCACTACTGCCTGGGCGCCCCGCTGGCGCGCCTGGAGGGCGAGGTCGCGCTGCGCGCGCTGGCCGAGCGGCTGCCCGGGCTGAAGGCGGCGGCCGTGCCCACCCGGCGCCGCACCACCACCATCCGGGGCTACTCCCGCTTCCCCGTGCGGACCTGAGGCGGGGGCGGCGCCCGCCGAGGGGCCGGGCACGGCGCGGGCCGCCCGCCGCGCGAATCGCGGCGGGCGGCCCGGTCGGCGCCGCGCCTCAGCCGGCCGCCGCCGGGGCGCCGTTCCCGCACACCGCGCAGGCGCCCCGGCGCCGCAGGTAGTAGGCCAGCGTCGCCGCGCCCAGCGCCACGCCCCACACCGGGAACAGCAGGCCCGGCAGGAGGGCCATCATCCCGGCCGCTTCGGCGTCGCCGCTCACGCCCTGGCCGACCAGTTCGGCATAGCCCGACCACATCGCGAACCCGCCGACCACGACCAGCACCGCGACCACCGAGGCCGGTGCCACCGCGAGCGTGATCGGCACCCGCCGGCCGGCCAGCCCCACCATCCAGCGGGGGAAGACCTCGCCCCAGCGCTGGACCAGGCCGAGGGTGAGCACGGCGCCGACCACGGCGAAGGCGGCGAGGAACAGCCCGGAGGTCCACATGCCGTTCTCCTGCCCGGCCCGCAGGAACTCCCGGCTGATGCCCAGCGGGATCCCCAGCCACCAGGCCACGCGGGTGAAGGCGTAGAGCAGGGGCACCGCGGCGGCCACGGCCACGGCGTAGACGCCCCAGCGCGCGGCGGCACCCGGCGCGGCCCAGCCCTCGGCCGTGCCGTCGCGCCCGCAGGCGGCGCAGGCGCCGCGGCTGGTGCGGGCATAGGACAGGGTCGCCGCCAGCCACAGGAACCCGCCGGCCAGGCACAGGAGCTGGTGCAGGAAGGGCCAGTTGAGCACGGCGGCGCGGAAGGCCGCGCCCACGGGCGCGCCGGTCACCTGGCCCACCAGGCCGTAGGGCAGGTAGCCCAGGGCGGTGAGCAGGTTGACGTCGATCATGGCCAGCAGCAGCAGCGCCGCGACCAGCGCGCCGGCGGCGGTCAGCACGCGCCGCGCGGCGGGCGAGCGGCGCAGCATCGCCGCACCCAGGGCGGCGGCGGGGAACCCGGCCAGGACGATCGCCGCCCACGCCGGCCCGGTCCCGAACTGGGTGGCCAGCGGCGCGACGGGCGCGCCGACCATGCCCGCGTAGGGGAAAGCGCCGCCGACGGCCGCGCAGGCGGCGCCGACGACGCCGTAGCCCAGCGACCAGCCGAGGGCGGCCACAGGCGCCCAGCGCGGCCAGCCGCGCACCCGCCCGGCCGGGTGGCGGTGCGCCGGGCCGGACCGGGCCGCCGGGTCGCTGCCGCTGACGCCGGTTTCGGTTCGTGGACTGGTGTGCTCGGCCACCGTGCTCTCCTCGCTGCCCCCCGGCCCGCCGGGCCGGCTCCGCTGTTGGTCTCCACCCTGCGGCCGGGACCGGGGGCGGGGCATCCCGCAGGAGGGGGGTCGGGCGCGGCCGGGCTCCCCCCTGCGGGGGAGGCCGGCCGGCGAGGGCCGCCCGGCGGCCGAAGGGCCGGGCGGCGGGAGGCGGCGGAGGCCGACCGGGCGGGCCGGGCCGCCGCCGGTCAGCCTCCGGCGACCGAGGGCAGGATGCGGACCTCGGCGCCGTCGGGCACGGCGGTGTCCAGCCCGTCCAGCGCCCGGCATTCGTCGGAGTCCACGAACACGTTGACGTAGCGGCGCAGCCGGCCCTGCTCGTCGCGGACGCGGCGGTCCAGGCCCGGGTGGCGCCGCGCCAGCTCGTCCAGGACCGAGCGCACGGTGACCGCCGGGGCGGCGCCGTCGAGCGGCGGGGCCGCTTGGTCCAGCGGGGCGCCGAGCAGGATGTCGATCCTGGCGGCCCCGCCGGCGTGGGCCTGGAGGACCTGCGGGAGCAGCACGGTCACACCCATGGTTCAGACCTCCACCGCGCGCACGCACAGGACGTCGGGCAGGTGGGCGGCCACCAGCGACCACTCCTCGGTGGAGTCGGTGGTGGCGAAGACGTCGCCGGAGCGGGTGCCGAAGTAGAACCCGGGGTCGGCGGCGGCGTCGGTGCAGGTGCCGTCGCGCAGCACGATGCCGTAGTAGGGCTCCTGCGGCAGGCCCTTGTCGTCGGGCTGCCAGGACTCCCCCGCGTCGTCGGTGCGGTGCACCTGGAGGTGGTCGCCGGGCGGCAGGTGGCACTCCTGGCTGATCACCGGGAAGACGTAGCCCACGCCGGGCCGGTGCGGGTGGGCCAGGAAGTTGAAGCCGAAGTCGCTGGGCAGGCCCTCGGCGATGGAGGTCCACCCGGCGGCGGGGTCGGGGCTGCGGTAGACGCCGTGGTGGTTCTGGGCGTAGAAGACGCCGTCGGCGCCGACCGCGACCTTGTGCACGCACTGGCCGTACTCGGGGAACTCCTCGGGCAGGAACACCGCGCTGATGCCCTGGCTGGCCGGCGCCCAGGTGGCGCCGTTGTCGCGGGTCTGGTACACGCCGCCGGTGGACATGGCCACGGTCATGGCCGCGGGGTCGGTGCCGGCGGCGGTCACCCGGCCCGGCAGGACGGTGTGGATGGCGCCGCCGCCCGCGCCGGGGAACCACTCGGTGCGGTGGGGGTGGTCCCACAGGGGGCGGACCAGCTCGAAGCTCTGGCCGCCGTCGGTGGAGCGGAACAGGGCGTGGGGCTCGACCCCGGCGTAGACGGTGCCGGGTTCGTCGCCGAAGGCGAACTGCCACACGCGGGTGAGGCTGTCCTCGACGTCGTCTGGGAAGGCGATGGGCGCGTGCGGCGGTTCGTGCCAGGTGCCGCCGAGGTCGTCGCTGAACCAGACGCTGGGGCCGAAGTGGGAGCTTTCGGCGCCCACCAGGATGCGGCGGGAGCGGGGGTCGATGCCCACGGCGTAGACGCCCGCCATGTTGGCGTAGTCCTCGGTGTCGAGCCGGTGCGGACCCCGCAGCTCCCACCTGCGGCGGTCGTCGCTCGTGGCGGTGAACAAGCCCTTGCGTGTTCCGATGACCAGGAGATACGTCATGATCGCCCCACTGTGCCGATGGATTCGGGTGCTCTGCGTGACCACGGGGGCCACAGGTTCGCGCACCGGTGCGGTGGGGCCGGGAAGCCGCGCCGGCACCCCCTTGGCCCGCGCCTGAACCGCGCCGCCGATGTGGTCTAGCATACAGAACAAGTGCTAGAATTCGTACATGTGTTCGCCGCTTGTTCGCGAGGCTCAGGCGGGGGAGCGAACACACGAAGGGGCCGTCTCGCCGGACCGCTCCGCCGGCGAGACGGCCCCTTCTCCGCGGGCGCGCACCCGTGCGGCCGCCCACTCTCCGCGACCGCCCGTCGCCCGCCCCCGGCACCCCCCGAGGAGCCGCCGACCACGCCGGTGTCCGCTGGCCGCCGCCGGGCGCTCCGCTCCTCCGCACCGCCGCCGCACGACCCCCGCCACCTCTGCCGTCCGTGCGGGGGTATCCGTGAAATCACCAGTCTGGGGTCGGGTACCTGTCGGGAGCATTTACGTCTGTGTAATTTGAGCGTGTGTCCAGTGGAAACCCGACGGCCCCCCGTATCCGCCTGAGGGGCCGGGAGTCAGAGCAGCGCATGCTGGTCAACGCCCTGGACGGCGCGCGGGCCGGGCAGGGGACGGCGGTGCTCGTCTCCGGCGGCCCCGGCACCGGCAAGACGGCCCTGCTCGACCACGCCCACCGGGCCGCGCTCTCGCCTCCCGACTCCCCCGCGTCCAGCGCCTCCTCCCCCGAAGCCGAAGCCTCCGCCCCGTCCCCCTCCTCCGCCGCGCGCCCCGCCCTGGTGCTGCGGGCCCAGGGCACCGAGCCCGAGAGCGGCATGGCGTATGCGGGCCTGCAACGCCTCCTGCTGCCCGTGCTCGACCGCGTGGCCGACCTCGCCGCGCCCCACAACCACGTGATCGGGCACGCGCTGGAGACCGGCCGCGTCGCCGAGAGCGACCGGTTCGCCCTGTCCATCGGCCTGCTGCGCCTGCTCGGGCTGCTCGGCCACGCCGCGCCCCTCCTCGCCGTCGTCGACGACGCCCACCTCATGGACGCGCCGTCGCTGGACGCCCTCGCCTTCGCCGCCCGCCGGCTGGGCACCGACTCCGTGGCCATGGTCTTCGCCGCCCGCGACGACCAGCCCAAACCCGTCGTCCCCGGCATCCCGGCGATCCATCTCGCGCCGCTGCCCGACTCCGCCGTCAGCGAGGTCCTGGGCGACGCCGCCCCCGGCGGCCTGGCGGCCGGGGTGCGCGGCACCCTGGCCGCCGCCAGTCACGGCAACCCCGCCGCCGCCCGCGCCTTCGCCGCCGCGCTCTCCCGCGAGCAGCTCGCCGGCCTGCGCCCCCTGCCCCGCACCCTGCCGCTGCCCGCCGACCTGCGCCGCGCCTACGAGCCGCGCCTGGAGGCGCTGCCCGAGCCCACCCGCCACCTGCTGCTGCTGGCGGCCACCGACCCCGAGTGCGACGCCGACCTGCTGGTGCGCGCCGCTTCCCGCCCCGACGTCACCGTGGGCGACCTCGCCCCCGCCGAGGACGCCGGGGTCGTCCGCGTCGACGGCTCCCGGGTGGTCTTCGCCGACCCCCTGCTGCGCGAGTCCGTCTACCAGGCCGCCCCGGTCGTGCGGCGGCGGGCCGCCCACGCCCGGCTGGCGCGGGTGCTGGACCCCCACCGCGACCCCTCCCGCTACGCCCGCCACCGCGCCGCCGCCGCCCAGGGCCCCGACTCCGACCTGGCCGCCGAACTCGCCGCCGCCGCCGACACCGCCAAGGAGCTGAGCGGCCACTCGGTGGCCTCGGCCGCGCTGGAGCAGGCAGCCGAGCTGACCCCCATCCCCCGCCTGCGGGCGTGCCGGCTGTCGACCGCCGCCCAGGACGCCTGGCTGGCGGGGATGCCCGACCGCGCCGCCGAACTGCTGGAGCGCGCCCAGCCCGACGCGGTCACCCCCCGCCAGGAGGGCGTGCTCGAACTGATCCGGGGCCAGATCCGGCTGCGCGAAGGCAACGCCCTGGACACCGCCGACGCCCTCCTTGCCACCGCCGAGCGGCTGATCCCCCACGACCGCGAACTGGCGGTGCGGGCGCTGATGCGCGCCGCCGACGCCGCCTCCTTCGCCGGCGACCCGGTGCGCCACGCCGCCGCCGCGCGCCGGCTGGCGCCGCTGGCCCGCGACAACGACCCGCCGGTCATGCGCCTGGCTTTCGCGTTCATGGAGGGCGCCGCGCTGTCCTTCGCCGGGGAGTACGCCGCCGCCGTGGGCCCGCTGCGCCGGGCCACCGACATCGCCGAGGAGATCGACTCCCCCGTGGAGCTGATCTGGGCCAGCATCGCCGGGCTGCGACTGGGCGACGCCCCGCTGGTGCACTCCCTGGCCACGCGCGCCGTCGCCGTCGCCCGGCGCCGGGGCGCGCTGGCGGTGGTGCCCCAGGCGCTGGAGTTCCTCGTCTACTCGGAGTTCTGGAGCGGCCGGTTCCCCTCGGGCATCGGCAACTGCATGACCGGCCTGCGGCTGGCGCGCGAGACCGCCCAGCCCAACTGCGCCACCCACCACCTGGCCGCGCTCAGCCTGCTGGCCGCCATCCAGGGCGACGTCGAGACCTGCCACGCGCGGGCGCGGGCGGTGGCCGAGCGCGCCAGCGAGAACAGCCTGGGCCTGCCGGCGTCGCTCAGCTCGTGGGCGCTGGCGCTGCTGGACCTCGCCCAGGGCGACGCGGCGGGCGCCTACTCCCGGCTGCGCTCGCTGACCCACGCCGGACCCGGCTACGGCCACCCCACGATGCGGCTGCTGACCGCGCCGGTGTTCGTGGAGGCGTGCGTGCGCACCGGGCGCACCGAGCGCGCCGCCGCCGCGCTGGCGCCCTACGAGTCCTGGGCGGCGGCCACCGGCAGTCTGAGCGCGCTGGCGGTGGCGATGCGCTGCCGGGGGCTGCTGGCGCCGCCGGAGGAGGCCGAGCGCTGCTTCGCCGAGGCGGTGCAGCTTCACCGGGCCTGCGGCGACGACGACGTGGAGCGGGCGCGCACCGCGCTGCTCTACGGCACCGTGCTGCGCCGCAACCGGCTGCCGGGCCGGGCGCGCGAGCACCTGCGCGAGGCGCTGGAGACCTTCGAGTGGATCGGGGCGCGGCTGTGGGTGGAGCAGGCGCGCGCCGAACTGCGGGCGATCGGCGATCCGGAGTCCGCGGGCGAGCCGGCCCGGGCCGGCCACGGGCTGACCACCCAGCAGCACCAGATCGCCTTGCTGGTGGCCGAGGGCGCGACCAACCGCGAGGTCGCCGCGCACATGTTCATCAGCCCGCGCACGGTCGAGCACCACTTACGGGGGATCTTCCGCAAGCTCAACATCCGCTCGCGCGTGGACCTGGCCCGCATGTTCCGCTGACCGGGGCGCCCCCGCCCGCCTCCCCCGACCCCGCCCCTTTCTCCTCCCCCGCAGCCCGTGACCTCACGACCCCCGCACCCTCCGCCCATCCCCGTCCCCAACATGCCGACCGGACGGTCTGTGACTTGCGACACTCCGCCCCCGGCTTGGAAAGAGCGCCGATGACCACCACAACGCCCGACCCCTTACTCGCCGCCGAGGGGATCACCGTCCGCTTCGGCGGCCTGACCGCCCTGAGCGACGTGGGGCTGGCGGTGGCGCCCGGCACCGTCGTGGGACTGATCGGCCCCAACGGCGCGGGCAAGACGACCCTGTTCAACGTGGTGTCGGGGGTGGTCCGCCCCCAGCACGGCACCGTCGCCTGGAAGGGCCGCGTGCTGCGCGCGCACCGCCCCCACCACCTGGCCGGCCTGCGCATCGCCCGCACGCTCCAGGGCCTCAACCTGTTCCCCGGCCTCACCGCCCTGGAGAACGTCATGGTGGGCGCCGACCGGCTCGCGCGCGGCGGCACCTTCGCCATGCTCACCGGCCTGGGCCACTACCACGGCGACGAGCGCCGGCTGCGCGAGCGCGCGATGGCGGCGCTGGAGGAGTTCGGGGTGGCCGACGCCGCGCGGGCGCTGCCGGCGACCCTGCCCTTCGGCGTGCAGAAGCGCGTGGCCCTGGCCCGCGCCCTGGTCGCCGACCCCGAACTGCTGCTGCTGGACGAGCCCGCCAGCGGGCTCTCCGGCGAGGACATCACCGCCCTGGGCGAGGCGGTGCGCGGCTTCAGCGCCCGCATGGGCGTGCTGCTGGTCGAGCACCACATGGACCTGGTGATGGCCGTCTGCGACCACATCGTGGTGCTCAACTTCGGCCAGGTGATCGCCCAGGGCACCCCCGCCGAGATCCAGGCCGACGCCGCGGTCGCCCAGGCCTACCTGGGCGCCGCCGAGGAGGACTCCGATGCCTGACGACGACCCGATCCTGAGCATCGAAGAGCTGAGCGCCGGCTACGGCGCGGTCACCGCGCTGGACCGGGTGACCATGCGGGTGCCGCGCGGCGCGATCTGCGCCGTGCTGGGCGCCAACGGCGCGGGCAAGACCACGCTGCTGCGCACCGTCAGCGGCCTCAAGCGCGCCTCCTCCGGCCGGGTGCTGCTGGACGGCGCCGACGTCACCCGGCTGCCCGCCGAGCGCCACGTGCACCACGGCCTGGTCCACGTGCCCGAGGGCGGCGGGGTGATCGTGGAGCTGAGCGTTGAGGAGAACCTGCGCCTGGGCGGGCTGTGGCGCGCGGGCCGACGCGAGCGCGCCGAGCGCCGCGAGGAGGTCCTGGAGCTGTTCCCCCGGCTGCGCGAGCGCCTGGGCGCGCCGGCCGCCACCCTCTCGGGCGGCGAGCGCCAGATGCTGGCGCTGGGCCGGGCGCTCATGGCCCGCCCCCGCGTGCTGCTGCTGGACGAGCCCTCGCTGGGCCTGGCGCCGATGGTGACCCGGCAGATCATGCGCACGCTGCGCGACCTGCGCGCCGCACAGGGCCTGACCGTGGTGCTGGTGGAGCAGAACGCGCGCAGCGCGCTGGCGATCACCGACCACGGGTTCGTGCTCAGCCAGGGCGCGGTCGTGGTGTCCGACACCTCCCAGCGGCTCCTGGCCGACGACCGCATGCGCCACGCCTACCTGGGCTTCTAGGGGGAGCCGTGAACCACTTCATCGACCTGACCCTCAGCGGGCTGTCCTCGGGCGCGGTCTACGCCGCCCTGGCGCTGTCGCTGGTCATCATCTACCAGGCCACCCGCGTGGTGAACTTCGCCCAGCCGGCGCTGGCCCTGATCTCGGTCTACATCGCCTACACGGTGTCCCAGGCCACCGGCAACTACTGGCTGGGGTTCGGCGCCGCGCTGGTGACCGGACTGGTGCTGGGCGCGGCGACCGAGCGGCTGCTCATCCGCCCGGTGCACGGGCGCTCCCCGCTCAACGCCATCATCGTCACCCTGGGCCTGCTGCTGGTGCTCCAGGGCGTGGCGGGCATGGTGTGGTCCAACGAGCCGCACTCCTTCTCCTACCCGCTGGACTACCGGGGCCGGTTCTCCGCCTCCGACTGGTTCGCGCTGGGGTCGGTGGCCGCCGCCGCGCTGCTGCTGTTCGCGCTCTACCGGTTCACGCCGCTGGGGCTGCGGATGCGGGCGGCCGCCTTCCACCCCGAGGCCGCGCGGCTGTCGGGGGTGCGGGTGGGGCTGATGCTGACCGCCGGCTGGGCCATCGCCTCGCTCATCGGCGCGCTGGCGGGCATGCTCGCCGCGCCGCCGTTCATCTTCCCCAACGTGCTGGACGCGGTGTTCGTCTACGCCATCGCCGCCGCCGTGGTGGGCGGGCTGGACAACCCCTTCGGCGCCCTGGTGGGCGGCGTCCTGATCGGCCTGTGCCTGTCCTATGTGTCCGGCTACGCCGGGCCGGAGCTGACCACCCTGGCGGCCCTGGCCATCCTCGTCCTGGTCCTCAGCGTCCGGCCGGACGGGCTGTTCTCCCGCCCGACCGCGCGAAAGGTGTAGCCATGGTGTCCCTGCGCAACCACGAGTCCACCGCCCCGGCCCCCCGGGCGCGGCGCGGCGGCGGCCCCGGCGCGGCCGGGCGCTGGCGGGCGCTGCCCGCGCTGGTGCGGTTCCCCCTGGCGGCGCTGGCCGCATTCACCGCGGTGCTGGCGCTGACCTCCCTGACCGGCCCGGCCGAGGACCTGCGCATCGGCAGCGTGGGCTACTACATGCTGGCCATCGCCGGGCTGCAACTGCTCATCGGCTACAGCGGGCAGGTGTCGCTGGGCCACGGCGCGTTCATGTTCATCGGCGCCTACACCATGGCGCTGCTGGTGCTGCACCAGCCGGCGTTCCCGCTGTGGCTGAACATGCTGCTCACCGTGGTGGTGAGCTGCGCGGCCGGGGTGCTGGTGGGCGCGGCGACCGCCCGCCTGCACGGCCCCTACCTTGCCGGGGCGACCCTGGCGCTGGCGGTGGGGCTGCCCGCGCTGACCGTGCGCTTCCCCGAGCTGCTGGGCGGCAGCAACGGCCTGGCCTTCTCGGTGCGCGGCGCGCCGCCCGCGCTGGCCGGGGTGGTGACCACCAGCCAGTGGCAGGCGGCGGCGGTGTGGCTGACCGCGCTGGTCGGGCTGGTGGTGCTGGCCACGGTCAACGCCGGACGGCTGGGGCGGCGCATGCGGGCGCTGCGCGACGACGAGTCGGCGGCGGCGCTGGCCGGGATCCCGGTGGGCCGCACCAAGGTGACCGCGTTCCTCATCAGCGCGGGCAGCGGCGGCCTGGCCGGCGCCTGCCAGGCCTACCTGCTGGGCACCGCCACCCCCAGCTCCTTCACGGTCGCGCTGTCGCTGAGCCTGCTGGCGGCCCTGGTGCTGGGCGGGCTGGGCAGCATGTGGGGCGCGTTCTGGGGCGCCGTGGCGCTGGTCTACGTCGAGCTGTGGGGCCAGGAGCTGGCGCACTCCCTGTCCCTGGGCACCAACGTCGCCAACAACCTGCCGATCGTGTTCTTCGGCGTGCTGCTGATCCTGGTCATCCTCATCTGGCCGCAGGGCCTGCACGGGATGTTCAGCCGGCTCGCCGGCCTGGTCCGCCGCGGGCGCTGACCGACCTCCCCGCACCTGCCCGCACCGTCCCCCCACCCCCACCCCTATCCGGGAGAGCACACATGAGAAGACCGATAGTCACCCTGGCCGGGCTGATGGCCGCGGCCCTGCTGGCGACCTCCTGCGGCGGCGCGGGCGAGGTGGAGGACGGCGCGGCGGCCGACCTCGACGTCTCCACGGGGGTCACCGACGACGCGATCACCATCGGCACCCACCAGCCGCTGACGGGGCCGGCCGCGCCGGGCTACGCGCAGATCTCGGTGGGCCACGCGGCGGTGTTCGACTACGTCAACGACAACGGCGGCATCCACGGCCGGCGGATCGACTACGTGGTGGAGGACGACGTCTACGACCCGGCGCGCACCATCGAGGTCACCCGCGACCTGGTGCACACCGAGGAGATCTTCGCGATGCTGGGCGGCCTGGGCACGCCCACCCACTCCAAGGTCATCGACTTCCTCAACGAGGAGGGCGTGCCCGACCTGTTCGTGTCCTCGGGCGCGCTGATGTGGAACCGCCCCCAGGAGTACCCGCTCAGCTACGGCTTCCAGGTGGACTACACCAAGGAGGCCAAGATCCAGGGGCAGTACATCGCCGAGAACATGCCCGACGCCCAGGTGGGCCACCTCTACCAGAACGACGACGTGGGCACCGACTCCGAGGCCGGGCTCAACCAGTACGTCCGCGACATGGTGGTGGCCTCCGAGGCCTACGACCCGGGCAACACCGACCTGGGGCCGCAGGTGGCGGCGCTGGAGGAGGCCGGCGCCGACGTGGTGGTGTGCTCCTGCATCCCGGCGTTCACCGCGCTGCTGATCCTGGAGGCCCAGCGCATCGGCTACGAGCCGCAGCTTGTGGTCAGCTCGATCGGCGCCGACACCGCCACGCTGACCGGGCTGCTGTCGGAGTTCGCGGCCGAGGCCGGCACCGAGGACCTGCCGGCCGAGCAACTGCTGGAGGGCATGATCTACACCAGCTACCTGCCCACGGTGGAGACCCCCGACGACCCCTGGATCCAGCTTTACTCCGACATCTACGACGAGTACGCCGACTCCGAGAGCCCGATGACCAACACCACGGTCTACGGCATGGTGCAGGCCACGATGATGGCCCAGGCGCTGATGGCGGCCGGCGAGGACCTCACGCGGCAGAGCCTGATCGACGCCGTGGAGTCCCAGGACTGGGCCGGCCCCGGCATGGTGCCGTTCGCCTCCACGCCCGAGGACCACGGCGGCTTCGGCGGCGCGCTGGTCAGTCAGTTCCACGCCGAGGACGAGCCCGAGGTGCTCCAGGAGGCGCGGGTGACCGACCGCGAGGGCGGCGACATCACCGAGGCCGAGGTCGAGCGGCCCGACCCCGGGGAGGTCGAGTTCTACGGCGGCTGACGCCGCCCCTCCGCCGACACGGGCGCGCCCGGCCCTCCGACCACGGGGGCCGGGCGCGCCCGTGCGCGGGGGCCCGGCCGCGCGCGGGGGCCCAAAGCCCCTTGCGGGCTCCGCCCCGGGCGGGCGAATGGCCGGGAATTGCGAACGCCGCGCGGCGGGCACCGGCAATCCGGCCATTCCATAAACTGCCGCTTTCTTTAATCGCCTTTCACACGGGTGCGCACCCTCCCGGGGAAACGAATAGCGGCGCAACGAAAACGGGGGCCGCGGGCGCACCCCGCCGCCGCGCGGCGGCGGGCGGACCGTGGGCGGCGGACCCGCGCGGCCCCGGCGGGCGCCCCGCACCGGACCTCGGCGCGCGCGGGCGCCGGCCGCGCGGTTCGTCCTGGTGGATCGGCGGCCCCGCACCGGTGGGCGGCCCGCCCCGGGTCCACAGTGCCAACGGCGCGATGCCGCGTCCGTGCCGGTTGCGGGCGCCACCTAGGGTACAGTCGTTGACACAGGCATGGCCGCCGGGAATACTCGCAAACCTCTGCGTGAATTCCGCGGCGGCCTTGTTCGGTCGCATCCCGGTCCACCATCCGAGAAGCCATTCGGTCCCGCCGACTGGCGCCATGTGCTGTGCGTCGGCTTCACTCCGGGTTGTGGTCCGGACCCGGCATTTCGTCCAACGGCACAGAAGGGCGTGCGATGCTCCACAACGAACAGTCACCCCTCCCGGAAAGCCTCGCCGACGTGGTCCGGTCGCTGTTCGCCGAGCCCGACGTCCACGAGACGATGCAGCGGATCGTGGACCTGGCGGTGGCCACCGTCCCCGGCTGCGACCACGCCGGGGTCGCGCTGGTGGAGTCCCGCCGCAAGGTCGACACCCCCGTCTACACCCACGAGGTGGTGCGCCGCAGCGACGACCTCCAGCGCAGCCTGGGCGAGGGCCCCTCGATCGACGCCATGTGGTCCAGCACCCACATCCACCTGCCCGACGTCGCCGCCGACCGGCGCTGGCCGCGCTACGCCGCCGAGGCCGCCAAGCTTCCCGTCGGCAGCCTGCTGAGCTTCCGCCTGTTCACCGCCCAGGGCACCCTGGGCGCCCTCACCCTCTACGCCCGCGCCGCGCACGCCTTCGACGACCGCGCCCACGAGGTGGGCGTCATCTACTCCGCGCAGGCCGCCTCGGCGCTGGAGGCCAACCGGCGCATCGCCAACCTCAACCGCGCGCTGGACACCCGCGAGACCATCGGGCAGGCCCAGGGCATCCTGATGGAGCGCCACCAGATGACCGCCGAGCAGGCGTGGGAGCGGCTCAAGGCGGCCTCGCAGAACCTCAACGTCAAGCTGGCGGAGCTGGCCGAGAAGATCGCCCGCACCGGCGAGGACCCCACCGGCCCGCCGGACTCCGGGCGCTGAGGCGGGCCACCCGGCCCCGGCCGACGCGCCGGGCCGGCCGACGCCGAGCGCCGAGCCCGCACGCGCCGCCGCCGGCCGCGCGCGCCGGTGCCGCCGCCCGCGCCCCGGATCCGGGCGCGGTGCGGGCCCGGCACCGGCCCCCGGCTCCGCCCCGGCGGGCGGCTCAGCCCACGTAGCGGCGCGCCGGCGAACTGCGCTGGGGCGCCTCCAGCAGCCGCAGCCCCTCCTCCACCCGCGCCGGCACCGGCCGGCGCTGGGCCAGCACCCAGGGCAGCCCGGCCAGCGCGGCGGCCACGGCCCTGGCGCTGGCGGTGTCGCGCGGCACCGCGCCCAGCACCGCGCCGGTGCGGCGCAGGGCGGCCCCGGCGGGGCGGCGCAGCCAGGCGGTCCACAGCGTGTTGCGGATCCCCAGTCGGCGCCGCGCGGTGCTGTCGCGCCCGCGCGAGGGGGCGTGGTGCACCACCATGTCCTCGATCCAGCACATCCACCAACCGGCCGCCGCCAGGTCCAGCGACAGCAGCTCCTCCTCGCCGCCCAGCCACAGCCGCTCGTGGAACCCGCCGACCTGGCGGAAGGCGCTGACGCGCAGCACCGAGGCGCCGGCCAGCACGCCCAGCAGGGCGGGTCCGGGCAGGCCGGGCCGGCCCGGCACGGGCGAGTGGCGCAGCTCGGGGGTGATGGGGTCCTCGGTGCCCCCGGGCTCCACCAGGATCCGCGCGGTGAGCGAGGCGACGTCGGGGTGGGCGTCCAGCAGGTCGGCGGCGCGGGTGAGCGACCCGGGCTCCCACCAGGTGTCGTCGTCGGCGAAGGCGACGTAGGGGACCTCCAGCGCCTCCACCCCGATGTTGCGGCCCACCGCGCCCAGGTTGGCGCCCGCCCGGACCAGCAGGACGTCGGGGAAGTCGGCGGCCACGGCCTCGGCGGTGCCGTCGGTGGAGGCGTTGTCCACCACGACCAGCGGCGGGCGCTCGGGCAGGGCGGTCAGGTGGGTGAGGGTGCGCAGCAGTTCGGAGCGGCGCTGGTGTGTGATGATTACCACACCGATGCGCGGGTCGCGGTCGGACGTTTTCGCCACCGCCGTCACCGCTCCAGCACCCGCAGGTCGCGCTCGACGCGGGCGGGCAGCCGGCGGCGGGCGCGCAGCGTGCGCGGAAGGTCGCGGGCGACGTCGGCCAGGGCGCCGCGCGCCTCGGGCGCCGACGCGGCGGCCGCCGCCAGTTGGGCGGTCGCGCCCAGCGCGCGGCCCGCCGGGCGGCGCAGCCAGTGCACCAGCACCCGGTTGCGCAGCTCCAGGCGGCGCCGCCAGGCGCCGGGCGGGCGGCTGCGCGAGGGGTGGTGGTGGGCGCGGACCTCGGGCAGGTAGCACGCCTCCCAGCCCAGAGCGGCGAGATCCTGGGCCAGCAGCGCCTCCTCGTGGGTGAAGAACAGCAGCTCGCTGAACCCGCCGGCGGCCAGGAACGCCTCGCGGCGCACGATCGCCGCGCAGGCCAGGAAGCCCAGGACGCGGGGCCCGGGCAGGCCGGGCGGCGCCGGGCCCAGGCCGCGCGCCAGCAGGTCGTTGATGGGGTCGGGGCGCTCCTCCTCGCCGACGAAGGTGGCGGCGGCCACCAGGCCGAGCCGGGGGTGGGCGTCGAAGGCGGCGGCGGCGCGGGCCAGGGCGTCGGCGGGCCACCAGGAGTCGTCGTCGCAGAAGGCGACGTAGTCGGTGGGCGTGTGGCGGACCCCGACGTTGCGGGCGGCGCAGCCCAGGTTCTCGGGCAGCCGCACCAGGCGCACGCGCGGGAACTCCTCGGCCACCAGGTCGGGGGTGCCGTCGGTGGAGGCGTTGTCGACCACGGTGACGGGCGCTCCGGGCTGGGCGGCGGCCAGGCGGCGCAGCGTGGTGGCGAGTTCGGCGCGCCGGTCGCGGGTGGCGATCACGATCCCCACCCGCGCGGCGGCCGGGTCTTCGGGGGCGCCGCCGGGTGCCGGGCGGGGGGCGGGCGCGGGGCGCGCGCCTGAGGCGTGGGCGTCGGTGGCGCCGGTGCGCACATGGACCTCCGGGTCGGGTTATGCGGGTTCCAGACAGACTCCTTGACCTTCCCGCCTACCCGGACATCGGCGGCTATCACTTCCCAATTGGACGCAAAGGCCGATTATCGTTAGCGTCCCCGGGGTGGCCGGATCGAGTGGGTCTCGATATGGTCAAGAATGTTGTGCAGGAGGTCCGAAAGCGCGGCCTGACGACGCCCATCACGTGTCTCCCGGTCCCCGCTGCGGTAGGTCCGTATATCCAAGGGTTCCGCATCGGCGCAGCACAACGCGCCGTTCGTCAGGAGGCAGGTGGTCGGCGGTCCGAATCCGACGCAGCGAGGAATGACGACGATGGCTCCATCGAGCGTTGTCCGCGAACGGACAGAGACCGCAGTACCGCGTCCGCGCAGTACCCGCCGTACCAACGGCAAGAACAGCAAGTCCGATGAGGCGTACTACGCCAGGACACGGGAGCTGTTCGAACAACTCAGCAATACCGAAAAGGGATCGCCGGAACGGGACGAGATCTATCGGAACCTGGTGGATCTGCACGCCCCGGTGATCCGGCGCATCGCCCGCCGCTACCGCAACCGCGGTGAGCCCGAGGAGGACCTGCGCCAGGTGGTGACGGTCGGCCTCGTCCAGGCGATCCGCGACTTCAACCCGGACTACGGCAAGGAGTTCATCTCCTATGCCCTCCCCATGATGACCGGGGAGGTCAAGCGCCACTTCCGGGACCGCACCTGGGCCATCCGGGTGCCGCGCAAGTACCAGGAGAAGCGGCCCGAACTCAACCGGGTGACCTCGACGTTCGCCCAGGAGTTCGGGCGTTCGCCCACGGTGGCTGAGATCGCCGAACGGCTGGAGATGAGTGTCGACGACACTCTGGAGCTGATCGACGCCTCGTCGGCCTACAGCGCCCTGTCCCTCGACGTGCCCTACGGGGCCGAGGAGGAGGACAAGACGCTGGGCGACACGCTCGGCGAGGAGGACCACGACCTGGAGGGCGTCGCCGACCGCGCGTCGCTCGGCCCGGCCCTGGCCACCCTGTCGGCGCGTGACCGCCGCATCGTCCTGCTGCGGTTCGCGGGCAACAAGACGCAGGCCGAGATCGCCCAGATCGTCGGCCTGTCGCAGATGCACGTCTCACGCACGCTCTCGGCGTCGCTTGCCAAGCTGCGCAAGCAGCTCATGCCCGACGAGTAGCGCGCGCTGGGAGGCGCACGACAAGGCGCCCGGGGCCACCGGCCCCGGGCGCCGCCGTGTGCGCGGCCGGCCCGCTAGGTCCTGTTTTTTGAAAGGTCTGCGGGGCGGGCTGGTCTTCGGTAATCCTTGGGATTCATGGTCCGACGCCATGAACTCACCGACGCCGAGTGGGACCTGCTCGCCCCGCTCATGCCCGCCCAC